>NZ_CAKASN010000004.1:0-21884 GCF_916858875.1 Staphylococcus sp. Marseille-Q1834 | reverse complement strand
TGATTATAAGCATTCTTATACATTGAACTTTAGAGTGTAATATAACACTTTAATACAGACTCTTTACAATTGTTACAAGACCACTTTTAATTGTCTGAAGACTCCTTTTTTTGTTGATTTCATAGGCTTCAGTCATCCTCAATCCTATAAATAGGATTAATTTTTTTACCCAAATCCTATTAATCCTACTACTTTTAGTATTAATTTCACCAATAAAATCACTAAAAAGTAATCTAAGCAATTCATACATTTGTTTCACTTTTTGAAATTGATTAAATACTTTTTTCTCAATATCAAATTCAATAATGATCATTTTATCTTTTTATTTACTAGAGAATAAAAAAATATAAAGTGCATAATAAGATTCATCGAAATGATTATACTCAAAATTTTTTATTTTAATCTTCCTAAAATTATTTTAATTAACTATAAAATGTTAATTGAAAAGCAATAGTATTATTTATTTTAGACTGTCTAAAGAAATAAAATAGAACAGAAAACATGCCCAATTGCATTTTCTAAAAGAAGGTGATTTGACAGTATATTTTTATATTTGGAATAAAAAAGAATATTTAACGAGTGAACTTTTTGATTTAACAGAAAATGAAAAACAAGAAATTAATCATCAAGTGATTGTTGAAATTGAAGAAGAAAAATAAAAATAAATTTTCTTAAACGTTAGAAAAAAGCTAGCGTTTTTTTGTTGAAAATACGCTAAAAATGTCTGGGTACATTTTGGGTACAGATACAGTATGATGTGGGTACAAAATGGGTACAACACAATATCTTGCGGGTACATTCTGGGTACAAAGCAAAAAAATGTATACTTTTTCAAAATCTCTGTATCCCTTGAAATGTCTGGCTTCGCCAGACCATACATTTTTTTATGTATGCAAATTTCCCTTATGCTCTTACAAAGAATTTGGAGCTAATTCAAAATTTGGTGTTTTTTTGAAAGTAATTGTCCCTGCAGGAACTAAAAAAATTGAATGGATTTTTGAGCAATTTTATGCCAATTTTTAATTTGCATATAGATGGGCAGTGTCTAAAAATTCGTCACTGGTTTTGCTCAAATTTTTGTTTGTGAAATTAAAATATATTTATTTGGCTCTCATTTGCGTTTTAAGAGCCAATATAAGTTTTTGGGTATAAAAATATATAAATAACTCTAATTTTTCAAAATACCGTCTTAAAATTAAAAATAAAGGTATTCTGATTTGTAATAAATTAGAATATAAAAAAAGAGCCACCATTTAAAATTTAGGTAGCTCTTACTCACTTTTTGGATGATAAAAGTGGAAAAATAATACGAGAAAAACCAGAAAAAGTATTTTAATTATAACACGGCATTTATGCCGAGAAAATTTATTGTGCGTTGAGAAGAACCCTTAACTAAACTTGGAGACGAATGTCGGCATAGCGTGAGCTATTAAGCCGACCATTCGACAAGTTTTGGGATTGTTAAGGGTTCCGAGGCTCAACGTCAATAAAGCAATTGGAATAAAGCATCTATGATTATTTGAAAACATAAGTTATAATACATTCAAAAATATTTTTGAATGAGGTGTAATTATGATTCAGACTATTGTAACTGCTGCTATTCTTTATATTGCGACAGCAGTAGATTTATTAGTGATTTTATTAATATTTTTTGCTAGGGCAAAGACTAGAAAAGAATATCGAGATATTTATATTGGTCAATATGTAGGATCTGTGGCATTGATTGTCGTAAGTTTATTCTTTGCCTTTGTCTTAAATTATGTTCCTGAAAAATGGATATTAGGATTATTAGGGTTAATACCGATTTATTTAGGAATTAAAGTAGCTATTTATGATGATTGTGAAGGAGAAAAGAGAGCTAAAAAAGAATTGAATGAAAAAGGATTGTCTAAATTAGTTGGTACGGTTGCAATTGTTACGATAGCAAGTTGTGGTGCTGATAATATTGGTTTATTTGTTCCGTATTTTGTGACATTAAGTGTTACTAATTTATTAATTACTCTGTTTGTCTTTTTAATTTTAATTTTCTTCTTGGTATTTACTGCACAAAAATTATCTAATATTCCAGGAGTTGGAGAAATTGTTGAGAAATTTAGTCGTTGGATTATGGCTGTTATTTATATAGCTTTAGGTTTATTTATTATTATTGAAAATGATACTATTCAAACAATTTTAGGATTTATATTTTAATTTAGGGTGCGATTTTATATGAGTTATGAAAATGCTTGTGATGTGATCTGTGTACATGAGGATAAAGTTAACAATGCTTTAAGTTTTTTAGAAGATGATAAATCTAAGAAATTACTTAACATTTTAGAAAAAATTTGTGATGAGAAGAAATTGAAAATCATATTATCTTTGATTAAAGAAGATGAGTTGTGTGTTTGTGATATTTCTTTGATATTGAAAATAAGTGTTGCTTCAACTTCACATCATTTAAGACTTTTATATAAAAATGATGTACTTGATTTTTATAAAAAGGGAAAGATGGCATATTATTTTATTAAAGACGATGAAATAAAAGAATTTTTCTCTAAAAATCAGGAGGGTTTTTGAAACGAGTGAAACGAGTTTCTTCTTGTCTTGATACTATAAAAAAGCAAAGATATAACATAAAATGACTTATCGGAAGTAGATATGCTTGTATATTCACAGATGGTATAATAATAGAGTCGCCTATCTCTCAGGCGTCAATTGACGAAGAGAGGAGGTGCATTACTTTGCTAATCATTTTCGTTCACATCATAGCACCAGTCATCAGTGGCTGTGCTGTTGCGTATTATACTTATTGGCTTAGTAAACGCAACAAATAATTAATAGGCGACTTATAAGCCAGCATCGAAAAAATCCCCACACTATTGCAGTAGTGTGGGGATTGGTGCATTAATTGTTAATCATTTTCGTTATCTAAATTATAACACTGGTAAGTAGAGGAATGCAAAGACCTACTATAGTCCATATTTATTTTTTCTCATCTTAAAAGCAATGTCTCCACCTTCTAAAATTTGAATGACAGAATTTCTTACTAAATTATTATCTATGGATCCTAAACTTTCATTATTTATAATTCCTTGTCCGTTTTCATTTTCCATTGTCACAATTAATTCTGCGTCACCAAATACAGGTATATTAGCGTTGTGTGTAGCAAAGATAAATTGTCTATTAATTTTTAATTTTCGGGTATTTTCAACTAAATTGTTTGTTATAAAAGAATTATCTAAATTATCTTCTGGTTGATCCACTAAAAGAGGGTCATCATTACTTAAAGTTAACAGATTTAAAATAGCAGTACACTGTTGTCCTTTGGATAATTTATTCAGGGATCGGAATTCTATATTTTCATCACTTCCAACATTTAATTGTATATCTATAATATTTTCTAGCTCGATTGATTCCAAATGTAAAATTCTTTCATAGTCCATATTTGAAAGGATATCTGCTTTATTTTTTTTCAAGCCACTATCCTTATACTCATCGTATATAGCTTCGCTGTCTCTATCCTTAATTAAGTTAATAAATTTAGACAAATTAAAATTTTGATGCTTTTTTATCCATTCCAATGTTGAATATCCTAATCCGTTCTCATCTTTGAGAAATTTTATTAAATTATTAACATTTGCATATGGATGAATTTTGATGTTTACTTGTCCTTTTAAATAGTTATTATTTATTTTTTTGACGCATTTGTTAAGATTTTTCAATTGTTCATCGAATATTTCTTTTAAATTTTCTTTAAGTTGCATTCTTTCTTTTTTCAGTTTTTCAATCTCTATGTTGACTTGAGAAAGTTGTGTTTCTAATGGTTCGATAGAAGTTATTTGTTTTTGAGTCTCAGTATATTCGTATGCTATTTCTTGTTTGGTTTTCCCTTCTATATCATCTAAGGATTTAATAGCTTCATTTATTTCCTTCTCAACATGCTTTTTCTTTTCATGCCAATCATTATAAACTTTGTCTATTTCGCTTTTGGTAGTATTTTTTAATTCAGTAAAAGTAGACTGTATTTCTTTTAGTTTTTCATTATGATTGTTTATAATACGTTGAATATTATCAAAGATATCAATATGTTTAATTTCTTGATTGTAATTTTCTTTAAAAGGTAGAATGACGTTTGTTATAGAAATATCATTATCTTCAATAATTTTTTTAGTGGTTTTTATGTATTGCTCTTCTTTAGATACTTTACCTTGTACCTCTAATTTCTTTCCAATGCCCAGTTCATTGAAATGTTTTAACTTTTCTTTTAATTTAGGCAATTCATTGATTTTCTCTTGTAATTTTTCAAGTTTCTCTTCAGTTTTAATTAAAGATTCTGTATTTGATTGTAAGTTACTTTTTATTTCTTCTTTTTTTTCGTCATTATTATCATTTCTGTTTAAAAAACGATTTAAAATTTTTAATTTTGCATTTTCATCTGTAGTTAAATCGATAATTTCGTTTTGACTGTAAACCTCTATATTAGGAAGAATGTCTTTAACAGTATAACTAGACACATTATTGTTTATATCTTTAATTATAGGGTCTTCATTATATCTTTTTATTATCTTAAATTGTTTACCGTATTGTGCATGTGATGTTACAACTAATTCTACTATTCCACCGATTCCTAAATTAGATTTACAGATGTTTTCAAAAGATGTGTTTGCATTTCGACTCATAGGATTTATGTCTAATGCATATCGAATTAATTCAATAAATGTTGATTTTCCAGCTCCTCTACCACCAATAATTGTATTAAGATTCGGGGATAAATCTAATGAGAGGTTATCTAAGTACCCCATAGAAATTTTTATTTCATTAATAGAAGAATGTGGGTATTTATTGTTAATGTCAAAATTTAATTTAACCCTAGCTTTAGGATCTCTAAAGGCTAATTTAAAACTTTCAAAGTTAAGTTTTGACATTTTAATTAAGCAACTTGCTGTATCTAAATCTAAATCTTCAGGTTTACTAACGTCTTTAGCATTAATAAGAGCAAAGGGAGTTTTCTTTTGATAATTAGGGTCTTTGTTTTTAAGTATATTAATGTAGTTAGGATTTACTTCATTTTTTTTGGAAGGTATTTGTGCTGCTACTAACTTATCCGATTTCCAGAGGTTATTATGTTTTCCTTTCAAGACGCCATTATCACTGGTAATATGTGCTGCATACCAAAATCCACCCCTATCTATTACTCTTTGTGTGATGTCATGAAAACTCATAGTACTGGGGGAATTGCCGTCTTCAGGGTTCGATAATCCTAGTTCTCCTAAGTATCTCTCTAGCTCTTGTTCTTCAGTATTCTCTGAAAATAGACAAACAATATGAATTTTTTCTGATGTGGAAATTTCGAACCCTGGAAATACAAGAATTCCTTTAGATGATAAATATTCTCTGAGTTTCTTTGATTTATCAACATTTCCATGATCTGCTAAGCCAATAATTGATATGTTGTTTTTTATACAATAGTTGTATATAGATTCATTATATTGTTCCTCTGTCATTTCATGTTCTTGTCCTCTATATTTAATATAGCTATATGGATTAACTTGCAAAGCACATTTATAAAATTCAGCGTAGTTTTTAGACATACTATTTCTCCTTATTAATAAAAATATAGTGCTATATTAATTATATAATAAACCTTATTTATAGTCTGATTTTATTAAAAAATTATAATTTGATTCTCATTGTAAAAATAGCTGCTTTTGTTCAATTTAAGTACGCTCTAAATAAACAAAAATAGTCCTCTTATTAAAATAAGAGGACTATTTTTGTTTAAAATTATTCAAGACCATTCGCTTTCTAACATACTCATTTGCCATAAATTATAATATTCTCCATTTAATTTTCTAAAGTCTCTTTTTTCTCCTTCTTTTATAAATCCAATCTTTTTGTAACTTTTAATAGCTGATTTATTAAAGGCAAAAACACCTAATTCAATTCTGTGTAGTCCCAAATCTTCAAAAGCCTTTTTCAATAATTTCTTTATTATTTTAGGGCCTAATCCTTGGCCACGCATTTGCGGATCACCTACTAAAACTTTACTTAACGTGGCGGAACAATTTTTAAAATCTATATTATTTAAAGCAATATGACCTATAATTTTTTTTGAATTATTTTCTTCAATGATAACTTTATAAATTATTTTACTAGAATTTTCTTTATTTGTGTCTTTAATATATTCCTTTAATTGTTCTTCATCTAGGGGATAATTAAAATCTGTACCTGCCCATTTGACTAAAAGTTCAGGAGAGTTTATCCAGTTTATTAATAAATCAAAATCTTTCTCCTCAAAATATTCAAACTTAATCAATAAATTACTCCTTAAATAATAGGTTATTAACTATAAAAATTCAGTGAATGTTGCAATATAAACAACCACTACAATTTTTTGATACTTTCTTCATCAACTTTCTATCTTAAATTTTCGATTTTTTATAAAGCGTTTTGTATTATCTAAATAACTCTTTACAATTTACTGATTTTTAAGCTTTTGCTAATAGATTTATGCAACTTTAATATTATAAGTAAATCTATGCACTTCATCATTAAATTTAAATTCTGCCCAAATTTTATACATCCCTTTTTTAGGAAAATGAGCATAAAAGGTTGTAGAATCAGGTGATTCTGGGTGAACATGAATATAATCAGTTAATTGCTCATCAAATATAATCACATGTCCTAAAGCTCCTAAATAAGGTTGGGGAGTTAATTCTGTATTGAAAGTTAAAGGGACATGTTCATCTTCTTTAGCACTTATAGAATTTAAAGTTACATGAACTCCTTTGTTAACTTTTACCCAATTTTTATCAGAATTTAAAGATGTTGTAGAGGTTATTTTATCTCCAATTTGCAGTTCAATAGGATGAACGGAATACACATGGTTTTTTGGTGTAACATCAACAAAAGCCTGGTAAGTTCCTGGCTCTAATTGTTGGTTAATTATAAATAAACCTTCATGCTTTTTTTGAGGGTGTAGGTGGTAATATTTCTCCATGTCATTAGATACTAAAACGAAATGCATTTCTTTTTCATGCATAGTATCTAATAATGGGGCATTATTAAATTCATCTTCTAACGTAATTTCTATATTACCATCTCTATATACAACATTTGCTTTAATTTCGGGTTTGTTTGAATGATATTCATGATTATGATTCATATTTTTATCCTCCTTAATTTTTAATAAGGGCATATCATTAAACGATATGCCCAACTATTTAAATTATTTAATTACATCGTAACCTTGATCTTCAATAGCTTCTTTAAAGTCGTTGAAAGCTACTTGATTTTCATCAAATTCAACTTCCACATTCCCATTCGCCAAGCTTACTTCTGAAGATGTTACACCATCTAATCCATTTAATGCTTTTTCAATTGAATGCTTGCAATGGTCACAGCTCATACCTTCTACATTAATAACTTCGTTAGTCAATGTTGTCACCTCCTTTCAAGAAATATAAGATTCTTATAATTTCATACGTTTTAGACGTAAAGCGTTTGTGACAACACTTACAGAACTTAAAGCCATTGCTGCTCCCGCAACCCAAGGTGCTAGCAGACCAATTGCTGCTATAGGGATACCTGCAACATTGTAACCAAACGCCCAAAATAGATTTTGGCGAATATTACGAATTGTAGATTTACTTGCTTTTATTGCTTTTGGAATTAATAAAAGGTCTCCTCCTAAAATAGTTATATCAGCAGCTTCGATTGCAACTTCTGTACCTGTACCAATGGCAATACCAATATCTGCTTTAACTAGTGCTGGAGCATCATTGACACCATCTCCAACCATAGCTACTTTTTTACCTTCAGATTGAATTTCTGCTACTTTAGAAGCTTTTTCTTCTGGTAAAACCTCTGCAATAATCGTGTCTATACCAACTTGTTTTGCTATTGCTTGTGCGGTACGTTTGTTATCACCAGTTAACATAGCAACTTCAATACCTAATTCATGAAGTTTTTGAATAGCTTGTTGGGCAGTATCTTTAACTGTATCAGCTACAGCGACAACCCCTCTCAATTCGTTATCTACGCTTATAAGCATTGCAGTTTTTCCTTCTTTTTCAAATTGAGCGAGATTTGTTTCAGCTTCATTAGTTTGGATTCCTTTTTCACTCATTAGTTTTCGATTTCCGACAAAAAGTTCTTTACCATCAATTGTTGCATTTATACCGCGCCCTGGTATAGCTTCAAAATGGTCTACTTCTAAAAATTCTAATGATTTTTCTTTAGCATAACTTACGATAGCTTCAGCTAGTGGGTGTTCAGAACCTTTTTCTGCACTAGCTAACAATTGTAATGTTTGATCATCTCCACTAAAATCAGTGACTTCAGGTGTGCCATTTGTTATAGTGCCAGTTTTATCTAAAACAACTGTATTAATAGCGTGTGTACCTTCAATGTGTTCTCCACCTTTAAATAGAATGCCATTTTCAGCAGCTTTTCCGGTACCCACCATTATAGAAGTAGGCGTAGCTAAGCCTAACGCACAAGGACAAGCGATAACTAATACTGCTATTGCAGCAACTAAGGCTGGTTCAAATTGTCCCGGCTGAACTAATGAAATCCATATAATAAATGTGAAAATCGCGATACCTACAACGATAGGTACAAAATATCCAGAAATAATATCTGCTAGTCTTTGTATTGGCGCTTTAGAACCTTGCGCTTCTTCGACAACTTTAACAATGGAGGCAAGAGCTGTATCTTTACCAACTTTTGTTGCTTCAACAGTAATTGCTCCATTTTTATTCATTGTTGATCCTATAACATTATCATTTTGCATTTTTTCAACAGGAATAGATTCACCTGTCAACATTGACTCGTCAATTGAAGTCATACCTTTAATTATTTTGCCATCTACTGGTATTTTTTCTCCTGGTTTGATAACTAAATAGTCTCCTTCTTTTACTTCACTTAAAGGAACCATAGTCTCTTCACCGTTGCGTAATATACGTGCTTCTTTAGCTTGTAAATTCAACAATTTACTTAACGCATTTGTTGTTTGTGTTTTAGCACGTGCTTCTAAATACTTTCCGAAAAGAATTAAAGTAATTAATACAGCACTTGTTTCAAAATATAGGTGTGGCTCATAATTTGTATTAATTAACCACTTAATCGATTCATAAATACTATAAAAGAAGGCTGCGCTTGTACCTAAAGCGACAAGAACATCCATATTTGCTGACCCATTACGAAGGTTTTTATAAGCGCCTACATAAAATTGCCAACCAATAACAAATTGAACAGGCGTTGCTAATACAAATTGGAACCACGGGTTCATAAATATATGTGGTATTTGAATACCAAATAAATGAACGAACATTGTCATTAACAATGGAGCTGCTAAAACAGCTGAAACAACTAATTTAATTAACTGTCGTTTTAATTGTTTTTCTTTTTGGGAACTTTTTTCTGATGCTTCTTTTTTAGGTTGTGCCTCATACCCTAGGTTTTTAATACGTTGTTGAAATTCATCTACAGACGTCATATCAGGGTTGTATTCTACAGTAGCACTTTCTGTGGTTAAATTAACTGTAGCCTTATTTACACCTGAGATTCGATTTAAAACTTTTTCGATTTTATTCGAACAAGCTGCACACGTCATTCCCATTACATCGAGATCCACTTTTTCGGTTAAAACTCCATAACCTGTTTTTTGAATTGTATTTGCAATATCTTCTAATGATGTAACATTGGGGTTATATTCAATTGTAGCTTTCTCTGTAGAAGGATTTACATTAGCGTTAACTTCATCTAATTTATTTAGATTTTTTTCTACTTTATTCGAGCAAGCTGCACATGTCATGCCTGTGATACCTAATGAGGTTTTTTTAATATTTTCACTCAATTATTTCTTTCCTCCTATTTTGAAAATTGTTTTAATACAACCATCAATTCTTTGATACTTTCTTCTCCGTTGCCATTTTTAATACCTTCACTTACACAATTAGATATATGGTCTTCAGTTACTATAAAACCCACTTGTTTTAGGGCTGATTGTATTGCTGTTATTTGTACTAGTACGTCTATACAATATCTATCTTCTGCTATCATTGATTGTAAACCGCGCATTTGTCCTTCTAATCTTTTGAGTCTATTGAGCAATGCGTCATTGTTTTTAACAGTAGTAGTGTTCAATTTCACCCCTCCTCGTATACCCTGATGGGGTATGTCTTATTGAAACCTATATTATACCCCTGGTAGGTATAAGTCAATACAAAAGTTTCATATAAAAAATTAATATTTATAGTTTGTTTTAAGAGGTACACTTGTATAAAATGTATGCTAAAACTTATATTAGGAGAGATATATTTGGATAAAAATATACAACTTGAGCTTTACACAAGACCTACATGCTCTGATTGCCAAGAATCAAAAAGGTATTTAAACTCTCAAGAGATTAGTTATAGTCATAAAGATGTAAGTCAAAATTTGGACTTAGAAGAAGAAATGAAAAAATATCAGGCAACCGAATTGTTCCCTTATTTGTTTTTTATAAAAAAAATTTTTGGGGTAAAAAAAGTTGTTTAAATATTACGTGGGATTTGAAAATAACAAAAAAGATATATTAAATATATTGGAATAATTAAATAAACAGCCATTATTTTTTAATAATGGCTGTTTATTTAATGATGATGTTGACTGTCTTCTTCTTTCACGATACAAAACAATTTTTCACTATGATTATTGTTAGAAGTTTCAGTCTGTATTGTGACATGTTGAATATTTTGATGATTGAGTTCATGTTCTATACGTTTAAGTAAAAACTCATTTTCAGTAATGGTCATTGTATCTTCTACAACAATATGACAAGATAACGCGTTTAATCCGCTAGTTACTGACCAAACATGAAAGTCATGAATATTTTTAACTTCTTTGAATTTTTTAATAGTTTTAATAATGTCTTTTGTATTTATATTGCTTGGTGCTCCCTCCATTAATACATGAAGACTTGATTTTGTTACATAAAAGCCGCTACGTAGTACTAAAATTGCTACAATCACACTTGCTAAAGGATCCGCCCACCCCCATCTAAAAAATATAATGAGAAGGGCTGCTATAACTGCACCTATAGATCCAAGGGTTCTGTTGCAAAGTTAATTTTATAGTATAATTTTAACAAAAAAGGAGCGTTCTCTATGAATTATTTTAGATATAAGCAATTTAATAAAGATGTAATAACTGTAGCCGTTGGCTATTACTTAAGATACGCGCTTAGTTATCGTGATATATCTGAAATACTAAGAGAACGCGGCGTTAACGTTCATCATTCAACGATCTACCGTTGGGTTCAAGAATATGCTCCTATTTTGTATCAAATTTGGAAGAAAAAGCATAAAAAAGCTTATTATAAATGGCGCGTTGATGAGACATACATTAAAATAAAAGGAAAATGGTACTATTTATATCGTGCCATTGATGCAGATGGTCATACATTGGATATTTGGTTACGTAAGAAACGAGATAATCATTCAGCATATGCGTTTATTAAGCGACTTATTAAACAATTTGGTAAACCTCAAATGATAATTACAGACCAGGCACCTTCGACGAAGGTGGCAATGTCTAAGTTGATTAAAGATTTTAAACTTAATCCCGACTGTCATTGTACATCTAAATATCTTAATAACCTCATTGAGCAGGATCACCGTCATATTAAAGTGAGAAAGACGAGATATCAAAGCGTCAATACGGCAAAGAATACACTCAAAGGTATTGAATGTATTTATGGTCTATATAAAAAGAACCGTAGGTCTCTTCAGATCTACGGATTTTCGCCGTGCTACGAAATTAATCACATGTTGGCCAGTTAAGGGAATACTACCATGTTAAAATGATAATTAGTTATATTTTTTCTGACTTTGCAACAGAACCTTTTTTTACTTTGCAACAGAACCAAAAAAGATATGCAAATTATTGGAAATATTGACTGATTAGGGTACACCCTAATCATACAAATATAGTTGTTGAATTTATAACGACTAAAACGTATGATTAGGGTGTATATTTATTGTGGAGTGAAAATAAATGATTATAGGTTATGCGAGAGTATCTTCGATAGATCAAAATTTAGAAAGACAGTTGGAAAATTTAAAAACGTTTGGTGCTGAAAAAATATTTACAGAAAAACAGTCTGGTAAATCTATTGAAAATAGACCGGTACTTCAAGAAGCACTTAACTTTGTGAGAATGGGAGATCGGTTTATAGTGGAATCCATCGATCGTTTAGGTCGTAATTACGATGAAGTGATTCATACTGTTAACTATTTAAAAAACAAAGAAGTTCAATTGATGATTACTAGCTTGCCTATGATGAACGAAGTTATTGGCAATCCATTACTAGATAAATTTATGAAAGACCTAATCATTCAAATATTAGCAATGGTTTCAGAACAAGAACGAAATGAAAGTAAACGTAGACAAGCCCAGGGTATTAAAGTTGCGAAAGAAAAAGGTGTGTATAAAGGACGCCCTTTATTATATTCGGCCAATGCGAAAGATCCTCAAAAACGTATTATTTATCATAGAGTTGTAGAAATGTTAGAAGAAGGGCGAGCAATTAGTAAAATTGCCAAAGAAGTTAATATTACAAGACAAACAGTTTATAGAATTAAACATGATAAGGGATTATCTTGATAAATTGATTGTCAATGCAAATAAGAGGCTCTCACAGTGTCTCAAAACTCATATTATATTATTGAAATGATCTTTTAATAATTATACAAGAAAAAAAGAGTGCGAATTCGCACTCTCTTTTTGTGTAGTAATACTATTTAAATTTTTTATCAATAACGATGGTTTTTATTTTTAATTTAAGTATTACTCAGAAAGTTCCGCACTTTTTTCACTATGTTTTCTGGTTGTAGCTGCAATTAATGTTGAAATGACACCAAATATTATGAGTACTATCATTACAGCAGCAGGTGTGTTGAACGATAAATCTTTATGCAAGTAAATAAGATCTCTTAAACCTTCTACATAGTAACTAAATGGATCCCACGATAACACATATTTTTGATAGAATTCATGCAACATTTGTTTCGGTAATGTCAACATCTGCATACTGAAGAATAATAATACCATAAATAACGGTACTGCTCTCATGCCAAACCATGCCATGACACCAAGAATAAACATGGTGAAACCAAACATTGATATAAAGATAAACATTGCAGTTTGAATCGGTTGCGGCTATTCCAATTTGGAAAAGTGTTTGCTATAGTACGTTCAGAACGATTAACAAGATCTGATCCTCTAAAGGCATAAAATAGTAATACTCCAATTATAAGTGATCCCATCTACACAGGATTAAATAACAGCATACCACCCATACCATTTGCTTGATTCTGTTGCAAAGTAAAAAAATATAGCTAACCACTAATTTATCATGTCAGTGTTCGCTTAACTTGCTAGCATGATGATAATTTCGTGGCATGGCGAAAATCCGTAGATCTGAAGAGACCTGCGGTTCTTTTTATATAGAGCATAAATACATTCAATACCTTTTAAAGTATTCTTTGCTGTATTGATACTTTGATACCTTGTCTTTCTTACTTTAATATGACGGTGATCTTGCTCAATGAGGTTATTCAGATATTTCGATGTACAATGACAGTCAGGTTTAAGTTTAAAACCTTTAATTACTTTAGCCATTGCTACCTTCGTTGAAGGTGCCTGATCTGTAATTACCTTTTGAGGTTTACCAAATTGTTTAATGAGACGTTTGATAAACGTATATGCTGAATGATTATCTCGTTGCTTACGCAACCAAATATCTAATGTATGTCCCTCTGCATCAATGGCACGATATAAATAGCTCCATTTTTCTTTTATTTTGATGTACGTCTCATCAATACGCCATTTGTAATAAGCTTTTTTATGCTTTTTCTTCCAAATTTGATATAAAATCGGGGCATATTCTTGAACCCAACGATAGACCGTTGAATGATGAACGTTTACACCACATTCCCTTAATATTTCAGATATATCACGATAACTCAATGCATATCTTAGATAGTAGCCAAAGGCTACAGTGATAACATCCTTGTTAAATTATTTATATCTGAAATAGTTCATAAAGAAGGCTCCTTCTTTGTTAAAATCATACTATAAATTTAACTTTGCAACAGAACCGACTTTTATCTAAATACTTTTTTTACATTTTGTTAATTGTGTTTTAATAATCGATAGTTAAAATGAAAATATCAAAAAGCTATGCTTTTTGATTAGTTAATACCTTGTTTTTTGATTAAAATAGTCGAAATAATTTAGGAGGTTATTATAATGAAAAAATTAAATTTAGCAGAGCTAAACACTATTAATGGCGGAGGATTTAAGGATAGTGTTAGTGGAGGACTTTCGGATATGAAAAATGGATTTAAAGAAGGCTTAGGCGAGTGGGAAGGTGGAACTAATACAAACGGCTGGATTGGTAGAACCGGAGGAAAAGTTGTTGGCGGCGGTAGAGACTTTATTAATTCTGTAAATGACAAATTGGAATAATATTAATAATAAAAGTCACGGAGGAGAAAATTAATGAAAAAGTTATCGAATCAAGAAATAAAACAAATTAATGGTGGTAATGCTTGGGAAAGCCTTGGTGAAGTCACTGGAAAAGTACTTAATAAAGTAGATGATGTAAGCATCAGTGTTGTTGGAAAGAAATAATAAAATATTAAATACAACATATGCGAGGGTGGTATACCACCCTCGCATATGCTTTATAGAGGGTGAAAATGTGAAATTAAAATACATCCAACAGTACGATGAAAAAGATTGTGGTCCAACTTGTCTGGCGATGATCTCTCAGTATTATGGTAAACGTGTATCTATACCTAAGCTACGAGAATGGGCTAAAACAGATAAATTAGGGACAAATCTATACGGTTTAATAAAAGCAGGAGAAAAGATAGGTATCCAGCTTACAGGAGTGGAAGTAGAGTCTATTAAAGAACTAAATTCAGCAAAGTTCCCTGTAATTGCACATATTATCAATCAGCAAGGTTATGATCATTTTGTAATTATTGAAAAAATAAAAAATAATAAAATACATATTGTCGATCCTGGAAAAGGCAGATATAGACTTAATAAAAATGAATTTAATGAGCAATGGACGAACATTGCTGTATTAATTGAAAAAATGAGTACTTTTACAGTGGAAAATGAATCACCATCATATATGAAGCTATTTGTAGATATTTTTATAACAAATAAATTAAAAATATATTTGTTGGTTTTTATGTCATTTGTAATTAATATAATTGGTATTCTTGGAGCACTGTTTTTTAAATATTTGACAGACAATATTATACCAAACAACTTGATATCAAATCTTCATTTATTAGGTATGGGGATTCTTGCTCTATATATATCATCTATTATTGTAACTTATATAAGGTATGAGATGATTTTGCGGCTTAGTTTGAAAATAGATATAAATTTAATGAAAAATTATTTTTATCATGTGCTTCATTTACCCACAAATTTCTTTGATACGAGGAAAAGTGGGGAAATTTTACAAAGATTTATGGATACATCAAAGATTAGAGAAGCTTTATCGTCCTCCACAGTAACATTACTTGTTGATACTTTAATGATAGTAATTGGAGGCACCTTACTTTATTTACAGAACTCTAGGTTACTATTAATAACATTAATATTTATTCCCTTATTAATTGTATGTGCCTTCATATTAAAAAAACCGTTTGAGTATTACAATCAAAAAGTTGCAGAAAATGATGCTGATTTGAGTTCTTATTTAATTGAGTCTTTTGATGGTAATCAAATTATTAAAAGTTATCACTCAGAAGAAAATGTTTATAATAAAGCAGTGACTAAATTTGATAAATTAATGAAAAATCTTTTAAAACTAGGACGATTTTCAAATTTACAATTATCGTTTAATAGATTCTTAAAAATGATGATTAGCTTAGTTATTTTATGGGCAGGCGGTTACTTTGTAATTCATGAAGAAATGACATTAGGGAGCTTATTAGCATTTAATGCTTTAACAATATATTATTTAGATCCCATAGAAAGGTTAATAAACATACAACCCACTCTACAGTCATCTTTTGTAGCTGCAAGACGTATTGCAGAAATTACAGATTTAGATACAGAACCAAAAAATTCTGAAGAAAATCTACCTTATAAATTTGATAATAAAATCGCATTGCAGAATGTATCTTTTCAGTATGGTTTTCGAAGTATAGTTCTTGATAGTGTGAATATAGATATTAAAAAGGGAAATAAAATTGCTATTGTTGGAGAAAGTGGTAGTGGGAAGAGTACAGTAGGTAAGCTATTAGCCAGATACTACGATGTTAATGAAGGGAAAATTTTAATTGATAATGAAGATATTAATAAAATAAAATTAGTAGAATTAAGAGAGAAGATAGGTTATGTATCACAAGATACATTCTTATTTGCTGATACAATTTCTAATAACTTATTACACGGAAGTAACGAATTCAAATCTGAGAGTGCAGTCTTAGAAGCATGTAAAAATGCTGAAGCACTAGATTTTATTAATAAATTACCCAATAAATTGGATACAATGCTTGAAAAAAGAGGGTCTAATTTGTCAGGTGGACAAGCCCAAAGAATTTCTTTAGCCAGAGCATTTTTAAAAGATCCAGATATTTTTATCTTTGATGAAGCCACCAGTGCATTAGATAGTATTACGGAGAAAAAAATAATGAGTACTATAGATCAGTTGGTTTATAATGAAGGAAAAACCGCAATTATAATTTCTCATAAACTTAGTACGGTTAAAAATGCTGATATTATATATGTATTGCAAGATGGGCAAATGTGTGAACAAGGGAAGCACGATGAGCTTTTAAAGCTTCAAGGTATATACAATGAATTATGGAACTTACAAGTTTAAATTTAGATAATGTTGAAGATGGCCATTTAATTTATCTTTATGACGTTCATTTAATATAGAACGGAAGTTATCTAATAGTTGTTTATCGTTTCTAATTGTTACGATTTCATATCCATTTTCTTTTAATTGATTCATCATTTCCTTCTCTAAGGAAAACTCACTCTGATATGCCAATTTCGCCCCATCCTTTATTTATTACTATTTATTTCAATATATCATAGTATTAGAAACACGTATAAAGGAACTTTTATCTTTTATTGACATAAGTGATGATTATCAGAAGTTTGATTCACATTAAAAGAGGCTGGGACATAATTCCTAGCCTCTTTTTTATTTTAAATATAAACATATAACATGTTACCTTATTTAAAAATTATAGAAGTAACTAAGAGAGTCACACCAGACAGACAAATTGAAGTTATACATATCACAATGAATGGTTTAAGTGCTTTTGAAATAACTTCTTTTAAAACGATATTCAATCCTAGAGCAACCATCGCCATTAACATACATACCGTTGTAATAACATTTATAATATTCATAAGTAATGGAGGAATAGGAACAAATGTATTGATACAAGCCATTATAATAAAGCCAATTAGAAAGTAAGGAATATCGATTTTTTGTTGTACTTGACTTGAGTGTGACTTATAACGCATATACAAAATTAAGACAATGCTTAGTGGAATAAGTAAAAACACACGGCCTAATTTTCCAAGTAAAGCAAATGTCATTGCCTCTGGCCCGCCAATATCTGCTGCTAAAACGACTTGAGCGATTTCATGTAGACTGATACCTGTCCAAGCACCATAAGTTATAGTAGGTATGTTAAAAATAGCCTCGATAGCTGTATAAATAAGTGCAAATATAGTTCCAACTAGTGCAATAATACCTACACTTATTGCAATGTCTTTTTCTTTAGATTTTAAGATTGGTGCTGTAGCTGCAATAGCTGCAGCTCCACATACTCCTGTACCAATACCAAGTAGTATAGAGATATCTTTATTTCCTTTAATAATTTGATTCAAAATTAAAGTTAAACTTATTGAAAAGATAATTACGATAATATCAATAAGTAGTAATTTCCAGCCTTTACCTAAAATATCCCCTATGTTTAATTTTAACCCATATAAGATAATCGCAAATTTTAATAAACGTTTCGATGCAAACGTAATGCCTGGACGAATATGCTCAGGATAACCTATGACTTGGCGGTATATCATCGCAAAAATGATGGCAATAGCTAATGCCCCAATCGTATGTAAAATAGGAAATTTAGCTAATATATAACTGATTATTGCAATCGTAAATGTAAACATAATACCTTTCATAAATGAAGCCTGCGTTATTGATTTCATATGTACTTTCACCTCGATATAAAATCTTAGCACGTTATTGTTATAGCGTTAAATAAATAATAAGTATAGTATATATATCAAAAATGTTATATTAGACTTAAAGGAGAATGATTCATGGATCCGTATAAGGTATTAATTGAAGTAATGAAAACAGAAAGTTTTACTAGAGCAGCAGAAAATTTATATACTTCGCAGCCTTCTGTGAGTCGTGATATTAAACGTTTAGAATTAAAATATAATGTTAAAATATTTGAATTTAAATCTCCATATTTAAAACTAACTAGAGATGGCGAAAAGCTATTACAATATGCATTGCAACGGGAAAGTATTGAACAAGAATTATGGCAAAACTTAACATCGGAATCTGAAATCATCTCAGGCACCTTAACAATTGGAAGCAGTTATACATATGGTGAATATTTATTATCAGAACAGCTTACCCGTCTTATGCAACAATACCCTAAGTTACATATTCATTTACGTGTTAATAATTCAGATTCTGTTATAAATGATATTAAACACAACAGAGTAGATATAGGTATTGTAGAAAAGGAAATTCAAGACAATGTAATAAAATGTAAGAAAATAATAGAAGATGAAATGGTGTATATTTACAAAAAATCGGTTCAACCTAGAATGGATATATGTTTCGTTAGAGAAAAAGGGTCTGGAACAAGGTTTTATCAGGAAGTAGGTCTTTCTGAGTTAAAATTAAATCCATATTTGATAGAAATTAATAATATTAAGATTATCAAACAAATGGTAGAGGCTGGAAATGGGTTTGCGATTATTTCAAAATCAGCAATTCATCCCGAGGATTATGAAAAATTAATGATAACAACTTTAAATGTGAAACGTCATTATTAC
This sequence comes from Staphylococcus sp. Marseille-Q1834, assembly GCF_916858875.1. NCBI lineage: Bacteria > Bacillati > Bacillota > Bacilli > Caryophanales > Staphylococcaceae > Staphylococcus > Staphylococcus sp. Marseille-Q1834. The sequence continues at coordinate 2,780 of NZ_CAKASN010000004.1, read as the reverse complement.
CTTGCTCAACATGTTGATAAATATATTGATAAAAATATTAGAGCTGTCATTGAAATGATTATGAAGTAGAGTATGTAAAAAAGCCGAGGCTAGGATTATGTCCCAGCCTCTTTTTAGAAAAGAAAATTAGTGAAAAAACTTTACTTATCATTTATTAGTTCGGTGTGCTCATATCACATCATAATATAAGCTATTATGACGAGAAAATTTATTGATGTTGAGCAAAATTATTAACTAAAATTACAATAAATGACGATATGACCAGGAAACTGTATAATCAATAATCTAAAAAAGACAAACAATAACTTAAAAGTGTTTGTCTCTTACATTACAATTAACATAAATAATGATTATCAGAAGTTCCATCAATATAAAAGGTGTATCAAGGGTTTATAAACTCTTGATACACCTTTTATATTCATTTTTAATTACCAAACAGTTTACTCCAAAAACTTTTTTTAGAATGATTTTCGTTTCTGATATCCTCTTTCTGCTCACCATCTATTTTATTACCTTGTTGCGGTTCACTATCTTGTTGCTTATCCTCATGTTTATCTTTACTTTCATCCCTAAAATGGGAAACCATTTTTTCTTTTTGACTATCTGAGTCATTATTTATAGAATCCATATTTTCCATTGTTTCTTGAACTTCAATGTCCTGCCTCTTATTAGCAGAATAATTGAGTTGCCTTTCTTCTTCTAACTCAGACTCCAACCTTTGTATTTTTTTGTTACTTTCTAATGCTAATACTTGTTGGTTTTCAAGTAATTTCGACCTTTCTTGTAATTCTTTTCTATAAAATTCTATTGTCGTTTCATGACGTTTTTCTTGTTTTTCAAGTTGTTTATTTAAAGTATCTATTTGCTTTTCGAGTAGTTCAATTATTTGAACATCATATTTAGATTCGTTTTTTTTATTATCTGTTTTAACTTTCTCTGAACTTACATTAGTACTTTCAAAGCCATATTTCTTTTTATTTCTGATTACTCTTTGAATGATTTTTTCTACATCAACATCATTTTTAATGAATGAAGTATTATCCTGTTTCACTGTTTCTATATTCAATCTTTTTATATTATTAAATACAGTCTGTTTACTAACTTCCAATTCTTCACTTATTTCTTTAACGCTCTTCATATCTTCAACCCTTTATAAATACTTTATCAACCCTTTATAAATAAATTTTATCACAAATACTTTTATAAAGGGAACTTAAGTAGTATTAAAAAACCTTTTATAAACACTTGATAAGATTATTATCAAGTGTTTATAAAAGGTTTTTAGTGGGATTATAATATCTTTTATATGTTCTTTTTTAATGATATAATGTCCATAATACGTTTTAGTCCCAACTACTGGTAATAGTTGGGACTGGGTAATAAAACGTTACAATACGTTAGCTATTTAATTTGATATATGTATTATATACAACAATATCTACAGTTTGCAAGTCAAAAAGTTATGTGGATTTGTAATGTTTTATTACCTCTATTCAAATTTAATTGGAAAGAGGTTTTTTATTATGTCTCGTAAAAATATTAAAAATCAAGCAAATCAAAACTTTTATATGCTACATAAAGCATTATTTGTTAATGAAAAATATAAAAAATTAAGTGATAGTGCCAAAGTTACTTATGCAATTCTCAACGATAGAGTTAGCTTGTCGATTAAAAATAATTGGGTCGATGATAATGGGGATATATATTTTATTTTTACAAATGAAAGTCTCCAGAATATATTAGATAAAAGCAAGAATACAATTACTAAAATAAAAAAAGAACTTCAAGCAGTAGGGTTACTTGAACAAATACGTACAGGATTTAATAAACCTAATAAATTATATTTGCATGATATAGAAACTAATATTAATGTAGAAAAAAGTATTCAATCCTCATCTATAACCTATAATGACAAGGAGTCCCAAATTTTGGGACTCCAGAATCCCGAATTTTGGGACTCCAGATTCTCAAAATTTGGGACTCCAGAATCCCAAATTTTAGACCCTAATGATACTGATTATAATGATACTGATTATATTAAGACTGAGAATAATGATACGGATGATTTGAATGATAAGAAATTAACCTATCCTAATAATCATGCAAATCATTCAAATCACGACAATTCAAACTTTAATAATGAGGCTTTAAAGTTTCAATTACTCGAAGAACTACCTCAAAGTATTCAAAGGTATTTAAATAACTTTTCTGTAAATGAAATTAAAATCATCAAACCTGTATTATTAAAAGCCAAAACGTCCTTTAATAATTCTATTGATACATATTACTTATTAGAAGATATGGAAATAGAAATACTTCACGTTCTTAAACGTTTCAAAGCTATGCTTATTCAAAAAAATGAAACCGTTGAAGCCATGCAAGGGTACTTAATGAAATCCCTTAAGTCTGAATTCGCTGAAATGCATACGCTTAATAAACGACGTGATCATTTACCAATCACTTCTTTATTTAATCAATAATGATTTAATTAGAGAGCATCTTTAAATAGATGTTCTCTTTTTTTATTTACAAGTGGTTGCTAAGGCAACCACCTAGATCAAACGAAAGTAAGGGAGGGATAACAAAATAACATCCACACAATGTCACAACCTAACATGCCGCTATTAAAGAAAGGAGGAACACTTATGCGTAATAAGAAAAAGATTAAAGTTACTTTGGCAATGATTAATGTTCTTTTAACTGCAGTCGAACTTTATCTTCAATGGCAATTGAGTAAATCTGAAAATGAACTGTAGTTAAGCAAGTAGGTGGGACTAAAA
>NZ_CAKASN010000003.1:29326-35783 GCF_916858875.1 Staphylococcus sp. Marseille-Q1834 | reverse complement strand
TTTGCGATTCTTCAGTAAAAGTTGCTTCTTGCGGATTAATATTTTGTCTATTATTCGTCGCTGTATCAAAAGAATAATTAAGCTGTCTTTCTTCTTCTAATTGGCTTTCTAGTTTTTGAATTTTTTTGTTGCTTTCTAATGCTAAAACTTGCTGATTTTCTAAAAGTCTATTAAGTGTATTTATTTGTTCTTTATCTCTATCTAGCTGAATATATAACTGCTTTATTGTTTCATCTTTTACCTGATTATTATTATCAGAATTTTTTTCATTTATTTTACTTTCAGCATCAATGCTCTTTTTCTGATTTTTTTAATTCTATTTACTACCACAATCTCATCTTCACTAGATAAGTAATTTACGTTATCAATTTTTTGAAATTTTACATTTGCTTTTTTAGCATTATTATAAACTGTCATTTTTGTCACATTTAGTTCGTCAGCGATTTTCTTCATACTTTTCATATAGTAGCCTCCGTATAACTATATATGATATTTATCATAATGATTTTTATCATAATTATATAGTTATTATACTTACCATATCAATGCTTTTATACTTATGCATAAAAGGTATACATATAATTATACGAATATATTTTACTCTCTTTATATACTTCTTATATGCCTTTTATACGTATTGTAATAGCTTTCTTTATATAACATTTCGTATCACTATATAAAAATAAAATATAACCTTTTATCATTCTCACATGATATATACACTAAATATATATAAAAAATGTAACAAAGATTTAAAAAATGTTATTATAAATAGAAAGAAGCCTAACTACGGGAATAGTTAGGCCTCGATGGTAATAAAAAAGTTGTTTTTGTACAGTTGTTGTATTCATATTATATATATTAAGAATTGTTAGCGCAAGTCTAATACATATATACTTACTTATGACTTTTTATTACCTCTTTTAAAAATCTAAATATGAAAGAGGTTTTTTGTATGTCTAATTTTAATATTAAAGAAATCCAAAAAGAAAAATTCTATCGATTGCCTAAAGTATTTTTTACAAATCCTAAATATACTAAATTGTCCAATGATGCAAAAATAACTTGGTCAATATTAAGAGACCGTTTAGATTTATCTATAAAAAATAATTGGATAGATGAAAATGGAGATATATTCTTTATATATACTAACGAAAAGTTAAAACAAATCCTAAATATTAGTAGCCCAAACAAATTATCTAAAATAAAGAAGGAATTAACTCGAGCTGATTTGTTTAGTCAAATCAGAGTGGGATTAAATAAACCCAATAAACTATATCTAAAAAAACCTGAAGTAACAAAAGCTGATGTATATTGTATTACACAACAAGAAAATGACGTAGAGCAGCAATATTCTACGGATGTATCAAATTCATACATCCAGAAATATGATAATGATACATCAGGAAATATTAAAATGATACATCATGATATATCAAAAAAATACACTAATGATACTGATTATAATGATACTGATTATATTAAGACTGAGAATAATGATACGGATGATTTGAATGATAATAAACTAACTTTTCCTAGTAATCATACAAATCATTCAAATCACTACCATTCAAACTTTAATAATGAAGCTTTAAAATTCCAATTACTCGAAGAACTACCGCAAAGTATTCAAAACTATCTAAGTAACTTTGAAGTAGCTGAAATTAAAATTATCAAAACTGTATTATTAAAAGCCAAAACATCTTTCAACAATGCGATTGATAGCTACTACTTGTTAGAAGATATGGAAATAGAAATACTTCATGTTCTTAAACGTTTCAAAGCTATGCTTATTCAAAAAAATGAAACCGTTGAAGCTATGCAAGGATACTTAATGAAATCTCTTAAGTCTGAATTCGCTGAAATGCATACGCTTAATAAACGACGTGATCATTTACCCATCACTTCTTTATTTAATCAATAATGATTTATTTAGAGAGCATCTTTAAATAGATGTTCTCTTTTTTTATTAATCAAGTGGTTGCTAAGACAACCACTTAGATTAAACGAAAGGTAAGGGAGGAGATAACAAAATAAGATCAACACAATATCACATGCTGCTATTAAAGAAAGGAGGAAGATTTATGAGTACTAAGAAAAAGATTAAAATTACTTTGGCAATGATTAATGTTCTTTTAACTGCAGTCGAACTTTATTTTCAATGGCAATTGAGTAAATCTGAAAATGAACTGTAGTTAAGCAAGTAGGTGGGACTAAAACAGAAACGTTTTAGTCCTATTTTTTCTATAAACGAGTATTCTTCGTTTAATAATAGCTCAAACATGTCGTATAAGATGAAAAATAAAATGATCATTTAGCGTTGTTTTAACTTTTAAAAATGTAAAAGTGTTAAACGTTTTTATATTTTTTAGCAATCTTTCGTAGTTATAAAAGTGACTTAATAAAATCGTTTTTGCTATTTATTTTGTTAATGATCGGAAAGAAAAAGTTGAATTTATCATTCCATAAAATCAAAATTCAGATTCAATTGATATACATCATAAACAAAAAGTAAGTCGCTAATGTTCAAGACATGAGTCGAATGTAATTTTAAATTTGATTTTTCTATCCTAAACTGAGTAAAGATATTTACTTAGTTTTCTCTTTTTTATCTCCAATTATTTTACTAACAATGCTTATTTTGAAAATAAAAATAAGCACTTAAAGTAAAAAGTGAAGAAAAAAATAGCTACTTTTGTCTTCAAACATGTTTTGTTTTTGGAAATATTACAAACATAATAGGATTTTCAAATAGTATTTGACATGAGCATAAGGAAATCCAGTACCACCTTAAGTGGTATTCAGCATAGCTGAAGGATTATCTTATGCTCGTCTTGATTAAGTGCTCTTTTTAAAATCATCATAAACGCTGATATAACAATACTTATAGTTAATATTAAATAAAAAATTGATCGATACTATAACCTCTAATATTGCATACTATTTACAATTGTTACAAGACCACTTTAAATTGTCTGAATACTATTATTTTTGTTGATTTCATAGGCTTCAGTCGACGTCAATCCTATAAATAGGATTGATTTTTTTACCCAAATCCTATTAATCCTATTACTTTTTAACCTGTTTATTATTCTATAAATATCTCTAAATGCTCTAAAAAGTATCTTAAAATTACAAGTAAGTATATTTAAAAATTAAATAGTTTTTGTAATAAAGTTTGCTAAAAAGGAGATTAAAAAATGCTTATATTTTTATTTATTTTGGTTTGTGGTCTTTTAGGTTATTTTTGGTTCTGTTGCAAAGTTAAATTAATATACAAAGTTATGCAAAAGCAGTAAATTATATACTATTATATCAACAGATTATTCGGTTGGATTTTATTATTTTTCATTTCTTTGTATCTATATTATATGATTTTCAAGTTTGCAACAGAACCCTCATTAATATAGCAACTATTATAAATGGGATGTAACCTATTAATAAACCTGTTTGATAATCAGTAAATAATCCGATAAATTCTATTGGAACTAAAGATAAAATTAATATAATGATTTTTAACCATTTCATTTTAAAATTTCTCTTTTCAATATTATTTTTCCTTCAATATCATTTTATTAATATAATTAGGTAGAAGTCTACGCTGTCTCTAAGTGGTAGATGAATAATCTCTATTTTTTATTATGTTATACATTTATATTATTTTCTGTAAGGTTCTGATTCTAAAAGATATTTATAATAGGAGTCTTTCTTTTGTAAATCTGTTTCCCCCCACACCTTATACTCTTTATCATCTGTCCATGGTGCTGGTGCTGGTGTCACGTTATACTCATACTCACTATATGGTTGATCTTTAAAAACAATATCTTTTTCAGCATATCCCATCATAATATTAAAACTCATTTTTTCATTTTTTATTTTTTTATCCCAACCCTTACGTTCTATAACGTGATCGATGATTTTCTCACTCTTGTGTTTCTGATAAGTAATCACACTAAAAGTCCAAACTGTTAAGATAATAATGATAACAATAATAGAAGTTATTAATATTTTTAAGATTTTCTTCATTTTTGTATAATTCCTCTTTTTAATAATTTTTTATGATAATGTCGGTTCTGTTGCAAACTTGAAAATCATATAATATAGATACAAAGAAATGAAAAATAATAAAATCCAACCGAATAATCTGTTGATATAATAGTATATAATTTACTGCTTTTGCATAACTTTGTATATTAATTTAACTTTGCAACAGAACCTTAATGAGTATATCCATTTTTAAATTCGGCTTTAAAAATAATATAAGTATTGTAATAGGTAGATGCATTGGAATATTTCTTTCTTGGGTATGTGTTCATTTATTTATGAACATTTACGATTCACCAGATTATTTTAAACCTCTTACCACAGATATTTTTTCATTATTTTTAGGAGCTATTTATTTCATATTTATTATGCTTATATATTTAGTTATCTATGGCTTTTCTCACCGTAATAAGTGACTATTATGTTACTTATATCAAGACAAGAAGAAACTCGTTTTCAACTCGTTTCTAAACTATAAAAAGCCTTCCTAAAATCAGGAAGGCTTTTATCACGGAACTTATTCAAAACACTCACCATAAATAGCACCTATGCCAGTAAGAGCTAAAAATGCTTCTCCAAATTCAGGTCCAGCAGCAGAACCAGCTTTTTTCACAGCATTTTTTACTGCAGTTGATTTCTTGTGTTTTTTCTTCTCTGCTTTAAAGGAGGAATTAAAATGAAAATAACAAATTTATTATTATTAATCGCAATAATTATAGCTTGTGAATTTTTAATCTTAACTCTTTTTATGGACTTACCAGATAGCGTAATATTGCTACACAGTATAATTTCTATAATTGTATTTATACTACTAAAAATCATACACACAAAAATATACAAAACTGAAAGATAAACACAATTATCGCTTTATTCCAATTGCTTTATTGACGTTGAGCCTCGGAACCCTTAACAATCCCAAAACTTGTCGAATGATCGGCTTAATAGCTCACGCTATGCCGACATTCGTCTACAAGTTTAGTTAAGGGTTCTTCTCAACTTCAATAAATTTTCTCGGCATAAATGCATGTTCTATCTCTTTTTATTCTTCTTATTTTTTTCGTTTACAGAAATTATAATTGGTAACAGACCGCAACAAATAGCAATTATCAAAAACAAACCAGCATTCATAAAAAAACTCCTTTTTTAAATATACTTACTTGTAATTTTAAAATACTTTTAGAGACTTTTGTGAGATTTATAGAATAATAAAAAAGTTAAAAAGTAATTTGAGATATTTTGAAATACGATCATTATTGAAGTTGATATTAATACTAAAAGTAGGAGTCTTAAGAGTCTTTTGTTAAAAAAATTAAGACTCCTAAGAGTCTCGACGTCGACTGAAGCCTATGAAATCAACAAAAAAAGGAGTCTTCAGACAATTCAAAATGGTCTTGTAACAATTTTAAAGAGTCTGTAATAAAGTGTTATATTACACCTTTTGGTTAAATGCATAAGAATGCTTATAATCACCATTATGTAAAGGTTTTAGACCATTCATAGTGAACGATTGAGCATAATGAGCAAAAGGTAAATCTTTCAGCTATGCTGAATACCACTCAAGGTGGTACTAGATTTCCTTATGCTCATGTCAAAGACTCTTTAAAAAGACTCTTTTGTTTGTAATATTTCAAAAAGTAAAACATACATTGTTAAAAAATAGATTATGCTTTTCTTCACTTTTTACTTTAATTTCTTGTTTTTATTTCTAAAATAGTCATTGTTAATAAAAATTATAGTACCCTTATTTGCAATTTTAAGATACTTTTTAGAGCATTTAGGGGTGTTTTATATATTATTTATTTAATGGCTCTTAAAAGACAAATATGAGCTAAATTCAAAAATCAGAAAGACAAAACAAAATTTTTTTGCTTAACCAGTGTCGAATTTTTTAGACACTGCCCATCTATATGCAAATTAAAAATTGGCATAAAATAGCTTAAAAATTTATTAATTTTTTAGTTCCTGCAAAGGCAATTTCTTTCAAAAAAACGCTAGCTTTTTGCTAACGTTTAAGAAAATTTATTTTTCTTTTTCAATTTCATCAATCATTTGATGATTGATTTCTTGTTTTTCGCTTTCTGTTAAATCAAAAATTTCACTCGCTAAATACTCTTTTTTATTCCAAGTATAAAAAATTTGATAAATATATTCGGTCGGATCAACTTCTTTTAAGTAATCTAATTCTCCATTTTTTAATTTCTTTCTTGCTTCTTTAAACAGTCCAGAATAAACAAGAACTTGTTTCCCTTTTAATGCTTTATAAAATGCATCGAACACTTTTTGATTGGTTCTGTTGCAAACTTGAAAATCATATAATATAGATACAAAGAAATGAAAAATAATAAAATCCAACCGAATAATCTGTTGATATAATAGTATATAATTTACTGCTTTTGCATAACTTTGTATATTA
>NZ_CAKASN010000003.1:0-29319 GCF_916858875.1 Staphylococcus sp. Marseille-Q1834 | reverse complement strand
ATTGGTTCTGTTGCAAACTTGAAAATCATATAATATAGATACAAAGAAATGAAAAATAATAAAATCCAACCGAATAATCTGTTGATATAATAGTATATAATTTACTGCTTTTGCATAACTTTGTATATTAATTTAACTTTGCAACAGAACCAATAGATACTTATATATTAACTTGAATGATTTAAAAAATTTGAAGATATCTATATTTTACTAAAATCAAGGTTGTTATTGTTAGTTTTGATGTTTATTTAAACATAAAATGACTTATCGGAAGTTATCTATTAGCGAATACTCAGAGATGATATAATATATGAGTCGCCTATCTCTCAGGCGTTAATTGACGAAGAGAGGAGGTGCATTACTTTGCTAATCATTTTCGTTCACATCATAGCACCAGTCATCAGTGGCTGTGCTGTTGCGTATTATACTTATTGGCTTAGTAAACGCAACAAATAATTAATAGGCGACTTTATAAGCCAGCATCGAAAAAATCCCCACACTATTGCAGTAGTGTGGGGATTGGTGCATTAATTGTTAATCATTTTCGTTATCTAGATTATAACATTGGTTAGTAAGGGAATGCAAAATAGAAGAAATAATAATGATTGGGAAGAGATAATATGAAACAAACATACTTTCACCATGTAGAACACAGTAAAGTCCAAAAACAATCTAAAGTAACATTATGGGCAACGCTATTAATCACTTTGTTTTTTACCATTGTAGAACTTACAGGAGGAATATTATCTAACTCTTTAGCTTTATTGTCAGATTCCTTTCACATGTTAAGTGACATACTTGCGCTCGGATTATCAATGCTGGCTATTTACTTTGCAAGTCGTAAACCAACAGCACGTTTTACTTATGGTTACTTACGTTTCGAAATATTAGCAGCATTCTTAAATGGTTTAGCACTATCAGTAATTTCTATAGGTATTTTTTACGAGGCGATCATACGTATAGTTTATCCTAAGCAAGTTGAAAGTGGATTAATGCTTGTCATAGCAACAATTGGTTTAATTGTAAATATTGTGTTGACAGTTATATTAATGCGTTCTTTAAAGAATGAACAAAATATCAATGTACAAAGTGCATTATGGCATTTTGTTGGAGACCTATTAAATTCAGTAGGAGTCATTTTAGCAGTTTTACTAATACATTTCACAGGTATACAATTATTCGATCCTATTTTAAGTATGGTCATTTCAATTATTATTTTTAGGGGTGGTTATAAAATTATGCGTAATGCTTGGATGGTATTGATGGAAGCTGTGCCACAAGAAGTAGATACAGACAATGTCATAGAAGCAATAAAATCTATTCCCGATGTTATCGATGTTCATGAGTTTCATTTATGGGGAATTACAACAGATCAATATTCTTTAAGTGCACATGTTGTTCTAGATAGTAGAAGTAGTATAGATGTTTTTTTGGTTATAAATGAAATAGAAGATTTATTAAAAGAAAAATATGGAATATCACATACCACAATACAAATAGAACATTTAGATATTAATCATCTTAATGAACCTTATTTTGAAAATGTTAAAGAAAATATAAAAAATTAGTAATTTGATTGATAATCAAACAATGGAAATTTTAAAACAACGTAAAAAAGTTTATTTAATAATGATAACGTCCTAGTGTTGAATGTTTAGTTGACTGACAAATATATATTCTAGCATGTAGAGATGAATTTTTTAGATAACGGTGATACCTTTTCTGAACCATGCGCTATACGTATAATTTTCCTTATACAACAAAAAGGCTTGTTTCCTGCATAATACAGGAAACAAGCCTTTGAAATAATATACTAAACCAAAGCACAACTTTTGGGACTCAGTACAGAACAATATATTTTTTACGTCTAAAATTAGTATATATCTCATTTTGCTTTTTTATAAAGGTGTGAGTTGTTTTCGAAAAATACAAAAAACGATTTTCCACGATATAGATAGTATCATAAAAGTTCTTCTGTGTTAAGAACTAATTGAATTATAAGATTAAATATATGTGTCGTAAAATGGATTCTTTGATAGTTATCCTTTTTAGTTAATCCTGATGGATTTTTAAAACTTTAGTTTAACATCCCTATATTTTTTACTACTTTATTCAATTCATTTATAAATAACCCAATTATTTTCACTTATACTCTTTTAGTATTCAAAATTAGTATATAACGAAAATTATGAAATTAAAGCAATAAAGTTTATGATTGAATTTATTTAAGTATTTTAATGTTTCTCATTACTAAGATATTAACAGTGATATTCAGTTAAAAACAAAATCAAATTATAATATTACTATTAGTGTAAAATTTGATTTTAGATTGGTTATATGGAAAAATTCGATTATAATATGGGAAACACTATAATTAAAAATCTATTTCCTCATTTTAATTATAGTAAATTTAAAGGGAGTGAAGTTGTTGAAAAATCAAAAAAAACGGTTAGATTTTTTACCAAATAAGTTAAATAAGTATTCAATCAGAAAATTCACAGTAGGTACTGCCTCTATTTTGGTTGGAGCTACTTTGTTTTTAGGTGTTAATGGTGAAACTCAAGCAGCAGAAAAAATCGACTCACCAACTAAAGAAGAAGCAGCAACAGCTGAAGAGACAGCAACTAAAGAAGAAGCAGTAACAACTGAAGAGACAGCAACTAAAGAAGAAGCAGTAACAACTGAAGAGACAGCAACTAAAGAAGAAGCAGCAACAGCTGAAGAGACAGCAACTAAAGAAGAAGCAGTAACAACTGAAGAGACAGCAACTAAAGAAGAAGCAGCAACAACTGAAGAGACAGCAACTAAAGAAGAAGCAGCAACAGACTGAAGAGACAGCAACTAAAGAAGAAGCAGCAACAGCTGAAGAGACAGCAACTAAAGAAGAAGCAGTAACAACTGAAGAGGCAGCAACTAAAGAAGAAGCAGTAACAACTGAAGAGACACAAGAGATAAATAATAAGAGTAAACAGTTACTAGACATGGATAAAAATAGCACAATCGACGAAAAAATCGACTATGCAAAACAAACTATAAATGAACTGAACATTAATCAAAATGATATTTCTAATATTGAAACTTCAATTAAAAATAATAGTGATTTAAAAAATTTATCTAAAGAAGAATTAAATAACGAAATTTTACGAGCTGCATTAGTAAATGAATCTAACAATAATGACTATGGTTTACAAACATTATCAGCTATTGAACCTTTAACAACTAATGTTAGAAATAAAAATAATTCATTAAGTCCAGTATCTAAACTTAGAATGTTGGCAACTGCAACATCAGGTCAAAATGTTAATGATAAAATTAATATCACAAATGCTAGTTTGACACTTAACAAGAAGAATAACCAACATGATGATAATACGGTTTGGCCAACAAGTAATGAGCAATTAAGATTATCTGCTGATTACGAACTGGATAATAGTATTAAAGAAGGAGATACATTCACTATAAAATATGGTGATTACATTAGACCTGGTGCTTTAGAACTTCCAGCTAAAAATACACAACTACGTAGTAAGGAAGGTTCGATTGTAGCAAACGGTGTTTATGATGAAACTACAAATACAACTACATACACATTTACTAATTATGTAGATCAATACCAAAACATTACAGGTAGCTTTAATCTTTTAGCAACACCAAAAAGAGATACAGCAACTAAAGATAAACAAAGTTATCCTATGGATGTTACCATTGCTAACCAAGAAGTTAGAGAAAACTTTGTAGTAGATTATGGTAATCATAAAGACCATCTTACAAGTGCAGCAGTAGCAAATGTTGATAATGTAAATAATAAACATAATGAAGTTGTTTATTTAAATCAATCTGGGAATAGAATTTATGATGCAAAATACTTCTCAACAGTTCAAAATGGTACTTTTATACCTAATGAGGTAAAAGTATATGAAGTGTTAGATGATAGTGTTTTAGTAGATAGCTTTAATCCAGATTTAAATGGACCTGCAGTTAAAGATGTAACTAGTGAGTTTACACCTAAATATAGCCTTAATAATACTAGGGTAGATATAGACCTTAACCGTAGTAATATGAATAAAGGAAAACGTTATATTATTACTCAAGCGGTTAAACCATCAGGTACTGGCAATGTTACTACAAATTACGAATTAACTCGTTATGGTAACCAAGAATCAAGATACCCAACAGGCACTAAAAGTACAACCGTCAGTTATATTAATGGTTCTTCAACAGCACAAGGAGATAACCCAACATACAGTCTTGGAGACTATGTATGGTTAGATAAAAACAAAGATGGTATCCAAGACGATGACGAAAAAGGCATTCCAGGTGTTTACGTCATTCTTAAAGATAGTAATAATAAAGAATTACAACGTGCAACCACAGATGATACAGGGCATTATCAGTTTAATAACTTACAAAATGGAACATATAATGTTGAATTTGTTATTCCTAATAATTACACTCCATCTCCATCAAATTCAATTGATAATGATACTATTGATTCGGATGGTCAAAAAGATGGAGATAGTAATGTAGTGGTAGCCAAAGGTACCATTAATAATGCTGACAATATGACTGTTGATACAGGTTTTTATGAAACACCTAAATATAGCCTTGGGGACTATGTATGGAAAGACACTAACAAAGACGGTGTTCAAGATTCTGATGAAAAGGGAATTCAAGGTGTAACGGTTACACTAAAAGATAAGAACGGTAACGTACTAAAAACAACAACAACAGATGAAAATGGTAATTATCGTTTTGATGATTTAGATAGTGGTGACTATATAGTACATTTTGAAAAACCAGAAGGTTTAACTCAAACAACTACAAACTCAGGTAGTGATGATGAAAAAGATGCTGATGGTGAAGAAGTACATGTAACTATCACTGATCATGATGATTTTAGTATTGATAATGGATACTTCGATGAAGACAGTGACTCAGATGCGGATGCAGATGCAGACGCTGACGCAGATGCCGACGCTGACTCAGATGCAGACGCTGACGCAGATTCAGACGCAGATGCTGACTCAGACGCAGATGCCGACGCTGACGCAGATGCAGACGCTGACGCAGATTCAGATGCAGATGCTGACTCAGATGCGGATGCTGACTCAGATGCAGACGCAGACGCAGATGCAGACGCAGATGCTGACTCAGACGCAGATGCAGACGCTGACGCAGATGCAGACGCTGACGCAGATTCAGATGCAGATGCTGACTCAGATGCGGATGCTGACTCAGATGCAGACGCAGACGCAGATGCAGACGCAGACGCAGATGCTGACGCAGACGCAGATGCAGACGCTGACGCAGATGCAGACGCTGACGCAGATGCAGATGCAGACGCTGACGCAGATGCAGACGCAGATGCTGACGCAGACGCAGATGCCGACGCTGACGCTGACGCAGATGCAGACGCAGACGCAGATGCCGACGCAGATGCTGACGCTGACGCTGACGCAGATGCCGACGCTGACTCAGATGCAGACGCAGATGCAGATGCAGATGCTGACTCAGATGCTGATGCTGACTCAGATGCAGACGCAGACGCAGATGCAGACGCAGACGCAGATGCTGACTCAGACGCAGATGCAGACGCAGATGCAGATTCAGATGCAGATGCTGACTCAGATGCCGACGCTGACGCAGATGCAGATGCAGACGCTGACGCAGATGCGGATGCAGACGCAGATGCAGATTCAGATGCAGATGCTGACTCAGATGCAGACGCTGACGCAGATTCAGACGCAGATGCTGACTCAGATGCGGATGCTGACTCAGATGCAGACGCAGACGCAGATGCAGACGCAGATGCAGACGCAGACGCAGATGCTGACTCAGACGCAGATGCCGACGCTGACGCTGACGCAGATGCAGACGCAGACGCAGATTCTGACTCAGACGCAGATGCAGACGCAGATGCTGATTCAGATTCAGATGCAGACGCAGATGCAGACGCTGACGCAGATGCCGACGCTGACGCTGACGCAGATGCCGACGCTGACTCAGATGCAGACGCTGACGCAGATTCAGATGCAGATGCTGACTCAGATGCGGATGCTGACTCAGATGCAGACGCAGACGCAGATGCTGATTCAGATTCAGATGCAGACGCTGACGCAGATGCCGACGCTGACTCAGATGCAGACGCTGACGCAGACGCAGATGCAGATGCTGACGCAGATGCAGACGCTGACGCAGATTCAGATGCAGATGCTGACTCAGATGCAGACGCAGATGCTGACGCAGATGCAGATGCTGACTCAGACGCAGATGCAGACGCAGATGCAGATGCAGATTCAGATGCAGACGCAGATGCTGATTCAGATTCAGATGCAGACTCAGATGCAGACGCAGATGCCGACGCCGACTCAGATGCTGACGCTGACTCAGACGCAGATGCAGACGCAGATGCAGATGCGGATTCAGATGCAGACGCAGATGCTGATTCAGATGCAGATGCAGACGCAGATGCAGACGCAGATGCCGACGCTGACTCAGATGCCGACGCTGACTCAGACGCAGATGCAGACGCAGATGCAGATGCAGATTCAGATGCAGACGCAGATGCTGATGCAGATGCAGATGCAGACTCAGATGCAGACGCAGATGCAGACGCAGACGCAGATGCCGACGCTGACGCAGACGCAGATGCAGACGCAGATGCAGATGCAGATGCAGATGCAGACGCAGATGCTGATGCAGATGCAGATGCAGACGCAGATGCAGACGCAGATGCCGACGCTGACTCAGATGCCGACGCTGACTCAGATGCAGACGCAGATGCTGATTCAGATGCAGATTCAGATGCAGACGCTGACGCAGATGCAGATGCTGACGCAGATGCAGACGCTGACGCAGATTCAGATGCAGATGCTGACTCAGATGCGGATGCTGACTCAGATGCCGACGCTGACGCAGATGCTGACGCAGATGCAGACGCTGACGCAGATTCAGATGCAGATGCTGACTCAGATGCGGATGCTGACTCAGATGCAGACGCTGACGCAGATTCAGACGCAGATGCTGACTCAGACGCAGATGCCGACGCTGACGCAGATGCAGACGCTGACGCAGATTCAGATGCAGATGCTGACTCAGATGCAGATGCTGACGCAGATGCAGACGCAGACGCAGATGCAGACGCAGACGCAGATGCAGACGCAGACGCAGATGCAGACGCAGACGCAGATGCCGACGCTGACGCAGACGCAGATGCCGACGCTGACGCAGATGCAGACGCAGATGCTGACGCAGACGCAGATGCAGACGCTGACGCTGACGCAGATGCAGACGCAGACGCAGATGCCGACGCAGATGCTGACGCTGACGCTGACGCAGATGCCGACGCTGACTCAGATGCAGACGCAGATGCAGATGCAGATGCTGACTCAGATGCGGATGCTGACGCAGATGCCGACGCAGACGCAGATGCAGACGCAGACGCAGATGCTGACTCAGACGCAGATGCAGACGCAGATGCAGATTCAGATGCAGATGCTGACTCAGATGCCGACGCTGACGCAGATGCAGATGCAGACGCTGACGCAGATGCGGATGCAGACGCAGATGCAGATTCAGATGCAGATGCTGACTCAGATGCAGACGCTGACGCAGATACAGATGCAGATGCTGACTCAGATGCGGATGCTGACTCAGATGCAGACGCAGACGCAGATGCAGACGCAGATGCAGACGCAGACGCAGATGCTGACTCAGACGCAGATGCCGACGCTGACGCTGACGCAGATGCAGACGCAGACGCAGATTCTGACTCAGACGCAGATGCAGACGCAGATGCTGATTCAGATTCAGATGCAGACGCAGATGCAGACGCTGACGCAGATGCCGACGCTGACGCTGACGCAGATGCCGACGCTGACTCAGATGCAGACGCTGACGCAGATTCAGATGCAGATGCTGACTCAGATGCGGATGCTGACTCAGATGCAGACGCAGACGCAGATGCTGATTCAGATTCAGATGCAGATGCTGACTCAGATGCGGATGCTGACTCAGATGCAGACGCAGACGCAGATGCAGACGCAGACGCAGATGCGGATGCTGACTCAGATGCAGACGCAGACGCAGATGCAGACGCTGACGCAGATGCTGACTCAGACGCAGATGCCGACGCTGACGCAGATGCCGACGCTGACTCAGATGCAGACGCTGACGCAGACGCAGATGCAGATGCTGACGCAGATGCAGACGCTGACGCAGATTCAGATGCAGATGCTGACTCAGATGCGGATGCTGACTCAGATGCCGACGCTGACGCAGATGCAGACGCAGACGCAGATTCTGACTCAGACGCAGATGCAGATTCAGATGCAGACGCAGACGCAGATGCTGACTCAGACGCAGACGCAGATGCAGATTCAGATGCAGACGCAGATGCTGACGCTGACGCAGATGCGGATGCAGACGCAGATGCAGATTCAGATGCAGATGCTGACGCAGATGCCGACGCTGACGCAGATTCAGATGCAGATGCTGACTCAGATGCGGATGCTGACTCAGATGCAGACGCAGATGCTGACGCAGATGCAGATGCTGACTCAGACGCAGATGCAGACGCAGATGCAGATGCAGATGCAGATTCAGATGCAGACGCAGATGCTGATTCAGATTCAGATGCAGACTCAGATGCAGACGCAGATGCCGACGCTGACTCAGATGCCGACGCTGACTCAGATGCAGACGCAGATGCTGATTCAGATGCAGATTCAGATGCAGACGCAGACGCAGATGCTGACTCAGACGCAGACGCAGATGCTGATGCAGATGCAGATTCAGATGCAGATGCTGACTCAGATGCGGATGCTGACTCAGATGCGGATGCCGACGCTGACGCAGATTCAGATGCAGATGCTGACTCAGATGCCGACGCTGACTCAGATGCAGATGCTGACTCAGATGCGGATGCTGACGCAGATGCCGACGCCGACGCAGACGCAGATGCAGACGCTGACGCAGATTCAGATGCAGACGCAGATGCAGACGCAGATGCAGATTCAGATGCAGATGCTGACGCAGATGCGGATGCAGACGCAGATGCAGATTCAGATGCAGATGCTGACTCAGACGCAGATGCTGATTCAGATGCAGATGCTGACTCAGATGCGGATGCTGACGCAGATGCCGACGCCGACGCAGATGCCGACGCAGATGCTGACGCAGACGCAGATGCAGATTCAGATGCAGATGCTGACTCAGATGCCGACGCTGACGCAGATGCAGATGCTGACGCAGATGCAGACGCTGACGCAGATTCAGATGCAGATGCTGACTCAGATGCGGATGCTGACTCAGATGCCGACGCTGACGCAGATGCTGACGCAGATGCAGACGCTGACGCAGATTCAGATGCAGATGCTGACTCAGATGCGGATGCTGACTCAGATGCCGACGCTGACGCAGATGCCGACGCAGATGCTGACGCAGATTCAGATGCAGACGCAGATGCTGATTCAGATTCAGATGCAGATTCAGATGCAGACGCAGATGCTGATTCAGATTCAGATGCAGACGCAGACGCAGATGCTGACGCAGATGCAGACGCTGACTCAGATGCTGACTCAGACGCAGACGCAGATGCAGATTCAGATGCAGACGCAGATGCTGACGCTGACGCAGATGCGGATGCTGACGCAGATGCCGACGCTGACGCAGATGCCGACGCAGATGCTGACGCAGATTCAGATGCAGACGCAGATGCTGATTCAGATTCAGATGCAGATTCAGATGCAGACGCAGACGCAGATGCTGACTCAGACGCAGATGCTGATTCAGATGCAGATGCTGACTCAGATGCGGATGCTGACGCAGATGCAGACGCTGACGCAGATTCAGATGCAGATGCTGACTCAGATGCGGATGCTGACTCAGATGCCGACGCTGACGCAGATGCCGACGCAGATGCTGACGCAGACGCAGATGCAGATTCAGATGCAGATGCTGACTCAGATGCCGACGCTGACGCAGATGCAGATGCAGACGCTGACGCAGATGCGGATGCAGACGCAGATGCAGATTCAGATGCAGATGCAGACGCAGATGCAGACGCAGACGCAGATTCAGATGCAGATGCTGACTCAGATGCGGATGCTGACTCAGATGCAGACGCAGATGCAGACGCAGACGCAGATGCTGACTCAGACGCAGATGCAGATTCAGATGCAGACGCAGACGCAGATGCTGACTCAGACGCAGACGCAGATGCTGATGCAGACGCAGATGCAGATTCAGATGCAGATGCTGACGCAGATGCAGATGCTGACTCAGACGCAGATGCAGACGCAGATGCAGATGCAGATTCAGATGCAGACGCAGATGCTGATTCAGATTCAGATGCAGACTCAGATGCAGACGCAGATGCTGATTCAGATGCAGATTCAGATGCAGACGCAGACGCAGATGCTGACTCAGACGCAGACGCAGATGCTGATGCAGATGCAGATTCAGATGCAGATGCTGACGCAGATGCGGATGCTGACTCAGATGCGGATGCCGACGCTGACGCAGATTCAGATGCAGATGCTGACTCAGATGCCGACGCTGACTCAGATGCGGATGCTGACGCAGATGCCGACGCTGACGCAGATGCCGACGCAGATGCTGACGCAGATTCAGATGCAGACGCAGATGCTGATTCAGATTCAGATGCAGATTCAGATGCAGACGCAGACGCAGATGCTGACTCAGACGCAGATGCTGATTCAGATGCAGATGCTGACTCAGATGCGGATGCTGACGCAGATGCCGACGCCGACGCAGACGCAGATGCAGACGCTGACGCAGATTCAGATGCAGACGCAGATTCAGATGCAGACGCTGACGCAGATTCAGATGCAGACGCAGATGCTGATTCAGATGCAGATAAAGATCATAATGACAAAGCAGATAAATCAAATAGTAAAGAATTGCCTGATACTGGTAATGAAAATCAAAATAATGGCACATTATTTGGTTCATTATTCGCTGCACTTGGTGGATTATTCTTAGTGGGCAGACGTCGTAAAAACAAAAATAATGAAGAAAAATAATAGGTAGACTTCATATTTACACAATGAAATTTAAAACCAGGCCTTCTATGGCCTGGTTTTCTTTTAAATACTATGATATAGATTGATATAAATAGAATAAGTAAGGAGAAAACTATGAAGTTTGACTATAAATTAGATAAATTATTAACCGAAGTAAACAATAAATACAAGATTAATAATTATGTTTTTATAAGTTTGGGTAAACCTAACATCAAAGCCCAAGTTAAATTAATCAAAAAAACTAATTATCTTAAGCAAGATATTTCGAAATTAGCACTTAAATTTAAAAAGAAGACAGGTCAGTTTCCAGAGTGGATTAAATTAGATATTGTTACGTCAACAGAAAAAGTTCTATTTAAAGAATTAAGAAAAGAATTGATTAATACAAGACGTAATTATGTGGATTTTGGTATAGCTTTTGATAGTCAATGGAATTTAGCAGTGTTACCTGAAGAAATTAATGCTAATGCTTTTGTTCGACCAGATAATTCTACTAAAGAATTATTTCTTTCTGAAAAAAATATTAATAATTATTTACGTAAATATACGACTAATAAAAAGGCATTTTCTAGTGAATTTTATAATGAAAAAGAAGTTGTTAAATTTTATACACATGGTTTCTTCATAGGTAATGAGAAAGTATATGAACTATATAGTAATGGTTATAGAAAAGGTTTAAGAAAAGTAGATCATTTGGGGAGTGAAATTGATCAATTAATTGAAAGCAGTACTCATTTTTTAAAAAATATGTTGTTAGATAACGGTAAATATATTTATGGATATTTCCCTCATTTTGATAATGAAATTGGGTTCTATAATATATTAAGACATTCATCTTCTACATATGCTTTAATAGAGGGATTAGCATATTTAGGTGAAAGTTTGCAATCTGCTGAAAAAGCAATTGATTATGTTATTTCAAATCAATTACTTGAAGTCGAAGATAAAGCGTATATCTATGATGATACAGAAGACGCTAACGAAATTAAATTAGGACAAAATGCTTCATTTATCTTCGCTGTATGTGAATATTTGAAATATGAGAATCATCCTAAGTATCTTGAAGTTGCTCAAAAAGTGGCAAACGGTATTCTTTCAATGATTGATGAAGATACATATGAAACGACACACTTATTGAATTACCCTGATTTAAGCGTTAAAGAGAAGTTCAGAATTATTTACTATGATGGTGAAGCTGCCCTTGCTTTGTTGAGACTATATCAAAGAGATAAAAATGAATTATGGTTGAAAACGGTAGAAAATTTAATGGATCGTTTCATTGAGAAAAAATATTGG
Organism: Staphylococcus sp. Marseille-Q1834; assembly: GCF_916858875.1. Taxonomy (NCBI): domain Bacteria; kingdom Bacillati; phylum Bacillota; class Bacilli; order Caryophanales; family Staphylococcaceae; genus Staphylococcus; species Staphylococcus sp. Marseille-Q1834. The sequence goes on along the minus strand of NZ_CAKASN010000003.1, from coordinate 16,978 downwards.
CAATACCATGATCATTGGTTAGGGTATTGTACAAATGAATTAGTTCAAATTAACCCTAAAGAAAAATATTTTGAGTTTGGAATAAAAAATGTGAATACATACCTAGATTATATTAAACATCGTGAAACTACTTTCCCAACATTCTTAGAAATGTTAATGGCTACTTATCGATTAGTACAAAAAGCCAAAGAAACGGGTTATGAGGAATTAGTAAATCATTTGATAGATGAAGAATACTTAAAAGAAGTTATTGATATTAGAGCAGATTATCAAAGAGTCGGTTTCTTTTACCCTGAAACTGCGATGTACTTCAAAAATCCATCTAGAATTTTAGGAAGCTTCTTTATTAAACATCATGGTTATCGTGTCCGTATTGATGATATTGAACATTATCTATCAGGATATGTACAGTATCAAAAGACATTCAATGGGGGTAAGTAATGATTATGCTAACAATTGAAAAGATTTATCATATTATAGGTGGAGAGTTAAAGGATGCTCATAATAGTGAATTAAATGAAATAAATGATTTTGAAACAATTTATAAATTTGTAAAAAACAAAAGGACTGCGTATTTTTCTCCAAATAAAGAAACATGGGCAAGAGAATTGGGGAGAAATAAAAATGCATTAAATGGTAATGATTTAGTTGACAGACAAAATGAAGAAATTGGGTTAATTATAACTGAAAATTACATTTCCGATTTAAATTTTATTGTTCCTCAAATAATTGTAGACGACTCTGTTCAAGCATTTAAAAAACTGGCTATTTATATTAGAAATCAATATAAAAATCCGGTTATTGCGATAACTGGATCAATGGGTAAAAGTTCAACTCGAATGTTAACTACTAGCTTATTAAGTGATTTTGATGTACTCGAAAATAGAGGGAATAATAACGTTAGATCAGCCATTTATAATAATATGTTGAAACTAATCAAAAATCCAGACTTTGCTGTCATTGAAACGTCTCTGAATGCTATTAATTATCTTGAAAATACAGCTGTTTACTTAAAACCTGATATAGCAGTTATTACTGGTATAGGTGAAGCACATTTTTCAACTTTTAAGTCTGTTAAAGATATTGCCAAAATTAAGACGAGGATTTTTGAAGGACTTGCGGATAATGGAGTGGCAGTTATAAATAACGATACATTATATGCAGGTTACTTAGTAGACAAAGCGCGAGAAAATACAAATAATGTCTTAACTTATAGTATTAAAAAGGATAGTAATGCAGATTTAACTGTTGATAATATCAAGTATAATAAAGGAAATATTGAATTATTAGTAAATGACCATAAAAATGAAGAAGACATTTATCAGCTTAATACGATTAGTGAAGGGATGGTTTCTAACACACTAGCAAGTATGCTAATTCTAAAAAGTCTAAATTTACCAATAAAAAAAGACTTACTTAAAAATTTCAAACCTTTTTCAAAAGTATTAGGCTTAAAAGAAATACAAACAAAATCTCATAAACTAACCTTACTAGATGATACACATAATGCTTCTTTGCCTGCAATGATTAATGCAATTAGAGCTTTTAATAGTCAAACTAGATTTTACAAAGGAAATAAAATTATTGCACTCGGAAAAATTAGTGATTTAGGTCATAAGTCTAATGAAACACATTTACAATTAGTTGATGAGTTAGAAAACTGTAATGCAGATTATATTCTATGTAAGGATATAGAATTAAGACAAGTCGTAAATAAAGTTCGAAGTAAGAATATAACTTGGTATCCTAATAAGGAATTACTAATAAATGATTTAAGATATTTATGTAATGAAGATTCTATAACTTTACTAAAGTCTTCTGTAACTGGCACAGATTTTCCAGAAATAGCTAAATCGTTACCTAATATTTTGAAGTTGAATAACGTAGAATTTGATTTTGATAATCTATTTGAGAAACTTAGTAAAGTAGGACAAAGCTATATTAGAGTAAATAATGACACTGGCCAAATCATTGAAGAATTTAATAGTGATATGTCTCAAACCATTGAAGGAATGGGCCCACTCATTTATTATTTAAAAGCTATAGATGAAAAATTAGAAAATAGAAAGATTAACATGAAGAGTTGGCCAACTAATAGTAGTAAAATTGGCTATGTTGAAGGTCGAGAAATTGATACTTATACATTACTGAAAAATATGACTAACTCACCACATCCTTCTGTAATCTATGAGTTAGCTAATGAGTTATTTGAAAATCATGTAGATCGAAAAAAATATATTAAGCATTTGATTGAAAAACTAAAATTATCTAGTTCGATAGCTACAAATCTAACTGGTCGTTTCAGAATTAAAGATCGACAAAGTTATAATGTAAAAGATTTATATCAAATATATAAACATTACAAATATGATTTGTTTAAGTTTAATAATTCTTTTATTTTAGGAGTTAAATATAAAAGTGGATTTATACGTGGGGAAAAAGAAACTATTATTTTCACTTCATATCAAGATCCTAAATCTGACTTTAAAAATTTTTAGAATATTTCTTAATATTTTGTTATATCTAATCCATACTCAAACACACAATTCTCGAATTTTATTGTTTTCACGATTTAAATGTGTAATAAGCATGATTTAAACTAGATAAATATCTTTTCCTTGAGTATTACAACTGAACTTTAGATTATTTAACATAAACTATGATTATCAGAAGTTTCATCACTATAAAAGGTGTATCAAAGATTTATACTCCCTTGATACACCTTTTACATTCATTTTTAATTACCGAAGAATCGACTCCAAAATCCCTTTTTAGGTGGTTCTACCTCCCTATTATCATCAGGATCACTCTTCGTTTTTTCAACGAACTTATCCTCTTTTGTTAATTCACCTTCATCTGTACTGTCATTCTTTTTCTCTTCGGCTATATCCTTGTTATTTACTTCTGTTGGTTGACGCTTTGTTTGTTGTTGGTTGATATTTTGCGATTCTTCAGTAAAAGTTGCTTCTTGCGGATTAATATTTTGTCTATTATTCGTCGCTGTATCAAAAGAATAATTAAGCTGTCTTTCTTCTTCTAATTGGCTTTCTAGTTTTTGAATTTTTTTATTGCTTTCTAAAGCTAATATTTGTTGATTCTCCAACAATTTATTTAATGTATTAACATTGCTATTTTGTTGATCTAATTGCTTAGTTAAATTCTCAATATATTTTTCATCATTTTTAGCTCTAGTTTCAAAGATTTCTATTTGCTTTTCTAATTCGTTTACTTTTGTTTTTAATGTCTCAGAACTATTTGAATTATTATATATATTCTTTTCTGCTTTTGCAGTATTTTCACCAAACAATTCTTTTTTTACTGATTCTTTATTTTGGATTGTACTCTCTTTCTTAGTAATTTTTTCTATAATTTTCAAATAATCATTATCATCAATATAATTAATCCCATTTTCTTTTTCAAAAGTTATATTTAAACTTTTAGCATTATTAACAATAGTTTGTTTAGTTACACCTAATTCATCAGCAACCATTTTAATAGTTCTCATAACATCCACCCTTAGGTACCTAATTTAGTACCTAAATTTTACCACCTAATGAAGTTTATTTCATCAATTACCACTAAATTTACTACCTATTTACTACATATGCACCTAATTAGCTACCTATAATATGTTTTTGAAGCTTAATTAGGTACTAAAACAATGAACTACACATTTTGCCATGGCAATGTGCTTTTAACTACATTTAAAACTCTTTATATACTTTCTTAAAAGTGTTAATATTGCTTTATAAATACTAAAAGAGTCAATGCTATTGGCGTAGCATTGACTCTCGGTAATAAAACGATTCGCACTCGTTTGTTTATATATTTTTTGATACTTGTATTATATCTATCTAATCATCTAAGTGCAAGCACAAAACATATAACTTACGTAAAAATTGTTTTATTACCTCAATCCTAAAAATGGAAATGAGGTTTTTATTATGCCCAATTTTGAAAAATACAATTTATCACAAGTAAAAACTGAAAGGTTTTATCAACTACCTAAATATTTATTCGAAGATGCATATTTTAAAAAAATGTCGGCGGAAGCCAAAATTATGTATGCGTTATTAAAAGATCGCTTTGAATTATCCATCCAAAATGAATGGGTAGATAAAAATAATAACATTTACTTTATTTTCAGTAATAAACATTTGTGCGAATACTTAGGTTATGCAGAACAAAAAATTATAAAATTAAAAAAAGAGTTAATAAGTTTTAATTTACTAACTCAAGAACGTGTTGGCCTTAATAAACCAAATAGATTATACCTATTAAAACCTAATTATGACATTAAAGCCAGTCATAGCAAGGAACTTCCAAATTCACAGTTCCAGAACAATGAATTTGGAAGTTCTAGAACTGTGAATTTAAGTGGTCAAGAACTTCCAAATTCACAGTCTAATGATACTGAGAATAATGATACTGATTATATTAAGACTGAGAATAATGATACGAATGATTTGAATGATAATAAACTAACTTTTTCTAGTAATCATACAAATCATTCAAATCACGACAATTCAAACTTTAATAATGAAGCTTTAAAATTCCAATTACTCGAAGAACTACCGAAAAGTATTCAAAACTATCTAAGTAACTTTGAAGTAGCTGAAATTAAAATTATCAAATCTGTATTGTTAAAAGCCAAAACGTCCTTTAATAATTCTATTGATACATATTATTTATTAGAAGATATGGAAATAGAAATACTTCACGTTCTTAAACGTTTTAAAGCCATTCTTATTCAAAAAAATGAAACCATTGAAGCCATGCAAGGATACTTAATGAAATCTCTTAAGTCTGAATTCGCTGAAATGCATACGCTTAATAAACGACGTGATCATTTACCAATCACTTCCTTATTTAATCAATAATGATTCAATTAGAGAGCATCTTTAAATAGATGTTCTCTTTTTTATTTACTAGTGGTTGCTAAGGCAACCACCTAGATCAAATGAAAGTAAGGGAGAGGATAACAAAATAACATCAACACAATATCACAACATAGCATGCTGCTATTAAAGAAAGGAGGAAGACTTATGAGTACTAAGAAAAAGATTAAAGTTACTTTGGCAATGATTAATGTTCTTTTAACTGCAGTCGAACTTTATCTTCAATGGCAATTGAGTAAATCTGAAAATGAACTGTAGTTAAGCAAGTAGGTGGGACTAAAACGTTTCTGTTTTAGTCCTATTTTTTTCTATAAATGGTTATTATTCGTTTGAAAATGGCTCAAACATGTCGCATAAGATGAAAAATAAAATGATCATTTAACGTTGTTTTAACTTTAAAAATTATAAAAATACTAATCGTTTTTATATTCTTTAGCAATCTTTCTTAGTTATAAAAATGACTTAATAAAATCGTTTTTGTCATTTATTTTGTTAATGATCGGAAAGAAAAAGTTGTATTTATCATTCTAAAAAATCAAGATTCAGATTCAATTGATATACATCATAAACAAAAAGTAAGTCGTTAATGTTCAAGAAATGAGTCGAATGTAATTTTAAATTTGATTTTTCTATCCCAAACTGAGTAAAGATATTTACTTAGTTTTCTCTTTTTTATCTCCAATTATTTTACTAACAATGCTTATTTTGAAAATAAAAATAAGCACTTAAAGTAAAAAGTGAAGAAAAAAATAGCTACTTTTGTCTTCAAACATGTTTTGTTTTTGGAAATATTACAAACATGAGAGTCTTTTTAAAGAGTATTTGACATGAGCATAAGGAAATCTAGTACCACCTTTGGTGGTATTCAGCATAGCTGAAAGATTTACCTTTTATTCATTATGCTCAATTGTTCATCATAAATAGCTTAAAAGCTTTATATACAGGTGATTATAAGCATTCTTATACATTGAACTTTAGAGTGTAATATAACACTTTAATACAGACTCTTTACAATTGTTACAAGACCACTTTTAATTGTCTGAAGACTCCTTTTTTTGTTGATTTCATAGGCCTCAGTCGACGTCGAGACTCTTAAGAGTCTTAATTTTTTTAACCAAAGACTCTTAAGACTCCTACTTTTAGTATTAATTTAAATAACAAAATCACTAAAAGAGTAATCTAAGCAATTCATACATTTGTTTCACTTTTTGAAATTGATTAAATACTTTTTTCTCAATATCAAATTCAATAATGATCATATTATTTATTTTTAAGTTCAAAAAAAGAGAAAGAATAAAACAATTTCTATACGTTTCTATGCTCAATTTTATTAAAAAGTGAATCGAAATAAAGAGCACTTTATCTTTTTATTAACTAGAGAATAAAAAAATATAAAATGCATAATAAGATTCATCGAAATGATTATACTCAAATTTTTTTATTTTAATCTTCCTAAATTTTAAATTTAACTCTTATTTACGTTTTAAGAGATATAAAATTATTTTTTGGTATAACAATATATAACATTCTAATTATTTAATTAACTTTAAAATGTTAAATAAAGAGCAAAGTATTATCTATTTTTTTAGACTAAAGAGGTAGAATTTTCTTTAAAGAAAGAGTTTAGTTTTTTTGTGATTTTGTTCACATAATGTTTTTTTAGGAGTATACTAAGGGTGTAATAAGAGACTACACGGGAGGAATTAATAATGACTACTAAAAATGATATGAATTTGCATGCTTTGTTTATTGGGGATAAAGCAGAAAATGGACAGTTGTACAAAGATATGTTAATCGATTTAATTGATGAACATCTTGGTTGGAGACAAAACTATATGCCTCAAGATAGACCAGTTATTACTACTAAAGAAAAAAATTCAGAAAGTTATTTGAAAACTATTGAACATATGAAGGATGTATTAAGTGAAGTTTCATCTCGTATGAGAACTTATTCAGTTCCTTGGCATACTGCTGGACGTTATTGGGGACATATGAATTCAGAAACATTAATGCCAGCAATTTTAGCGTATAATTTTGCAATGCTATGGAATGGTAATAATGTAGCTTACGAGTCTTCACCAGCAACTTCTCAAATGGAAGAAGAAGTTGGTTATGACTTGGCGAAATTAATGAGTTATAAAAATGGTTGGGGACATATAGTTGCGGATGGTTCTTTAGCAAATTTAGAAGGTCTTTGGTATGCCCGTAATATTAAATCTATACCTTTAGCTATGAAAGAAATAACTCCTAATTTAGTAAAAAATAAAACTGAATGGGAACTATTAAATATGCGTACTAGTGAAATTATAGATTTAATAGAAAGAGCAACAGATAAATTAGACGATATAAAAGAATATTCTGCAAGAAGTGGTAAAAATATACAGAAACTGGGAAAATGGCTTGTACCTCAAACTAAACATTATTCATGGTTAAAAGCTGCTGATATTATTGGAATAGGAACAGATCAAGTTGTTTCAGTACCTGTAGATTCTTCATATAGAATGGATATTGCTGAATTAGAAAATATTATAAGATCATTAGTTAATGAAGGTACGCCAATATTAGGTGTAGTTGGCGTGGTTGGGTCTACAGAAGAAGGTGCTGTTGACAATATTGACAAAATTGTTGAACTGAGAGAAAAATTAGTTTCAGAAGGTATTTATTATTATATTCATGTTGATGCTGCTTACGGAGGATATGCTAGAGCTATTTTTTTAGATGAAGATAATAATTTTATTCCTTACAAAGATTTAAAAAAAGTTCATAAAGAATATGGGGTATTTACAGAAGACAAAGAGTTTATTACTGAAGAAACTTATAATGCGTTTAAAGCAATAGAGTTAACAGAATCAGTTACTATCGATCCACATAAAATGGGTTATATTCCTTATTCAGCAGGAGGAATAGCAATACAAGATATACGCATGAGAGAAGTAATATCATATTTTGCAACTTATGTATTTGAAAAAAATGCAGAAATTCCAGCATTATTAGGAGCTTATATTTTAGAAGGATCTAAAGCAGGTGCTACAGCTGTAGCAGTATGGGCAGCTCATAATGTTTTACCTTTAAATGTTTCTGGCTATGGAAAATTAATAGGTTCTTCTATTGAAGGAGCTTTAAGATTTTATGATTTCTTAAATAATCAAACATTTAAAATTGGAGATAAAGAAGTTGAATTGCATACATTAACTCGTCCAGATTTTAATATGGTTGATTATGTATTTAAAGAAAAAGGAAATGACGATTTAATTTCTATGAATAAATTAAATCATAGTTTCTATGATCAAGCTTCATATGTGACAGGAAATATATATAATAATGAATTTATTACTTCTCATACAGATTTTGCTATTCCAGATTATGGTAATAGTCCATTAAGTTTTGTTCAAAATTTAGGATTTACTGAAGCAGAATGGGAAAAAGCTGGTAAAGTAACAATCCTAAGAGCTGCTGTACTTACTCCTTACATGAATAATAAAGAAAAATTTGATGAATTTGCTCCAAAAATTAAGTCTGCTATGCAAGATAAATTGGAAAAAATCTATAAAATTAAATAAGAAAAATTATAAGGCTTATAAATAGGAAGTGTACAGAATGAGTAATCAAAATAAAATGATAGGATTAAGCACATTTATAGGTTTAACAATGGCTTTATGTGCGACAGTCCGTAGTATTCCAACATTAGCTGCTGCAGGTTGGACTTTAGTTACGTATATAATATTTGCAGTTGTATTCTTTGCTGCTCCAATAGCATTTATCTCTGGAGAACTTTCTACAATGCTTCCTCAAGAGGGTGGACCTCAACTTTGGGTGAAAACAGCATTAGGCAACAAATGGGGCTTTGTTGTCGCATGGCTTTTATGGGTTCAAATGTTTCCAGGAATGGTAATGGTTGCTTCCACTTTAGGACCATTACTTGGAAACACTTTTGGAAATGTTGCATTAGGAAATAACCATTGGTTTATTTTAGGATGTATTTTAATAATTTATTGGATTATAACATTTTTAAACTTAAAATTTGACATGGCAAAAGTCGGAGGAAATATTGGAGTTTGGTTAGGTGTATATATACCTGTTTTAGTTATTTTTATAATGGGAGTTTTTGCTTTAGCTAAAGTAGGAATAATGACACATGGTTATTTAGGAAACTTTTCATGGTCAAAATTATTACCTAACTTACAAAATATGGATACTTTCAAATATTTAGCAGGTATTATGTTTATATTTGTTGGTATAGAAATGTCTTCTGTTTATATGCCACGTTTAAAAGATGCTACTAAAAACTATACTAAAGGAGTTTTTGTTTCTCTTATAGGTTTAGTATTATTAAATTTAGTTAATGCTACTCTTGTAGCAAATGTTGTTCCTGATGGAAAAATGGAATTATCAAATATTACACAACCTATTTTGATATATTGTCATATTTTAGGTTTACCTACTATAATTGCCAATATATTTAGTTTCATGGTATTTATAGGAGTTTTATTACAATTATCTGCTTGGGTAACAGGACCATCAAAAACTATTATTCAAGTAGCTAGAGATGGACTATTACCTCCTAAATTCAAATTCCATAGACAAAATGAATATGGTGTATCTCGAAACGTAGTATTGACACAATCTATAATAATTTCTTTATTTGCACTTTTATATGGTGTAATGGAAGATGTAAACACTGTTTTCTTAACACTTACTAATGCTACTACAATAATCTATAGTATAGTCTATATACTTATTGCTATAGCATTAATTAAATTAAGAAAAGAACAACCTGATGCTCCAAGACCTTATAGAATAGGTAAAAAAGGAAATAGTAAAGCCTTTACTGTAACAACTATGTTAATACTAAGTATTATAATTGTAGTTATAGCTACTTTAGGATCTTCTACTTGGATTATTGGTGTATTAGTTAGTTTAATAACTATTATTATGTTTGTTACTCCATTAATAATTAACAAGTTTAAAAAAGATGCATGGCTTACAGAAACTAAGAAAGACTTAGAAGTACATGGAGATAATTTCTAAAATTAATCTGTTATCTTAAATATATTATTTGAATTAATATAAAAGTCATTTTGTATTAACCACTTATATTATATTCTTAGAGATGTATAGTGAGTTTATTACAGATGACTTTTATATTTTATTGATGCACATTTAGGGGGAGTTTTTATGAAATTAAAAACACATAAAAAGAACAAATTTTCTTTTATAGAGAGCCTAATTATATTAATTCTTTTATTAGCTATATTAGGGTATTTGATTATATTTCAAAAACTTTCTCCCCATGTTCCAATTCTCTTAGTACTTATGTTATTGCTATTCTACGGTAAAATTAAAGGATTTACTTGGGACGAAATACATGATGGAATACAAGATGGAATAAAATCAGGAATTATACCTATAATTATTTTTATACTAATAGGTGTTTTAGTTTCAACATGGATTATGTCAGGAACTATACCTACTATAATGGTATATGGATTTAAAATTATTTCAGTAAAGTTTTTTTTACCCACTGTGTTTATAGTTTGTAGTTTGATAGGTATAACTGTAGGTAGTTCTTTTACTACTATTTCAACTATGGGTATTGCTTTTTTAGGTATTGGTCATATTCTAGGTTTTAATAGTGCTATGACTGCTGGAGCAATTGTATCTGGAGCTTTTTTAGGGAACAATATATCGCCTTTATCTGATACGACTAATTTAGCTGCTGGTATTGGGGAAATTGATTTATTTACACATATATCAAATATTATGTGGACTGTTATACCAGCATTTATTATAAGTATATTTGGTTATATTTTACTAGGTACTCCGCATTTATCATCTAACTTAAATAGTCTTAATGAGATGATAAATCATTTAAATAATGGTTTTAATATTTCATTTATTTCTTTATTACCATTAGCTTTTCTTTTTGTGTTTGCTTGGAAAAAAATACCTGCTATTCCAACATTATTGGTCGGATCAACAGTAGCAATAATTTTATCGATAATTAACAATCCTAATTTAAGTATTCAAAAAATATCTACTACTGTTATGAATGGATATGTAGCTAATACTGGAGATAAAAGTTTAGACAACCTTTTATCTCGTGGTGGAATAATGAGTATGTTAGGATCAGCTTGCTTAATTATATTAGCTTTAGCATTAGGCGGTCTTTTAATTAAATTTGAAATTATCTCAACATTAATTGATAAAATAAAAGATTTTGTTAACAATGCACCTAAATTAATTGGTTTAACTGCCTTAAGTTCAATAATGATTAATATATTAGTAGGTGAACAATATTTATCTATTATACTTCCGGGAAAAACTTTTAAAAATTCTTTTGATTCATTAGGATTATCTAAAAAATACTTAACAAGAACCTTAGCTGATGCTGGTACTGCAGTAAATGCTATTATTCCATGGGGAGTGAGTGGAACGTTTATTATGGGTACATTAAAAGTTAATACTTTAGAATATCTGCCATATGCATTTTTTCCATTAGTTTGCCCTATAATTACTATCCTTTTAGGATTAACATTAAAAAATAAAGTGAATAAAAGTTAAAATCACTTGATTATTTTTCAAATTAGAGTAATAATGTAGTTAATTTAAAATGTTGCGATGAAAGAATTTAGTAGAACTATAATATAATTTAAAGAGAGTTAATGGTTGGTGTAAATTAATATATATTTTAGTTTGAATTACATTCTGGAGCTTTTATCTTTTAAGATACGATTTACCACGTTATAGGTTGTTGAGATACATAGAGGTTCTAATAACTATGTATGAATTTGGGTGGTACCACGAAAAATCGTCCCTAAGTCTATTATAGACTTAGGGGCTTTTTTAATATATTTATTGGAGAGGATAAAAATGAATATTATTGATGAATTAAAATGGAGAAATGCTATTAATCAACAAACAAATGAAGAAGGATTACGTGAGTTAGTAGAAAACAATAGTATATCTTTATATTGTGGCGTAGATCCTACCGGTGGAAGTATGCATATTGGACATTTAATTCCTTTTATGATGATGAAAAGATTTCAATTAGCTGGACATAAACCTTTTATTTTAATAGGAGGAGCTACTGGAACTATTGGGGATCCTAGCGGTAGAACTTCTGAAAGATCTTTGCAAACACTTGAAACTGTACAAGAAAATGTTAAAGGTCTTTCTAATCAAATGAAAAAATTATTTGGTAGTGATGCAAATGTTACTATAGTAAACAATTATGATTGGCTTTCTAATTTATCATTATTAGAATTTTTAAGAAGTTATGGAAAAGATTTTAATATTAATACAATGTTAGCTAAAGATATTGTAGCAAGTAGATTAGAAAAAGGTATTTCTTTTACAGAATTTGCTTATCAAATTTTACAATCCATTGATTTTTTATACCTATTTAAACAACATAATGTTCAATTACAAATAGGAGGAGCTGATCAATGGGGAAATATAACATCTGGATTGGATTTAATTAGAAAAAAAGAAGGAACTGAAGCAAAAGCATTTGGTTTAACTATACCTTTAATGTTAAAAGCTGATGGTACTAAATTTGGAAAAACAGCTGGTGGTGCAATATGGTTAGATCCTAAACGTACTTCTCCATATGAATTTTATCAATTTTGGTTAAACCAAGATGATCGAGATGTTATTAAATATCTAAAATTCTTTACATTTTTAGATAAAGAAGAAATTGATGTATTAGAAGATAAAGTGAAAAAAGAACCTGAAAAAAGAGAAGCCCAAAAAAGATTAGCTGAAGAAGTAACAAAATTTGTTCATGATGAAAAATCTTTAAAAGAAGCTCAAAAAATTACGCAAGCTTTATTTTCTGGAGATGTAAAAAAATTAACTGTTCATGAAATAGAACAAGGTTTAGAAAATATGCCTTCTTGTGAAACTACTAAGGATACTAAAAATATAGTAGACTGGTTAGTTGATATTCAATGTGAACCATCAAAAAGACAAGCACGAGAAGATGTGAAAAATGGAGCTATTAGCATTAATGGTGAAAGAATAAATGATATTAATTTTTTAGTTAATCCTACTCTTGAGTTTGATGGTAAATATGTAATAGTAAGAAGAGGTAAAAAGAATTATTTCTTAGTTAAAGTAATTTAATAAATAATATTTTTATTAAATTATTTTTAGCAAGGTTGGGTTGAATACATACATCCCAACCTTTTTATTATACTATTTATACTATTTGAAGGGAAAGATTACTATAGTTAGAAATAATGAAAAAAATATAAATAGACTGTTCAATGTAATAATTAGTATAAATAATTTAGATGAATGTTCATCTTTTTTTAATGCATTATGTACTGATAAAGAAATTAAAGCTTTAGCACAACGCTTAGCTATTGCTGAAAGAATTTTACATGGATATACTTACTCAGCTATTGAAAAAGAATTGTTAACCTCTACGTTAACTATTTCAAGAGTCAAAAGAACCATAGAATATGGAGATGAAAATTTTTTGGATTTTCTTAATAGAATTAATAAATTTATTTAACTTTAACCGCTTTTTAAAGTATCGTGTTATTACTTATTTGTTAGTATTACTTTTAGTAGATTATAGCAACACAAGGAATATATCATCAAAAAATAGAGAATAAATTAATTATATAAAAATAAAAAGAAATGCAAGACAATTGAACTGCTAATGATTTGTAATGGCTTACATTAGAAATTGATGAATAAAACAATAGACATAGTTTTTAGTTATGAATAATCATAATTATGTAATTGTAGAGTTTAAATAATGAACTTACTTTTACAAGAAAAGAAAACTAAAAGAATAAATTCTTTATTTAGATAGCTTTTTTATAGTTTTCTTGTTAACTTAGACCACACCCTAATCATACAAAATGAATTGTTGAAATTACAGCAATTAAAATGTATGATTAGGGTGTATATTAATTATGAGGTGAAACTAAATGATTGTGGGCTATGCGCGGGTATCATCAGTAGATCAAAATTTAGAAAGACAACTTGAAAATTTAAAAACATTTGGTGCTGAAAAAATTTTTACAGAAAAACAATCAGGTCAATCTATAGAAAACAGACCCGTCTTTCAAGAAGCATTGAACTTTGTGAGAATGGGAGATCGTTTTGTCGTGGAATCAATTGATCGTTTAGGTCGTAATTATGATGAAGTCATTAATACCGTTAATTATCTTAAAGAGAAAGAAGTACAATTGATGATTACCAGTCTACCAATGATGAATGAAGTCATTGGTAATCCATTATTAGATAAATTTATGAAAGATTTAATTATACAGATATTAGCAATGGTTTCAGAACAAGAAAGAAATGAAAGTAAACGTCGACAAGCTCAAGGGATTCAAGTTGCGAAAGAGAAAGGCGTATATAAAGGACGACCTTTATTATATTCTCCCAATGCGAAAGATCCTCAAAAACGTGTTATCTATCATCGTGTTGTAGAAATGTTAGAGGAAGGCAAAGCGATTAGTAAAATTGCGAAAGAAGTGAATATTACAAGACAAACTGTTTATAGAATTAAACACGATAACGATGATTTGTTTTAATAAACGGTTTTTCAATGCAAATGAGAGCTTCTCACAGCGTCTGAAAACTTATGGTGATCAATTATTCTGAGATTTTAATATTAAAACAAGAAAAGAGAGAACAAAAATGCTCTCTCTTTTCTTAATAGTCATTGTTTTTTATTTATGAAGTTTTTTGGTGTATGGCGAATACTGATATCGAAACAAGTAAGGCGCTTAAAGAGATTATTAATATAATTATGTTTAATATTGTTTGTGCTGACCAAGAATATATAGATGCTAATACTTCAGTTATTACAAGTAATACAAGACAAGTGACAAACCCATAGGCATATGCTTGATTTATAATCATCGTTCCTCTTTCATCATTATTTCTTTTTGCAAACATCGCTACTGCCACCATCAATCCCCCTGTTATTACTGCAAATATTGCTAATAATATAGAAATGGTATAACTCATAGTATCTACTCCTTATAGTTAAAGATTTCTTCTATTGTTACGTTAAATAGTCTTGATAATTTAAATGCTAATACAAGTGAAGGGCTATACTTATTTTTTTCAATAGAGTTAATTGTTTGTCGACTGACGCCTACTTGATTAGCTAACTCATTTTGAGATATATCGAATTTTGCCCTTAAAATTTTAAGTTGGTTCGTTAATTCTCCACTTTCAAATTTAGCCAATAGCTTCACCTCTTTATATGAATTGTAAAATAAAATTTACTTAATGTAAAGTTTTTTTGTCATAGAGTAAAAAATAATACACATACATTTTTGTATGTGTATTAAACATTCCAAATTCATATGTCAAAAACGATCGTTTATAACGCAATCATGATGAGAGTATTAATACAGTTAATTATTTGAAATACTTTAGTTTACATAATAAAGTGTTATAGGAACTAAAAGTGTATATCATATCCATTTAATAATAATCTAAAATCTCTTGTAAGTCTTGTTTTATATTATTACGCAAACTCTCTGGGCTTAAAACCTTTACATTTTTGCCACAAGATATAATGATTTTTGAGACAAAGTTCACATCTTCTTTATTTATGCCTATTTTTAATATATATGTATCATCTAACTTATCTATAGTAATATTAGACCACAGATGATTTTGTAATAAATCTACTCCTATTTCATTACATTCAATAGTTATATTTATTTTGGATTCGTTTCTTATTAAGTACTGTTTGTAATTTTTCATATTAATATTTGGGATTTCATCCACAAATGTTGTTTCATATATCTCCTCAATTTTATTTAAGTTAAATAATCTCACGATTTTAGTGTTAACATTCGCCGTCACAAAATACCACACATTATTCTTATATGTTAACCCTATCCCTTGATAAATATAAGTAAGTTGTTTAGATCCATAAGCTAAAGTGAATTGCTTTTTAAGTACTGTAAAATTTATAACTTTCTTAAAAATATCATTAGAATATTCGTTTCCTATTTCAACATTAAAGTATTCAAACATATTTTTGTATTGATTAATAATCGATTTTTGCACTTCTGTAGAATTGTTATATATTTTATTTACTATACTTGTATATTCAGATGAAAATGGGAGACTTTTTAAATTAGAAATACTCGACAAAGCAAAATATAAAGATTTAATTTCTTCATCATTTAAATCAATTCTTGTGATATGAGCCTTTCTAATAACTTTATATCCTCCATTCTTTCCTCCATTACTGTATAAAGGAACCCCTAGTTCTTGAATATCTTTAATATCTCTCAAAGCTGTACTTTTTGAAATCTTAAATTCTTCCATTACATCTTTTAATTTGAAATTTCGATTATTATTACAAAATTCTATTAGATTATAAAGTCTGATAGTTTTATTCATAAATTTTCCTTTCGGTGTCTATAACTGACACCTTTAAGTAATATTATAACTATATAACAAATTATTGAAGGAGGAAAATATATGAATTTTGAAGTTAGTCCATATTTTTTAATCACTAATAATGCAGAAAAATTAAGAATACGCTTAGAAGAATTATTTAATGCAAATACAGTTTATATACAAAGAATAAAAGATAGACCATTAGAAGCGCGTAAAGATGTTGATGAAAGAGATTTAGAAAAAATTGATCAATGTGTTATTTTATTTGGTGATGTGAAATTAATGATTGCAGATGATACTGAAGGACTTCCAATTACTAAAGGAAATAATGTTTCTTTATGTGTGACATTCGAAAATGTCGAAGACACAAAGAGAATTTATGATAAATTAGTTGAATTAGGCTCTGAAATTTTATTACCTTTTGCTCCGAAATTTTACACGGAAGGTTACGGATATGTTAAAGATGAATTCGGAATTGCTTATCATCTCTTTACCAAAAGAAAAAATTAAAAAAAGAGCATATATCATATGCTCTTTTTTTAATCATAATTTACATAATCGGTGATTATCAGAAGTTTCATCACTATAAAAGGTGTATCAAAGATTTATACTCCCTTGATACACCTTTTACATTCATTTTTAATTACCGAAGAATCGACTCCAAAATCCCTTTTTAGGTGGTTCTACCT
>NZ_CAKASN010000002.1:0-620131 GCF_916858875.1 Staphylococcus sp. Marseille-Q1834 | reverse complement strand
ATCATTCACTTGTCTGGTGACAATGGCAAGGAGGTCACACCTGTTCCCATGCCGAACACAGAAGTTAAGCTCCTTAGCGCCGATGGTAGTTGGATTTACGTTCCGCTAGAGTAGGACGTTGCCAGGCTTATAAGAATGGAGAATTAGCTCAGCTGGGAGAGCATCTGCCTTACAAGCAGAGGGTCGGCGGTTCGAACCCGTCATTCTCCACCATTCAAATTAAATAGCCGGCCTAGCTCAATTGGTAGAGCAACTGACTTGTAATCAGTAGGTTGGGGGTTCAAGTCCTCTGGCCGGCACCATCTAAGAGCCATTAGCTCAGTTGGTAGAGCATCTGACTTTTAATCAGAGGGTCAGAGGTTCGAATCCTCTATGGCTCACATGTATACGCGGGTGTGGCGGAATTGGCAGACGCACTAGACTTAGGATCTAGCGCCTTACGGCGTGGGGGTTCGACTCCCTTCACCCGCATATGCGGAAGTAGTTCAGTGGTAGAACACCACCTTGCCAAGGTGGGGGTCGCGGGTTCGAATCCCGTCTTCCGCTCCATTAATTTTATAGTGCCGGGGTGGCGGAACTGGCAGACGCACAGGACTTAAAATCCTGCGGTGAGAGATCACCGTACCGGTTCGATTCCGGTCCTCGGCACCATTATTATTTTGCGCCCGTAGCTCAATTGGATAGAGCGTTTGACTACGGATCAAAAGGTTATGGGTTCGACTCCTATCGGGCGCGTTCTCTTACGGGAAGTAGCTCAGCTTGGTAGAGCACTTGGTTTGGGACCAAGGGGTCGCAGGTTCGAATCCTGTCTTCCCGATAGGAACTATTTATAAAATATGGGGGCTTAGCTCAGCTGGGAGAGCGCCTGCTTTGCACGCAGGAGGTCAGCGGTTCGATCCCGCTAGTCTCCACCATATTTCAAATTTACAAACTAGATAACGGCGGTGTAGCTCAGCTGGCTAGAGCGTACGGTTCATACCCGTGAGGTCGGGGGTTCGATCCCCTCCACCGCCACTAATTAATAGTTGTAGAATTATAATTTGGACCTTTAGCTCAGTTGGTTAGAGCTAACGGCTCATAACCGTTCGGTCGCAGGTTCGAGTCCTGCAAGGTCCATATAATTTTGGAGGAATACCCAAGTCCGGCTGAAGGGATCGGTCTTGAAAACCGACAGGGGCTTAACGGCTCGCGGGGGTTCGAATCCCTCTTCCTCCGTCTTTTTGGTCTCGTAGTGTAGCGGTTAACACGCCTGCCTGTCACGCAGGAGATCGCGGGTTCGATTCCCGTCGAGACCGCCATCTAATAATTTAATAGCAAATTACCTATAAAATGTGGAGGAATACCCAAGTCCGGCTGAAGGGATCGGTCTTGAAAACCGACAGGGCCTTAACGGGCCGCGGGGGTTCGAATCCCTCTTCCTCCGCCATTTATTTTTCATTATCGCGGGATGGAGCAGTTCGGTAGCTCGTCGGGCTCATAACCCGAAGGTCGGTGGTTCAAATCCGCCTCCCGCAATTTAGATTGGTCTCGTAGTGTAGCGGTTAACACGCCTGCCTGTCACGCAGGAGATCGCGGGTTCGATTCCCGTCGAGACCGCCATTACTTATTATGGTTCAGTAGCTCAGTTGGTAGAGCAATGGATTGAAGCTCCATGTGTCGGCAGTTCGACTCTGTCCTGAACCATTTTAGATTGCCGGCCTAGCTCAATTGGTAGAGCAACTGACTTGTAATCAGTAGGTTGGGGGTTCAAGTCCTCTGGCCGGCACCATCTCATGGAGGGGTAGCGAAGTGGCTAAACGCGGCGGACTGTAAATCCGCTCCTTCGGGTTCGGCAGTTCGAATCTGCCCCCCTCCACCATCTATTTAATAGGGACATAGTTCAACGGTAGAATAGAGGTCTCCAAAACCTTTGATGTGGGTTCGATTCCTACTGTCCCTGCCATGGCGGTTGTGGCGAAGTGGTTAACGCATCGGATTGTGGTTCCGACACTCGAGGGTTCGATTCCCTTCAACCGCCCTTATAATATTAATGGGCTATAGCCAAGCGGTAAGGCAACGGACTTTGACTCCGTCACGCGCTGGTTCGAATCCAGCTAGCCCAGTTTTTTTATTGGCGGCATAGCCAAGTGGTAAGGCAGAGGTCTGCAAAACCTTTATCACCGGTTCAAATCCGGTTGCCGCCTCCAACTTACTATGCGGGAGTAGTTCAACTTTTAGAACACATTCCTTCCCGGAATGAGATATAGGTGTAAGTCCTATCTTCCGCTCCATTTAATATAATGCGGGAGTATTTCAACTCTTAGAATACGTTCTTTCCCGGAACGAGATATAGGTGCAAATCCTATCTTCCGCTCCATTTAATATAATGCGGGAGTATTTCAACTTTTAGAATACATTCCTTCCCGGAATGAGATATAGGTGCAAGTCCTATCTTCCGCTCCATAATTTAATATAGCGCGGGAGTATTTCAATTTTTAGAATACGTTCCTTCCCGGAACGAGATATAGGTGCAAGTCCTATCTTCCGCTCCATATATTGCTTCCAGATGGAAGTTTTTTATTTATCTAAATTGTGCCGGCGTGGCGGAATTGGCAGACGCGCGGGACTCAAAATCCCGTTCCTTCATTGGAGTGTCGGTTCGACCCCGACCGCCGGTATTTATTTAAATTCTTTTAGGAATTTTTAGAGTGAAAATGTTGTTAAATCAACGTTTTCACTCTTTTTTTATGCTTTTAGACACGTTTAGAAACTATTTTTTGGGGCTCTACGTCAAATCGGACTGATGAGTCCTAATATTGAGATTAAGCAACCTTAGGTTGTTTAATCTCTTTTTTTGTTGTTGAGGCAAATAGTCGCGAAGTTATAATAATTCGATTACGTAAATTATCATAATTTCTATAACCAAAAGATACCCTTTTAATGAGTTTGATTTTATTATTAATTCCTTCTAACGGACCGTTGGTCAGGTTAGAATATATCATGGAGTTTTCAATGAAAGCTGTTAATCTTCTTAAAGTTCTAATGACTGGACGTAATCTAGGACACACATCTGAAAGATGAATAGAAAAGAGTTTATGAGTAAATTTCTCTATTTGGTTTTCTTTTAATAATCGTCTTAGCTCATGAACGTAGTGATATGTATTAAATAATTCAACGTCTACACTTAATAAGTAATTCATAATTCCTTTTTCGGTTTTCCACTCTTTAAATAAACGGACTTTACGATAATTAAATGCCTCTAGCGTTTCAAAAGGTTTAAGAAATAGTTTCCAATAACTTTTATATTTATTGTAAAGCGGTCTATTAGAGGTTCTATAACAATTCATTATATGAACTCTAGACATATTTAACGCTCGATTTAAAGATTGAACAATATGGAAACGATCAATAATAATCTTCGCATTAGGAAATAATTGTTTGATTAGCGACATATAGGGTTCATACATATCAATCGTTACAGTTTTGACTTTTTGTCTTAGTTTCAAAGAATAACGATAAAAATGATCTTTCAGCGATTTTAACTTACGATCCGCTACCACATCTACGATGCGGTGTGATACAGCATCTGCATAAATAAAACTCATTTTTCCAATTACATTTTTAACACTTTTAAATTCGTCCATCATTAAGTGTTCAGGTAAAGCATCAAAAGAAGACTGACCTACGTCGCTTGCCGCTTGATTAATCACTCTAGATACAGTCATTGATGATACTAAGCATGACTTAGCGATAGATTTTTGAGAGCGGTATTCTTGTGCTTTATCTAAAACTGCAAGTTTTGTTTTGTTAGAAATAAAACAATAATCGTCGACAATATTAGATTTAGCAGTAAAATAACTATCACATGTTTTACAATAAAATCTTTGTTTTTGAAGCTTTAAATAAGCAGGTATTTCCATAATTTTAAGTAAAGTAATCGTTGAAGTTTTCTTCCCATTTTTCACTATAGAGAAATTTTCGTTTTTAGTTAAACAGTTTTCACAATGTGTAGGTTGATAAGTAAGCTCTGCATAGTAAAACAAACTCTTTCGTCCTTTATATTTTTTCTCAGTCACTTCATCTGAAAAATTTAGATTTTTATCTTTAATTCTTAATGTATTTAATATAGACTTACACATAGGCGCATTACCTTTCTTTTTTATTTGGTGTGGTAGCTAATAATTATAGAGGTAATTGCGCTATTTTTGTATTCAAAACATAAAAATTTGACTGATGATTTTTAGTCATCAGTCCAATTTATTATAGAGCCTTTTTTGGCCACTGACTGGTCACTGAAAGATTTTGAGATGACAATTATAGTCACTGGAGGTTATATATTTTCAATTATATGTACTGCTTTCTTATTATCTTTTAGAGTTATATCACTAAAACACTTTTACACACTAGAAACCTTGATTTATAGGGGGTTCTTTTTTATTAGACACCATATAAAACTAATAAAAAAGGCCCCGAATGGACCCCGAAACAATTATTTGTAAAAATGGGGTCCAAAAATCGTAATTAAAACCTCAACATTTCAATAATGAATCAATAAAAGTCTTTAATTTATATTGTTTATAAATGGATAATGTACTAATATAAAGCTAATGTTTGGAAACGGAGGCTACTATGAATAAACAACGTTTGACTATGAAATATTTTTTTAGCAATATTTTGAATGCGGTTGGGGCAGGGGTAGTTATAGCATTATTACCTAATGCTCTATTAGGGGAACTTTTAAAGTTTTTTAAAGAGGGTCATCCCACATTAGAAGTAATATTTCAAATTGTGACTGTGATTCAGTCATTTATGGCATTTATTATTGGTATATTAGCTGCGCATCAATTTCGTTTCAGTGGGGCTGGTGCAAGTATGGTTGGTGTATCAGCAATGTTAGGTTCTGGCGCGATACAGTTTAGTGCGAATGGCATTGCATTGAAAGGTATAGGCGATATTATTAACACAATTATAGTTGTGATTATTGCATGTGCTTTTTATTTACTTTTACAAGGTAAATTAGGTTCATTTGAAATGATTATATTACCTGTATTAATTCCAGTAGTAAGTGGACTGATTGGATTATTAACACTCCCTTATGTACAGACTATTACTAAAGCACTTGGTCATATGATTAATTCATTTACTGAACTAAATCCATTGTTAATGACTATATTGATAAGTGTTACATATGCTTTATTAATGGTTACACCAATATCTTTAGTTGCTATCGCTACTGCAATTGGACTTTCAGGATTAGGTAGTGGGGCAGCTAATATGGGTATTGTAGCGGCTTGTGTGACCTTCTTCTTTGGATCACTACGCGTCAATTCAATTGGTGTAAATATTGTACTATTTATTGGTGCTGCTAAAATGATGATTCCTGTTTATTTCAAGCATCTCATCATAGCTATACCTTTAGCTTTAAACGGTATTATAGGAGGTATTCTTGCATACGCAATTGGTATCAAGGGTACGCCGTTATCAGCAGGATTTGGCTACACTGGACTAGTAGGCCCTATCAACGCGTTAAACCGTATGCCTGGTAATATTACAATGAATATCATCCTATTAACTTTTGGATATCTAATTATTCCTTTCGTAAGTGCGTTCATTATACATGAAATATGCAAAAAATTAATACCATCATATACAGATAGTATTTATCGTTTTGAAATACCTAAACAATAACATTAATAATAAAGCGCTTATCTTAACTTTACGAGATAAGTGCTTTATTTTTTTAAAATTAATATTGCATAATAATTCGTTAATATGTATAATAATTTAAAACCAAAAGGAGGTTGCCTATGAAATATATTTCTAAGTTAATCATCATAGCAATCTTAATTAGTATGACTTTAATATACATAGAACCAATAGCTCACGCTGATGAAGATGCTAAGTGGGAAAAAATTAAGCAAAGTGGAGAATTGAAAGTGGGTCTATCAGCTGATTATGCACCACTTGAATTCGAAAAAACAGTCAATGGCAAAAGTGTTTATGCAGGTGTTGATATAGAGTTAGCCAAAAAAATAGCTGACGATAATCATCTAAAACTAAAAATTGTGAATATGCAATTTGATAGTTTATTAGGTGCTTTAAAAACTGGAAAAATAGATATTATTATTTCTGGTATGACATCAACACCAGAAAGAAAAAAAGAAGTAGACTTCTCTGATTCTTATATGGAGTCAAGTAATGTGGTATTAATTAGAAAAAGTGATAAAGATACATACCGTTCATTAAAAGATTTTGCTAATAAAAAAGTTGCAGCGCAAAAAGGTACTGAACAAGAAAAGATAGCGCAACAAGAAATTGAGAATGTTGATTTAAGTTTGTTAAACCGCTTGCCGGATGCTATTTTAGCTTTAAAAAGTAAAAAAGTAGAAGGCTTGGTTGTTGAAAAACCAGTAGCTGAAGCTTATGCAAAACAAAATGAGGATTTAGTAATTGATAATGCTGATTTTAATGAGGCTAAAAAAGACACAGTGATTGCAGTTCCTAAAAATTCACCACTTTTATTAGAACATATCAATAAAACAATTAAAGAAGTTAAAGATAAAAAGATGATTGATCAATATATGGATAAAGCAGCAAAAGAAATGCAAGATGATGGGAATTTCTTTAGTAAATATGGTGCTTTCTTTATTAAAGGAATAAAAAATACAATTTTAATTTCTTTTATTGGAGTGATCTTTGGAGCGATAATTGGTGCCTTAATAGCTTTAGCGAAATTAAGTAAATTTAAATTATTATCATGGATAGCTTCTGTATATGTTGAATTCCTTAGAGGTACTCCAATACTTGTTCAAGTATTTTTAGTGTTCTTTGGTACTACAGCTGTATTAGGATTAGATGTTTCAGCATTAATATGTGGAACAATAGCGTTAGTTATTAACTCCTCAGCCTATATTGCAGAAATTTTCAGAGCTGGTATTAATGCTGTAGATAAAGGACAAACAGAGGCAGCACAATGCTTAGGATTGAACTATTCTAAAACGATGCTCCACATTATTTTACCTCAAGCAGTAAAGAATGTTTTACCAGCGCTTGGTAATGAATTCGTAACATTAATTAAAGAATCATCAATTGTTTCAACAATTGGTGTAAGTGAAATAATGTTTAACGCTCAAGTTGTTCAAGGTATTTCATTCGATCCATTTACACCATTAATTATTGCAGCAGTATTATATTTTGTATTAACTTTCTCTTTATCAAGAATAATGAGTTTAATTGAAGGGAGAATGAAAGCCAGTGATTAAAGTTCAGAATTTAAATAAATCTTTCGGGAAAAATGAAGTGTTAAAAGACATCAATTTAGAAGTACATAAAGGTGAAGTAATCGCTATTATAGGGCCTTCAGGAAGTGGTAAAAGTACATTATTAAGATGTATGAATTTACTTGAAACACCTTCGAATGGAAAGGTCATTTTTGAAGGTAATGAATTAACGCAAAAAAGTACGAATTTGGATACGTTACGCCAGAAAATGGGTATGGTTTTTCAAAATTTCAATTTATTTCCACACAAAACAGTACTAGAAAATGTGATACTTGCGCCTAAATTACTAAAAAAAGATAACTTAGGAAATTTGAAAAAAGAAGGGAAAGCACTACTCAAAAAAGTCGGTTTAGAAGAAAAAGCAGAGGTGTATCCTGCTCAATTGTCAGGTGGTCAAAAACAAAGGGTAGCAATTGCAAGAGCATTAGCTATGCATCCTGACGTCATTTTATTTGATGAACCAACTTCAGCACTTGATCCAGAAGTTGTTTACGAGGTGCTTAAAGTAATGAAAGAACTTGCTAAAGAAGGTATGACGATGGTAGTTGTGACGCATGAGATGGGATTTGCTAAAGATGTAAGTGATAGAGTAGTATTTATGGCTGATGGCTATGTTGTCGAAAGTGGCACCCCTCAACATATCTTTAATAGCCCTAAACATGAAAGAACTCAGAACTTCCTCGCTAGAGTGTTATAAGTAGTCACTACCTTTAAATAAGATTTTAAGAATGGAGTCGGAATTATGAAAT
Organism: Staphylococcus sp. Marseille-Q1834; assembly: GCF_916858875.1. Classification (NCBI taxonomy): domain Bacteria; kingdom Bacillati; phylum Bacillota; class Bacilli; order Caryophanales; family Staphylococcaceae; genus Staphylococcus; species Staphylococcus sp. Marseille-Q1834. The sequence goes on along the minus strand of NZ_CAKASN010000002.1, from coordinate 612,123 downwards.
CTTAATGATTTCTGTTCCGCTCTTTTTTATTGAGATAAATCTTGCATCTTTAAATATCCCTTTGTGTTACAATGTCCTATGGATATTTTTTATAGGAGGAAGATTTAGTGGATTATAAGCAGCTAAAAAAAGAAATAATTGACTATGCTTATACTATTGGAATTGATAGCATCGGTTTTACAACTGCAGATCCATTTGATGAACTAAAACAAAAGTTAGAGGATTATCATGCGAAAGGCTATGCTTCAGGGTTTGAAGAATCTGATATCGCTTTACGTACGGAACCTAAATTAAGTCTGCCAACTGCGCGCTCTATCATTGCTATTGCAGTCGGTTACCCTAATAAATTAAAAGGTGCTCCTAAAAGTGTAAGAGGAGACAGAAGAGGTATGTTTGCGCGTGCCTCATGGGGTCAAGATTATCATACAATTATGAAGAAGCGATTAGATAAATTAGCTGAGTTTATAATATCTAAAGTGCCAGATGTAGAAATTAAAAGTATGGTGGACACAGGCGTGCTTTCTGATAGAGCAGTGGCGGAACGAGCTGGGTTAGGCTTTGCTGGTCGTAACGGATTTATTATCAACCCTGATTTAGGTACGTGGACATATTTGGGAGAAATGTTAGTTAGTATTCCATTTGAACCTGATGACCCAGTATTAGATAGTTGTGGTGATTGCACGATTTGTGTGGACCGTTGTCCGACTGGTGCATTAGTTGGTAATGGTCAATTAAATGCACAAAAATGTATTAGTTTTCTTACGCAAACTAAAGGTTATTTACAAGATGAATATCGTTATAAAATTGGTAACCGTTTATATGGTTGTGATACTTGCCAACAAGTTTGTCCTAAAAATAGAGGTATTAATACTACTCATGATGATATCGTTTTAGAACCAGAAATACTAAAACCACGTTTAGTGCCATTATTACAAATGAGTAATAAAGAATTTAAAAATACTTATGGGCACCTAGCAGGCGCTTGGAGAGGAAAAAAGCCCATCCAAAGAAATGCTATAATAGCTTTGGCTCACTTTAATGAAGAAACTGCTATACCAGAATTAAAAGAAGTTGCTATGAATGATCCAAGACCTATGATTAGGGGAACAGCTTATTGGGCAATTGGACAAATTCTTGGTGAAGCGGCTCGTGAATTTATACAAGAACATTACGATGACGAACTAGAAGAAGTTCAAGTTGAAATGTTAAAAGGACTAGAAATGAGGAAACAATAAATGACAAATCATATCGTATTATTTCAACCTGAAATACCTGCAAATACAGGAAACATAGCACGTACTTGTGCGGGGTCAAATACAAATCTACATTTAATCAAACCTTTAGGCTTTAGTACAGATGATAAAATGTTAAAACGTGCTGGATTAGACTACTGGGAGCATGTGAATATAACGTATCATGAAAGTATTGAAGAATTTTTTGAAGTGACTGAGGGAGAATATTATCTTTTAACAAAATTTGGTAAGCAAACTTACAGCGATTTTAATTTTAATAAACCAAATACTGATTTATTTTTTATTTTCGGAAGAGAAACAACAGGCTTACCTGACTGGGTTAAAGAAAAATACGCAGATACAGCATTAAGAATTCCAATGAGTGAAAATATTCGTTCATTAAACTTATCTAATACTGCAGCTTTATTGATTTATGAAGCGCTTCGCCAGCAAAATTTCCCAGGCTTATTATAAGTAAAACGATAAACTCATTCATATTTAAATGCATTTATACAATAAAAAATGTTATATTTATTAGTGAATTATTATAACATTTTAAATTAGTTTGATTCACTTGTCATAAGGGTATTTTATTATATAATACCGTTTTTTTAAGACAAATGAGATTCAAGAGGAGTGTAATAACAATGGCAATGAACTTTAAAGTATTTAATGATGTTGACCAAGTAGCACAATTCACAGCGGACATCATTAGAAAGCAATTTAACAACAATCCTACAACTATTGCAGGGCTACATTTAGATAGAGAAACTGCACCAGTATTAGATGAATTAAAAAAAGATGTAGATCGTAATCCTGTAGATTTCAGTCAAATCAACATTTTAGATTATGATGAAAACCGTTCTTTTTATGAAGCATTAGGTGTACCATCAAGTCAAATTTATCCTATTAACTTAGACGATGATGCAGCATCTCTTATTGATGACAAAATTAAAACTAAAGAAAACAAAGGTAAGCTTATTTTACAAGTGACTTCTATTGATGAAAAAGGTAGCTTAAATGTAAATATTAGACAAGGCTTAATGAAAGCACGTGAAGTAGTATTAGTTATCACTGGCGGAAGTAAACGCGAGTTTGTTAAAAAATTATATGAGGAAAATGGTAAATCAAGCTTCGAACCAGCAGATTTAAAAGTACATCGTATGGTAACAGTAGTATTAGATAGAGCTGCTGCTGAAGGTTTACCTGAAGACGTTAAAGAATACTTTACTGCTCATTTTGCATAAATCTATAAGTGAGGTTTAAATGATGTCTGATAAAAAAGAAACAGAATTGAATTATCATGAAGAAGAGAATGCAATGGTTCAAGACTTAGATGATTTAAAGGAATTAGGTAAAGAAATGGAGCAAATTTCTGAGGAAAATGATGAAGAGAAATTTAGTCAATCACATGATTCAGATGTTCGCTCTGATTTAGATTAATCTTGAGTTAAAAAAGAGGCATATCTCTATATAATATTATAAACAAAGTAAAGTAAGTTGAAGCGGGTCAAAGAATTCATTTTAGTTACTAAGTGACTTCTGGCTCGCTTTTTTAATTTACACAAAAGCAACACATTTTATATGGTAAAATATGTATTAATAAAAGAGATGAGGAGCAATATCGATGTTGCATAAATATTGGCTACACATTACAATTGCAACGATTATCGTGAGTCTATTATCAATAAAAGGATTTCCTATTGCCTTAGGAACGTTATACTTGCCTATTTTATTCAAAATCGTACAATTACAATTAAACTTATCTGAAGGATTAATTGATGATGTTACGGCAAAACCTTTTATTAAAAGTAATCAGACAGGCGTAATCATAAGTGTAATATGTTGTATACTTGTCACTGCAATTCTAATGTATACATTAAACGATTTTTATCAAGGATTATCAGGCTTTTTAGGTGTATTAATTACACTAAGTCCGGTTACTTTAGTATTAAGTGTTATCTTATATATTTTAAGCGCTATAGCGGTCGTACAAGCTGTAAAAATCAAATATGAATAACTGAATAAAGTTCTCACCACTTGAAACTGATTCAAGTGGTTTTTTCATTATGAAACCGTTTTAGTTGTTCATTGCTCATTGAATTTAATTAATGCTATACTTAAGTTAAATAAGCATATAAGGGGAGATCATCAAATGTCAGTAAGAATTGAACATGATACTTTTGGAGAAATTGAAGTACCAGCAGATAAATATTGGGGCGCTCAAACTGAGAGAAGTAAACGCAATTTCCCAGTAGGTAAAGAGCGTATGCCAATTGAAGTTGTATACGGTTTTGCTCAATTGAAAAGGGGCGCAGCGCTAGCTAACCATGAGCTTGGTAAATTAAGCGACATTAAAAAAGATGCTATCGTTCACGCATGTGATTTAATTTTAAAAGGTGAATTAGATGAACATTTCCCATTAGTCGTATGGCAAACAGGAAGTGGCACACAAAGTAACATGAATGTCAACGAAGTAGTCAGTTATGTGGCTAATGAATATTTAAAAGAACATGGTAGTGATGAATCTATTCATCCTAATGACGATGTGAATAAATCACAAAGTTCTAATGATACATTCCCAACAGCAATGCACGTTGCGTTATATCATGAAGTAGAAACTAAATTAGAACCTGCTTTAAAACATTTACGCGATACTTTTAAAGAAAAAGAAGATAAATTCCAATCTATTATTAAGATTGGACGTACACATTTACAAGATGCGACACCAATTAGATTAGGCCAAGAAATTAGTGGTTGGCGCTATATGTTAGATAAATGTGAAGAATTATTATCTGAATCTAAAAAACATATTCTAAACTTAGCAATCGGTGGTACAGCGGTAGGTACAGGAATTAATGCGCATCCTGAATTTGGTGATAAAGTAGCAAAATTTATCTCTGAGAATACTGGATATGACTTTGTGTCATCTGAGAATAAATTCCATGCTTTAACATCTCATGATGAAGTAGTGCAATTACATGGTACATTAAAAGCATTAGCTGCTGATTTAATGAAGATTGCTAACGATGTGAGATGGTTAGCTTCAGGACCTAGAGCTGGACTTGCTGAAATCTCTATCCCTGAAAATGAACCAGGTTCATCAATCATGCCTGGTAAAGTAAACCCAACACAATGTGAAATGTTAACAATGGTAGCAGTACAAGTAATGGGTAACGATAGTGTAGTTGGCTTTGCTAGCTCACAAGGTAACTTTGAATTAAATGTATTCAAACCAGTTATTCTGCATAATACATTACAATCAATTTACTTATTAGCTGATGGTATGCAAACATTTAATGATAATTGTGCAGTAGGTATCGAACCAATTGAAGAAAATATTGATAATTACTTAAATCAATCATTAATGCTTGTTACTGCTTTAAACCCACATATCGGTTATGAAAAAGCAGCTCAAATTGCTAAAAAAGCACACAAAGAAGGATTAACATTAAAAGAATCTGCAATTGATTCTGGTTATGTTACTGAAGAACAATTTGAAGAATGGATTAAACCTGAAGATATGGTTGATCCTCATTAATTGAATAAAAATTAAGGAGGCTGAGACAAATTAAAATGTCTCAGCCTTTGCTAATATATATTGGCAGTAGCTGACTGGTTTGAAAATGCGCTTAAATCAAGCTTTTTTCAAATCTAGTCATCCTTGCCGGGGAGCGGGGCCCCAGCACAGAGAATTTCATTAAGAAATTTCACTAATAAAGCAAGCTGGGGTTGGACGACGAAATTTACTTAATTTCTGTACCACTCCCCTTTTTTATATCTATACTTAGTTTAAATATCATCTAAACTAACTGAAATGAGTTCTTGAGTAAGTGGGTGTTTAAACTCTATTTGATAACTTTTAAGTTCCAATTGTCTTAGTGTGGAATCTCCATAAAGTGGATCTCCAATTACAGGGTGACCAATCTCAGCTAAGTGCACGCGAATTTGATGAGTACGACCAGTATCAAGTTTAATATCTAATTGACATACGCCTTCTTTAACCATCTCAGAAGATAAAATATGCGTGATAGCGCGTTGACCTGTATTTGAAATACGACGTTTATTCGGATGGAATTTATCTTTACCAATTGGCATATCAATTGTTTGAGGTTTTAGAGGTAATAGCGCTTTTACATTCGCTTTATAAATTCGCGTAATTTCATTATCTTCCAACATACGATCTAAAATCTTCTTCATTAATGGATTTTTAGCCACAATTAGTAAACCAACTGTCTCTTGGTCTAATCGATGAATAGGCTCGACATAGTCACTATCAACCGTATAAATCACGTGGTTCATTAATGTATTGCTCTCTTTTAAATCATTAGGATGCGTTTTAACCCCTTTAGGTTTCATTACAATCGCTAAATCATCATCCTCATAGCTAACTTGCGCATATCGATAACTTGGTAAATAATTACTTTTCTCTTCAGGCGTAGGAATGTAAACATTGTCTCCAGTAGATACTTTAGATGTCAGTTTAGCGGGCGCATCATTAACTGTAATTTCTTTAGACATATTAAGTTGATGTAAGTCTTTTTTTGGTAATTTCAACGTTTGAAAGATTTCTCTTAAAGTGAAATCATTATAAGTCTCAGGTATTTTAAATTTCATAGAATCCTCCTATTAAGTACGCATTTATCATATCATATCTTCGTTGTATTAGGCGTTGCGAATGATAGCTCTCTGAATGAAATTGATATTAATTATTCATTTTTTGAAAATGCTACCCCAACACGTAGCGTCCATTTTAAAAATTTAAAAAAATAAAAACACACGGTATAATGATATAATGCTAATAAGAATTTAATTGGAGCGAATAAGATGGAAAAACCAACTCGTTTAGCGCTATTAAAAGAAATTGCGGAATATCTTAATGAAGAAACAGAGCTCTATAGTATGATGAACGGTGCATTGAAATGTTTAATACAAGGCAGTAATTTCACTACAGGATGGATCTTCTTTATTAATGATGAAGGAAAACATGAGTTAGTAGCAGACGTTTATCTTCCTGGTGCTTTACAAGCTAATAACTGTCAATACATGTCAGAAGGTTCATGCTGGTGTGTAAAAGCATATCATAACCAAAGATTGACGAAAGCATCAAATATTATCAACTGTTCAAGAATTAATAAAGCAGCTCAAGCATATCAAGAAGCAACAGATGATATTACACATCACGCAACAGTACCACTCCGTTCAGGTGATGAACAATATGGCTTATTAAATGTGGCGACCCCTCATACTTCTGAATATAGTGAAGAAGATTTGGAACTGCTTGAATCAGTCGCATTACAAATAGGATCAGCAATCAAGCGAATTTACTTAACTGATCAGGAGAAAGAAGCGGCGCGTATTAATGAACGTAACCGCTTAGCTCGAGATTTACACGATTCTGTGAATCAAATGCTCTTTTCATTGAAATTAACTGCCCATGCTGCACACGATATTACGTCAGATGACATAGCAAAGCGGGCATTTAAAACTATTGAAGAAACGAGTCAAAATGCCGTGAATGAAATGCGTTCATTAATATGGCAATTGAAACCTGTAGGACTTGAACATGGTTTAGTGCATGCCCTAAGAAATTATGCAAAAGTATTAGGTATAAATTTGAATATTGAAATTGACGGACTAATTGATTTGTCTAATACAATAGAAGAGCATGTTTATAGAATGATACAAGAAGCAATGAATAATGCGAAAAAACATGCCCATACAAATACTATCTATGTAACTATAAAACAACAACATGATACGTTATACGTTGAAATTAAAGATAAAGGTATTGGATTTGATACTAAAGCACATAGTAGTCATCAATCACAAGGTTTGAAGAACTTAAATCAAAGAATTCATTTGTTAAAAGGACACTTACATATTCATTCAGAGATTAATGAAGGTACAAATATCCAATTTGATATTCCATTAACAAAGTAGGGGAAGGAGTTTAACATTTGGCAAAGGTAATTTTAATCGATGATCATCATATTGTAAGACAAGGATTAGAATTTTTACTGTCTACAGTAGAGGACTTAGAAGTTCAAGCTAGTTTTGCAGATGGTCAAAGTTTCATAGATGATTTAAAAGAGAATGCTTTACCAGATATTATTTTATTAGATTTAGTCATGCCTGGAATGAATGGCATTGAAGTGACAGAATACGTTAAAAAACATTATCCAGAAATAAAAGTACTCGTATTAACAAGCTACGTAGATGATGAGCATGTAATGTCAGCACTTAGTAAGGGTGCAGATGGTTATGAAATGAAAGACGTCGAACCACAGAAATTAATTAATACTATTTTACAAGTGTTGAATGATGAAAAGGTGATTCATCCTGAAGCAAAAAACGTCATGGCTTCTATGTCTCAGAAACCGCATTTTAATAACAAGTTATCAAAGAGAGAAATTGAAGTATTGCGTGAAATGGTTAAAGGTAAAACGAATAAAGAAATTGCCTCTACATTATTTGTTTCAGAAAAAACAATTAAAACGCATGTAAGTCATATTTTCAATAAATTAGAAGTAACAGATCGTACCCAAGCAGCAATTTATGCAATTGAAAATAAACTCATTTAACTAGAGAATATAAAAATTTATTCAAAATAAGATCTTTAAGGTATTAAAAATTAATATTGCAAAACAATTTCTTTTAAAAATAAATGATTTATTAAACTTGTTTAATTATTTTGACAATTTTGCCTTTAATAAAATTGTATGTAAAAACAAAAATTCCTCTTTTCATTTTATTGAAAATATATTAAGATGTAATTTGTGTTTCAAGAAATGTGTATTATTGCAATTTCTTGCGTCCGGAGAATATAACCCCTATTAGAAAGGTAGAGAACAAAATATGGATAGACAGAGTTTTACAGATTTAATTCAAACAAAATTTAAAATGGTAAGAATTGAAGCGGGCTATACGCAAGATACTATGGCTCAAACAATTGGCCTTTCAAAGAAAACATTAGTTCAAATCGAGAAAGAACGCGTGTTACCTAACTGGACAACTTGCGTATCAATTTGTGCATTATTTAGAGATTCTGACGTATTAAATAATACGTTCGGTTGTGACCCACTTGAAATTGTACAAACAATCTCACGTAATCACTGTGCATACCCTAACCATTCTACAACTAGTGATATTTATTGGAATACAATCGAGACTCGTAATGGTTTCATCTTACAAAGCAATAAAGTAAGCAATATCTATAGAGTACTTAACTCTGAGAAACAACCCATCTTTGGTACAGCGAAATTAAGAGAAGCTGAAACTTACTTTAACAGAAATGCTAAAGAAGAATTAATGCACGTCTAGTAAAGTGTAAACAGATTAATAAAGTGATAGAAGAATCTATTAATGATTTAATCACTATTTTAAATAATAAATTAGAATGTTGAGACGGATTTGTTGTGAATGTGCAATAAATTCGTCTTTTTAGATACATTGAAGAAATAGTTATAAGCAAATTACAATTAACTTATTTTAGCTATTCAGTCATGAGATTTTAGACAGTGCATGATATAATTTGCTTAATGTTATAACACAATAAGGAGAATAACCAATGCAAGCTTTTTTAGTAATACTTTTTATGATTGTAGTGGGGGCGGTCATTGGTGGCGTGACCAATGTAATTGCGATTCGCATGTTATTTCACCCCTATAAGCCTCATTACATCTTTAAAATGCGTATTCCATTTACGCCAGGGCTTATTCCTAAACGTAGAGATGAAATTGCGACTAAGATTGGGCAAGTCATCGAAGAACATCTCATTACCGAGTCCGTTATTCATAATAAATTAAATGAACCTAATACAAGAGCAACGATTAATGAATTTGTTGTTGAACAAATTTCTAAACTTAGACGTGATGATGCGACGATTCGAAATTTTGCACATAATTTTGATATTGATATCGATTATCTAATTAATGATAAATTAGATGACACAATTTCTAATAAACTAAATCAATATTATCAAGAGCATCGCCATGTACCTATCGCAGAGATTTTACCTCAAGAAGCTATTTCAATGATTGATGATAAGATGGAGAACGTCGGTGATTTATTATGTGAAAGAGCACGTATCTATTTATCTTCAGACAAAGGCGCTCGCGATATTTACGATATGTTAGATACATTTTTTGCTGAAAAAGGAAAAATTGTTGGTCTGTTACAAATGTTTATGACTAAAGAGAGCATTGCCGACAGAATACAACATGAATTAATACGTTTAACAAGTCATCCTAAGGCGAAAGGCATTATTGATCAAGTCATTCATAATGAGTATGAAACACTAAAAAATCAATCTTTAGGACAAGTGGTAAAAGAAGAGCAATTTTCAAAAATATCTGAGTCTACAACTCAATGGCTAACATCTTATTTAAATTTAAATGATAAAGTAAATACGCCATTTAGCGATTTGGCACCTCAATTTATTAATTATTTAGAAGTAGAAATTGCTAATAAAATTACAAATTTAGTTGTTGAACAAGCGTCAAAACATGTTTCAACAATTATGGAAAAAATTAATTTACGTAAATTAGTAGAAGACCAAATTAATACATTTGATTTGGATTATATTGAACGTTTAATTATTGAGATTGCGAATAAAGAACTTAAATTAATTATGTCATTAGGCTTTATTTTAGGAGGAATTATTGGTTTCTTCCAAGGTCTAGTCGCAATCTTTGTCTAACGAACCATAATATGTTATGGTAATAAAGAGTTGTTAAAACATCATTACACGAAGGAGTGCAATATAGACATGGCAGTAAATTTATATGATTACGCAAACAATTTAGAACAAGCTTTAAGAGATAGCGATGAATACAAAGCAATTAAAGATGCTTTCTCTAAAGTTAAAGACAATGAAGAATCTAAAAAATTATTTGATGAGTTCCGCGAAACTCAATTAAACTTCCAACAAAAACAAATGCAAGGTGAAGAAATTCCTGAGGAAGATTTAGCTAAAGCTCAAGAACAAGCTCAAGCAATTGAAAAAGATGAAAATATTTCTGAATTAATGCAAGCTGAACAAAAAATGAGCCAAGTATTCCAAGAAATTAATCAAATTATCGTAAAACCTTTAGATGAAATCTACGCTGACTAATTAATAGCTTAGGTTTTAGATAATGAAATGTTTATATAAAGACTGATAGAGTAATTGTCAGTCTAAAGCTACAAAACTTTCTACTTATAGAAAGTCTTGTAGCTTTTTTTAATGTTTAATGTTCATCGACCCAAATAAAATAAGATATGATAAAATATATAAATACATAATAGAGACATCTAATCCTAATACTAAGGAGCCTAAACTGATGATTAAATTTATTCACTGTGCGGATTTGCACCTTGATAGTCCTTTCAAATCTAAAAGCCATTTAGCGCCAAAGATTTTTGAAGATGTGCAAAATAGTGCTTATGAAAGTTTTAAAAATATCGTAGACATTGCTCTTAAAGAAGAAGTAGATTTTTTACTTATTGTAGGAGACTTATTTGATCAAGAGAATCGTACTTTACGTGCTGAAGTATTCTTAAAAGAACAATTTAAACGTTTAGAAAAAGAACAAATCTTTGTATACATAGTCCATGGGAATCATGACCCATTAACTGAAAGAATTACAGATGATTGGCCTAATAATGTATCTGTCTTTTCAAATAGAGTTGAAACATATCAAGCGATAACTAAAGATGGCGAAACAATTAATATACATGGTTTTAGTTATCAAAATAATGCAAGTTATGAAAATAAAATTGATGAATATCCATCTAGCCAAGGTGCTAACGGCATTCATATTGGTATGCTTCATGGCACATATAGTAAATCAAGTGCTGAAAATCGCTACACAGAATTTATTTTAGAAGACTTAAAAAGTAAACTTTATCATTATTGGGCACTGGGCCATATTCATGAACGTCAAGAATTAAGCGATATGCCGCCAATTCATTATTCAGGTAATATTCAAGGTAGACATTTTGGAGAGCAAGGAGAAAAAGGTTGTTTGCTTGTTGAAGGGGATAGCCTAAAACTTACAACGAAATTTATTCCTACACAATCTATTCGTTTCGATACAGCTACAATTGAGACGGATAAAACGAATAAACAAGGCATCTATGAAGTAGTACAACAATTCAAAGATAGTGTGCGTTCTCAAGGGAAAGCATTCTATAGACTGACTTTAGATATAGATAGCGAAAAAGCGATATCACCTCAAGATATTAGCCAAATCAAAGCTATGATTGATGAGTATGAAGAAAATGAGAATCACTTTATAGTCATTGAAGATTTAATATTTAATTATATTCAAAACGAAGACGCGCCACTTGTTCGAGAATTCTCAAAAGAATTAATTGATGACACTAAGTTATTCGAAGAAGCGATGACTGAACTATATTTAAATCCTAGAGCTTCCAAATATTTAGATGATTATACTAATTTCGATAAAGTTGAGTTAGTTAATCGAGCTGAGAAATTATTGAAAGAAGACATGCGAGGTGATAACTATGATCATTAAATCACTTGAAATCTATGGATATGGTAAATTTGTAGAACGAAAGATTACTTTTAACGATTCATTTACTGAAATTTATGGTGAAAATGAGGCAGGTAAATCTACTATTCAAGCATTTATCCATTCAATATTATTTGGATTTCCAACGAAAAAAGAGAAAGAACCACGTCTAGAACCTCGTATGGGTAATCAATATGGTGGGAAACTTACACTCATCTTTGATGATAAATCCGAAGTAGTTGTTGAACGTATTAAAGGAAGTGCGCAAGGGGACGTTAAAGTTTATCTTGAAAATGAACTTATTCGTGATGAAGCATGGTTGAAGAAGAAACTAAATCATATTTCTAAAAAAACATATCAAGGCATATTTTCTTTTAATGTTTTAGGTTTACAAGATATACATCGCAATATGGATGAAAAGCAATTACAAAATTATCTATTAGAAGCAGGTGCGCTTGGTTCATCTGAATTCACTTCAATGGGAAATATGATTGCCCAAAAGAAAGCTACACTTTATAAAAAAGCAGGGAAGAATCCGATTTTAAATCAACAAATTGAAGATTTAAAACAGATAGAATTACAAATTAGAAATGAAGAAGCGAAGTTAAACGAGTATCATCGTTTAATAGATGATAGAGATAAATCTCAACGTCATTTAACGCATCTTAAAGATAATTTAACTCAATTATCTAAAATGCATGAAAATAAACAAAAAGAACTCGCTATTCATCCGCAAGCACAAGAGTGGAAAAGTTTAGAACAAAAGTTAAATATCGAGCCACTTAAATTCCCTGAAAAAGGGATTGAACGATACGAAACGGCTGCCCGTTATAAGCAATCATTAGAAAAAGACATCAGTATACAAGAAGAGAGATTAAAGAAAGTTGAAAGAGACTTTAATGAAATTGAACTTCCAACAGAAGAAGCAGTTAACAATTTCTATCGTTTATCTCAAGAAGAAAGTGCTATTCAACAAAATGAATTAAAAGTTGCATCACTGAATAAAGAGATCGATGACTCTCAAAGAGAACAACAAACACTAAAAACAAATTTAGGCTGGCAAGATGTCCATCATGAAACAGATACGTCTGAAGCAATGAAGAACTATGTGAGCCAAAAAATTAAAGAACGTAACGAGCAAGAAAGTCAGAAACAACAAATTGAAAGAATCATTGACGAAATTAAAATCGAACAACAAGCGAATGCTAAAGAGATTACAACGCTAGAAAAAGAATTAGTTTCCGAAACGTCACTTGAAAAGAAAAAAGAATATAATCAACAAAAATTAGAACTTCATGAAAAAGAAAATTTATACAACAAATTAAAAGAAACATTTGAAAATGAAAAAGAAAGAAAGAATAAACGTAATTGGTGGTTAAGAGTTAGTTTTATTGTTTTAAGCTTAATTGGTTTAGGATTAACTATCTTTTCATTTATTACAGCCAATATGATATTTGGAATCATCTTTACTATTCTTACAATATTATTTGTCGTTGGCATATTCATGACGAAATCAAAAGACGTGGATTATAGTGAAACGTTTAGTGATGAAATTAGTAACTTAGAACAACAAATAAAAGAATTAGAAGCAAATTATGATTTAAACTTTGATTTAGATCAACAATATCATCTTCGTGAACGTTGGAATAACGCTACTAAAAGTAAAAATGTCTTAATTAATAAATCAGCACATCAGCAAAAGTTATTAGATAAAACAAATAAGGACTTGAATGAGATATCTAGCAATTTACAAGAAGTTAAGACTGATATTAAATTACCTGAAAAAATGACTGATGAGTTATTAATTGGTAGTTTCACTACAATGAATCAATTAAAGACAAACGATAATCATCTGAAAGATTTAATTAAACAAAGAGATGAATTAAATCAAAAATTAGTTTCATTTTATGAAAAAGCGCAAAACCAAATTGCTCATGAGTTAACTCACTTTAATAAAATATCTTTATTTAATGACATGAAAAAGTGGCTTTCTACCTACGAAGCAAATAAAGAAAAGAAAAATCAATTGCAAAATCAACTTCAATTATTAGGAAATGAAATAAAACAGTTAAAACTTAGATTAACTGAAAATGACGAAACACTTCAATCATTGTTTAACTTCATTAATGTAGATAATGAAACAGATTATTATCAACATTATGAGCAATATCAACAGTATCAACAAAATTTAGCGCGTTTTAATGATTTAACTACTTATTTAGAAAATCACCACTTTTCTTATGAGGATAGCTCTATTTTAAGTAGTAAAACAACGGTTCAAGTGGAAGATGAAGATCAGTTGTTAGCGCAACAAGTAGATGATTATAATGATCAGTATTTAGGGAAACAAATGGAAGTAAGCGAATTAACTGCACAAATTAATCAAATGGAAACAGATAAGACGTTATCAGAACTACGTCATAACTATCATAGTTTAAAAAATAAAATGAACTCCATCGCTAAAGACTGGGCTAGTTTAAGTTATTTAGAAGCGCTAGTAAATGAGCACATTAAGCAAATTAAAGATAAACGTTTACCACAAGTAATAAATGAAGCCATTACTATCTTTAAATCTTTAACAAATGATAATTATAATTTGATTACTTACGAAAATGATTCAATCATGGTCAAACATCATAATGGACAGATGTACCATCCATTAGAATTAAGTCAATCAACAAAAGAATTATTATATATAGCGTTAAGAATTAGTTTAATCAAAGTATTACGACCATATTATCCATTCCCAATCATAATAGATGATGCGTTCGTACATTTTGATAAACAAAGAAAATCAATGATGTTAAACTATTTAAGAGAGTTAGCATATGATTATCAAGTGCTTTACTTCACATGCACAAAAGATACTACGATTCCTTCTAAAGAAATGCTGATATTAAATAAAATAGAGGAAGGCGGTAAACGATGAGAAACGTAGAGAAATTAAATCCAGGAGATTCAGTTGAAAATTTCTTCATGATTCATAGAGCAACACAAGGCGTTACTGCTCAGGGAAAAGATTATATGACGCTTTTCTTACAAGATAAAAGTGGCGATATAGAATCAAAACTGTGGACAGTTACAAAAGAAGAAATGCAAATTTTGAAACCTGAAGAAATTGTTTGGGTTAAAGGTGATGTTATTAATTACCGAGGACGCAAACAAATGAAAATCAATCAAATTAGATTGGCTAAACCTGAAGAAGGATTTAAAGCGCAAGATTTTATTGATGGTGCACCTTTAACACCAGCTGAATTACAAGAAGAAATTTCACATTATATATTAGATATTGAAAATGCGACTTTACAACGTATTACACGTCACTTATTAAAAAAATATCAAGACAGATTTTTCACTTATCCTGCAGCAAGTTCACATCATCATAATTTTGCGAGTGGCTTAAGCTATCATGTTTTAACAATGTTACGAATCGCTAAATCACTATGTGATATTTATCCATTATTAAATCGTAGTTTACTTTATAGTTCTATCATCTTACATGATTTAGGAAAAGTGAGAGAACTAAGCGGTCCTGTAGCGACGACATATACCGTTGAAGGTAATTTACTTGGTCATATTTCAATCGCAAGTGATGAAGTAGCCGAAGCTGCTAAAGAACTTGGCATAGAAAGCGAAGAAGTCATGTTGTTACGTCACATGATTTTAGCGCATCACGGTAAAATGGAATTCGGTTCTCCTAAATTACCACATTTAAAAGAAGCGGAAATTTTATTCTTCATCGATAATATTGATGCAAAAATGAACATGTTTGAAAAAGCTTTCAAGAAAACAGAAAAAGGGCAATTTACAGAACGTATTTTTGGTATGGAAAATCGTCAATTCTACAACCCAGAGAAACTAGATTAAAAATAAAATATCTTGATAATACAAAAAACGATAGTTGCAACTTCAATCAGTTGCAACTATCGTTTTTAATAACTTTTTAACTTTTGAAAATTATGAAGATAGGCCAGCAGATGAGCTATCTTGTTGAGATTGTTGCTGTTTTAATTTGTCTGGATTTAAAATCGTATTTTCTACAGCTTTTTTAATGTCTCTATCTTTATAGTCTACATTGTATTCTTTAAGTAAGTCTTTATATGCATTAGTTAATAATTTAGGATCTTTTTGAACTTTTTGCTCAATGATCTTAGTTTTTAGACTAGATTTTTCTTTATCAAAGTCGTCTTCTTTATCGGCTTTAATAATATGGTAACCATAATCTGTTTTGACAACGTCTGATACTTGGCCTTCTTTAAGTTTGAATAAGGCTTTTTCAAAACTGCTTACCATTTGGCCTTTAACAACATAACCTAATGAACCGTCTTTTTTAGCACTAGATGTATCCATTGATTCTTTTTTAGCGATTTCTCCAAATTTGCTTGGATTTTTTTCAACTTCTTTTTGTATTTCTTCAGCTTTAGCTTTAGCTTTCTTATCACTTAAGCCTTCTTTATCGCTATCACTTGATTTAACTTTAATTAAAATGTGTGAAGCTTTTTTAGTATTATCTTTTATTTCTTTATCAGATACTTTGATTTTGTCTGCTAATAATTGTTTTTGATAAGCAGCTAGTTTTTTCTGTTCTTTATAATCATTTAAAGTCATACCTTGTTGTTTAAGCATGCTTTCAAATTGATCTTTACCACCATACTGTTTTTCTTCTTTTTTAATATTATTGTCAATATCTTTAGTATCGACTTTATCTTTGTATTTATCAGCTAAAATTTTATTTAAGGCAATGCTAAATGAAGTACTTGCAATTTGATCATCGCCAATTTTATTCATTACATCCTTAACTTTTACATCTCCAGCTTTTGAAGAAATAAGCGTATTACTTTCCGAATCAGTAGAATGATTACCACAAGCACCTAAAAGCAGGGCACTTGCTGTTACCGGAACAATTAATTTATTCATAATTTTCATAGTTGATAGCTCCTTTTACATTAATAACAACGTAACTATAACATATTCTAAGCGCTTCACCAATTAGAAACCAACGCACTACTACCAAAGTAGTAGTGCCTATACGACTTAAGAATTAAAAAAAGCTGAGACAAAGTAGATTGTCTCAGCCTTCGCTAACATATAGGCAGATTTACATGTTGACCATAACCTCTCGAAAAGAAAGCCCACTGGGGTTGGGGCCCCAACAAAAAGACTTTCAAAAAGAAAGTCCACAAGCAAAGCAAGTTGGGGTTGTAAAGAAATTATCTAAATTTCTGTTCCACTCCTAAATATTAATATGGTGAATGGTAGGGTACTTTATTTAAAATACTGATGCCTGTTTGATGTTCTTCAATAAACTGTCCTTCATTAGAAAAAATAATTATTTTCAAATATAAAAAATCCATAACTGAAATGCCAGAATTTAATGCTAATAAAAACATAAAATAATGTCCATATTCTGGAAAACGCGTAGTTAAGAATATTAAAATACTTGTAATAGTTAAAAAAGGCATAACTAAATTAATACAAAAATAAATTTTGTGCACAGGTGTGCTGACATACGTATTAAAATATGGTAAATAACGCTTTTTATTTAATTTATGCGCTCTAAAAGATTTGAAATAAGGTAAAAAGAATAACAAATGAATAAATTTGTGAATAGGATACATCATAAATAAAAAAAATAATAAAATTAAAAAGTATCTATCTGATAACGGTGTATCAACAAAGTAATACATAATTTCATAGCTTACTAAAAACGCAATCACCGTAGTTACAAAGCTAAGAAATGCTATTCTTGGTATCCCAAAACGAGCGTGAATATCGATTTGCTGTTTGCATAGAAACATAATTCCACCTCTTAATAGGTCATATATACGCTAAGTATTATCTAACTTACTATAGATAAAATCAAGATAATATTTACACATACCGGCAAAGTGAAGAAGCTATTTTTTATTTCATTCAGTTAAAAATGAAATTAATAAACAAAAAAGAGTAAAACAGAAATCTTTAAATAGATTCCTATTTTACTCCTCATTAACTATCAACAATATTATTTTTTATCCTTTGAAAATGTATTGCTGATTTCTTCACCGCGATTTTGCAGATTTTCAATATGTGACTTTAATTTTTCAATATTAGGATTGATATCTGATTTAAAGTCACCAATTAATGATTTGAATTCATCGCCAATCTCGCTACCATATTGCACACCGTCATTTTTTACTTGTTTACTATAATCAATGATGTTGTGGAAACTGCGTTTAACTGACTCGATTTCGCGTTCTAATTCAGAACGAGCACCAGTTGGCACTTTAACGCCATTAGTATCGCCTTCAATTACGCCACGATCATCACGGTTCATCCATGAAACAGCGACACCAGCTGCTACGCCAACACCAATACCAAATAATACGCGTGTTACTTTCATATTATATTCTCCTCACTTAATATATCGTCATTTTAATAAGTTTAAATTAAATTATTAGTTTAATATCGTAAATTTAATTTTTTAAAACTCAATTTAATTTTATATTACCCTTTAAAGACATACAATATGCAGAATTATTCAAATTGAGCTTTAATCTGCTCTGCAATTTCTTTTTTCTTATTATCGTCAATTTCATCTTCATGCGTATTCCATTTATAACCAAAGCCATCAATATCATTTTCATAACGTGGTAAGAAATGGAAATGAAGATGGAATACAGATTGATCAGCAAATTCGCCATTATTTTGAATAATGTTTAAACCATCAGGATTGAATGCTTTTTTAATAGCATTTGCTACTTTCGGTATTGCAGCACCAATATGTTTCATTGTTTCTTCATCTGTTTCAAAAATATTTGCAGAAGCTTTTTTAGGAATTAATAAAGTATGACCTTTAGTCACTTGAGAAATATCTAAAAAAGCGTATACGTACTCATTTTCATAAACTTTATAACTTGGAATTTCGCCAGTTAAAATTTTACCAAATACTGTTTCTGCCATTTGAATACACTCCTTATGCCTTATTTTATTCAATATTATATCATTACTGTATTAAAATTTCGTTAGTAAGCTATAGCTAACTTTAGTAGTTAGAGAATGATTTTGGTACAATGTAAGTCATGGAGGTGCCTTATGACAGTAAAAGTTGAACATCTTACAGGAGGTTACGGCAAACGTCCTGTAATTGAAGATATAAATTTTGAATTAAAAGAGGGAGAAATCGTAGGCTTAATAGGGCTTAATGGGGCAGGTAAAAGTACAACAATTAAGCATATGTTGGGATTATTAACGCCTATGGAAGGTACGCTCTCTATTTCAGATACAAATATCACCGATGATATTGAAGTTTATCGCAGAAAGTTATCCTATATACCTGAGTCACCAGTGATTTATGAAGAATTAACATTAGAAGAGCATATCGCTATGACGGCAATGGCGTATCAAATTAGTGAAGAAGAAGCTATGAAACGTGCTCGTCCGTTACTAAAAACATTTAGATTAGAAAATGAACTTAAAGTCTTCCCGAGTCACTTTTCAAAAGGGATGAAACAAAAAGTTATGATTATTTGTGCCTTTATTGTTAATCCTGAACTATATATTATCGATGAACCATTCTTAGGACTCGATCCTTTAGGTATTCAGTCTATGCTTGATTTAATGGTAGAGAAGAAGAATGAAGGACGAACAGTATTGATGAGTACGCATATTCTAGCAACGGCAGAACGTTATTGTGACCGCTTCATTATTCTAGATAAAGGTAGAGTTGTAGGCTTTGGCAATTTAGACCAACTCCGTGAGCAAACAGGCTTAAATCACCATACACTTGATGACATTTATATTCATGTTACACAAGGTGGGCAACATACATGAATAAATCAGCTATAGCATTATTTCAACAGCGTCATAAAGCGATTCGTAAGGAAAAAAGCTATTATAATAAATTTATATTTAATGGGCATTTCTCAGTATTCTTATTAATACTACTTGGCGCGTTCATTCTTGGTTATGGCCAATGGTTAAAACATATGCCAACACACATCGATTATGCCTTGTTTGCGAGTCTTGTTTTAGCAATCACATCTATATTTCCAATGAGAACTTTTTTAAAAGATGCTGACCGTATATTCCTTTTACCGTTTGAGAAGCACATGAAAGAATATATGAATTTAAGCTTAAGATATAGCTATTTCAACCGAATCATTATCCAAATCATTTTATTAATCGTGTTATTTCCATTATTTTACAAACTTAATCATGGACTAAGTTTAGGCTATATTTTCTTTATCGTTTTAGTCCTTATTCATCCGTTTCTTGCTTTATTACTAAGATGGAAGTGGTACCAATCACATTTACAAAGTTGGTCTCTTAATATCATTTTATTTGTACTTAATGGATTAGCATATTATTTAGTGTTAGGTCATCAAATGTACTGGGGAATTATTTTTACAATTATATTAGTGCTAGCGATTTTCTTACTTCCGAAAATGAAGCATAGCTACTTATTCCCATGGGAACGCATGATATTAATTGAAGAACGTCATCATACAAATTACTATAAATTCGTTAATATGTTTACTGATGTTAAACATTTAAAAGAAAGTGCAGTAAGACGACAATATTTGGACTTCTTGTTACCAACGCCTAAAGGACAACGTTTTAACTCTAAAAATATGTATTTATATTTATTTACGCGTAGCTTCATGAGGGGAAGAGATGCATTTACAATCATCTTAAGATTACTTGTGATTGCACTTATTTTGATGATTTGGTTATCATTCCCAATTGTTACAGTGATTATTGGAAGCCTATTTATGTACATTATTTTATTACAAATGTCTCAATTCTATACTCAACAAGCATATGGATTATGGCCTCAAGTTTGGCCGGTATCAGATGCAGAAGTGATTAAAGGCTATGAAAAGTTCTTATATCGTTTAATGATAATCATTGGGGTTATTTTCTCCATAACGTTTGTTATCATTTATCCGCAATACTTTATCTTCGCGATTGTCTTCTTTATAGTAGGATGGCTTACTATTCGCAGTACAATCAAAAAATTACAATATCAAGAATCTTTACTAAAAGATTAAATAAAAAAGGTTGTCTCAAGTTAGTGAGAAATACATCTCAATTAACTAAGACAACCTTTATTTTTTATAATACTAATCTTTAATTGGGTATAAATATCTTTCAAAATAGCTAGAATGTTGTGCACTTGAACCAAAGTAGCGTCTTAACGCTTCTTTTGAAAAGTAATCTTTAAATAAATCTGATTCTTTAAAGTCTTGGTATGTTTGACGATTAGCAAAGCCAAAGTATACTTTATAAGTTGTGCCTTCCTCAGGTTTTAGGAAGCGGTAACTTTTAAAACCAGCGAAGTTTTCTAATTTTAAATCTAAATTTTCAAGTTTCTTTTCTAATTGATATGAATGATCATCTGAAGTTGGGATGAATAATGCTGAATAAAAATGATCATTACTTAATTCGTTGATTTCAACGACTGTATCATAAACAGTAGGGTGCTTTAATATTGATTTATCTTCTGTTTCCTCAATAATGACAGAAGAATCATCCGTAGAAAATAAAAATAAATTTCTTTCTGGGTTATTTAAGCGGATTTGATTTAAGTAACCATAAGTTCCGTAAGTTGTATATATTTTCATGAATCATACCTCCCTTATTGCTTTTATTATACGATTAAATAGGGATTGTTGCTATATCAATTATTTATATAATTTAATTATTTTAAAGTTAAAATAGACCTTATGAATGATAGTTTTGTTTATATTAAATAGTTTATAATTACTGTTAAAAGTAATTTTATATTCATTAAATATATATACTAAAGTGCTATGTCATTTTTATGACATTTAATGTAGTATAAACGATAAAATAAACGTGATATGATATTATAGATAAGAATGATTTTAATTTAGGAGGATATTATGGTGCATAATAAAAATAATACGATTTTACAAACAATAAAAGGTGAACAGACATCCCATACACCTGTATGGTTTATGCGCCAAGCTGGAAGATCACAACCAGAATATCGCAAATTGAAAGAGAAGTACTCACTGTTTGAAATAACACACCAACCAGAATTATGTGCTTATGTAACACATTTACCAGTAGACAATTATAATACGGATGCTGCTATTCTTTATAAAGATATTATGACGCCACTTAAACCAATTGGGGTAGATGTGGAAATTAAATCAGGCATTGGTCCAGTTATTCATAATCCAATTAAATCTGTTAAAGATGTAGAAAAACTTACTCAGATAGATCCTAAAAGAGATGTACCTTATGTATTAGAAACAATTAAAATTCTTACCCAAGAAAAACTAAATGTTCCATTAATCGGTTTTACTGGTGCACCATTTACATTGGCTTCATATATGATTGAAGGCGGACCTTCTAAGAATCACAACTTTACGAAAGCAATGATGTATGGAGATGAAGAAACGTGGTTTGCGTTAATGAATCACCTTGTAGAGATCTCTATTGATTATGTGGCAGCTCAAGTTGAAGCAGATGCTGAATTGATTCAAATTTTTGATTCATGGGTAGGTGCACTTAATGTTGAAGACTATCGCTACTATATTAAACCATCTATGACACAATTAATTAATGGTATTAAATCACGTTATGATGTTCCGGTTATTCTATTCGGTGTTGGAGCGAGTCACTTAATTAATGAATGGAATGATTTACCAATTGATGTTCTAGGTTTAGATTGGCGTACATCCATTACACAAGCGAATCATTTAGGCGTTAATAAAACACTTCAAGGCAATTTAGATCCATCTTTATTACTTGCGCCTTGGGAAGTTCTTGAGAAAAGAATTAAATCTATTCTTGACGAAGGATTAGAAAGAGGTCAACATATCTTTAATTTAGGACACGGTGTTTTTCCAGAAGTTCAACCAGATACACTTAAACGCGTGACACAATTTGTGCATGATTACACACAAAAATAATCATTGTTAATATAGCAATTTATAATAAAAGGGAAGGTTTTATATAATGACTAAGACAGTAGGTTTATTAGTTATGGCGTATGGCACACCATACAAAGAAAGCGATATTGAACCATATTACACAGATATTAGACATGGTAAAAAACCATCTGAAGAAGAACTTCAAGATTTAAAAGAGCGCTATGAATTTATTGGAGGACTTTCTCCATTAGCAGGTACAACTGACCGTCAAGCTGAAGCATTGAAAGAGGCTTTAAACGATGAATATGAAGACGTGGAATTCAAATTGTATTTAGGATTAAAACACATTTCTCCTTTTATTGAAGAAGCGGTTGAAAAAATGAATAAAGATGGTATTGAAGAAGCGGTAACTGTAGTGCTAGCGCCTCATTATTCAAGCTTCTCAGTTGGTTCTTATAATAAACGTGCGAAAGAAGAAGCGGATAAATACGGTATTAAACTTTATCATGTTGAACACTACTATCAACAACCTAAATTTATTGAATATTGGACTAATAAAATTAATGAAACGTTAGAACAAATTCCTAGTGAAGAACATGATGAAACAGTTTTAGTTGTATCTGCACATAGTTTACCTAAAGGTCTTATTGAAAAAAATAACGACCCTTATCCAAATGAACTACAAGATACAATGAAACGCTTAGCATCTTCATCTAATATTTTACATGTGGCGCAAGGCTGGCAATCTGAAGGGAATACAGGCACGCCATGGTTAGGGCCTGACGTTCAAGATTTAACACGTGACCTTTACAACGAACATCATTATAAAAACTTTATTTATACTCCTGTTGGTTTCGTATGTGAACATTTAGAAGTTTTGTATGATAACGATTATGAATGTAAAGTTGTATGTGAGGAAGTAGGCGCAAATTATTACCGCCCAGCTATGCCAGATACACATCCATTATTTATTGGTGCAATCGTTGATGAAGTAAAAACAGTTTTTTAATAAAGGAAGGGACTCATAGTGAGTAAAAAAGTTGCAATTATAGGTGCTGGAATTACTGGATTAGCTAGCGCATATTATTTTAAACATTATAAACCAGAGATTGATGTAACTATTTTTGAAGCAACTCAAAGACCTGGTGGTAAAATTCAAACTTATCGCAAAGATGGCTATACGATTGAACTTGGGCCAGAATCTTACTTAGGGCGCAAGACGATTATGACGGATATTGCTAAAGATATCGGCTTAGAAGATGATTTAATCACTAATCAAACAGGTCAGTCTTACATTTTTGCGAAGAATAAACTTTATCCTATTCCTGGTGGCTCAATCATGGGCATTCCAACAGATATTAAACCATTTCTTAAAACGAGATTAATTTCGCCACTTGGAAAGTTAAGAGCAGGTCTAGATTTATTTAAATCTCCAATCCAAATGAAGGATGATATATCAGTAGGGGAGTTCTTTAGACGACGCTTAGGAAATGAAATTCTTGAAAATCTAATTGAGCCACTTATGGGTGGTATATATGGTACAGACATAGACAATTTAAGTCTTATGAGTACATTTCCTAATTTTAAAGAAAAAGAAGAAGAATTTGGTAGTTTAATTAAAGGAATGCAACATGAAAAGGCAGAGCGCATTAAGCAGCGCCAATTATATCCAGGCGCGCCTAAAGGCCAATTTAAACAATTTAGACATGGGCTAAGTTCTTTTATTGAAGCATTAGAAGAAGATGTGACATCTAAAGGCGTAACAATTCGCTACAATACCCCTGTCGACGATATAAAAATCAATGAAGATAATTATGAAATAGTTACCAATAGTGGAAGCGAACCATTTGATGGTGTCTTAGTCACAACACCTCATCACACTTTCATGAAATGGTTTAATCACGATCAGGCGTTTAATTACTTTAATTCAATGGATTCAACTACGGTAGCGACGGTTGTATTCGCATTCGATGAAAAGAACATCGAGAATACGTATGATGGTACAGGGTTTGTTATCGCAAGAACAAGTCATACGAATATAACTGCTTGTACATGGACTACGAAAAAATGGCCATTTACAACCCCTGAAGGCAAAGTTTTAATACGTGCTTATGTAGGTAAACCTGGTGATACTGTAGTAGATGATCATACAGATGAAGAAATAGCAGCGATTGCTCGTCGTGATTTGAATAAAATGATGACCTTCAAAGGTGATCCAGATTTTACTATCGTCAATCGTTTGCCAAAAAGTATGCCACAATACCATATCGGCCATATTAAACAAATACGTGAAATCCAGAATCATGTGAAAGCAACGTATAAAGGTTTGCGAATTACTGGTGCACCCTTTGAAGCAGTAGGACTACCTGACTGTATTCAACAAGGGAAAAATGCAGTAGAAGAACTTATAGATGAATTATAAATGGATAATATTAGAACACTTTTTAGAGAATTAAACCGTCTCTTTAAAGTGTTTTATTTTAAGTTATGTTTAAATAAAGTTAAGTTAAACCAATCAATTATTCAATAGGAGGATTAACTATGACAAATGTCATTATTGTTCACTCAAGTATAGGAGATTCACATAATCATTGGTATGAATGGTTGCAACATAATTTGAAATTGGAAGGCTATAATGTTCAATTATTTCATTTAGATAATGATAATAACCATAATATTCATCAATGGGTCAAAGAAATGAATAAGCAAATTGAAATTCCTAGCTCAGATACATATTTTGTTACACATGGATTTGGATCAATAGCAGCATTGAAATATATTGAAGATTTGAATATTGAAGAATCATTAGCAGGATTTTTCAGTATAGCTGGTTTTAAAGAAGATGCTGAAGATATAGACAAAAATGTCAATATCGATCCAATAAATATTGATTATTCTACGATTAAAAGTAAAGTTAAACGTTTTTATGGATTAGCTTCTAAAACAGATCAACATGTTTCATATAAAGAAACAGAAAAACTTCTCGAAACATTGGGTGGTCATATGAGAATCGTAGAAGAGGGCGGCCATTTTCTTGAAGAAGAAGGATTTGTTTCTTTTACCGAACTTCAAGAAAGAATGCAAATCTATATGACAAGATAATTTAGAGTGATTATTAATTAAATAGGGGATATACATCATCGTTTGGCCTAATCTATAATCATTATAAGAAAGGTTAAACGGTGATTTTTTATGAGCAAAAGTAGCATTTTATCGGGCATTACTAAGGTAATTAATATCCAATTCGTATATTTAATTAAAATTTTCTAAGTGTAGCGTTTTTTTACACAAAATACTTTGTAATTGTTATTGACTATAAAGTGCATAGTATATATACTAATAAAGTATTCAAAAGAGCGGTGCTTAAAAAGTAATTATCGCATAAATATATAAAGCTTAAATTAATTAAATGTAAAATTTAATTAAAAAAAGTATTGACACTACTAAGACTTAAATGATATACTAATAAAGTACTTGATTTTAAGAAATAAATAATAATATTAGCGCGGGATGGAGCAGTTCGGTAGCTCGTCGGGCTCATAACCCGAAGGTCGGTGGTTCAAATCCGCCTCCCGCAATACATAATTTAGTAGGTCTCGTAGTGTAGCGGTTAACACGCCTGCCTGTCACGCAGGAGATCGCGGGTTCGATTCCCGTCGAGACCGCCATTACTTACTTATTATGGTTCAGTAGCTCAGTTGGTAGAGCAATGGATTGAAGCTCCATGTGTCGGCAGTTCGACTCTGTCCTGAACCATTTACACTTTGGCGGTTGTGGCGAAGTGGTTAACGCATCGGATTGTGGTTCCGACACTCGAGGGTTCGATTCCCTTCAACCGCCCCATAATCGTTTACTACGCGGGTGTAGTTTAATGGCAAAACCTCAGCCTTCCAAGCTGATGTTGTGGGTTCGATTCCCATCACCCGCTCCATTATTAACATTATTCCACAGTAGCTCAGTGGTAGAGCTATCGGCTGTTAACCGATCGGTCGTAGGTTCGAATCCTACCTGTGGAGCCATGGCTCCTTGGTCAAGCGGTTAAGACACCGCCCTTTCACGGCGGTAACACGGGTTCGAGTCCCGTAGGAGTCATCCAAACAGAAGTGAAATATCGCTTCTGTTTTTTTATTTATACAATTTTATAATAGGGGAGAGTTGTCCGAGTCTGGCTGAAGGAGCACGCCTGGAAAGTGTGTAGACGCTTTATCGCGTCTCATGGGTTCGAATCCCATACTCTCCATATTGAAGCTCAAAATGATTAATATTTGTTATGAGCTAATGAATTAAGAAAGAAGGCAATTCAAATTGTCTTCTTTTTTATTTTTAACACTTATGTAATGAATCTAGGAGATAATTATTTAATTCTTTTAATCACATCCACTGCTAACTCTAAAGAAAATCGTTATAATAAATATGTATATTATATGGAGGAATGTATTTTGGATTTTTGGTTAAAAGAACAAAGTATAAAGAATAAAAATAAAATTGCAGTTACTGATGGTAAATTTGCTATGACGTTTGAAGATTTATATCATCGTGCTTTCGAATTATCTCAACAGTTAATATCATTAAATGAAAATAGAGTAGGGCTATATATTCATAATGACATTGACTCAGTAATATTGGTGAACGCATGCTGGTTAGCTAATATTGAAGTTGCTATGATTAATACACGTCTGACGCAACAAGAAATGATTAATCAAATGTGCTCTGTAGATATTTCTACAATTATTACGACTACGAATTTTGACTTATCTTCTTTTAAAATTGTATCTTTCAATGAATTGAACACATTGGAACCTTCTTCGAATACGCAAACGTTCGACATTTCGCGCATTGCTTCAATTATGTTTACTTCTGGTACTACAGGTCCTCAAAAGGCAGTTCCACAAACCTTTGAAAATCATTATGCGAGTGCCATAGGATGTAAACAGAGTTTAGGCTTTGATCAAGATACAATATGGCTATCTGTACTGCCTATCTATCATATTTCAGGTTTAAGCGTGATTTTACGTTCAATTATTGAAGGCTTCACAGTTCCCATTTTAAAGAAATATGATACTCAAACAATGCTTAATATTATAGAAGAAGAGCAACCTACTCATGTGTCACTTGTACCACAGACATTAAAATGGCTCATGGATGCGGGGTTAAATCAACCATTTTCAATTGAAAAAATATTACTAGGTGGCGCGAAGTTATCATCAACGTTAATTGATCAAGCACTTAGTAATCACTTACCAATTTATAATTCGTTTGGGATGACGGAGACATGTTCTCAATTCTTAACTGCAACGCCAGAGATGCTTGCGCAACGTTATGATACTGTTGGCAAACCAAGTGAAAATGTGAAAGTTAAAATTAAAAATCCAAATGAAGAAGGGCATGGAGAGCTTCTTATCAAAGGAAATAATGTCATGAATGGCTATTTATATCCTAAGCAACTGGATGACACGTTTGAAGATGGCTATTTCAAAACGGGCGATATTGCTGAAATTGATGATGAAGGTTATGTTATGGTCTATGATCGTCGTAAAGACTTGATTATCAGTGGCGGCGAAAACATTTATCCATATGAAATTGAAACGATTGCTAAGAAATATAAGGGTATAGAAGACGCGGTATGTGTGCCACAGGATGACGAAACATGGGGCCAAATTCCAGTGCTTTATTATGTTTCTGAAAATGAAATTTCACATGATGAACTTATCCAATTTTTACAAAATAAATTAGCTAAATATAAAGTTCCTAAATATTATCATCGTACAGAATTATTACCTTATACTTCTACTGGAAAGTTACAACGTAATAAAGTGATTTCACAGGTAAATCAGTATGAAAATTAAAAAAGTCAATTTTTATTATTATAATGCGTCATTTCATTCTCCAATTGTTACGCCTAAAGTGGAAATGACACATCGAAAAGCGCTTATTATAGAATTAGTTACTGATGAAAATCAGTTATATTTTGGAGAATGCAATTCGTTTGAAACAAATTGGTATGATAAAGAAACTATTTATTCTGTAAAAAGCATTTTAGAAGATTGGGCGAGAAACATTAAAGGAGTTATATTTAATAGTTTTACGGATTGGGAGCCATATTTGAATCAGCTTGAGTCTTATCCAGCAGCACGTTGTACAGCAGTGATGGCAATTTATCAAATGTATCATCAGCTACCTAGTTTCACCGTAGAGTATGGTGCGACTGCTAGTGGTTTAACGAAGTCACAGTTACAAACACTTCAAACGACGCAACCGCCTCGCATTAAGCTTAAGTGGTCTAATCATTTAAATGAGGATATTCGTAAGTTAGATACACATCTCAAGCACAATTACTATTTAGCTTTAGATGCTAATGAATCATTAACTATTAGTGATTTGGAAAAGGTAGAACAAGTGACGTCGCAAAATATTATATACATCGAAGAACCTTTTAAATCGTTATCTCTACTTAATGAAGTAGATTTAAATAATTATCCACCTATTGCTATAGACGAAAAAGCACTTAATGAAGAAGCGATTATTTCAATCATTGAGCGTTATCCAATCGAAGTGGTGATTATTAAACCATTTAGAGTAGGTGGGTTTGATAAAGCACAACAATTAATTCAAACTTTACATCAACACCAAGTTAAAGTGGTAGTTGGCGGAATGTACGAGTATGGTTTGAGCCGTTACTTTACAGCCTTACTAGCAAACGAAGGAGATTATCCAGGAGATATTACACCAAATGGCTATTATTTTGATAAAGATTTTACGCAAGGTACAGGGAAATTAAAAGAGGGATTGATTCATTTTAATCCCCCAATCGTTAATAAAACACAATTAATACCTTATGAGTGATGATCGTTGTTATCTTTTTTCAAAGGGACAGGGTCAAAACCACCTTTATGAAGTGGATGACATTTTAAAATACGACGCACACCCATATATCCACCTTTAAAGGCGCCATAGACTTCAATTGCTTCTCTAGTATATTCTGAACAAGTAGGATAGAAGCGACAAGTTGGTGGCGTCATAGGTGAAATATAGCGTTGATATATATGAATAATGCCTAAAAAGAATTTTTTAAACATAGGAACCCTCCAGCATTGATTGATTATTAAACAGTTTAACACATTCAAAGGAGTAGTGAGGAACGTGGAGTTTGTAGATAAAGATAATAGACGTGTCACAATGCAGTTTAAAACCAATAATGATGAACCGAATGGTAATCACGTTTTAGCTATTCCCATTTTCAGAAAACAGCTATTATTTACGCAACATAAACAAAGAGGTATTGAATTTCCTGGTGGTAAAGTTGAACAAGGAGAATCTAGTCAACAAGCGATTGAGAGGGAGTTGTTCGAAGAAACAGGTGCAATTGCTGATGATATAAATTATATTGCTCAATATCAAGTGCATACTAATGATGGCTCTAAGTTTGCTAAAGATGTTTATGTCATTGATGTCAAAGAGATTCAAAATAAAAATGACTACTTAGAAACTAAGGGTCCAGAGCTATTTAAGCGTATTGATGATATTTCTGAAGCGTATCAAAGTTATTTAATTCAAGATGACGCTATTCTCAAATGTTTGGAGAGGGTGATTGAGCTTGGGTATTATAGCTACTAAAAAAATGCCGATTGAATCACACACGCACCGTTTTGAAGAGATAACGTATGAGGTTAATCATCTTAAAGTCAAAGCCTTACAAATGACGCCTTACAATGAGCATGTAGAACGTATAGTGATATATCTACGTGGAGGCAAGGGGCAAGTTGGACGTGTACGTGCTGCGAGATTGATGCAGTTTGCGAATTTAAATACATTAGTTGTAGGACCATATTATAGAGGAAGTAATGGTAGTGAAGGTCGAGATGAATTTTGTCGTGCAGATTTAAACGACGTGACAGAACTCGTGCACATTTTAAAAAAGAAATATCCAAAGGCTTATGTACATATGATTGGATTCTCAAGAGGGGGACTTCAAGGGTTGCTAACTTTCCAAGATTATCCAGTTGATAGTTATATTGCATGGGGTGGCGTCTCTGATGTGCGATTAATGTATGAAGAACGAGTAGATTTGCGTGGCATGTTGAGACGGATGGTTGGTCATCCGAAGAAAGATAAAGACGAGTATGAGAAACGTGATGCACTCAAATCAATTGATAGTACGAGCCCACCAATATTGATTGTACATGGAGGCAAAGATTGGCAGGTTGGCATTCATCAAGGTTATTACTTGGAAGAACAGTTGCAGAAAAAGGAGGCTCTGTACGATACATTCTATCAATTAGAAGAAGGTCATGTGCCACGCCCTAAAGCAATGAAAGAAGCGTTGAATTATATTCATGATTGGATGAAAAAAATTGAAGAACAAAAAGAAAATGCCCAGTCTCACTGATACATCATCAAGATGTCAGTGGAGTGGGCATTTTCCTATTTAATAATTATTTATTGAATCCGCCAGTTTCAGCAATTTCTTTAACTTCCGGACCGAATTTTTTGAAGTTATCTTCAAAGCGTTTAATTAAATCATCAGCTTGAGCACGATATTTATCTGAATCGCTCCATGCGTTGATTGGATTTAAGATTGTTTTAGGTACGTCTTCCATTTCAGTAGGAATGCTTAAGCCGAATTTTTCATCTTTAATGAATTCAGCATTTTTTAATTTACCAGTAATAGCTTGGTCAACCATGTAGCGTGTATAGTGTAAGCTAATACGACGTCCTACACCGTATTTACCGCCAGTCCATCCTGTGTTTACTAAATAAACATCTACATCATGCTCATCGATTAATTTACCTAATAAATTAGCATATTTAATAGGGTTTAATGGTAAGAATGGTGCACCGAAGCATGTTGAGAATGATGGTTCAGGTTCTGTTACACCGCGTTCTGTACCAGCTAGTTTAGAAGTGAAACCACTTAAGAAATGATACATTGCTTGTGATTTAGATAATTTAGCAATTGGAGGAAGTACTCCGAATGCATCTGCAGTTAAGAAGATAATCGTATTAGGATGTGCTGCTTTTGAAGGTAACACAATATTATCGATATGGTGAATAGGGTAAGCTGCACGTGTATTTTCAGTATTAGTGTTATCGTCGAAATCTACACGACCGCGTTCATCAACTACAGTATTTTCTAGAATTGTACCATATTCAATAGCATTGAAGATTTGAGGTTCTTTTTCTTTTGAAAGGTTAATTGCTTTAGCATAGCATCCACCTTCAATATTGAAGACACCATTTTTATTCCAACCATGTTCATCATCACCGATTAATTTACGGTCAGGTGCAGCAGATAACGTTGTTTTACCAGTTCCTGATAAACCGAAGAATAAAGCTACATCGCCTTTGTCACCTACGTTTGCAGAGCAGTGCATACTCATAATGTCTTGCATTGGTAATAAGTAGTTCATTACTGAGAAGATTCCTTTTTTCATTTCCCCAGCGTATTCAGTACCACCGATTAAAATTGTTTTATGTTTGAATGAAATAATAACAAATGTTTCTGACTTAGTGCCATCTACTTCTGGATCTGCTTTGAAATGAGGTGCTGAAACAATTGTGAAGTTTGGCTTAATATTTTTAGCTTCTTCAACTGATTCAGGTCTAATAAACATGTTTTGTGCAAATAGGTTATGCCATGCTAATTCATTGATAACCGTTAGTTTAAGTTGAGTATCTTTGTCGCTTCCAGCATAGCCGTTGAAAACGTAAAGTTCATCTTTTTTTTCAAGATAGTCTAAAACTTTATTATAGAGATTTAAGAAGGTTTCTTCATCAATAGGTTGGTTAATATCTCCCCAGTGGATATTATCTTTATAAGAAGGTTCAGTTACGATGAATTTATCTTTAGGAGAACGTCCAGTATATTTACCTGTACTTGCATTG
The DNA here is from genome assembly GCF_916858875.1 of Staphylococcus sp. Marseille-Q1834. NCBI lineage: Bacteria > Bacillati > Bacillota > Bacilli > Caryophanales > Staphylococcaceae > Staphylococcus > Staphylococcus sp. Marseille-Q1834. The sequence continues at coordinate 579,606 of NZ_CAKASN010000002.1, read as the reverse complement.
ATTGCTCCTAGTTCAGTTAATTCGCCCTCGTTATTATCTAAAATCTTGTTGTAAAGTTGTGTAGTAGAAAGTTGAAACAGTGAGCTTTCTTTCTCTAACAAATGTTTAATTTTAGGTGTTTCGCTGTATGTATCTACTGACATACCCAATCCCTCCAGCATCAATTTATTGAAATATTTCGTGTAAGCCTTTACATTAAATTAGTATAACATATTGCCTTATTTATTCCACCTGGAAAAGACAAAAACTTTTAAAAATCGAAATTGACATTGATGAGGGGATTCGGTAGTATAGTTAGTAACGGATTCTCTTATCCTGAGTGGTGGAGGGACATGGACCCAATGAAACCCAGCAACCTCTTTTTAACAAAAGAAAGGTGCCAAACCGTTTGCAGACATATATGGTCTGAACGATAAGAGCGAATGGACGTTTAAGAGCCTTCTCTCTATCTTTTATAGTGAAGAGGGCTCTTTTATTTTGAGCTCACAATTTGAAAGAGAATTTTCGTAAATTTAAATAATAAAAGGAGCAAAACATGACTTATAATAAACGTTTATTTACTTCAGAATCAGTGACTGAAGGCCACCCTGATAAGATCGCTGACCAAGTTTCTGATGCCATTTTAGACGAAATCTTAAAAGATGATCCAAATGCACGTGTCGCTTGTGAAACGACAGTGACAACAGGTATGGCTTTAATTGCAGGAGAAATTTCAACTTCTACATATGTAGATATCCCTAAAGTTGTACGCGAAACAATTAAAAATATTGGTTATACACGCGCAAAATATGGTTATGATTATCAAACAATGGCAGTATTAACTGCAATTGATGAACAATCTCCAGACATTGCACAAGGTGTAGATAAAGCATTAGAGTACCGTGAAGATATTTCAGAAGAAGAAATTGAAGCAACTGGTGCAGGAGACCAAGGTTTAATGTTTGGTTACGCTACAAATGAAACTGAAACATATATGCCTTTACCAATCTTCTTATCTCATCAACTTGCTAAACGTCTATCAGATGTACGTAAGGATGGTATTTTAGATTACTTACGTCCTGACGGTAAAGTTCAAGTAACTGTAGAATATGATGAAGATGACAAACCTAAACGTATCGATACAATCGTTGTATCATCTCAACATGCTGATGATATTGAATTAGAACAAATTCAAAGTGATATTAAAGAACATGTCATTTATCCTACGGTACCAGAAGGCTTAATTGATGACGAAACTAAATTCTTTATTAATCCAACAGGTCGTTTCGTAATCGGTGGACCTCAAGGTGACGCTGGTTTAACAGGACGTAAAATTATCGTAGATACGTACGGTGGTTATGCGCGTCATGGTGGCGGTTGCTTTAGTGGTAAGGACCCAACTAAAGTAGACCGTTCAGCAGCATATGCAGCAAGATATGTAGCTAAAAATATTGTCGCAGCTGAGTTAGCTGATCAATGTGAAGTTCAATTAGCTTACGCAATTGGTGTAGCTGAACCAGTTTCGATTTCTATTGATACATTTAATACTGGTAAAGTATCAGAAGCACAATTAGTTGAAGCGGTTAGAGCACACTTTGACTTAAGACCAGCGGGCATTATTAAAATGTTAGACTTAAAACAACCAATTTATAAACAAACAGCAGCTTATGGTCACTTTGGACGTACTGATGTCCTATTACCATGGGAGAAATTAGACAAAGTTAATGTCTTAAAAGATGCTGTACAAGCATAATTACCTCTATACAAAATTTGATGTTTTATATCGAAATTATTAATCATTTCTATTATAATTAGGACTATTGATAGTAAAGAAGTAAGCTTGTCGATAAAGTAATTTTAAGTATAATGACTGAAAGAAATTGTCTACAGTCTGAAGGAGCGTTGTTTTAATGAATTCATTTGGACCAATAGAAATTGGTTTAATTGCAGCAATTGTTGTAGCAATCATTTGTTTAATATTATTCTTAGTTACCTTGAAAAGTAAAAATAATATCAAACAGAATACGAAAGAAGAATACAGTCTTAAAGAAAAGCAAATGCTTGAGTCGCATGAAGAGGCTTTAGAAAAAGAGCGTATCGAAAACAAGAAACAAGTTACTCGACAAAAAGAAGATTTCGATGCCACAATTAGCGGAAAAAATCGTGAAATTGATGCTTTAAAACTTTTCTCTAAAAATACAAGTGAATATGTAACGGACATGCGATTAATTGGTATTCGTGACCGATTAGTGAATGAGAAGCGTATTCGACGTGATGATATGCATATTATGGCGAATATCTTTTTACCAAGTAATGAGTTTAATGATATTCAACGCATTAGTCATTTAGTATTAACACGTACTGGTCTTTATATTATTGACTCTCAATTGTTAAAAGGGCATGTTTACAATGGTATTAGTGGTAATCAATTCCAAGAGTTACCTATGATGGAACAAGTGTTTAACACACTTGATTTAGATCCGAAATCACCTCAAACATTGGTGTTAGATCAGAATGATGACAAATCTTCTTTATCATTTGTAAATTACTCAGACCAGCTTGAAGCAATTGAAAAGTTAGCGACTGATTTACAAACACAATTAGGTACGAAATATACGCCAACGTCTATTATGTATTTCAATCCTAAACATGATGGAGATGTAACGATTTCAAATTATGCACAAAGTTCAAGTGTTAAAGTTTTAGTAGGTCCTGAACAATTAGATGAGTTCTTTAATAAATTTGTGTTCCATGGACGAATTCAATTTAATGTTGAAGAGTTACAATCTATTATGGATAAAATTGAAACATTTAATTAATGCTTAAACGCTAGGAAGATTATTCTTTCTAGCGTTTTTTCATGCCTGTAGTTCTGTAAAGAAATTCTAACCTAAGTGTGTTGATATTCATTTTAATAATGCTTTAAATACTCTTGTTTGAGTCACATTATTATTAATGTCATGTTTGTGTATTAATGTGAGAGATTTTAGGGAATAAAATAATATCATCATATACATCATACATGTTATAAATAAATCATATGATAAATAGTGGGAGGGTCTATAAAATGGAAACAATTGAGTTTTATAATGGACATCACATGCCTAAATTAGGTCTAGGTACATTTAGAGTTGAAAATGATGAAACGTGTAAAGAAGCAGTGAAACATGCAATTGAATCAGGCTATCGTAGTATTGATACAGCTAAAGTGTATGGGAACGAAGAACAAGTAGGTATAGGTATTAAAGAAGGACTTGAAGCGGCTGGTTTAAGTCGTGAAGATATCTTTGTCACATCTAAATTATATTTTGAAGATTTTGGTCGCGAAAATGTAGCTCAAGCTTATGATACAAGTATTAAAAAATTAGGTCTTGATTATTTAGACTTATATTTAGTGCACTGGCCAGGTACGAATGAAGCAGTGATGATTGATACGTGGAAAGGTATGGAAGATTTATATAAAGATAGCAAAGTAAAAAATATAGGTGTAAGTAACTTTCAACCAGAACATCTTGAAGCTTTACTAGCTCAAGTATCAATTAAGCCTGTAATCAATCAAGTTGAATTTCATCCTTATTTTACGCAAAATGAATTGAGAAAATATTTAGATGCACAAAAAATTTATATGGAATCATGGTCACCATTAATGAATGCTCAAATTCTAAATGATGAAACTTTAATTGAGATTGGTAAAGAAGTAGGTAAATCACCAGCACAAGTTATTATTCGTTGGAACATTCAACATGGAGTGATTGTGATTCCTAAATCAATTACACCTAGTCGAATTGAAGAAAATATTAATGTGTTTGATTTTGAATTGTCTGAAGATCAAATGAATCGCATTGATCAATTAAATAAAGATAAAAGGGTAGGACCAGATCCTAATACATTTGAAGGACATTAATACAAAAATAGCTATTCATTGACCGCTTCTTCATGGTCAATGAATAGCATTTATTTTTAAAAAGATTATAGGACTAAAGAATATAACCTAGGTAACAAGCTAAAAATCCTATAATAAATTGTAAAATTGTGTAACTAATAATATGTAATGGTTTAAACTTAGGTGTTATAAAATTGACCAGCTCATAGGATAATGTTGAAAAAGTCGTTAAGCCGCCTAAAAAACCAGTTGAGAAGAATAAGCTGAACGATGGATGATTAAGTGTCACACCTAACGTTAATCCTATTAAAAAACTTCCAATAATATTCACTATTAGTGTCGCTATGGGTAATGGTGAAGGCCATTTACTTTTCGTAAAGTCTGTTAACCAAGCTCTTACTACTGCGCCTAAACCACCACCCAGCATAATTAATAAGCCATTAATCATTGGGTACGACCTCCTAATTTTACGCCTATCCCACACAATAAAATTCCTGCTATATAACTAACTAAAGCGTAAGTTAATAATAATATAAAGGAATGATGGTGAAACATTTTTACAAGTTCTAATTGGAACGTTGAAAAAGTCGTTAAGGCACCTAAAAATCCAGTTGTTAGTCCTTTCTTGAACTTAGGATGGTCTTTAAAATATTGAATGGCTATAGTAGAAAGGTATCCCATGAGAAATGCACCAACTAAATTGGCTACTAACGTACCTATAGGAAATGCCATGCCATTATTTATATAAGATATAAAATATCTAAGTAATGCACCAACCATTCCACCGATAAAGACAAAAATATATTGCATGAACTTTCACCTATAATTTTAAAATTGATTTATTGAACATTCAAAGTTACCATTAAAATTTAAGAAAATACACCAAAAGTGGTAATTGAAGCGAAGATATGGAACAGAATAACTACCAAAATAATAAAAGGTAACAATTTAGTTGCAGTTCTTAGCTTATCTTTTTTGGAATTAAGATGTTTAATGGCTTTATCTGAAAATATAATAGACGCTATTAGAATAATCACATTGAGAAGACTACAAGCAATTAATAAATGTTTTATTGATGTAATTTGTCTACTAAGTAATGGGTTAAATGTATTAAAGTAAAAACTTATTACTAATAAAACAACTGAAATAATAAAGTACTTTTTAGATTTCGACATATTGAACCTCCTGTGCGACATCATTACATTATATTACCACATTTATAGAATTGGATACTAGCACGTTATAGTGAGGAAGCATTTTCAAAAATAAGCAAAACACTCGCTAACAAACACCAAGAATGATATAAATAGTTTATAACCATTTATCTATACGGAATAGAAAATAATATATAAAGTTCATCACAAAATATACATATTTGAAATTTAAATTCATACAATTAATATATTTCTATGTTCGTAAAACTTAATTTGGAGGAATAGTAAGATGACTAAACTTAATGTAGAAGTATTTGCGGATGGCGCAGATATCGAACAAATGAAAGCTGCATATAAAAATAAAGAAGTGGATGGTTTCACAACTAACCCTAGTTTAATGGCTAAAGCTGGCGTTACAGATTATAAAGCATTTGCTGAAGAAGCGGTTCGTGAAATTCCAGATGCATCGATTTCATTCGAAGTGTTCTCAGATGATTTAGACACAATGGAAAAAGAAGCTGAAATCTTAAAACAATATGGTGACAACGTGTTTGTTAAGATTCCAGTTGTAAACTCTAAAGGTGAATCAACTATCTCATTAATTAAAAAATTATCAGCAGATAATGTTCGCTTAAACGTGACTGCAGTTTATACAATTGAACAAGTTAAAGAAATCACTGAAGCGGTAACAGCTGGTGTACCTACTTATATTTCAGTGTTTGCTGGACGTATTGCAGATACAGGCGTAGATCCACTTCCATTAGTCAAAGAATCTGTTGAAGTAGCACACAGCAAAGAAGGCGTTAAATTATTATGGGCAAGTTGCCGTGAAACATTCAACGTTATTCAAGCTGATCAACTAGGTGTTGATATTATTACATGTCCAGCTGATGTTGTGAAAAAAGTAAACACACATTTAGGTCGTGACATTAATGAATTATCAGTAGACACTGTAAAAGGTTTCGCTAAAGATATTCAAAGTTCAGGATTATCAATTTTATAATCATTAAATAAAGAAGAGCGAATCAGAAATCGTTTTAGTTAAATTCGATTTCTGGTTCGCTTCTTTTATTTTAAGAGAATAACATCTTGCTACTCTTTAAAAACTCCGCTAAGATTTATGAGTAAGAGAGGAAAAGGAGAGATACAACTAAGTATGAAACAAGCAGCCTTTGAACAAAAAGTAAAAAAACAGTTATGGTTTCTAAATAAAAAAGAGAAAAGATTACTTGATGAGCAACTTGCAACGCATAGTGAACAAGCAGATGCGTATAAATTTAATAAACCTGTGACGTACGCCAATACATTTTTAAAGCAATATATTTTTAAAGAGAAAAATACTTCAAGTATAACTTTATTCGCTATGTTAATTGGTATGGTTACTGTTTATGCATTATTATTAGGTTTATTTTTAACCGGATTTATCACGAGTTTAACGGCAGTAAATTTTTTCGTTAATCCTCAAGTTTCTATGCCAGTTATTAACGTTATTTTAATTTTAATAGGGGCTATTTTATTAGCTTTAGTCAGTTTGTTATTAATTAAATCAGTGACAGCGCTATTTACTAAGAAGTTGCTAGAGTACAAATTTAATAAGACGGCGTAGATTTTTGCACTAAATGAAATAATAGTAAGCTTTCTTGCCATTTCTTATAAACCAACGTATAGGGTTCATTAATTTTAAACTGGATTAAATTATCAAACGTTACTATAGTTCCGGTGCTTGTTGACGTTAATCCTATAATTGCTTGAGCATTCAAATAAATTTGTAAGGGTGCACGCTGTTGCTTCACTGGAAAAAGAATCACTTTATTAGAGATATATAATGGTACTAATTTATTAATCGCCAACAAACGTTTCGCTAACTTTACCTGTTGCGAATATGAACGTTGATGTTGCTCCAAATAATAAATCAGTACCTTTTTTATTGGAAAAGGCAGTACCATGTCATAAGTTGTAAAGCAACACTTCGTTTTAAGCGAACTACCTGACATAGCTTGAATATATAATAAATGGTATGAATTATGGGGTAACACGTTATACACCTTCATGATAATAAGTTTGTAATTTATTAAAAGTTAAGGATTTATACTTTTTAATAGTAGTAGTAGAAACACCCATTAACTTAGCGATTTCATATTGTTTATAACCTTGCATATAAAATTTGAGCCAAGTGTATTCGTGAGGACGAAGAAGAGACTGAACATCTTGTAGATAATTAAGAGGATATTGTTTATAAAAAGAGTTCATAGAAGAATTTATTTCTGCAGTTTCTAAATCAATAGTTTCAATTTTTACCTTTTCATGTCTAAAAAGGTCGATAAGATAAAATTTTAATCGAGTATATAGAAATGAGTTAAGAGTGATAGAGGAAGTTGAATCATATATAAGAGATAACTGCCATAATTTAATTAAAAGTAATTGGTAAAATTCATCATAATTATACTTTATATGGTATTGTTTTAACAAATAATGAATTATTTTATAGTGGTTAGCGTAAATTTTTTCAAAATTCAATGTGTACGATTTAAACTCCTTGATTATGTATATACATAAATTAATTTTCCGGATAAATAGAGAATAATATAGTCACAATGAATTATCATTTGCGTAATTTAAAAAATAGGTGTTAAATAGTAAACATAGAATGACAAAATATAATAAAATGTTGAATTAAATCGTTCATTAGAATACAATGCGACATTTAAAAAGTGGGAGGTATGAAGTTGGATTACGCACATTTAAATCTTGAACATTTCTTTGCGAGAAATGATGATTTAGATATTATTAGAGATCGTTCTGAATTTGTGATGATTAATAATTTCACAAATGAAATGATGTACCGTGATGGTGAAGTTGAGGGCACAATTGATTTAAACCAATATTACTATAAGAATAGATCACAAGCTGCGAGTTTCATCATGATGGATTACCGCAATGAGAATAAATAACTTTATATAGATTGATCTAGATAACTAACGAATTTTATATAGATGTACCAAGTAATGAAATTCCACTTATTTCATTACTTTTTATTTTGTTAAGTTTCATTTTGATTACTGTTATTTTATGAATTTGTAACATTGTAACTATAAAATTGTTTAAAGGTAGTAATAATGTTAAACTTTTTATCATGAAATAGTTTAATTAAGATTAAAAGAATGACCTAAGAGGTGTGAATATGACGAAGCACAAGAAGGGCTCTATAATAGGACTTGTAGGGTTGCTCATTGTTTTAGTAGTAGCTGGTTTCGTCTTCTTTTCAATGATTTCTGATCAGATTTTTTTCAAAAATGTTGATGAAGAAGAAAGTGTTGAGCATTTAAATGTAACGTTAGATAAAGCTGCTGAGAAGCAAATTGATAACTATACAAGCCAACAAGTATCTAATAAAAGCAACAATGCTTGGAGAGATGCTTCAGCGAGTGAAATAAAAGCTGCAATGGATAGTAGTAAATTCATTGATGATGACAAACAAAGATATCAATTTTTAGATTTATCAAAATATCAAGGTATTGATGAAAATCGTATCAAACGTATGTTATTTGATAGACCTACTTTATTAGAACATACTGATGCTTTCGTTAGTGCCGCTAAAGAAAAGCATGTAAATGAAGTTTATTTAATTTCACATGCGTTATTAGAAACAGGTTCAGTTAAAAGTGATTTAGCTAAAGGCGTCGAAATTGACGGTAAGAAGTATTATAACTTTTACGGCGTAGGGGCTCTAGATGAAGATCCTATTAAAACAGGTTCAGAATACGCTAAAAAGCATGGTTGGGATACACCTGAGAAAGCTATCAAAGGTGGCGCAGATTTCATTCACCAACACTATTTATCACATAGCGATCAAAATACACTTTATAGTATGAGATGGAATCCTAAAAACCCTGGTGAACACCAATATGCTACAGATATTAAATGGGCTGAAAATAACGCCGAAATTATTGCGGATTTCTATAAAGAAATGAAAACAGAAGGTAAATATTTCAAACTTTATGTATATAAAGATGATACTAAACATCAAAAATAATTAAAATTAAACCAGCATACACAATTTGTTAAACTATTGTGTGCGCTGGTTTTTTATCATATTAAAAAATTATTCAGCTTTATTTTTTCGATTCAACCAAGAAAAAGCAATCACAAATACAAGGGCAACTTTAAGTAAAAATTTCATAATCATTTCACCTCAAATAGATTCTACCATATCTTATAATGGTTAGAAGTAATTAGAAATGGCTATACTTGAATAAGACTATTAATTTAAGACATTGATATAATACAATTATATTTTGAATGAGAGATAGATAGAAGGATGATGTTAAATGCGTGTAGCAATAATTGGAATGGGAACAGCTGGCGTCAGTGTTTTACGACAGTTAGTTAAAAATGAAGACTTCAAGAAGTTAAAAGTAGATGTCTATGATAATGAAGATAATATGGGACAAGGCGTGCCTTTTCAAAATGACAGTAGCCAACTCCTAATTAATTTACCTACTAAAAATATGAGTTTAAATTTAGATGATGATGAAGAATTCTGGAAATGGTATCAAAATCAGAATGAATTTAAATTCGATAATCCTAAATATTTACCAAGATTTGTCTTTGGTCATTATATGAAATCATATTTATCAGATTATGCAACTATGTTTGATAATTTAAATGTTATTAATAAACCAGTGCATGAAATATTTACTAACTCTGATGTTGATGAAACGACGTTAAAATATTATGTCTGTACGTCTGAAGATATGTCCCAATGGAAAGAATATGATTATATTTTTCTAACGATTGGAACTTTTGCATATCACGATCCATATTATTTAAAAGGAAAAAAAGGATACATACAAACACCATATCCGACATACCATACCTTAGATGAAGTGAAAGAAACAGATAGTATTGCGATAGTTGGCACTGGATTAGCGAGTTTAGATGTAGTACGTTATGTCGCTTCGCATCATCCTAAGTTACCAATAACTATGACAAGTAGATCGGCCAATTTACCTAGTGTACGAGGAAATATGGTGGAGATCGATTTTAAATATTTAACTAAAGAAAAGTTCAATGAAATTAAAATGGAACATTATGGAAACGTGCCATTAGAAAAAGCATTTGAATTATTCAAATTAGAATGTGAATTATATAATGTTAAATTAGATAGAATGGTTCATCGTAGAACAGGTGATACGATTAAAGATTTACAATTTGACTTAGATCGTCCCGATGAATTAGGTGTCTTTCAAAGTATCATTGAAAATGTTAAAGAAAATTTAAATTGGATTTGGAATAGTTTCAGTCGTAGTGATCAAAAAGAATTTGATAAACGTTTTACTAAAATTATTCAATTAAATTCTAACCCGATGCCTCCTCGTACTGCCCGTTTAGTTATTGATTTAATAAATGATGGCTCCTTAATCATTAAAAAAGGATTAGAGGATATTAAATATGAGGACAATCAGTTTTATTTAAAATTTAAAGATGAAGCGGAAGTCCATCAATATAATGTGGTAATTAATTCTACTGGTTCTAAAACCCATCTATCAGATTTAGATGAAGATGATCAACTAGTGTTAAATCTTGAAAATCGTCAAATAGTTCAAGCTCATCCTATGGGTGGTATTCAAATTATTCCGGAAACCAATCAAGTGATTAGTCCGCGATATGGCACATTGCATAATATGATTGCGATTGGTCAAGTTACAAATGGCGTTAATAAATTGAGAAACGGTGTTAAAATGATTGTGACTCAAGCGGTGAGCTCTGTGAATTATCTATACGAAGTTCAAAGCGAATTTGATCATGAATCATCATAGACTTACACCTAATGCTGAAAAAATCTACATTTTGTGACTAAATCGTCTACAAGACTGTATTTCTTTGTTTGTAATTTTCTAAAAATAAGCGTATGATTAAGTGTGTAGTAATTAACTACATTAACTCTTAAGTTATCACAATTTCATAGTAATTCTTTCGGGGCAGGGTGTGATTCCCAACCGGCAGTAATTTAAGCCTGCGACCTGCTTATAACTAAGAAGTTATAAGTGGCTGATCTAGTGAGATTCTAGAGCCGACAGTAATAGTCTGGATGGGAGAAAGAATGAAGCCGCGCTATTGATATAATAGACGTTTATTTAAATATGGATAGTTTACTGTTAGTAGTAAGCTTATTTAACTATACATGTATCTCCCTATGCCTAACTGAAGATTCTAGGCATAGGGTTTTTTATTGAGGTGATAATTTGAGTAATTTCATGCAATATGCAATACAACTTGCACAAATGGTGGACGGACAAACTGGTGTTAATCCTCCAGTAGGTTCAGTGGTTGTAAATGAAGGTCGTATAGTAGGCCTTGGTGCTCATCTAAAGCAAGGTGATAAACATGCCGAAGTTCAAGCTTTAGATATGGCACAAGAGAAGGCTAAAGGCGGCACCATTTATATTTCCCTAGAACCCTGTACACATTACGGTTCAACGCCACCTTGTGTTAATAAAATAATTGAATTTGGACTAAGTAAAGTCGTTTATGCAGTAAAGGATACAACATTACCTTCTGAAGGAGACAAGATTTTACAAGATGCTGGTATTGAAGTTGAATATCAACCTTCAGATGAAGCTGCGATGCTTTATAAAGACTTTTTCAAAGCGAAAGAACATCAACTTCCTGAAATCACTTTAAAAGTTTCGACGTCCTTGGATGGCAAACAAGCAACTGATAATGGACAAAGTCAATGGATAACAAATAAATACGTGAAACAAGATGTTTATCAATTGAGACATTCACATGATGCTGTGTTAACAGGTAATGGAACAGTTGAAGCAGATAACCCACAATATACAACGCGAATTCAAGATGGGAAACATCCAATTCGAATTGTATTATCGAAAAGTGGTGATATCGATTTCACAAAACAAATGTTCCAAGACAACTTTAGTGAAATTTGGATTTATACGGAAAATCAATCGCTTAGCAGTCCATCTGAACATATCAAAATTATAAATTTAACTGAATGTAACTTAGCAAATATCTTATCTGATATTTACGATAAAGGTGTTGGTAAGCTACTTGTTGAGGCAGGCCCTCATGTTACTTCAGAATTTCTCCAAACTAATTATGTTAATCAACTTATTATTTATTATGCCCCGATAATAATAGGTGGTTCCGGTCAATATCAATTTTATCAAACAGAGAAAGTAATTGATTTAAACGAAGCCACTCAATTTGAAATCATTTCTACAGAGTTAATTTACCAAAATATTAAAATGACATTGCGAAAGAAGTGAAATAAATATGTTTACAGGTATCGTTGAAGAAATAGGTACTATAAAAAACATTCGTACGCAACAGTCTGTTAAAACGTTAGATATCGCGTGTCAACGCATTTTAGAGGATATGCACATCGGCGACTCAATTAGTGTCAATGGCGCATGTTTAACAGTTATTGACTTCCACAGTAATTATTTTTCTGTGCAAGTTATTAAAGGCACTGAAAATAAAACCTACTTATCAAATATAAAATTAAATGATGAAGTGAATTTAGAACGTGCTATGGCAGGAAATGGGCGTTTTGGTGGACATTTTGTTTTAGGCCACGTGGATGAAGTAGGTACAATTTCACAAGTGAATGAAACACCAAATTCACGTATTGTGACGATTAAAGCACCGTCACATACAATGAGTCAAATGGTGAAACAAGGATCCATAACGGTAGACGGTGTCAGTCTTACTGTCTTTGACCTGCGTAGCAACAGTTTCGATATACATTTAATTCCTGAAACAAGACGTTCTACTATTCTTTTCTCTAAAAAGATTGGCGATAATGTCCATTTAGAAACAGACGTACTTTTTAAATATGTAGAGAATATTGTAAAAGCAAAAGATTCAGATTTAACAATTGATAAATTAAAAGCATTTGGTTTTTAGGAGTTTAGGAGGGCATAATATGAAGTTTGATGACATCAATGTAGCGCTTGAAGCTTTGAAACAAGGCGAAAGTATTATCGTAGTAGACGATGAAGATCGTGAAAATGAAGGCGACTTAATTGCAGTAACAGAATGGATGAAAGATGACACGATTAATTTTATGGCACAACATGCACGAGGATTAATTTGCGCACCTATCAGTAATGAAATTGCAAATCGATTAAATCTTGTATCAATGGTGAATAGAAATACAGATGATTATGGTACGAACTTTACTGTAAGTATTGACCATGTATCGACCTCAACAGGGATTAGCGCATTTGATCGTATGGCTACTGCGCGCGCTCTAATTAATCCAGAATCTACGCCAGAGAGCTTTAATAGACCTGGGCATCTATTCCCTTTAATTGCCAAAGATAATGGTGTATTAGAAAGAATGGGTCATACAGAAGCAGCAATTGATTTAGCTATTTTAACTGGTGCACAACCCGCAGGTGTCATTTGTGAAATTATGAATGATGATGGGTCAATGGCAAAAGGTCAAGATTTAATAGCGTTTAAGGAAAAGCATCAGTTAAAAATGATTACTATTGAAAGTTTAGTTGAATATCGTAAAAAAAAAGCGAATGATGTTGAATTAAAAGCACGTGTCAATATGCCAACAGATAATGGCGACTTCGAGATGTATGGTTTTCAATCTTCATTAACAGATGAAGAAATCGTTGTTCTTGCAAAAGGAGAACCACGTAGTACTGAAAATGTAAGAATTCATTCTGCTTGTTTAACAGGAGATATCTTCCATAGTCAACGATGCGACTGTGGTGCACAATTAGATGCAGCTATGAATTACATTAATGAGCATGGTGGTTTAATTATTTATCTTCCTCAAGAAGGAAGAGGAATTGGCTTAATCAATAAATTGCGCGCTTACGAGTTGATTGAACAAGGGCACGATACAGTAACTGCCAATTTAGCATTAGGCTTCGATGAAGATTTACGTGATTATCACATTGCAGCTCGTATTCTTAATTACTTTAATGTGCAACAAGTTAATTTATTAAGCAATAATCCTAAGAAGTTTGAGGGATTAGAAGAGTATGGTATTAAAGTAGCTGATCGTACGGAAATTATAGTTCCAGAAACAGCACATAACCATGACTATATGACAACAAAAAAATTAAAAATGGGACATTTAATTTAGGAGGAGATTTAAAATGAATTTTGAAGGTAAATTAGTAGGTACAGATTTAAAAATTGCGGTAGTAGTGAGTAGGTTTAATGATTTTATTACAGGTCGTCTTTTAGATGGTGCGCAAGATACATTAATTAGACATGGTGTTGATGAAAATAATATCGATGTAGCTTATGTACCAGGTGCATTTGAAATTCCTTTAGTAGCGAAAAAGTTAGCTCAAAAAGGTGAATATGATGCCGTTATTACACTTGGATGTGTCATTAGAGGCGCTACATCACACTATGATTATGTATGTAACGAAGTGGCTAAAGGAGTATCTAAAGCTAACGATGTAACTGATACGCCAGTCATTTTCGGTGTTTTAACAACTGAAAGTATTGAACAAGCTGTTGAACGTGCAGGCACTAAAGCGGGTAACAAAGGTGCTGAAGCAGCGGTTAGTGCGATTGAAATGGCTAACTTACTAAAACAATTTTAATTATTTGTACATTGACTCATTTTGTTGCGACGCTTGCTTATTGGAAGTCTCGAACCTGTACTAACTCGACACTTTCCTTTCCACTAGGCGTCTTCGCAAATACACTTCATAATTTACGTTAGAACTATTTGCGTAAATGTGTGCACACTTTTGTTCATTTATTTTTATAATTAAATACTTAAAAAAGGGCACTTCGTTTGATTTAATGTCTATCATTAAATAACGAAGTGCCTTATGTATAAGAATTAAAACTTTATCTATATTTATAATCTTGATTTAATTCTTAATCTACATTTAACTATTTTATTTTCTAAATAATTTTACAGCTCCTGATAAAATGGTTAAGCTACCAATACCAACTGCGCTAGCAAGTCCCACTTTTTTCAACGTCTCTGTTGATACAAATTCTTGATAAGCTAATGCTAAGTTTTGTGGACGCTCTGCAAGTCGTCTCATGAAATAAGCGAACCAATCGTTACCATATGGTACATATATCGTAAAATGATAGCCTTCTCTAGCAATTTGTTCAGCTAGTTCACCACGGAAACCATATAACATTTGGAACTCAAAATTATCTTTATCAATGTGATGATCTTTTGCAAATTGTTTAACATGATTAATTATTCTATCGTCATGCGTTGCAATAGAAGTGAAGTTTCTAGCATTAAGCAATCGTTTTTCAATCAGTCTAATGTAATTCTCATCAATTTCCTCTTTAGTTTGATATGCTATATTTGCTTCTTCTTTATATGCACCTTTAACTAAACGTAGGCGCAAGTCAGAATATTTATCTAGTAAATCATCAGCATCGTATAAGTATGCTTGAATCACTGTACCTACATTTTTAAATTCGCCTTTTAATTTATCAAGGACTTCAATAATTTGTTGTAAACTTTGATATTTTTCTGTATCAATATTAATATGCATTTTATCAAATTCGTCTGCTTTTAGAAGGATTTCTCTTAAATTTTCGTAAGCTAAATTTAAATCGAATTCTGCTCCTAAAGAGCTTAATTTAACAGACATGTGAGCATCAACATTATAGTCTTTAACTGCTTGCATAACTTCAAGAATTTCATTTTTAGCTTGATTAGCTTCAGCTTCTGTACCCACAAATTCTCCTAAGTTATCTACAGTAACTTCGATGTTTTTGTCATTTAATCTTTCAATCGTTTCTATAAGTTGTTCAATTGTATTGCCTGCAACGACTTTATCAGCACCCATGCGTGGTCCAATTCTTTTTGCTGTTTCATTTAAATATGTACTATTAGATAAAGCGATAAAAAAATCTCTGAAAAGTGACATTTTTAATTCCTCCATTACCCACAAATCGTTTATTTATATATAGTTTAGCATGAAAATCACTGTCAAGAAAGCGTTTTCAATTATCTGAAAAGTATTTCTAATGTATAATTACACATATAGTTATTTCATAACTAAAATATTTATATTAAGATACTTCAAAGATGGATGACATACACCAATCATAGTGTATTATCTGATATAATATTGTTGTTGGAATTTAAGTATGAAGGGATTAATAGATATGTGGAAGTGGGAAACAGAACAAGATGCTAAAGGCGTAGTAGTCATAGTACATAATATTTTAGAACATACAGGACGTTATGCCTATGTCATTACAATGTTAAGACGTAATGGCTATCATGTAATTATGGGAGATTTACCAGGACAAGGACAAACTTCACGCATTAATAAAGGTCATTTGAAAAGTTTCAATGTATATCATGAAAGCGTCTTAGAATGGGTTAAAATTGCGAATGAATATAAATTACCTACATTTGTGATGGGTGTAGGTTTAGGTGGACTTATTGTATTAAATCTTTTGGAAAAAAATGACGTGCCAATTGAAGGAATGTTATTATTGTCTCCAATGCTTGAATTACAAAAAAATAATAAGACTCGCAAAAACATGTTCATTTCTAATATAGGCAAAGCTTCTAAGGATGCTCGCTTTAAATTAGGTATTAATTATAGTGACTTAACTCGTAATGATGAAGTTATCGAAGAGACTAAACAAGATGGGTTAATACTTAAAAAAGTGACTTACAAATGGTACAACATCATTATTGAAACAATGAAAGACACTTTGCAACATATTCAAGATGTAAAACCACTTCCAACCATATTAATGTATGGTACTGAAGATAAATTATTAGATACACATTCAATTGTTGAATTAAAACAACAACTTGCTACGACGGAATTTTATTATAAAGCGTGGGAAGGGCTATATCATGAAATACATAATGAGCCTGAACGTGATCAAGTGATGCGTTATGTCTTAACGTTTTTAAATAACAGTGTGAATACTATGGGATTTATTGTAAAAGAGGAAGAAATTGAAGACATTTAAATCATAGTAAAGAATCAGGATTATCAACCTTTGTAAAACAAAGAGGGGCAATCCTGATTTTTTAATAAACATATCTTTAGTTTATAAAATTAAAACTACATATTGAATGTTGAATAAAATTAAGAGAATTGGTATATTTTAATTGAATGAATTTATAAAATTTTATTGATATTGCATGTTTAAAAGTTTGTAGATTTATATAAAAAACAAACATTTTTACATATAGATTTTAAGTGAATTATTAATCATAATTCAAGAGTATTATGATTATTTACAAGGGTTAGAAGTGTCAAAATCCTATCATAAATTGATAGGGATAGGATTATTTACATGAAGGAGGGGATTGCCTTGAGTAATCAAGCTAATGAAAATATAACGATGATATTAAAATTAGAGGAATTATGTAAAGAAATTAATTCTGTATTCAAGGTAATTTATGAAAATTACGACTTATCAAAAGAAGAAGTTTTAATTTTGTTAACGTTATGGGATAAGGGACCTATGACGTTAAAAGAAATGGATAGTTACGTTTGTATTAAATCATATAAAAGAACACGGACTTATAATAATTTAGTTCAATCTGAATGGATATATAAAGAACGTCCTTTAGATGATGAGCGCACAGTAATTATTCACTTTAATGAAAATAAAAAAGAAGATAAAGTTGAATTACTTAATTTTATTACTAATAACATTAAAAAAAGGTATCAATTATTTGAAGAAAGCCTAAAATCATTAATGGAAGTTTAATTAAATAAACGAGCTTAACACATGGGATGATAATGTGTTAGGCTCGTTTTAAATTTATTTATTCATTAGAATTATCGTTTTTCAATAGCGCAAATAAAGGGCGCATTATTAATTTGATTAATATATTGATATTGCAAAACGTGTGCTTTAGTTTGATCCATCGATGTTAAATATTTCATCACTTCATCACGTTCAACTTTACCTTCTTCATGACCATGATAAATCACTAACACGATAATCCCTTCAACACTTAACAATTCAAATATATCTTCAATTGCTTTAATAGTAGTGTCGGGTTGAGTAACAATGGCCTTATCACCTTTTGGAAGATATCCTAAATTAAAGATAGCAGCGTCAATTGGCTTTGAAATCTTCCCGTGCAAATGGTTCAAGACATGTTCGTGACCATCTTGTATTAATGTTACATTATCATAGTCTTTAACTTTTTCAGCAGTGTTTTGGATGGCTGTAGCTTGAATGTCAAAGCCATAAACTTCACCGTTAGGTACTTGTTGAGCTAGAAATAAAGTATCGTTACCATTGCCACACGTTGCATCAATGACAATGCTGTCTTCTGTAACGTGGCTTTGTATGAGTGTTTTTGAAAAGGGGAGAATACGTTCTAATTTCATGATTTGATTTTTGACTCAGCTTTGTAATGTTTACCTTGATAAGAATCACGGCGTGCAAGTTCATTATCAATTTCATTTAAGACTTCCCATTTATTAACACTCCACATAGGACCTACCATTAAGTCAATCGGTCCATCTCCAGTGATACGATGTATAATCATTTCTGGAGGTAAAATTTCTAGTTGATCGCACACTAGGTTGGTATAATCCTCTTGTGACATAAATTCGAGCATACCTTTTTCATATTGTTTCACCATAGGCGTCCCTTTTAATAAATGAAGTAAGTGGATTTTAATACCTTGTACATCCATTTGAGCTACTTCACGTGCTGTTTCCATCATCATATTGTAATCTTCACCAGGTAAACCATTAATAATATGTGTACATACATTAATGTTATGTTTTCTTAATTTAGCTACGCCTTCATAATAAGTTTGCATATCATGTGCACGATTGATTAAATCAGATGTTTCTTGATGGACAGTTTGTAATCCTAGTTCTACCCAAAGGTAAGTACGTTCATTTAATTCAGCTAAATATTCGACTACATCATCTGGTAAACAATCAGGACGTGTAGCAATTGATAAACCAACTACACCTTCTTCTTTTAAGACAGGTTCATATTTTTCTTTTAATACTTCGACTGGGGCGTGTGTATTAGTAAAAGCTTGGAAATAAGCAATATATTTACCTTCGCTCCATTTTTCATGCATTCTATCTTTAATTTGTTGGAATTGAACTTCAATAGGATCTGCTCTATTACCAGCAAAGTCACCACTACCTGCAGCAGAACAGAACGTACATCCACCGTG
Source organism: Staphylococcus sp. Marseille-Q1834 (assembly GCF_916858875.1). Classification (NCBI taxonomy): domain Bacteria; kingdom Bacillati; phylum Bacillota; class Bacilli; order Caryophanales; family Staphylococcaceae; genus Staphylococcus; species Staphylococcus sp. Marseille-Q1834. The sequence goes on along the minus strand of NZ_CAKASN010000002.1, from coordinate 560,420 downwards.
CGCAACTGTGCCATCACGGTTTGGACAGTCAAATCCACCGTCTAACGCAACTTTAAAAATCTTTTGGCCAAATTTATTTTTTAAATGGTAATTCCATGTATGATATCGTTTATTTTCAAAGGCATACGGGAAATAGTTACCCATAATACATTATCCTTTCTATCTAACTTAGTTCTAAGTAAAGATTTTAACATATTTTAATGTTATAGTGTTTAATGTGGTTCTACAAATATATAAAGAGGGGACTAGAAATATGAATATACCTAAATCAGTATGGTGGCTAGTTATTGGCATGGCGCTAAATATAACTGGTGCCAGCTTTTTATGGCCTTTAAACACAATTTATATGAAAGAAGAACTTGGCAAGAGTTTAACAACAGCTACGCTCGTTCTAATGGTGAACTCATTCGGCATGGTAGTTGGTAACTTACTAGGCGGTTCATTATTTGATAAATTGGGTGGTTATCGCACAATTATGATAGGTGCCTTTACATGTTTGACTAGTACTACTTTATTAAACTTCTTCCATGGGTGGCCATGGTATGCGGTTTGGTTAGTCTTACTAGGATTTGGTGGTGGAATGATAGTTCCCACAATATTTGCGATGGCAGGTGCCGTTTGGCCTAACGGAGGTAGAACGACTTTTAATGCTATCTATTTAGCACAAAATATGGGCGTTGCGCTTGGCGCTGCTTTAGGTGGTTTCGTAGCAGAATTGAGTTTTAATTATATCTTTATAGCAAACTTAATTATGTATGTTCTATTTACATTAATAGCAGTGACTCAATTCAATCTTGAATATCATGCTAAGATGAAAGCCCCTGACAGTATTGATATTAAAAGTAAAGAAAATAAAAAACGTTTCATGGCTTTACTTGCTTTATGTGGAATGTTTGCTATTTGTTGGATTGCCTACATTCAATGGGAAACAACTATTGCATCATACACACAAGAACTAAACATTTCATTATCTCAATACAGTATTCTTTGGACTGTTAACGGTATCATGATTTTAGTTGCGCAACCATTAATTAGACCTGTTATTGTACTATTAAAAGGTAATTTAAAAGCACAAATGTTCGTTGGAATTTTAATCTTTATGCTTGCATTCTTTGTTACAAGCTTTGCGCAACAATTTACTGTATTCTTAATCGGTATGATTATTCTAACGTTTGGTGAAATGTTTGTATGGCCAGCAGTTCCTACTATTGCTAATTATCTTGCGCCTGAAGGTAAACAAGGTCAATATCAAGGTGTTGTTAATTCAGCCTCTACAGTAGGTAAAGCGTTCGGCCCATTCATCGGTGGTGTGTTGGTAGATACCTTTAATATGAGTGCAATGTTCATAGGAATTATGCTTCTTTTAATTGTTGCTATGATTTTCCTTGCTGTTTTTGATAAAGGTTTACCAAAAGGCAAACATCCAAGAAATACTCGTCAATAATTTTAAGAGTAAATCACTTTTAATAAAATTAGTTTAACCACTTGCAAATAAGGCGCGAATCTCATAATATTAAATTGTATTGGAGTAGTAGCTTAAAGACTTTTCAACAGAGAGCTAGTGGTGGTGTAAACTAGTGTTAAGAATTAAGTGAACTTACCGTTAAATAATTAAATTTAAAACATCTCTTACTATTATAAAGTGCACATAGTTATGTGAATTAGGGTGGTACCGCGGCTTATAAGTCGTCCCTTTAAAATGTAATAGTTAGAGGTGTTTTTTATTTGTCTTAGGAGGAGAAACTTTGAGTTACAATCACAAAGAAATCGAAAAGAAATGGCAAAATTATTGGGCTGATAATAAAACTTTTAAAGCTAGTGATAATTTAGGTCAGAAGAAATTTTATGCATTAGATATGTTCCCATATCCATCAGGCGCAGGACTTCACGTAGGTCATCCAGAGGGATATACCGCAACAGATATTATTTCACGTTATAAACGTATGCAAGGCTACAATGTATTACATCCAATGGGATGGGATGCGTTTGGTCTACCAGCTGAACAATATGCTTTAGATACAGGTAATGACCCAAGAGAATTTACAAAACAAAATGTTCAAACGTTTAAACGACAAATTCAAGAGTTAGGTTTCAGTTATGACTGGGACAGAGAAGTAAATACGACTGACCCAGAATATTATAAATGGACACAATGGATTTTCATTCAACTTTATAATAAAGGTCTAGCTTATGTAGATGAAGTAGCAGTTAACTGGTGTCCAGCTTTAGGTACTGTTCTATCAAATGAAGAAGTTGTTGATGGTGTATCTGAACGTGGTGGACATCCAGTATACCGTCGTCCAATGAAACAATGGGTATTAAAAATTACTGAATATGCTGACCGTTTATTAGAAGACTTAAATGAATTAGACTGGCCTGAATCTATTAAAGATATGCAACGTAACTGGATTGGTCGTTCTGAAGGAGCTCGTGTTTCGTTTGAAGTTGAAGATAAGGATGCTTCAATCGATGTCTTCACAACACGTCCAGATACGATCTACGGTACTACATTCTTAGTGTTAAGTCCTGAACACGCGTTAGTAAATGACATTACTTCAGAAGATAAAAAAGAAGAAGTTAAACGTTATCAAGAAGAAGCTTCTAAAAAATCTGACTTAGAACGTACGGACTTAGCAAAAGATAAATCAGGTGTATTTACAGGAGCTTATGCAATTAATCCTTTATCAGGTGAGAAATTACCAATTTGGATTGCTGATTACGTATTATCAAGTTATGGCACAGGTGCAGTAATGGCGGTACCAGCACATGACGAACGTGACCACGAATTTGCTGTTAAATTTGACTTACCAATCATCGAAGTCATTGAAGGTGGCGACGTTCAAAAAGAAGCTTACACTGGCGTAGGAGCACATGTTAACTCTGGTGACTTAGATGGATTAGATAACGAAGCGGCTATCAAAAAAGCAATTGAATTACTTGAAGCTAAAGGCGCTGGAGAAAAGAAAGTTAATTATAAATTAAGAGACTGGTTATTCAGTAGACAACGTTATTGGGGTGAACCTATTCCGATTATTCATTGGGAAGATGGTTCAATGACAACTGTTCCAGAAGATGAACTACCATTGTTACTTCCAGAAACAGACGAAATTAAACCATCAGGTACAGGTGAATCTCCATTAGCTAATATCGATGAGTTTGTAAATGTAGTAGATGAAAAAACAGGTATGAAAGGCCGTCGTGAAACAAATACAATGCCACAATGGGCAGGTAGTTGCTGGTACTATTTACGTTACATCGACCCTCATAATGATAAAATGTTAGCTGACCCTGAAAAACTAAAACATTGGTTACCAGTTGATTTATACATCGGCGGGGTAGAACATGCAGTGCTTCACTTATTATATGCTCGTTTCTGGCATAAAGTGTTATATGATTTATGCGTTGTACCAACTAAAGAACCTTTCCAAAAATTATTTAACCAAGGTATGATTCTTGGGGAAGGTAATGAAAAAATGAGTAAATCTAAAGGTAATGTAGTTAACCCTGATGATATCGTAGCATCACATGGTGCTGACACATTACGTCTTTATGAAATGTTCATGGGACCTTTAGATGCTGCTATTGCGTGGAGTGAAAATGGATTAGATGGATCTAGACGTTTCTTAGATAGAGTGTGGCGATTATTTATCAATGAAGATGATTCACTTTCTGATAAAATTGTAGAAAATAACGATAATTCATTAGATAAAGTTTATAACCAAACTGTTAAAAAAGTGACAGAAGACTTTAATACACTTAACTTCAATACTGCTATCAGTCAATTAATGGTATTTATTAACGATTGCTATAAAGTGAATGAAATTTACAAACCTTACGCAGAAGGATTTGTTAAAATGTTAGCTCCAATTGCTCCGCACATCGGTGAAGAGTTATGGAATCGTTTAGGTAATGCTGATACAATTACGTATCAACCATGGCCTACTTACGATGAATCATTACTTGTAGATGCAGAAGTAGAAATTGTTGTACAAGTTAACGGAAAAGTTAGAGCTAAATTAAATATCCCTAAAGATTTATCTAAAGAAGAAATGCAAGATTTAGCATTACAAGATGAAAATGTTAAACTATCAATTGAAGGTAAAGATATTAAAAAAATCATTGCTGTACCTCAAAAATTAGTTAACATTGTTGCTAAATAAATTTAAAGGAGTTTTAAAAAATGGAATCAATTAGTGTAGATCAATTAAAAGAGAAAGTATTAGATTCTAATCCAGTGAATATAGTGGATGTAAGAAATGATGAAGAAACTGCATTAGGAATTATTCCTGGAGCTACAACAATTCCAATGGATCAAATTCCTGACAACTTAAATCAATTTAATAAAGATGAAACATACTACATTATCTGTGCTGCCGGTATGCGTAGTGCTAAAGTAGTTAAATATTTAGAAGATCAAGGTATTCACGCTGTTAACGTTGAAGGCGGTATGAATGAGTGGGGTTCTGAAGGAACAGATATTCAAAGTATCTAAGTAGAATTGAAATCTTGATACAAAATATAAAGATAGCTCGAAAGATTTGAATTATTCTTTCGAGCTATCTTTTTTAGTATTAAATTAAGTAAATATTAAGATTTGATATAAAATTAGGTGAGTTTTATTGCTCTGTTTCTGGTTCGAATCGTCCAGCTTCATATCCAGCAACATGACCAGTTACTAAGGCACTCGTAATATTATATCCACCTGTATAACCATGTATATCTAGAACTTCTCCACATAAAAATAAGCCAGGTTGTAACTTAGACATCATTGTTTTCGGCCAAATTTCTTTCAAACTCACGCCACCACCTGTGACAAATGCTTTATCTATTGGCAAGGTACCGTTAACTGTAAAGGTAAAACCTTTTAAACATTCAACAAATCGAGTGAGTTGTTGATTAGATAAGTGATGATAAGTTGTTTCATCATCAATTCCTGCTTGTTCTAACATGAAGCGTAAATAGCGTTCTTCAATTAAACCTCTTAAACTATTTTTTACATATTTATCAGGCTCTTCGTTAAGTATTTTTTTGATTTTTTGTTCTAACTCATTTTTTTTAATATCTGGAAAGACATCAAGTTGCATCATAATATCTTGTTTCTTCTGATTTTTTTGCTCTTTATATACAAATTGACTACAGCGTAAGGCAGCTGGACCACTTACCCCAAAATGCGTGAATATCATATCCATCTGATGACTTATACGTTTCTTGCCGTTCTTTTTCAATACAGATAGTTCTACATCTTTAAGACTTAAACCTTTTAATTGTTTAGATTTAATAAACGGTTCCGCAGAAGTAATCGGCACTTCAGTAGGGAAGAGTTCAGTAATCGTATGGCCTAAATGTTCGGCAAATTTATAACCGTCTCCAGTTGAACCAGTTTGAGGTACACTTGTACCACCAGTTGCAATAATGACAGTTTTAGAGAAGAATTCACCATTATGAGTAGTGACTTTGAAATGATTATCCTCTGTTAATGTAATACTATTAACAATTGTTTCTTCTTTAATTTCAACGTGACGATCTTTAATGGTATTTACCAAAGTGTCAACTACATCTTGAGCTTTATTTGATACGGGGAACATACGACCGTGATCTTCTTCTTTAAGTTTAACGCCACGGCTTTCAAAAAATTCAATAATAGATTCATTGTCAAAAATTGAAAAAGGACTATAAAGAAACTTGCCGTTCCCAGGTATATTTTTTATGATTTCTGCGTAGGGAAGGCGATTGGTAACATTACAACGCCCGCCACCAGAAATTTTCAATTTGCGTCCTAAACCTTTCTTTTTCTCTAATAAAAGAATTTGGTTATTAGACTCACTAGCAGCGACTGCCGCCATTAGTCCACTTGGACCGCCACCAATAATAATCGTTTGGTACATGATTTAACCTCCATTATGACTCGTTAATATTTTATCTAGAAATATCATTTTTTACTATGGGTACAATAGAATTTACAAAAGATTGATGAGAAGTTACGCTATACAAAGCATTTGTACATTTAAATTTTATAAGTATGTTTCATTAACAAATTATTGATTATAAGAATAATTCTTGAAAACTTAAAAAGATACAGGAAACAATAAGTATTTTGTGATATATTTTATAGTAATGCAAGTCTAGAAAACATGCAGAAGTAAAAAAGTAAATCAATCAAATCTATGATTAATTTTAAAGGTAGGAAGATTAAATATGAGTGAAAATAAGGAAATGGTACGAGGCACCTTCCTAATAACCTTAAGTATTTTAATTACTAAAGTATTAGGTGTGCTTTTTGTAATTCCATTTTATGCAATCATGGGTGCGAATGCTGAAGAAAAATTAGCACCTTTCAACTATGCTTATGTTCCTTATAACATCGCTATTGCTGTGGCAACAGCTGGTGTACCTTTAGCTGCCTCTAAATTTGTAGCAAAATATAATGCACTAGGCGCCTATAGGGTAGGACAAAAGTTATACAAATCTAGCTTTATAGTAATGACGATTTCGGGAATTATAGGATTTTTAATTTTATTCTTCTTAGCTCCTGAAATTGCAAGTATTACCCTTGGTCAAAAAGAAGGGAAAATTGGTTGGACAGTAGCCGATATTACTTGGATTATACGAATTATTAGTATGGTAGTAGTATTTATTCCATTACTTGCTACGTGGCGCGGTGTCTTCCAAGGTTACGAATCAATGGGACCTACTGCTGTATCAGAAGTTACTGAACAAATCGCTAGAATTATCTTTATCTTAATTGGTAGTTATTTAGTTCTTAATGTGTTCCATGGTACATATTTACAAGCAAATGGTGTTGCGACTTTTGCTGCCGCAATTGGAGCAATCGCTGGTCTATTTACTCTATGGTACTACTGGCGTAAACGTAAACCATTTATTGAAGAAATGGTGGCTTCTGATAAAACTGGATTAGAAGTATCTTATACTAAAATGTATAAGGAAATTATTTCTTATAGTATTCCATTTGTTATCGTGAGTCTTAACTTCCCATTATTTAACTTAGTAGACCAATTCACGCATAACAATGCATTAGATGCTGCTGGAATGCATGCAAATAAAGACTATTTCTTCACAATTTTAAACTTTACGACAAATAAAATCGTAATGATACCAACATCATTAGCAGCAGGATTTGCAGTGAGTTTAATTCCTTACATTACTAAGACCTTTGCTGAAGGACGTTTAACAGAAATGCACCGTCAGATTAAAACATCGATTGGCGTGTTAATGTATATCACAGTTCCAGCAAGTTTAGGTATTATGGCATTGTCATCACCATTATACACAGTGTTTTATCAGTATAACCCTGATGGTAATAAGATTTTATTCTACTATGCGCCAGTTGCAATATTAATTTCTTTATTAAGTGTAACTGCTTCAATGTTACAAGGTATTAATAAGCAGAAATTAACAGTTTTTGTCATTTTAGGTTCAGTACTTTTAAAATTAATTTTAAACTTCCCACTCATCATGTTATTCCATACTGCTGGGGCAGTGTTAAGTACAGCTATTGCATTATTAGTTGCGAATATAGCAAACTTAATGATTTTAAAAGTTTATGCAAAATATCACTTTACTGATACATTTGTTCAAGTGGCAAAAATCTTCATCTATAGCTTAATTATGATGATAGGAGTAGAGGTTGTGTACTTTATTTTAAGTCTCTTTATTCCTGTTGATCGCAAAATCGGCGCACTAATTATCTTAATTGTAGGTGTGATTGTGGGTGCATTAATTTATGGCACAATTACTATTAAAAATCGCTTAGCTGATGAGTTCTTGGGAGACTTACCTGGCAAAATTCGTCGTAAAGTTGGTTTCTTAAGATGAGATTAGATAAATTTTTAGCCAATATGGGCGTAGGTACAAGAACTGAAGTAAAACAGTTATTGAAAAAAGGAAATATAGAAGTTAATCAAAAAGTTGAAAAGTCTCCTAAAATTCAAATTAATCCTAATCAAGATGAAATTTCAGTTAATGGAGAAAAAATTGACTACATTGATAACATTTATATAATGTTAAACAAGCCTAAAGGCTATATCTCAGCAACTCACGATGATTCAGCTCAGACAGTGATAGATTTGGTACCAGAGTATCAACACCTTTCTATCTTTCCAGTAGGTAGACTTGATAAAGATACAGAAGGATTGCTTCTTATTACCAACGACGGACAATTTAATCATAATCTTATGAGTCCTACTAAACATGTTTCTAAGACATATGAAGTAGTCTCGAAATTTCCTATTAAAGAAAGCGACATTTTAGCTTTTGAAAAGGGAATAGAATTATCCGACGGGCCAGTTAAACCAGCTCAATTAATTAAAGTTAGCGATACGACTTCACATGTAACAATTTACGAAGGAAAATATCATCAAGTAAAAAGGATGTTTCATGCCATCGAAAATGAGGTATTAGAATTAAAACGTCTTAAAATCGCTAATTTAGCGATAGATGGTAATCTTCAATCAGGAGAGTATCGATTACTAACTGATGAAGAACTACAACTTTTACAACAATAACTAAAGGAGAAGGTGTTAACTATGGCTAAAAGAGCAGGTTTATTTAGAATTCTAGCTGGAGTTGGTGCTGCAACTGCAGCAGTTGTATTATCTCGTAAAGAAAGCAGAGATAGATTAAAAGAAGAATACAGTAAATATAAACAAGATCCAGAAGGTTATAAAGAAAATGCAAAAGATTTAGCTAACCAATTTGGTGCTAAAGCAAATGAAAAAATTCAAGACGTAAGAAATAATCCTCAAGACTATGCTAATCGTTTAAAAAATGATCCTAAAGCATTTCTTGAAGAAGAAAAATCTAAATTCACAGGCCAAAATTCAAATGAAGAAGATTCTTTACAAGAAGGAAAATTTGATGATGAAGGTGGCGCAACAGTAAATAATAATTTACGTGTTGTTAGTGAAGATGATTTAAAAAATAATAAAAATGCTTTAGAAGACAAAGACTAATATAATTTTTTATAAGATGTTTTAGGAGTGAAACGATGAAATCATATTGATTTGATTTCGGAGTTTCACTCCTTTTTTATTGAATTTATAAATTTTCTGACATCTTACTGTAATTTGAAGTCAGAATTATGTAAAATAATAGGTATATCTATTGAAAAGGAAGTTGATCTCGAATGTGGAAAGAAAAAGTTCAAGAATATGAAAGTCAGATTATAGATGACTTAAAAGGTCTGCTTTCAATTGAGAGTGTTAGAGATGATGCTCAAGCTTCAACAGATGCGCCAGTTGGCCCTGGCCCTAGAAAAGCGCTTGATTACATGTATGAAATTGCTAAAAGAGACGGTTTTTCTACACACGATGTAGATCACATTGCAGGACGTATTGAAGCGGGTAATGGCGACGATGTATTAGGTATATTATGTCACGTCGATGTTGTACCTGCTGGTGATGGTTGGGATTCTAATCCTTTCGATCCTGTTGTAACTGACGATGCTATCATTGCTCGTGGTACTTTAGATGATAAAGGACCGACAATCGCAGCATACTACGCAGTTAAAATTTTAAATGAAATGAATGTGGATTGGAAAAAACGTATCCATATTATCATCGGTACTGATGAAGAATCAGACTGGAAATGTACAGAAAGATACTTCCAAACTGAAGAAATGCCAACACTAGGTTTTGCGCCTGATGCAGAATTCCCTGCTATTCATGGTGAAAAAGGGATTACAACATTTGATTTAGTACAAACAAACACTGCCGATGATTCAGATGAACCAGATTACGAGTTATTATCTTTCGAATCAGGTCAACGTTATAATATGGTACCTGATTTTGCTAAAGCACGTGTCTTAGTTAAAGAGAATATGACAGACGTAGTCCAACACTTTGAACATTATTTAGACCAACATCGTTTACAAGGTGAAAGTGTTGTGGATAGTGGCGAATTAGTATTAACAGTAGAAGGTAAGGCTGTACACGGCATGGACCCTTCATTAGGTGTTAATGCAGGATTATATCTTTTAGACTTTTTATCAACGCTTAACCTTAACCAAACTGCGAAAGCGTTTGTTGAATTTAGTAATCGTTATTTACATGAATCTCACTTTGGCGAAAAAATGGGAATGAAATTCCATACTGATATTATGGGCGATGTAACTACAAATGTAGGTATCATCACTTATGATAAAGATAAAGCTGGTAGATTCGGTGTAAACTTGCGATACCCACAAGGTTTTGAATTTGAAGAAGCAATTGAACGTTTCACTAACGAAATTAAAGCACTAGGTTTTGAAGTCGAACTAGGTAAAGTTCAACAACCACATTATGTAGATAAAAATGATCCATTTGTACAAAAGCTTGTCACTGCTTACAGAAACCAAACTGGCGATATGACAGAACCTTATACAATTGGTGGAGGCACATATGCTAGAAACCTTGATAAAGGTGTAGCATTTGGCGCTATGTTCGAGGATTCAGAAGATTTAATGCATCAAAAGAATGAATATATTACTAAAAAGCAATTATTCAACGCAACAAGTATCTATTTAGAAGCAATTTATTCACTATGTGTGGAGGGATAAACTATGACAAAAGTATTTATTAACGGTGAATTTGTAAACCAAGAAGACGCTAAAGTATCATATGAAGACCGAGGCTATGTGTTTGGTGATGGTATCTATGAATATATCAGAGCTTATGATGGTAAATTATTTACAGTCGATGAACACTTTGAACGCTTTGTTAGAAGTGCTGGCGAAATTCAAATCGATTTAGGTTATTCAGTTGAAGAGCTAATTGATATTGTAAGGGAACTATTAAAGATCAATGATATTAAAAATGGTGGTATCTACATTCAAGCAACTAGAGGCGTAGCGCCACGTAATCATTCATTCCCAACGCCAGAAGTTAAACCTGTATTAATGGCTTTTGCTAAAAGTTATGACCGTCCATATGAAGACTTAGAAAGTGGTATTAATGCCGCTACAGTTGAAGATATAAGATGGTTGCGCTGTGATATCAAAAGTTTGAATTTATTAGGTAATGTTCTTGCCAAAGAATATGCTGTAAAATACAATGCCAGCGAAGCAATTCAACATAGAGGCGATACTGTCACTGAAGGTGCTTCAAGTAACGTCTATGCAATAAAAGATGGCGCGATTTACACTCATCCCGTTAATAATTACATTTTGAATGGTATTACCCGCAGAGTTATTAAATGGATCGCTGAAGATTACGATATTCCATTTAAAGAGGAAACTTTTACAGTTGATTTCTTGAAAAATGCAGACGAAGTCATTGTATCAAGTACATCAGCTGAAGTGACACCAGTCATAAAAATTGATGGCGAAACTGTTGGCGATGGTAAAGTAGGACCTGTCACTCGTAAATTACAAGAAGGGTTCAATAAGTATATTGAATCTAAAAGTAAATAGTAGATAGCTTATATTGAACCTAAATTTTGTGGAAATATGAAACAAGCCTGTTACATTTGTGACAGGCTTGTTTGAGTTCTTGGTATTGGATAACTAAATACAAATGCGTTAATATTAAACTTTGTTGAATACTAATGACATTTTTTAGCGGTAGCTTATTATAGAGTCTTTTAAACTGAATGTCTACGACCTATAAAAGTTAGAGCAGGACGATGAAATAATTTTAGTCCAACTTTAGCTTTATATTATTTACATAAAAATTATTCAGCTATTGGCCTTAAATTATGTTATAATATGACTTAAAGATTAATCGAAATTGAGCTTTAATTTAACTAGTAAAATGTATCTTTTTGTTTCTCATTTTCAGTTGAAAAAGCAAGCTAAAAATTATAAAATCATCAGTGAGTGATTAAAGAAATAGAAAGTTTATTAAACCATTTTTACATAATAAACTAAATGAATAGTTGAAAATAATAAAGTTCAAAATATAAATAAATAATCGTGAAAATACAGTTTACGATTATAATAAATTAGAATATATGGCTCTTGAAAACTATATTTCTCGAGCCATTTTCTAATTGAAAGTGAGGTGAACGAGTTGGAGCAATTTTATCAGTTAGGATGGACGCTTGATTCAGCAGGTGGTGCATCGGGCGAAGCATATATGGCTGAACAAGATGGTCAAAAATTATTCTTAAAACGTAATTCAAATCCATTTATTGCAGCCTTATCAGCAGAAGGCATTGTACCGAAATTAGTTTGGACAAAGCGTATTGAGACAGGTGAAGTCGTTACTGCACAACATTGGAAGAATGGTCGTGAATTAGAACCTTCTGAAATGTATCAAACGCGAGTAGCGGAACTATTGAAAAAAATACATGGTTCAAAGCCATTATTAAATATGCTCAAACGCATGGAAATGGAACCTATTACGCCGACAATTATGCTAAATAAAATTAATGCTTCATTATCAAGAGAAGTATTAACCCATCATGTTGTTCGTAAAGCCCTTACTTATTTAGAAGAGCACATTCCTAACTTAGATTCTCGTTTCTTCACGGTTGTTCATGGCGATGTTAATCATAATAATTGGTTATTATCTGATCGTGATGAATTATTTTTAGTAGACTGGGAAGGGGCTATGATAGCAGATCCCGCTATCGACATTGGTATGTTGCTTTACAACTACGTTCCTGAACATAAATGGTCTCAATGGTTTAAAACCTATGGAGTAGAAGAAAACATTGATTTAAATAAGCGTATGAAATGGTACACTGTGATTCAATCTATTGGTATGGTGCAATGGTATGAAGAACAGAAAAGATTCAAAGATATGAATACTTGGTTAAAATTTTTAAATGAAGTTATGAATAGTAACTTATTTATATAAGGAGATTTCTTGTATGAGAGTTCGTTATAAACCATGGGCGGAAGATTATTTAAAAGAACATCCAGATTTAGTAGATATGGATGGCGCACATGCAGGCAAAATGACTGATTGGTTTGATAAAACTCAACCTATTTACATTGAAATTGGTTCAGGTATGGGTCAATTTATTACTACATTGGCAGCAAAACATCCAGAGATTAACTTTGTGTCAATGGAACGTGAAAAAAGTGTAATGTATAAAGTGTTAGATAAAGTTAAAGAACTCGAACTCACCAATTTAAAAATGATTTGTAATGATGCAATCGAGTTGAATGAATACTTTAAAGATGGTGAAGTATCTCGCATATATCTAAATTTTTCAGATCCTTGGCCTAAGAAACGACATGCGAAAAGAAGACTCACTTATCATACTTTTTTAGCATTGTATGAACAAATTCTTAAAGATGACGGTGAAATTCATTTCAAAACAGATAATCGTGGATTGTTTGCGTTTAGTTTAGAAAGCATGTCTCAGTATGGTATGTATTTCACTAAATTGAACTTAAATCTTCATGAGGAAGATAATGAGGATAATATCCTTACTGAATATGAGAAGAAATTCTCTGATAAAGGCTCACGTATTTATCGTATGGAAGCTAAATTTCATAAAAATAAATAATACACTTAACGTATCGCGCGATTATTATAATTGTGCGATATTTTTGTGTTCAATGATTGAAATGGCGTTGAAAAGGTTAAACATATAAATAAAAATAGATGTTTAATAATGCTTTTTACAAAAGGTATAAGTATTTTATTTTCAAAAAAGAGAAGGGGAAATGAAATATGAAAATAGGGAAATTCGAAGTTAATGCTTTGAATGGTGGCACAACTAAAATGGACGGAGGCGCTATATTTGGCGTTGTACCGAAACCATTATGGTCCAAAAAGTATGATGTTAATGATAAGAATCAAGTACCTAATCTCACTTATCCTATATTAATAGAAACTGGTGATAAAAATATTCTAGTGGATACTGGAATAGGTAATGGTAAATTAAATGATAAGCAACTCAGAAATTATGCGGTTGATTATGAAAGTAAAATAGAAGAGGAACTCAAACGTCATGGGTTAAGTGTGGATGATATTGATATCGTATTAATGACGCATATGCACTTTGATCATGCTACTGGTCTAACTGACGTTGAAGGGAAGGCCATCTTCAAAAACGCACTACATTATATCCAACAGGATGAGTGGCACGAGTTTATCAGTCCAAATATTCGTAGCCAGGCCACATATTGGAAGAAAAATCGTGGCACTTATGAAGAGAATATGTTGCTATTTGATAAAGAAATCGAGGTATATCCTGGCGTTAAAATGAAGCATACCGGTGGACATAGTTATGGTCAATCCATTGTGATGATTGAAAGTGATGAAGATAAAGCTGTGCATATGTCAGACATCTTTCCAACACATGCGCATAACAATCCATTATGGGTATGTGCATATGATGATTATCCGATGCAATCTATTCGTGAAAAAGAGAGATTAGTTCCTTACTTTATAAGAAATGATTATTGGTTTTTATATTATCATGATAATAAATATTTCGCTGTAAAATATGAAAATGATGGAAAAACAATAAAAGAGAAAATTGAAAGATAAAATAGAGTAAAAGATGGGATATCAGAAGGTTAAATAAGAAGTATTAAATCAATGCTCGTATAAAAATTAAGTAGCATAGACCTCTCTATATAAAGGGGAACTATGCTACTTATTTTATATATGCAGTTATCTACAACTCTTCGATAGTTAATATTTCACCAGTGTAAGCATCTGCATAGAATATATATTCTATAATTTTATTGTGCTTATCTTGAGTGATTCCGCCTTGATAAATTAAACGATTAGGATACTTATCATTGTCTACATATGCCTCATGAAGAATGCAGGAGCCTCTTATATTCATGAAATAAGATTTAGCTTCGTCTAACACTTTATTTGGCTGTTTGACTTTTTTATTGTCAAGAAGATAATAAAATAAAATTGCTGTAGAAACGCCAACTGTTAGTACTACAGGAATTGTGATGAATTTAATTGTTTGACGTGTCATAACCTCTTACCTCTCTTAATGAATTCGTATCATTAGTTTACCATATTCAAAATGATATAATACATTTGAGGAGCGTGTTATTTAAATGCAAAACGACAAAACATTGAAAAGAATTCAAACATTAACTGAACTGCATGGCGCGCCAGGCTTTGAAGACAACGTGCGTGCATATATGAAACAAGAAATGAAATCATATGTAGATGAATTTATAACTAATCATATGGGTGGTTTCTATGGCGTAAAGAAATCTAAAAAAGAAAATGCTAAACGTGTGATGATTGCTGCTCACATGGATGAGATTGGCTTTATGATTACGAATATTACTTCTAATGGAATGATTCAATTTACAAATCTTGGGGGCGTGGTAAATGATATATGGCAAGGTCAACGCTTACAAGTTAAAAATAGAGATGGCGAACACGTTATTGGGGTAGTTTCAAACATCCCAAAACATTTTAGAACAGGTAACGAAGCGGTGCCTGAGATTAAAGATTTAATGTTAGATATTGGTTCAGAAAGTGCAGAGGAAGTACGTGAGCGTGGAATTGAAATAGGGGACACGATTGTACCTTATACTCCTTTCACTCAATTATCAGAGCATCGATTTAGTGCGAAAGCATGGGATAATCGATATGGTTGTGTCATTGCTATTGAGATATTAGAATTGTTAAAAGATGTCGAGTTGGATGTTGATTTATATGTTGGTGCCAATGTCCAAGAAGAAGTAGGTTTAAGAGGAGCGAAAGCAGCGACAGAAATGATTCAACCTGATATCGCATTTGTAGTAGATTGTTCTCCGGCGAACGATATTAAAGGAGTACAACAGTTATCTGGAGAATTAGGCGGAGGTACACTCATCCGTATTAAAGATGGTACGATGATTCTTCAGCCTAACTTTAAAAACTATTTATTAGATTTAACTAAAGAACATAATATTAAGCATCAATATTATATTTCGCCAGGCGGCACTGATGGGGGAGAAATCCACAAAGCAAATCAAGGTGTGCCAACTGCTGTAATAGGCGTATGTGCAAGGTATATTCATAGCACTGATGCTGTATTTGATATTAGAGATTATTATGCGGCACGTGAATTATTGCAACACGCTATTTTAAATTTAGATGATCAAACAATTAAACAATTACAATATCAAGACTAATATTAGGAGAGATAAAATGATTAAATTAGAATCTGAACAACAATTTAATGAATTAAAACAAGAAAATACTGTATTTGAATTTACTGCAGGATGGTGTCCAGACTGTCGAGTGATTGAACCAGATTTACCAAAACTAGAAGAAAAATATAAAGATTTTAAATTCGTATCAGTAGATAGAGACGAATTTATCGATTTAGCTATTGAAAATGATATTATGGGTATTCCAAGCTTTTTAGTCTTTAAACAAGGTGAATTAGTAGGTAGCTATATTGGAAAAGAACGTAAATCAATTGAACAAATTGACGAATTTTTAAATCAGTACAAGTAATATTTTATAATAATGATTTTGTACCTCATTTTAAGTAGAAAAATAGAATTCTATTTAAGTAATACTTTGATTTCTCTGTAATTAGGTACTTATTTATTGTAAAATATTATAAGGTGCGAAATAGGAGTGTTAAAAATGAATGTCTTTCAAATGAGAGATAAAATTAAACAACGTTTAAGTAGCTTAGATGTCGATTTTAAGTTCGACCGCGAAGAAGAAACGTTACGTATTTATAGACAAGACAATCATAAAGGCGTCACAATCAAATTAAATGCGATTGTTGCCAAGTATGAAGAACAAAAAGAAAAAATAGTGGATGAAATTGTTTATTATGTCGAAGAAGCAATTGCTCAAATGAATGATGATAGTCTAAATAAAATGCAAGATATCCAAATTATGCCTGTTATTCGTTCAGCAAGTTTTGATAAAAAAACTAAAGAAGGTCATCCATTTATTATTGAAAAGCATACTGCAGAAACTAACATTTACTACGCACTGGATTTAGGTAAATCTTACCGTTTGATTGACGAAAGTATGCTTAAACAATTAGGTATAACTGAACAACAAGTTAAAGAAATGTCTTTATTTAATATTCGTAAATTACAGAATAAATATAAAACTGACGAAGTAAAAGGAAATATTTTTTATTTCGTGAATTCTAATGATGGATATGATGCAAGTCGTATTCTAAATACTAAATTTTTAGATGAGATTTATAGTCAGTGCGAAGGCGAAATGTTAGTAGCCGTTCCGCATCAAGATGTATTAATTATCGCAGATATTCGTAATAAAACAGGTTATGATGTGATGGCACATTTAACTATGGAATTTTTCACTAAAGGATTAGTTCCTATTACATCATTATCTTTTGGTTATGAAAAAGGACATTTTGAACCTATATTTATTCTAGGTAAAAATAATAAACAGAAACGCGATCCTAATGTTATTCAGCGTTTGGAAGCGAATCGTAAAAAGTTTAATAATAAAGATAAATAGAGGAGAGTTACAATGAATTTATTTTATAATAATGCAGGGGTAGGGGACGTAGCATTCCTACAAATCGAACCTACAAATGGTCCGTTCGAATATGATAAACAAAATGATATCGTTGTTATCAAAGACGGAGATAAAGTAGTTGGATTTAATATTTTTGGATTCTCTAACTACTTCAAAATTCAAGAAAATGGTCATATCAAATTAACGCCAGAATTGGTTGACGCATTGCAACAAGCAATCGATAAATCTAGTGTAGATTACAAATTAGATGCAGATTTATCACCTAAATTTGTCGTAGGATATGTTGAAACTAAAGATAAACATCCTAATGCAGATAAATTAAGTATTTTAAAAGTTAACGTAGGTAATGAAAACTTGCAAATTGTGTGTGGTGCACCAAATGTTGAAGCCGGACAAAAAGTAGTTGTTGCTAAAGTAGGTGCTGTTATGCCAAGTGGTATGGTTATTAAAGACGCTGAATTACGTGGTGTTGCTTCAAGTGGTATGGTTTGTTCCATGAAAGAATTAAACTTACCAAATGCGCCTCAAGAAAAAGGTATCATGGTACTATCTGACGATTATCAAGTCGGTCAAGCATTTTTTGATTAAAAAAGGAAGGATGTGAGTGTATGAGTTGGTTTGATGAATTATTTGGCAATGATAATAATTCGAATGAAGAATTATTAAGACGTAAAAACAAACGTCGTCAGGACTCAAAAACACAAATGAATGATGATAATGCATTACTTCCTGAAAATGATGATATTTATGACCGACCAAAAGGTAAATTTCGTTTCCCAATAGACGTTGGTAGAGATACGGATGAGGCTGAAGATGCTATTTATCAAGAGAATAGCAATGAAGATGAAACCTATCATAACGATGCTTCATACAATAACGAAGATTTATACGACTACGGTTCATATCATTATGACGACTTTAATCAAGCTTCTGAACAAACTCAAGCTTATGATAGCGCTCAAGATACGAGAAGACGTCGTAGAAGAAAATATACCAATCATGATGACACTGGTATCCCTTCAATTAAAGAAAGACCTTCACATAGACGTGAAAATGTTTCTACTCAGTCAAGTTCTAATCACGTAAATTCACAAAGAAGTAAATACTCTACTTCTCAACGAAATTCTAATGATCATGAGCGTGTGAAATTGCAATCAGAGCGTTTTAAATCAAGTTATAATACGCGTCCTCATTCTACATATCATAAGTCGAGCTTTAAAACTTCTGAAGTTCCTTCTGCTATTTTTGGTACTAAAAAACGTCGTCCTATAAGAAATGGCGTGATACCGCCTGCCAAAGATTCAGAGGATAATAAAGCAGATTCAACTAAAGATTATGCTAATACGGCAGAACGTGTTACTCATAATGAAGAAAAACCTGCAGAAACATTTTCAAAAAATAATAATATTAGTGTGTCAAAAGATGAAGATAAACATTCTTCAGTGAATGAAGTGTCTGATAATGCAATAGATAATACAGAAACTAACGAGACTCTCTCTTCAAATGAAAAAACACCTAATTATTCTCAAAGAGATAATACAATTAATATTGAAAATATCTATGCTTCACAAATTGTTGAAGAAATTAGAAAAGAAAGAGAACGTAAAGCGCAACAAAAACGTAAGTTTAAAGAAGCTTTACAAAATAAGCGTCAGCAAACAAATAATGAAGATGATGATATTCAAAAAGCAATTGACGAAATGTATGCGCAACAAGCTAAGCAATATATAGGAGAAAGCTCACTTGACGATGAATCATTCGGTAAAAAGACAGATCAATCATCTACAACAAATGAGAATGATACAGACAATGTAATTGAAGCGACACCTCATGATATTACTCAGGCGTCTCGTGAATCACAATCAACAAATGTAAATACTGATGATATAGAGCAACAACAAGTTGAGGACTTAAATAAAGCATCACCGTATAATTATGAAGAAATTGATTTAAATCAAGTGCCGAGCGTTCAACAAGTGAAAGATGAAGATGTGAAGGTTGAAAATGCTCAAGAAGATAAAAAGCAATTTGAATCAGAAGATTCTTCAGTACAACACTTAGATGACACTACTCAACTAATTTCTGATCAAGAATCAACATTAGTTGATAAAGATAGTGAAGGACAAATTGAGGATGTTTCAAATGAACACACCAAGGTTCATGACAATAACGAAGATGATGCACCTTATAATTCAAGTGAAAGTGATGAGACGACTATAGATGAAGCGAATTATCGCGAACTTGATAAAGCTCAAGATGGCTCTTATAAAGCGCAAGAGGAAGATAATTCAGCTGAAGAATCATCAAACAGTACTTTATCTCAAGATGATTCGACCATGAATGAAAATCAATCAAATTCATCTCAAACTCAACATGAAACTAATGATTTTGTTCAAAATGCAGTAGAGTCAGAAACGGAATATGCAACAAAACCTCATGAAGATTCAGACAAAAAAGAAAATGAGATGAGAAATTCATACAATGATCATTCAGCTGACAATTCTCAAGCTAAAACACATGATTTAGAAGGAAATAATTCTTCTAATATTGATGATACTGTAACTAACAAAGCAACAACAGATGAGCATCATAACAACAATGAAAATCAGCTTGAGCAACCTAAAAAATCGCTTAAACAATCAATTAAGCCAGGTAGCAAACCATTTAATGTAGTTATGACGCCGTCTGATAAAAAGCGTATGATGGATGCATTTAAAAAGAAATCACGTAAAGTAGCAGTGCCTGAATTGAAACCAGAAACGAAAGTTAAAAAAGAAGATAATGACAACTCTTCTACACTGGTAAATAATGGCAGAAAAGTAGAAACGTCTATCTCTAATGGTAAACAAGTTGCTAACCAACAAACTAATTCTGAAGCAGATCATTCAAATCATAGTAAACTAAACCAGTCTGAGAACTCATCTAATGATACGCAGGAAGTAATTAGTGACCGTAATAACGACAACACTGCTGAAAAGTCATTATCAACAGAAATTGTTACTAAACAAGAAACTAAAGCTCCAATAGAAAGCAATTCAGTACCTTCAAATGAAGCTAGTGGTGCAACTAAAGAAGGTAATCAAGCAAACAATGCTGAAACTGAAGTGTCTAAACCTGCGATTCGAAAAGGGCCAAACATTAAATTACCAAGCTTAGATTTACTTGAGAACCCTGAAACTCATGAAATTGATGAAGCTTGGATTGAAGAGAAAAAGCAAGAGTTAAATGATGCATTCTATTATTTTAATGTGCCTGCTGAAGTTCAAAATGTTACTGAAGGTCCAAGTGTTACTCGATTTGAATTAGCAGTTGAAAAAGGGGTTAAAGTTTCAAGAATTACAGCACTGCAGGATGATATAAAAATGGCGCTAGCTGCAAAAGATATTAGAATTGAAGCGCCAATTCCTGGAACAAGTTTAGTCGGTATTGAGGTTCCTAACCAAAATCCAACTAAAGTTAACTTAAAATCCATTTTAGAAACAGATAAATTTAAAAATGCTGAATCTAAATTAACTGTAGCAATGGGTAATCGTATTAATAATGATCCATTGCTTATGGATATTGCTAAGACGCCTCATGCACTTATTGCAGGTGCGACAGGTTCTGGTAAGTCTGTTTGTATCAATAGTATCTTAATGTCATTACTCTATAAGAATCACCCTGAAGAATTAAGATTATTATTAATTGATCCAAAAATGGTTGAATTGGCTCCATACAATGATTTACCACATCTCGTGTCACCAGTTATTACAGATGTAAAAGCAGCCACTCAAAGTTTAAAATGGGCTGTAGAGGAAATGGAACGCCGTTATAAATTATTTGCGCAATACCATGTGAGAAATATTACTGCTTTCAATAAAAAAGCGTCATATGAGCAAAGAATGCCAAAAATTGTTATTGTTATTGATGAGTTAGCTGATTTAATGATGATGGCTCCACAAGAAGTTGAACAATCTATTGCAAGAATTGCTCAGAAAGCACGTGCATGTGGAATCCATATGCTTGTCGCAACTCAAAGACCATCAGTAAATGTCATTACAGGATTAATTAAAGCTAACATTCCTACACGTATCGCTTTTATGGTGTCATCAAGCGTAGATTCACGTACTATTTTAGATAGTGGTGGCGCAGAACGATTATTAGGTTATGGCGATATGCTTTACTTAGGCAGCGGTATGAATAAACCTATACGTGTACAAGGTACATTTGTGTCAGATGATGAAATCGATGAAGTCGTTGATTTTATTAAAGCGCAAAGAGAGCCAAATTATTTATTTGAAGAAAAAGAATTACTGAAAAAGAATCAAACACAAGCTCAAGATGAACTATTTGATGATGTATGTGAATTTATGGTTAAAGAAGGACATATTTCTACTTCTTCAATTCAAAGACATTTTCAAATTGGATACAATCGTGCAGCTAGAATCGTAGACCAATTAGAACAGTTAAATTATATTTCTGGCGCTAATGGTTCTAAACCAAGAGATGTATATATAACAGAAGAAGATTTAAAGAAAGATTAATTTAAAAGGAGTTTTATGGTTATGACGCATTATCATTTTGTTGGTATTAAAGGCTCAGGAATGAGTTCTTTAGCACAAATCATGCATGATTTAGGACATGAAGTGCAAGGCTCAGATATTGAAAATTACGTATTTACAGAAGTAGCATTAAAAAATAAAGGAATTAAAATTCTTCCTTTTAGTGCTGATAATATTAAAGAAGGCATGGTAGTAATACAAGGTAATGCGTTTCCAGATACACATGAAGAAATCGTTAAAGCCCATGATTTAAAATTAGATGTTATTAAATATCATGACTTTTTAGGTCAAGTGATTAGTCAATATACATCTGTAGCTGTAACTGGAGCACACGGTAAAACATCTACTACAGGTTTATTGTCTCATGTTATGAATGGTGACAAAAAGACATCATTCTTAATTGGTGATGGTACTGGTATGGGATTACCGGCAAGTGATTATTTTGCATTTGAAGCATGTGAATACCGTCGCCACTTCTTAAGTTATCACCCGGATTATGCTATTATGACTAATATTGATTTTGATCATCCAGACTATTTTAAAGATATAGATGATGTAGCTGATGCTTTCCAAAACATGGCACATAATGTCAAAAAAGCCATTATTGCTTGGGGAGACGATGAACATTTAAGAAAATTAGAAGCGGATGTTCCAATTTATTATTATGGTTTAAGTAAAAACGATGACGTTTATGCAGATAATATTCAAATTACTGATAAAGGAACGCAATTTGATGTTTATATCAATGGTGAATATTATGATCAATTCTTAACGCCTCAATATGGTGACCATAACATCCAAAATGCACTCTCAGTTATCACTATTAGTTATTTAGAAAAAATGAACGTAAATAATATTAAAGAGGCTTTAGAAACATTTGGTGGTGTAAAACGTCGCTTTAATGAAACAAATGTTGCTAAACAAGTATTAGTAGACGATTATGCTCACCATCCTAGAGAAATTAGTGCTACAATTGAAACAGCACGAAAAAAATATCCTAACAAAGAAATCGTAGCAGTATTTCAGCCTCACACATTTTCTAGAACACAAGCTTTCTTAAATGAATTCGCTGAATCCTTAAGCAAAGCTGATCATGTATTTTTATGTGAAATATTTGGTTCTATTCGAGAAAATACTGGAGAATTAACTATCCAAGATTTAATAAACCGTATTGACGGATCTGCATTAATCGATGAAAATAATATTGACGTATTAAAAGAATTTAAAGATGCAGTTATTTTATTCATGGGCGCAGGGGACATTCAAAAACTTCAACGCGCTTATGAAGAAAAAATTGGCATTACAAATGAATTTTAATATGTTTATATATAATTATGTTGGGTATTAATAATTAATGACTTTTATTTTAAAAGTAATTAGGAGGCGTTTTTAATGGATTGGATTTTACCAATTGCTGGAATTATCGCTGCAATTGCATTCTTACTTTTATGTATTGGAATCTTTGTAGTTTTAATCTCAGTTAAAAAGAATTTAGATCATGTGGCTAAAACACTAGATGGTGTTGAAGGTCAAGTTCAAGGTATCACTCGTGAATCAACTGACTTACTTCACAAAGCAAATCGCTTAACTGAAGATATTCAAGGTAAAGTTGAACGTTTAAACTCTGTTGTTGATGGCGTAAAAGGCATTGGCGATTCAGTTCAAACTTTAAATAGTTCAGTTGATCGTGTAACTAACTCAATTACACATAACATTTCTCAAAATGAAGATAAAATTTCTCAAGTAGTTCAATGGTCAAATGTGGCAATGGAAATTGCTGACAAATGGCAAAATAGACACTACCGCAGAGGAAGTGCAAACTACAGAACAAATTCTGTAGCTGATGATGCAAAATATGCAAATCATTCAAACCAAAATTACACTACAAACGTTGAGAAAAACTTTTAATTAATATGATTCAATCAAATGCACTTAAATGAGGTTTGTACTTGTTTAAGTGCATTTCTTATAGGAGGAATTAGCATGAGTAAGAAATATAATCGCGATGCGTTTGAAAAACATAACTCAGGCAATGACTTACATGGTCAAGGTGCTAACCAACAAACTGATGCAGCGCAAACAAATGCGACAAAACATTACGATAGAGACGCATTTGAAACAAACAACACAGGCAATGACTTACATGGCCAAGGTGCTAACCAACAAAGTGATGTAGCGCAAACAAATGCGACAAAACATTATGATAGAGACGCATTCGAGACAAACAACACCGGCAATGATTTACATGGTCAAGGTGCTAACCAACAAAGTGATGTAGCACAAACAAATGCGACAAAACATTACGATAGAGATGCATTCGAGACAAACAACACTGGTAATGACTTACATGGTCAAGGCGCTAACCAACAAAATGATGCAGCGCAAACAAATGCGACAAAACATTACGATAGAGATGCATTTGAAACAAACAATACTGGCAATGACTTACATGGCCAAGGTGCTAACCAACAAAGTGATGTAGCACAAACAAATGCGACAAAACATTACAATAGAGACGCATTTGAGACAAACAACACTGGCAATGATTTACATGGTCAAGGTGCTAACCAACAAAGTGATGTAGCACAAACAAATGCGACAAAACATTACGATAGAGATGCATTCGAGACAAACAACACTGGTAATGACTTACATGGTCAAGGCGCTAACCAACAAGATGGTTCAGCACAGACAAATGCGACAAGACATTATAATCGTGATGCGTTTGAATCTTACAATACAGGTAATGATTTACGTAACCAAGGTGCAAATCAACGTGAAAACGCACAATATACAAATGCGACAAGACATTATGATAGAGATGCATTTGAAACAAACAACACTGGTGAAGACTTGCACAATAGAGGAAGCAATCAAAATAGTCAAGTTACTACAAATTCTCGTCATCAGTATACTTACAATACTAAGAATTCAAGAAAAGACTTTGTAGTAAGCTTTATTACAGGCGCTTTAATCGGTTCTGCTATTGGCTTACTTACTAAAACAAAAGCTCAAGATAAAATTGATCAAGCTAAAGCTAAAGAGCAAGAGTTTAAAGATAACTATCATCATATTAGACGTCAAGCTGAAGAAAATATTGAAAATGTAAAACAAAAAATTGATGACTTCAAAAATAGAAAAAATTCAAATATTACTTCAGATGAGTTGAAAGCACAACAAAATGCGATAAAAGCAGAGACATCAAACAACTTAGCAGATCAGTCACCACAAGCACATGAAATTCAGGATGCTAAAGTTGAAGCTATGAATAATGACTATCATCAAAGAAATAATGAAAGTAATAGTGCAGAAGAAATTGTTGCACAACAAAATGCAATCAAAGCAGAGACGTCAAACAACTTAGCAGATCAATCACCACAAGCCCAAGAAATCCAAGAAGCGAAAGCAGAAACTAAAACAGACAAGTCACAAGAAAAAGCAAGTGCAACAGAATTAACAGCACAACAAAACGCGATTAAAGCAGAGACATCAAATAACTTAGCAGACCAATCACCACAAGCCCAAGAAATTCAAGAAGCGAAAGCAGAAGCTAAATCAGATAAATCTCAAGAAAAAGTAACTGCTAAAGAACTTGCTGCTCAACAAAGTGCTGTTAAAGCAGAGGCTGCGGAAAATAATTTAGCTAACCCTTCAGTTACAAACACACACAATACAAATAACTTATCATTAGCTAAAAGAATAGCTAAAGCTGCGAACGCTAAAAAAGATAAATTAACTAAAGATGAAAATGTTGCGAAAAAGACAGAAGAGTTATTAGCTGAAAAACCAATTGCTAAATCTAAAAGCAATAAAATTCCTATGTTAGTAACTAAAAAGTTCAATAGAGATGAAGCACATTTGAAAAATAACCAAAGTCATGTTTCAGCTAAATTTGATAAAGGTGTTATTACGCACGATACAAATGAAAATTCTAACGGTGTAAAAAAACAATCAAACAAAAAGCAAGGTAACAAAACACCTAAACAACAACAAAGAACTGAAAAAGCTAAAAGTAAAATAGATAAACGTACTTTTAATGATTAATTATTAAAGTATATTGCAAAAGAGTAATGCAAATGCAATTTGCATTGCTCTTTTTATTCTGCATTAGTAAAATAAACAACTTAAATGTTAGACAATTCACAAATTTTAGATAATTTATTTATCAATACGGTTGAACAACAGCCATCTAATTGTTAGAATACTATTTAAATACTATTATTTTATCGCTTTAAAGTAATATATAAGTAAGGAATTTTATTGAGGTGAGTAAGAATGTCAACTAAGTTAGAACAATACAGAGAAGAGATTGTTTCGATTAACTATCAGATTTTAGATTTATTATCTAAAAGAGGCGAATTAGCACAAAAAATCGGTGAGGAAAAAATTAAGCAAGGAACAAAAGTATATGACCCTCAACGTGAAAAAGAAATGATTAATCAATTGATGGACCGTAACCAAGGACCTTTCAATGATAATGTTATCAAACAGTTATTTAAAGAAATCTTTAAAGCATCAACAGATTTACAAAAATCTGAAAATGAAAAACATTTATATGTTTCACGTAAGTTAAAACCAGAGGATACTGTAGTTAAATTCGATAATGGCGGTATTATTGGTGATGGTAATAAATCTTTTGTTTTTGGTCCATGTTCAGTAGAATCTCAAGAACAAGTAGATGCAGTTGCAAAAGACTTACAAGCTAAAGGCGAGAAATTTATTAGAGGTGGCGCATTCAAACCTCGTACTTCTCCATATGACTTCCAAGGATTAGGGGTAGAAGGACTTAAAATATTAAAAAATGTCAAAGATAAATTTGGTCTCAATGTAGTAAGTGAAATTGTTAATCCTGCTGATTTTGAAATTGCTGATGAATATTTAGATGTTTTCCAAATTGGTGCACGTAATATGCAAAACTTTGAACTCTTAAAAGAAGCTGGAAAAACGAATAAACCAATCTTATTAAAACGTGGATTATCAGCTACAATTGAAGAATTTACATTTGCTGCTGAATACATTGCTTCACAAGGTAACAAAAATATTATCTTATGTGAACGTGGTATTCGCACATATGAGAAAGCAACACGTAATACACTTGATATCTCTGCAGTACCAATCTTAAAACAAGGTACTCATTTACCAGTTATGGTTGACGTTACACATAGTACTGGACGTAAAGATATCATGTTACCTACAGCAAAAGCTGCTTTAGCAGTAGGGGCAGATGGTGTTATGGCAGAAGTTCATCCTGATCCATCAGTAGCACTTAGTGATAGTGGTCAACAAATGGATTTAAATGAATTCGATAAATTCTATAATGAATTAAAACCACTTGCTGAAATGTATAATTCTAAACAACTTAAATAAAGTTAAGTTAGTAAAATAAAAAACTTTTAATCATTTAAGCTATTCATTTTACTAAGAAAAGTAAGTATTTTATAATACTATTTTCTAGTTAAAAATGAATAGCTTATTTATTATTCCTCCAGAATATAAGATATTAAATAGCGGGATATTAAATACTTTACGAAAAAAATATGTTTTGAATGAATTAATTTGACTTAAATAACTTAATTAATATTAAATTATGACATAAATGTGAATAAATAAATAATTTATTTGACACAAATAATTTTTGTGATAAACTTTGAAAATGTAATGAAAACACGTTATAATAGTAAATAAAACGCTTACAAGGAGGATGTTATGACAGTAACGATATATGATGTTGCGAGAGAAGCTCGAGTATCAATGGCGACAGTTTCACGCGTAGTAAATGGTAATCAAAATGTAAAACCTGAGACTCGTAAAAAAGTGAATGAGGTTATTAAACGTTTAAATTATAGACCAAATGCTGTTGCAAGAGGATTGGCTAGTAAACGTACGACAACTGTAGGCGTTATTATCCCAGATATCTCAAATATTTATTACTCTCAATTAGCACGTGGTATTGAAGATATTGCGATTATGTATAAATATCACTCAATTATTTCTAACTCTGATAATGATCCTGAGAAAGAGAAAGAAATTTTCAATAATTTACTAAGTAAACAAGTAGATGGCATTATTTTCTTAGGTGGAACGATTTCAGAAGAAATTAAAGATTTAATTAATCAATCTTCAGTTCCTGTTGTAGTTTCAGGTACTAATGGTAAAGATGATAACATTGCTTCAGTTAATATTGATTTTAAAGAAGCAGCGAAGGAAATTACAGAACATCTCATTGAGTCAGGAGCTAAAGAATTTGCTTTAGTTAGTGGAGATTATTCTAAAAAAGCGCAAGAAGACGTTCTTGACGGCTTAAGAGAAGCACTTGAAAAGCATGATTTAAAATTAAATGAGACTTTACAATTATCTGGCTCTGAAAGTTATAAAGATGGTATTCGCGTCTTTGATGAAATTAAGGACAATTTACCTGATGCTATTTTATCAATTAGTGATGAACAAGCAATTGGTATTTTACACAGTGCTTTAGATGCCGGTATAAATGTTCCTGAAGACCTACAAATTGTTAGCTTTAATAATACTCGTTTAGTTGAAATGGTTAGACCTAGATTATCAAGTATTATTCAACCATTATATGATATTGGTGCGGTAGGCATGCGTTTATTAACTAAGTATATGAATGAAGAAGAAATTGAAGAGCCTAATGTGGTTTTACCTCATCGAATTGAATATCGTGGTACAACGAAATAGTTGTATAGAATTGCGAGTTACAATAATGTAACTCGCATTTTTTTGAATTTTAACTATACCAGTCAATAATCCGCTGAGCGCGTTCTAAGTTTTTTTCAGAAATTGCCTTAGACCTTAACACAGGCTGATAATCTCGATAATCTTCGGTCCATTGTTTCGCTAATTTAACAGGTGAATAGCTACTCCATTTTGTTAACCATTTTTCAGGAAGGGGACCATTGCGTATAGGCTCATTTAAAAGGGCTAAAAATATATGGCTCCAAGCACGCGGCACGACTTGCCAAATGTTATAGCCACCACCTCCGAACATAATAACTTTACTATTCGTATACTCATCAGCAAATTGTTTAATAATATATGGGATTTCATATAATGTTTCTAAAGAACAGCTAAGGTGTGTTAAAGGGTCTAAATAATGAATATCGACGCCATGTACACTCAAAATAATATCTGGTTTAAAAGATTCAATTACACTCTTAACGGTAGTTCTTAGGATATTTAAATAATTATCATGTTCAGTGTAAGGTTCTAATGGTAAATTAACGGTATAGCCAAATCCTAAATCTTCGCCTCTTTCGGTATAATGTCCTGAGCCAGGAAATAGAAATTTACCGGTTTCATGAATGGAATAACACATAATTTCATTACTTGTATAGAAACTCCACTGTGTTCCATCTCCATGATGTGCATCCGTATCGATGATCATTACACGTTGATGATAATATGTAGACAAATATTGCGCTGTTACTGCTACATCATTATAAATACAAAACCCATTAGCACGCCCGGGTAAACTGTGATGCAAACCACCACCTAAATGACAGCCATTTTGTAATGTGCCCTCCATAATAGCATCCGCTAAATTGAGTGCGCCACCCACGATTCTGGCACTATGACGATGCATATGTCTAAATTGAAATGTATCTTCAGAATTTAGACCATATTTTTGAGCTTCAGTTTCACTTAGGATACCGTGCGAGGCATGTTTAATCGCTTGAATATAATCATACTGATGAACTAAAGCCAATTCTTCTTCAGTTGCAATTCTAGGGCTAATGATATGTTCTTCTGTTAAAACGTTTATGTTCTGAAGTAGTTCAGTTGTTAATTTTAACCTCATTTGGTTAAAAGGGTGGTCGTTGTTAAAACGATAGTTTAACAGTTCCTCTGAATAGACAAAGCCTGTTTTATTTGTAGGTAACATTTATGCTACACTCCTTTCACTTATCTTTTTAAAAGAGAAAGCGGTTTTTATACCTTAAATCATCAAACGCTTGTTGTTGGTCAAGAGATATTCTGTTACCTATTCTAGCCATTAAACAATTGGCAGGATGACTTGTAATTTCAGGATCATCTGTAGCAAAAACTTCTAAACCACCTTTAGCCATTAATTTTTGCATCATTTTCTTGTAATCGTAAACATTTAATTTGGCTTGAGCTAAATCCCAATGCCAGTAATATTCAGTGGTTAAAACAATGTAATCTTCAAACTCATCTTGCGAAAGACTTTGAGAAATGAGATCGCCACCAATGTGATATTGTCTATAATCTTTATGAACTTCAATGGCTCCTAATTCAATGAGATAAGGTAAGTTGCCTTCAGACCATCGCTCAAACTCATCGGGGTAGTGATAGGTTACATAGCCTATAATATGTTGATTTATTCTCGATATATAAATACGACCTTCAGGTAATTGTGTAATTTCTAGTAATGCTTCAAATTGGTCTTGTGGAGGGCGAAAGGCGTTTAAGGCTTCATCAAAAGTTAATTGTTTCAAATCGTCGTGTGCGATTGGACCTTCAATAACTATATTGAATTGATCAAATTTCATTTGTTTAGTGATGTATGTTTTTTTGTGTTTCAATTTATTCACATCCATTTCACCTAATGATTAATCATATTATATAATTTTTAGTTTAATAAACAACTTAAATTGTAATAATTATCTAAAAATTTTGAATAACACAAAAATTGAGGTATAATACTTTTTAAGAAAGCGTTTTCACTATAACAAGGGGGAGTTTATGATGAAAATAGAAGTTTATGAAGCACAGAAAGGTAATTATAACTTAAGAAATTACGAAGACACATATGCGAATTTTAACTGGGAGGAGGTAAAAAAAGCATTTTCATGGTATGAAACTGGGAAAATGAATATGGCTTATGAATGTATTGATCGTCATGTAGACGAAGGTAAGGGGGATAAAATTGCTTTAAATTATAGAGATGAACGCAGAAAAGAACAATATACATTTAAGCAATTGAAAACATTATCAAATCAAGCTGCAAATGTATTAGTTGAGAAAGCAAATGTACAAAAGGGTGATAGAGTATTTATTTTTATGCCTCGTACACCTGAACTTTATTTTGCTTTTTTAGGTATTTTAAAAATAGGTGCTATCGTTGGCCCATTGTTTGAAGCTTTTATGGAAAAAGCAGTAACAGATCGTCTTGAAAATAGTGAAGCTAAAGTAGTCATTACAACAAATAGTTTATTAGGCAGAATTCCTAAAGATAAATTGTCGCATCTTGAAACTATCATTGTTGTAGACGAAGATGTTGAAGAGGGCTATGTTGATTTTAATAAAGAACTTAAGCAAGCAAGTGAAGACTTTGACATCGAATGGTTACAAGAAGATGATGGCTTAATCTTGCATTATACTTCAGGTTCAACTGGACAACCTAAAGGAGTATTACATGTTCAAAAAGCAATGTTATTACATTATATTTCTGGTAAATATGTATTAGATTTACGAGACGATGATATTTACTGGTGCACAGCTGATCCAGGTTGGGTTACAGGTACGTCTTATGGGGTATTTGCGCCATGGCTAAACGGTGTGACGAATTGTATTGCCGGTGGAAGATTCTCGCCAGAACAGTGGTATAACATGATTGAAGAATTTAAAGTAACAATTTGGTATACTGCTCCAACTGCTTTAAGAATGTTAATGAGTGCAGGAGATGACATCGTTGAAAAATACAATCTATCATCACTACGTTCAATTTTATCAGTGGGTGAACCACTCAACCCTGAAGTAATTAAATGGTCTAAAGAAGTATACGATAAAAGAGTACTTGATACATGGTGGATGACAGAAACTGGAGGTCATATGATTGTCAATTATCCATCAATGAACGTTAAGCTAGGCTCAATGGGTAAACCGTTACCTGGTATTGAGGCAGCTATCATTGATGATTCTGGAAATGAATTGCCACCCAACCGTATGGGTAATTTAGCAATTAAAAAAGGTTGGCCATCAATGATGTATGCAATTTGGAAAAATCCTGAAAAGTATGACTCTTACTTTATTGGTTATTGGTATGTATCAGGAGATTCAGCTTATAAAGATGAGGATGGTTACTATTGGTTCCAAGGCCGTGTAGACGATGTCATTATGACAGCAGGGGAACGTGTCGGTCCATTTGAAGTTGAATCTAAATTAGTAGAACACGAAGCGGTAGCTGAAGCAGGGGTTATCGGTAAACCTGACCCAGTAAGAGGAGAAATTATTAAAGCATTTATTTCGTTAAGACAAGGATATGAGCCATCTGACGAGCTCAAAGAAGAAATTCGTAAATTTGTTAAAGAAGGTCTGTCAGGACATGCTGCACCGCGTGAAATTGAATTTAAAGATAAATTACCTAAAACACGTTCAGGTAAAATTATGAGACGTGTGCTCAAAGCATGGGAATTGAATTTAGATGCTGGTGACTTAAGTACGATGGAAGATTAATTTGTTTTTGAAAATGAGCGTCCACTTTAATAGTGGACGTCTTTTAATCATTTAAAACGACTATATTTTTATTATGTAAAATATATACATATTAAATCTTTATAAAAATTAAAAATTACCTAAACTTTCAGTTAAATTTTACACAAATGCTTGGAAACGCTAACAAAAATTCGACATCGCTTATATAGTTAGTTATTATTAATATGTAAGATTTAAAGAAACCTTCTATCAAGTAAAGGTCTTCTTACATAAAAATATTTTAATTATCATAAGGGGTTGAAATAAGTTGGCACATTTATCAGATTTAGATATTGCTAATCAATCAGAATTAAAACCTATTGGAGAAATTGCTAAAAAAGCAGGTATTCCTGAAGCTGCTTTAGAACAATATGGTCATTACAAAGCGAAGATTGATATCAATCAAATTAAACCTAAAGATAACAAAGGGAAAGTTGTATTAGTAACTGCAATGAGTCCTACTCCAGCAGGGGAAGGTAAATCAACAGTTACAGTAGGTTTATCTGATGCATTTAATGAGTTAAATAAAAACGTTATGGTTGCTTTACGTGAACCAGCGTTAGGACCAACTTTCGGTATTAAAGGTGGTGCCACTGGTGGTGGTTACGCACAAGTATTACCAATGGAAGACATTAACTTACACTTTAACGGGGACTTCCACGCAATTACAACAGCAAACAATGCTTTATCAGCATTCATCGATAACCACATCCATCAAGGTAACGATTTAGGTATCGACGTTCGTCGTATCGAATGGAAACGTGTTTTAGACATGAATGACCGTGCATTACGTAATGTGATAGTTGGTTTAGGTGGACCTACAAATGGTGTACCTCGTGAAGATGGCTTCAACATTACAGTTGCATCTGAAATCATGGCTATTTTATGTTTAGCTCGTAACATCAACGACTTAAAAGATAAAATTAGCCGTATTACAATTGGTTACACTCGCGAACGTAAACCAATCACTGTTGCAGATCTTAAAGTTGAAGGCGCTTTAGCAATGATTTTAAAAGACGCTATCAAACCAAACTTAGTACAAACTATCGAAGGTACACCTGCATTAGTACACGGTGGACCATTTGCTAACATCGCTCATGGTTGTAACTCAATCTTAGCTACAGAAACTGCACGTGACTTAGCTGATATCGTAGTTACAGAAGCAGGTTTCGGTTCAGACTTAGGTGCTGAAAAATTCATCGACATCAAAGCTCGTGAAGCAGGTTTCGAACCATCAGCAGTAGTATTAGTAGCAACAGTTCGTGCGCTTAAAATGCATGGCGGAGTAGCTAAAGACGACTTAAAAGAAGAAAATGTTGAAGCACTTAAAGCTGGTATTGTTAACTTAGAACGTCACGTTAACAACATCCGTAAATTCGGTGTAGAACCAGTTATCGCATTAAACGCATTTATCCACGATACTGAAGCTGAAACTGAAGCAGTAAAAGCTTGGGCTAAAGAAAACAACGTACGTATCGCTTTAACTGAAGTTTGGGAAAAAGGCGGTAAAGGTGGCGTAGACCTTGCTAACCAAGTACTTGAAGTAATTGAACAACCTAACGAATTCAAATTCTTATATGATTTAGATCAATCATTAGAAGAAAAAATTGAAACAATCGTTAAAGATATCTACGGTGGTTCTTCAGTTACATTTAGTAAAAAAGCTAAAAAACAATTAAAAGAATTCACTGATAATGGTTGGGGTAAATATCCAATCTGTATGGCTAAAACACAATACTCATTCAGTGACGACGCAACTGCATTAGGTGCGCCAACTGACTTTGATATTACAATCAGAGAATTAGAAGCTAAAACAGGTGCTGGCTTCATCGTTGCATTAACAGGTGCAATCATGACAATGCCTGGTTTACCTAAGAAACCAGCTGCATTAAACATGGACGTTACAGAAGACGGACATGCAGTAGGTTTATTCTAATTAGAACTTAATGATTAACAAAGAGTGGTAGAGATTATCTCTACTGCTCTTTTTCTTTTTTGAAAAAGCAGAACCCAGTACGCTAACAAACTTAAGCTGACGTTTGCTTTGTACTATGCAATTTAGGGTTAGTAAGTAAATGATGATAAATATTATACTTCTTAGCGTGCACATACTCTTCTTTGCTAATCACACCTTCAACTAACATTCTCTTTAATACATAATGTTGTCTTTGAATGCTAATTTCAACTTCATTTGGCGATTTTAAACTACCATCTTTATCATAAGGCGTATACATATAGGGACTTTGTAATAGGCCTACTAAATAAGCAGATTGCGCAATGTTTAGTTCAAAAGGTGGTACACCAAATAAACTATATGACGCTGAAGCAATGCCAGTAATGTTAGCCCCTTCATAATCACGACCGAAAGGAACAATATTTAAATATGTATAAATAATCTCATTTTTAGATAAGATTTTTTCCAAACGCATCGCTAATATGATTTCATTTGCTTTACGACTATAAGTTTTTTTATTAGTAAGCACTTGGTTTTTCACCAATTGTTGAGTAATCGTGCTTCCACCTGTACTTTGCTTTAAATTAAATACATCTTGTACCATAGCTCGTACTAATGCTTTAGGTAAAACACCCCTATGATTATAGAATAAAGTATCTTCAGATGAAGTTAATGCTTTGATAACATTTGGACTAACATGTGCAGGACCAACAATTAACGAGTTTTGAGAGCGATCATATTCTTGTAAAATATTTTTATTATCATGATTTAAAAGATCGTCACCAGCAAAGTGGAGTACTCTTTGTCTAAGTTCAGTATTACTTATTTGTGAGGCTTCATGTGTTAAGTGATGAAAATACAATACAGTACCAATAAAACCGATAACAGTGAATAATAAAGCAACACTAAAAAGTCCTACACAAATATGTTTTAACTTTTTGTAGGTTTTTTCAAAAGTATTTAATTTTTCACTTCTATATGCTTGAGTTAAACGTACTTTCATCTCGAACCTCCTAAAATTTAAATATAGTATACCACATTCATGAAGTTGACTTTTAAACATCTCTTACCTATAATTAAAAGCAATTCAATATATATTGGATAAGAGGAGAAGTAGTATTTTAGTAAGATTTCCAGAGAGTTAGTGGGTGCTGTGAACTAACACTTACTTTTGTATGAATACACCTTATTAAGAATTATCCTACGTTTTATTAATGAACGTATCATTAAGAGAGTGAACAGCTATGCTTGAATATCATTTATAAAGCTATTTGTGAGTGGTATTAAAGTATTGGTTTGTTTTAAGTATGGTGGTAACGTGCAATTAAGCGCCCTTACATTTTTTAATGTAGGGGCGCTTTTATTTATGAAAATGCTAAATCTTTATTCAATATTATAATTATATTTAGAGGAGGACGTCATCGTGACAAACGCATTAATTGAAGAATTACAGTGGAGAGGGTTAATTTACCAACAAACTGACGAACAAGGTATTGAAGAGCTTTTAAATAAAGAGCAAGTAACTTTATATTGTGGCGCAGACCCAACAGCAGATAGCTTACACATCGGTCATTTATTACCATTCATGACTTTACGCCGTTTCCAAGAACACGGCCACCGTCCAATTGTACTGATTGGTGGAGGTACAGGTATGATTGGCGACCCTTCTGGTAAATCAGAAGAACGTGTGTTACAAACAGAAGATCAAGTTGAAGTAAATGTTCAAGCTTTAAGTAAACAAATGCATAAATTATTTGAATTTGGCACTGAAAAAGGCGCAGTTTTAGTTAACAATAAAGATTGGTTAAGCCAAATCTCATTAATTAGCTTCTTACGTGATTATGGTAAACATGTAGGGGTTAACTATATGTTAGGTAAAGATTCAATTCAATCACGTTTAGAAAATGGTATTTCATACACTGAATTCACATACACTATTTTACAAGCGATTGACTTTGGTCATTTAAATCGTGAATTAAATTGTAAAATTCAAGTAGGTGGATCAGACCAATGGGGTAACATTACAAGTGGTATTGAATTAATGCGTCGTATGTATGGTCAAACGGAAGCATACGGTTTAACAATTCCATTAGTAACAAAATCTGACGGTAAAAAATTCGGTAAATCAGAATCTGGTGCGGTATGGTTAGATGCAGATAAAACAAGTCCTTACGAATTCTATCAATTCTGGATTAACCAATCAGATGAAGATGTAATCAAATTCTTAAAATATTTCACATTCTTAGATAAAGAAGAAATTGAACGTTTAGAACAATCAAGAGATGAAGCACCTCATTTACGTGAAGCTCAAAAAGCTTTAGCTGAAAATGTAACTAAATTTATCCACGGTCAAGAAGCTTTAGATGACGCGATTCGTATTTCTCAAGCATTATTTAGTGGTGATTTAAAATCACTATCTGGTAAAGAATTAAAAGAAGGTTTCAAAGATGTACCACAAGTTGAATTATCAGCTGATACTACAAACATTATTGAAGCATTAATTGAAACTGGTATTGCTTCGTCTAAACGTCAAGCACGAGAGGACGTTAATAATGGTGCAATTTATATTAATGGCGAAAGACAGCAATCTGTGGATTACGAATTAAGTAGTGAAGATAAAATTGATGATGAATTTACAATTATTCGTCGCGGTAAGAAAAAATACTTCATGGTAAATTATAAATAAATAATTAAAGTAAAGTCACATAGGAGATAAACACTTCTATGTGACTTTTTTATACTGAAATATAGGATACATGTAAGCTATAATGTGTATAATATTAATTTTCTAAAAAGAGTGATATAACATGCAAAAAAATAAAGAAGAAATCTTAATGAATAGCTTTAGAGATTTATTCAATAAAATAGGTTGGTTAAATAAAGATAAAATGGAAGCTGCATTAAAAGGCTATAAATCGAGTGAAGTTCATTGTATTGAAGCAATTAAAGAATATTCACAACCTAATGTGCGTTATCTAGCTGATACGTTATATATGACGCGAGGTGCCATTAGTAAACTTACAAAACGTTTACAACAAAAAGGTTTAATTGAAAACTATAGAAACCCAAACAATAAAAAAGAGATTTATTTTAAATTAACGCCTGAAGGTGAAGACGTTTATCAAATTCACGCAGAATTACATCAAGAATTTCAACAAAGAGATGAAAAAGTATTTGAAACTATGACTAATGAAGAATTTGAAAATATGATGGCTTTTATTCATCGATATAATCAGCATTTGGATGAAGAAATTATTAAACAAGATCGGAGACCATAAATTAGAAATTGTTAAAGCATGGTTAAGAAAAAATTTTATTCTCATATTGTTGACACGGAAACAAAAAGAGCGTATATTTTTGTTGATAAAGAAACAATATTAAAGGAGAGAATTCATGTCTAATCAAGGGACGAATCAAGTTTCCAAAGAGACAATGACTGCCGCATGGGCAATCGCTTTAGGCGCTATTGCGCCAATGCTTGATTCAACAATGATCAATATCGCAATTAAACAACTTAACCAAACTTTCAAGACTACCCTAGATACTGTACAGTGGGGGATTACGGGCTATACTTTAGCGTTAGCCATGATTATTCCTGTGGCAGGTTGGTTAATTAACCAATTTAATGGTAAGCATGTATTTATAGGCGCTTCATTACTATTTGGATTAACCTCTGTCTTAGCTGGTATAAGTTGGAATGTTGAAAGTTTCATTATATTCCGTATTATTCAAGGCTTGAGTGCTGGGGTCATCACCACATTGATGTTTACGTTGCTAATTAAAACGACAGGCCAAGGACATATTGGTAAAGTCATGGCTGTAGTGAGTACGCCGATGATATTTGGCCCAATTTTAGGACCAGTGCTTGGGGGATTCATCGTTCACTTTGCTTCTTGGCGTTGGATGTTCTTTATTAATATCGTCGTCGTTATTGTCGCCGTAACATTACAGATGAAATATTTACCAAACTTTAAGCCATTTAATAAAGCTAAATCCATGGATTTCATAGGTGTTTTTCTTTTAGCTTTAATCAGTTTAGTATTTATTTATGGTTTAACTAAAGCAGCAGATTATCACAGTTTCAGTAATTCTGTGACATTAATTTATGTCATTATAGGTGTAGTTTTATTAATAGGCTATTATTTCTATAATCGATATAAACATAATGACACTATTTTACCTTTATCTATTTTCAAAAGAAGAAATTATAGTGCTTCATTTATAGGATTATTTCTATCAAATATAGGAATTATGGGGCCGATGGTCATTATTCCGCTATATTTCCAAACATTCAAACACTATACGGCAATTGAAGCGGCTTTAGCTTTAATCCCGCAAGGTTTAGGTATGTTAATTACGCGTCCATATATAGGCAAAGCCATTGATAAATATGGGGCGAAATGGATCGTAATTATTAGTGTGATAATCGCTATGTTTGGCTCAGTACCGTTATTGTTTATCACACAACATACAAGCATTGTATGGCTTTCAATTATTTTATTTATCAGAGGTTGTAGCGTAGGTGGCATCAATCTTGGTATGACCACTGATGCATACATGGGTCTTAACGAAGATGAAATCGCTGAAGCAGGTGTTGGTATTAATATGATTGAAAATGTGGGTGCAAGCTTCGGTACTGCCTTCATTGCTACGACACTTGCAATGGTATTAAATCGTTTAGGTAATTCAATAACTGATAGTCTTACTGCTTATCATGCAGGTTTCTTAGTATCAGTAGTTACTTTACTTATCATTATTATTCCTGCGTTATTCTTAACACATAAGAATCAACCGGTTGCATAAAATAAAACACACATTTTGCTAATAATACATATATTGTATTATGCAAAATGTGTGTTTTTATATTTGATAATTATCTTATAAATTGACTATTATTTTCAGATTCTGAAGATGATGATTCAGATGCTGTTGATTTTTGACTTTTTAGCGTAACAGTCACTTCTTTTGATTTACCATCGCGAATAACTGTTAATTTAGCAGTTTCACCAGGTTTTTTATTTTGATATAAGTAAGTTCTTAAATCTGTATCTTCTTTAACTTCTTTATCATCAATTTTCGTGATAATATCTCCAACTTTCAAGTCACTACCATGGCTTACTTTAGCAACATAGATACCGTCATCACGATCAGTTTTTAATTCTTTTTTATAAGAATCAGGAATATCGCTTAAATTTAATAATCCAATACCAATAGAAGGGCGTTCAATTTTACCATTCTTTACGAGTTGTTCAATGGTAATTTTCACTTCATTACTAGGGATAGCAAATCCAATGCCTTCAACTTGTTCGGCAGCAATTTTCATTGAGTTAATACCAACTAAATTACCATTAACATCTACTAGCGCACCACCTGAGTTACCTGGGTTAATCGCCGCATCCGTTTGTAATACGTTAACTTTAGTACCTCCAGATGTTGTGTTAGATTCGATTGTACGTTCATTAGCAGAAATGATTCCTGAAGTTACTGAGTTAGCAAATTCTAGGCCAAGCGGGTTACCCATAGCAAATACGCTATCACCAGTTTGAACTTTAGAAGAGTTAGCGAATTTCATTGATTTAATACCGTCAACTTTATCAATTTTTAATACTGCAATATCAGAAACAGCATCTTTACCAATCAATTTCGCTTCTACTTGCTTACCGCTGTGTAGTTGAACTTTAATTTCTGAGGCCCCACTAATAACATGATTATTTGTTACGATGTAAGCTGAATTATTATTGATTTGATAAATAACACCAGAACCAACACCCGCTTCTTGTGCTTTCGTAGATTTACCTTGTAATAAATCATTTAAGCTTGTCGCCTTTTGCATATTAATGACACCAACAATAGATGGAGACACGTCCTTAATCATAACGTTGACTGATTTATATTTATCACTTTTACCATCAAGAACATTGCGACCTTTACTATTACTTACTTCTTGAACTTGACCACCATTGTCATTGAAGCCACTATTACCCATAAGCTTACTTACACCTAACACAAGTAATGCTCCTATAATACCTGCAATTAAAGCAACCAAGATAGTTTTAAACCATGGAAATTTCGGTTTTCTAGGTTGTGAATAATAATTTGGATTTTCCGAATAATTATCTTGATTATAATTTGACATATTAAACCTCCATTTTAAATTAGTCGATATGTCAATTATGCTTATTTTTTTGAAAATTTGCCAGTAAACTACTATCAGACTTTAGATGTATCTTTGTGAAATGTTGTTCAAAAATAAGTATAATGATAAAATCGTAAAGTGTATAAAAAAGAAGCAGGTGACAAAATGTATAAAATTATTAGTAGAATTTTAGATGTTTTCTTAGTGAAAATGGCTAAATCTTTATTTGTTTTAGGAAAAGAAAATATTCCAAAAGATAATAAATATGTCGTAACATGTACTCATGAAAGTTATAATGAAGTGATTATGTTAGGGATAGCACTTGTACCTAATGAAATTCATTATATGGCTAAGAAAGAATTATTCAGTAATAAATGGGGCGGTAAGTTTTTAACTTCATTAAATGCGTTTCCAGTAGACCGTGAAAATCCTGGTCCAAGTACGTTAAAACGCCCAGTTAATTTATTAAAAGAAAACAAAACAGTAGGAATCTTCCCAACAGGTCACCGTACTTCAGTAGAAGGTGCACCTTTAAAACGCGGTGCCTCAACAATCGCAATGTTAGGTAAAGCGCCAATTTTACCAGCTGCATACGTGGGTCCTACAAAATTACATGGCTTAATTACAGGACAAGCATTAATTAAATTTGGGAAACCTATTTATCAATCAGATATTCCAAAAGACTTAAAACGAAATGAAAAAATCGACTTTTTAACTAAAGAAATTGAAAAACGTACTTCAGAGCTTCAAAAAGAATTACATCAAATTCAAGACAAATTAAAAGAAAAATAAGTTGATTACAGATAAAGATTGAGACGATTCATGTTCTCAATCTTTATTTTTGTGTCATAATATAATGATTAATAAGTGCATATTACATATAAATAAGAATGATGGGTGAATAGATATTGGATTATAGAAAAAGTATGGAAGCCAATGATCAATATATTAAAGATACATACGAAGATACAGCAATTTTTTATAAAACGGAATGTGATTTTTACTATAACTACAATGATTTTGGACAAAGTATTTATAGTTCATTTTATCTTGGACTGAATGAATTATTTATAGTTAATCTTACAAATCACTTAACATTACACATACCCTTTTCAAGAATTAAAGAGGTGAGCTTCGATGGTGAGGAAAGAGATAGGTGCTTAAGACTGCATTTTACAAATAATGATGAAGCAGTTACACATTTCTTAATCTTCAAAACGTTAAATGAAGCGAAAGAAATTCAAGATATTTTAGAAAATAGTAGCCAATATGCAGGAACAATAGAAACATCAATTAATAGTGAAGGAAATCATCGTCTTGAATTACATCCATTTAATAGCCGCTCTATGGAGAAGGAAATTAACGGTAAGAAGGTGATGCATCTAGATGGATTGGCGCTAAATCATCCTAATGCATATAAACATACTGAAGAAGAAATTGCGCCATTATATGAAAATAGAGACGTTTTAAAAATTATTCTAAAACCAAGCAAATCTAAAAATTTCCAAAAAGTGATTGGTTTGATGCAACAGTTAGCATCTTTTAAACAAACAGAGGGTCAATTTAGCATAGAAGTATGTGATGATATGGAGTATCTCGAACATAAATTAATTATCGAAGAAATTATTAATTTAATAAAAAATTGGAAAGACAAAGAAGTATATATAGAAGGTCAATTAGTTACAAAAATATTAACTGAATTCAAAACGTTTCAACATAATATGAATAATAAAATGAAATGGTTTCTCAATTATAGCCATAACCTAAAAATAGATTTTTCTATTAAT
Source organism: Staphylococcus sp. Marseille-Q1834 (assembly GCF_916858875.1). Lineage (NCBI taxonomy): Bacteria > Bacillati > Bacillota > Bacilli > Caryophanales > Staphylococcaceae > Staphylococcus > Staphylococcus sp. Marseille-Q1834. The sequence goes on along the minus strand of NZ_CAKASN010000002.1, from coordinate 518,157 downwards.
GAAAATGTAGACGCATATATTACTTACTATCCTATGAATTACAATACTATCTTTTTCGCATTTAGAGAGAACTTTAAAACAGTACCTTTTATGTGTAGTTGCACCCAAACTGCTATTGCTAAATTAATCAATAAGAAAGAAGACATAAGAAAATATCTACATCCAGTAGTAAATGCACATTTAGAGAATCAAGAAATCACAATGAGTGATATTAATTTTAAAGATAATATTTGTTTCAGATGTAATCAAACTACGCCTAGGTACACATTCGATAAGTTTGGTAGTCGTTTTAGAGAAAAGTATGGTTGGTATTTTAAACAAATTGAAATAGAAGAAGACTTGAAAAATAATTACTATTTTAAACAATCTGAGAATATATTACGCCAAGAATATGGTGTCGCAAAAATAGGAGAAAAGTGGACTTCTGAGACGACTATGTTCAAAATCGTTGAAGATATTTTCCATGAATATCAATGTAAACGCCATTTCCGTCCCAATTGGCTACAAGGATTAGAGATTGATATTTATATACCAAAATTAAAATTAGGATTTGAATATAACGGAATTAAACATTACGAAGCGCTAGAACATTGGGGCGGCGAAACACAACTCTTAAAACAACAACGCTACGATCAAATTAAACAAGATTTATGCGAAGAAAATGACGTTAAATTAATTACTATTAAATATGATGAACCACTTTCTAAAGAGTTTATATTAAGTAAAATACCGAGTGAGTATTTATAAAAAAAATTTAAAAACACATTATTATGAGATTGAATGTTAAAGTAGTGATTAATGCAGTGACATTTAAATATTAGAGTCGGACACTTAAGAAATATATTACGTATCAAAATATTAATAAGTTACTATAATTCTATAATGAAGTTTGTTGAATAGCAGTTAAGGTTTAACTAAATTGAACATTTAATGATAGGTGATAAAACATGAACCCGTTTATTAATGTGATTTTTGCAGTGTTAGTAACGAACATTGTATTACTTACTATTAAACAATTGAGAACTAAGAACATTATAAAGGGGATTGGATTAGAATTAACTGTAAGTATATTTTTAAGTGCCATCCTAATGTTGGTATTTTATTTAATATATATGTTGATTATGAGATGGAAATAACTTTTAAATATTTATTTCTTGATACATTCATTTCTAATATATTTCACACTTAACTTAAATATTGCGAACATAATTTAGGTTCAAGAGTTTTTTAATCTCAACTCAAAAGATGCTCCTAAATAAGCCTTTTATCTAACTTTATATTATTCATCATAATCAATTTATCTAAGTCCACAAATTTGATGATTTTTACTGAAAATACCATTACAAAACGCTTTCAAATATGATAAATTATTATAGGTGTATAACATACATAAATTTCAATTACTTTTTTAATTAAGAGTTAGTCATTTGGGAGGAAATATTATAGATGTTTAAGTTTTTTCAAAATTTAGGGCGATCGTTAATGCTACCCGTTGCTGTATTACCAGCTGGTGCAATAATTGTTGGAATTGGTAACTTGCTTAAAGCATTAGACGTCTTGCCAACTGTAGCGCTGTTCTTTTCAACGGTAGGGACAGCTATACTAGGCCAACTAGGGCTTATCTTTGCAATTGGTGTTGCGATTGGCATGGCTAAGAAAAATGACGGCGCAGTTGCCTTAGCAGGTGCTTTAGGCTACGCAATGGTGACTAAAGTGCTTAATCCAGAGAATGTAGCACTCATGTTTCACATTAATCAAAAAGCCGTTAATCTAGGTTTCACTAAAATGGATAATTCCAATGTATTTTTAGGAATGATTATCGGTTTAATTGCCGCATATTCATATAACAAATTTAGTGAAGTTGAATTACCTATGGCTTTATCATTCTTTAGTGGTAAACGTTTAGTACCAATTATGACTGTATTCTTCTGTACGATTTTAGCCGTTATTTTATTATTTGCATGGCCACTAGTATTCTCAGGAATTGTAGCATTTGGTAAATGGCTTGTAGGCTTTGGCTCATTTGGTGCTTTCTTGTATGGTTTCTTTAACCGTTTACTTATTCCAACAGGCCTTCATCATGCATTGAACGCAGTATTCTGGTTTGATACAGCGGGTATTAATGACATCGGTAAATTCCAAACTGGCCAAGGTGCAGTTAAAGGTTTAACAGGCCGTTATCAAGCGGGATTCTTCCCGATTATGATGTTTGGTATCCCAGCTGCAGCTTTAGCAATGTATCATAGTGCCGATACTAAACAACAGAAGCAAGTATGGGGTTGGTTCTTAGCCAGTGCTGTCTCAGCCTTCGTCGTAGGTGTTACTGAACCGATTGAATTCGCGTTCATGTTTGTAGCACCAGTATTATTTGTAATCCATGCATTCTTAACAGGCTTATCTTTATTTATCGCTTCGTTCTTCCACTGGACAGCAGGATTCTCATTTAGTGCAGGATTAATTGATTACGTTTTATCTTTAATCAACCCTGTAGCTAATCATCCATTAATGTTGTTAGTTCAAGGAGTTATTTTCTTTATTTTATATTATGTGATTTTCAGAGTGCTGATTCGCGTATTTAATTTAAATACCATTGGTAGAGGAAGTAATTTACTTGCAGACCCAACTGATGACGCGACTGATGATTCTAATGATCAAGCTGTTGCTTCTGGAAAAGGCAGATACTATAAAACTGCAAGTCAAATCCTAGAAGGCTTAGGTGGTAGTGAAAATATCGATACACTAACAAACTGCGCAACACGTTTACGAATGGAATTAAAAGACAATTCTATTATTGATGAACAAAAAATCAGAAATGCAGGCGCTGTAGGTGTAACAAAAAATGGTAAACACTCTACACAAGTCATTATTGGTACGCATGTTCAACAAGTAGCCGATGAAATTGAAAAACAAATGCATTAATTTTCAAGAATTAATTAAACAGACAATATATGTCTTAGTAGTCTGATAAGATAAAACCATATTGATAAATATATGTTGTTCAGATAACCGGTATGATATGTAATCATTTATATATCATGCTGGTTTCTTTTTTTAGTATATTGACTTTAATCATAGGTTAGTTATGATTAAAAGTATCAGAATATTTAAAATTAGGGGGAGCGGTGAAATGAAGTCAATATTATTTGATGTAGATGGGGTATTTTTAAGTGAGGAACGCTGTTTTGATGTTTCAGCGCTAACTGTAGAAGAATTGCTTAAGAGTGGAACTTTTCTTGGTTTAGATAAATCAATTAATTTTGAGAATATGAATGATGAACTGATTGAAGAAGTAAGAAATAGAGTGTTTCAAGATGATCACATTTTAAAACAATTAAAATCAATGGGTCTTAATTCCAATTGGGATATGTTATTTGTCGTGTTTAGTATTCATTTTATACATATATTAAAAGCGTTAGGTGCGCAAGTTGTTAATCCATTTTTACAACTAAAATCTATGTCTCAAGATGATCTACAGCATTTACAAACTTTCATTAACAAAGACATAGAAATTCAATATGAAGCGCCTCTATCTTTTATTAAAAATATTGAAAGTGGCAAGGCAAATGTATATGCAGCTTTAGAACACTATGCTCAATTGCAACTAAATTTAGATGATACCAGCATATTTAAACTTAAGGGTCCTCTATGGCAAATATCTAGAGAAGTTTATCAAAATTGGTATTTAGGCGGAAAGTTGTTCAAAGAAGTTGAAAATAAAACACCTATTAACAATCAAAAAGAAGGATTCATTTATGATGAAATTATTTTAAGACCTGTGGAGGAAGTCAAAACCTTATTACATGATTTACAAGAAGCGGGTTATCAATTAGCCATTGCAACAGGGCGTCCTAAAACAGAAACGATAGTACCATTTGAAGCACTTGGTCTTTTAAAATATTTCGATAAAAGTAACATTGTAACTGCTAGTGATGTGCTTGAAGCTGAAAGGGAATACCCACAATGTATTCCTTTAGGTAAACCTAATCCGTTTTGTTATATTGCAACCCTCAATGGTAACCATAAACCGGATTATAAAACGTATATCACTGAGCAAGAAAATATTGTTAATAAAGAAGAGGTATATATCGTGGGTGACTCTTTAGCAGATTTATTATGTGCGAAAAAAATAGATGCTACGTTCATAGGCACATTAACAGGCTTAAAAGGGAAAGAAGCTCGTGAAGAATTAGAGCAATATCATGCAGACTATATCGTGGATCACGTTGGAAAAATTCGTGATATTTTATTATAAGTTTAGCTCGTAGATGAATATTTATTTCATCTACGAGCTTTTATAATGTATTTATTTTACTGATAAAGTAGTACCATAAATTTTGTCGAAACCACCAGATTGATATAATTCATAGATGACCTCTTGAGTTACAGGTTGGTCAACTGAAAGTACCATCATCGCTTGTCCACCTTCGCTGTGACGTCCTAGAGACATTGATGCGATATTAATATCATGTTTACCTAATAATTGGCCTGTTAATCCAACCATACCAGGTTTATCTGCATGGTATGAAATGAATTGATAAGCGTTAGGTTTAAAATCAACTGAGAAATCATTAATACGTACAATACGTGGGCCAAAGCCTGAAATAACTGTCGCCCCGATTTTAACTTCTTCTTTATCTCCAATTAAGTGAACTTGGATATAGTTACTAAAGGTTCCTTGAGAAGCACGGTCTTCAATATGATGTGTTACGCCTTGTTCTTTTAATAAAGCCATAGCATTAATTAAGTTCACACGTTCACCTAAATCTTGTTGTAAAATACGAGTAACTATAGAACGAATAATTAAATCTGTTTCTTTTTTACTCACTTCTCCGTTGAAGGTAATCTTAACTTCTCTAGGCGCATCTTCTAATGATTGGATAGCCAATTCGCCAGACAATTCTCCAACTTCAATCCATTGTTGAGTCGCTTTATCAATATTATTTAAATTTAATCTTGGTGCATTAACTGCATTTGTAACGTTTCCGTTTTCTAAAATATCAATCATTTCATTTGCTACTGAGATTGCTACTTTTTCTTGAGCTTCTACAGTTGAAGCGCCTAAATGAGGTGTAACAATCACTTTATCATGATCTAATAAAGGTGAAGAGGTAGGAGGTTCGTGTTCGAACACATCTAAAGCTGCATGTGCAATTTGATTATTATCCAATGCGTTAAGTAAATCCTGCTCATCAATAATGCCACCTCTAGCTACATTAATAATTTGTAGTGAAGGTTTTGCTTTAGCAAAGAAATCCGCATTGATAATACCACGCGTTTTAGGTGTTAGAGGTGTATGTACAGTAACGAAATCCGCATTAGTAGCGATTTCATCTACTGTAGCTAATTGAATATCTAATTGTTGCGCTTTTTCTTCAGTTAAGTAGGGATCAAATGCTAAAACTTTCATGCCGAAGCTTTGAAGTCTTTTAGCTACACCTAATCCTATTCGTCCTGCACCGATGACACCTAAAGTTTTTTGATATAGTTCAACCCCTTTAAATGCTTTACGATTCCATTCTTTACTTTTCAAAGAGGCATGAGCTTGAGGAATATTACGCGCCATCGCTAAAATCATGGCCACGGAATGTTCAGTAGCTGAAATCGTATTTCCGTCAGGTGCGTTAACGACTAAAATTCCTCTCAATGTAGCTGCTTCAATGTCAATATTATCTACACCGACACCTGCACGAGCGATAACTTTTAACTGTTGGGCTTGATTGATGACTTCAGCAGTAACTTGTGTTTGACTACGCACGATTAAACCATCATATTGTGGGATGATATCAACTAATTGATCAGGTGTTAAATCTGTATTTATCTCAACTTCAAAATCAGGGTGAGAGAGTAAACTATGTAAACCTTCTTCAGAAATAGGGTCTGAAACTAAAATTTTATGCGTCATGTTGGATGACCTCCGTATATTTAGTAGTTGCTTTACCAATATAATTGACTTTGCGATAGTCTGTCAGAATAAGTTCTAATGCAGTTACTACAGATAAAATATCAAATGGAGACACTTTCCCCATATGACCAATGCGCAATATTTTACCTTTTAACTTTCCTTGTCCACCGGCAATAGTGATATTAAATTGAGATTTTAAAGTATTTTTAATGTGTTTAACTTCCGCTTCGTCTTTAGGTACGAAAGACGTAACAGTAGGAGAAGCATAAGCATCTTCCACTAATAAGCCTAAATCAAGTTTTTTCAATGCAGCTCTCAACGCATTTTTAATCGTGTTATGTCTTGCTATCGTATTATTAAATCCTTCTTTCTTAACTAAAGCTGCATAAGCATTAATAGCTCTAAATAGTCCTACATTCGGAGTGAAAGGTGTTGAATGTTGTTGAAGTGAATCAAAGTATTTATTTAAATTTAAATAGAATCGTGGGGTAGTAACGTCACTAAATCGTTGCTGAGCACGTTGATTATAAGCGACAAAAGCAAGTCCAGGAGGTAGCATTAGGGCTTTTTGACTGCCAGATACGAGGACATCAATAGCATCTCTTTCAAGATTTACATCAACTGCGCCAATGCAGCTTACGCCATCTACTACATAATAAATTTCACTATCAAACGCTTTGATAGCTTTCCCTAATTCTCCAACTGGATGAAGTACAGCAGTAGAAGTTTCGCAATATTGAGTAAAGACTGCAGTTATCTTGTGGTTAATTGAAGAAAGGAATTGAATAAATTCGTCGACATTGACTGCTTTACCCCATTCAACATTATAAATATGCACATTTTTATAATATGTTTCCGCAATTTGTTTAAAGCGATTGCCAAATGCACCAGAAACGATGACTACAAAATGGTCTTCTGGATTCACGATATTTAACATACTAGCTTCAAGCACACTTGTCCCGCTTGAAGTTAATATCATGACTTCATTTTGTGTACCAAAGATAGGTTTCAAATTATTAAAAGCTTCTTTAGCAATTGCTTCAAAATCTGGAGAACGGTGACCTACCATTGGTAAATTCATCGCGTGATTAATTTCTGGAGGGACTGGCGTTGGTCCTGGTGTAAGTAATAAAGGTTCATAATAATACATAGTTAAATTTCCTCCCACATGAATAAGATTTAATTATTTTAACAAATATTCTGACAATTTAAAAGAGGATTAAATAATCTCACTATAAAACTTAGTGAGATCAAGTTTTTTTATTCAATAGTTGGTTGAATATCGATAGTTACATTATTGCGAATAGAATTTGAAATCATACAGTTATTATCCGCAATTGTTAATAATTTAGGTAAACGTTTTTCTAAAGTTGATTTTTCATCACTTGAAACAGTAATAGAAGGATAGTGAGTAATCTTATCCATTTTGAATTTTCCATTTTCAAAAAGAGCAGTACCAATGGTCTTAATCGTTAAATTTATATTTGTAAATTTAGCTCTTTCAAGCGTAGCGGCTAGGGAGATAATATAGCAAGAAGAAGCGGCAGCTACTAATAATTCATCTGGATTTGTACCAGTGCCATTACCACCTAAAGGAGCAGGAATTGAAATGTGTTCAGAAATGACATCGCCATTCACTGAACCTACTTCTTCGCGACCACCTTGCCATTTAGTTTGAACTTCGAAATCATGTTTCACCATATCAGTTTGACCTCCGTAAATTGTGTGTTAACTTAAGTTTAGTTGAAAGAGGTGCAAGATGAAAGAAAGGTGTCTTTTTATGAAAATAATTAAACCCAATGCTGCGTTTCAAATTGTAGCGCATCGTGGATTGTCTCATCGATATCCTGAAAATACCATTGAAGGATTTAAAGGGGCATTAATGCAACATATTGACATGTTAGAAATAGATGTGCATTTTACTAAAGATAAAGAATTAGTAGTGATTCATGATGATACGATTGATCGTACGTCTAATGGAAAAGGGAAAGTAATGGACTATACGCTTGAAGAACTTAGAAACTTTGACTTTGGTGTTAAACATAGCAAAGCCTTTTCAAATACAAAAATATCTACGTTTGATGAAGTGTTAGAAGTATTTAATCATTATTCCAAAAAATTATTAATAGAGTTAAAGGTGCCAAGTCAATATCCTGGCATTGAGGAAGCAGTTCTACAGCGATTAAAAGCACATCAAGTGCCATCACATAAAGCGATTCTTCAATCATTTGATACTGAGAGCGTTAAACGACTTTCTAAATTACAGAGTAGTTATCAATTAGGAGTATTGGTTAGTAAAAAGAAATATTGGTATAAATTACCTAACTTTGAAGAGATTGCTGAATATGCGTCGTTTGTGAATCCTAATTATAAGTTGGTAAATAAAAAATTTATGACTCACGCACATGAGAATGGTTTAAACGTTATTCCTTATACAGTTAATAAAGCGAAGGATGTTAAAAAAATGATTAACTTAGGGGTAGACGGAATTATTTCTGATATTCCAGATGAATTATTTAAATTATAATGAAGATATAAAAAACCACCCAATCCAAAAGGAAAGGGTGGTTTAATACTACGCAACTTATCTTGAGTAGTACTCAACGATTAATTGTTCGTTGATTTCAGCTGGTAATTCGCTACGTTCAGGTAAACGTACGAAAGTACCTTTTAAGCTGTCTGCATCGAAGTCTAAGTATTCAGGTACGAAATTATTAATTTCAACTGATTCTTTGATGATGTCTAAGTTTTGAGATTTTTCACGTACAGTGATAACTTGACCAGGTTTTAATGAGTATGATGGGATGTCAACGCGACGACCATCAACTTCAACGTGACCGTGACCAACTAATTGACGAGCTTGACGGCGAGTACGAGCTAAACCTAATGCATAAACAACTGCATCTAAACGACTAGCTAATAAGATCATGAAGTTTTCACCGTGTACACCGTGTTGTTTACCAGCGATGTCGAATGTGTTACGGAATTGTCTTTCAGTCATTCCATATAAGTAACGTAATTTTTGTTTTTCACGTAATTGTAAACCATACTCTGATAATTTTTTACGTTGGTTTGGACCATGTTGTCCTGGTGCGTAAGGACGTTTTTCTAATTCTTTACCAGTACCACTTAAAGAGATACCTAAACGACGAGATTTTTTCCAGTTTGAACCTCTGAATCGAGCCATAATAAGACTCCTCCTTTTTCTTTTTTGTTGTTATGAAAAAACAAAAAAGAGTGTTGTATGCTCATCAAGATATGTTGTTTTATGTGTCTTCACCTTATAGCTCCAGTTACGTGACACGTCCGCTTCGGGAACAACATAGCGCTCAATAATATACAACTGCTATTTTCGTTAATTCACACAAATTCCATTGTACCAGTATTTTTATATGTGTCAACACATTTATCGTTATTTTGATAATTGATTTTCTAAAATAGATACAATCGCTTCTAAACCTTGTTGGTCTTCTTTTGTGAAACGATTTTTTATAGGAGCATCAATATCTAATACACCAATAATTTCTCCATTTTTATGGATAGGAACTACAATTTCAGAATTACTATTAGCATCGCAAGCAATATGACCAGGAAACGCGTGAACGTCTGCAACTAATTGTGTTTTATCTTCTGATACAGCTGTGCCACATACGCCTTTACCAATTGCGATATGAACACAAGCTGGATGGCCTTGGAAAGGTCCTAAGATAAGTTCATTATTTTCTATTAAATAGAAACCTACCCAGTTTACTTGATCTAACGTATCATTAAGTAAAGCAGATGTATTACTTAAGATGGCTATTAAATTTGATTCATCTTCAATTAGACTAGCAAGTTGCTTTTCTAACAGGCTATAATTTGTTTCTTTGATAACTGTCATAAGAATACCTCATTCAATTATTTTACAAATAAGTATAAAGTGAAAAAAATAATCTATCAATTCATTTAATTTTTATTTTAATGAAAGGGAAAGTTACGTTATAATGATGTTAACATAGGAGGAGAAATGAGATGGCTGTAATCATTATATTAGCAATATTAATCATCATATTGATTGCTGTTGGTATTATGTTCTACATGCGTTCTAGCAAGAGAAAAATTGTTGAAGAAGCTGAAGAACGTAAATTAAAAATCCAACAACTACCTTTTGAAAAAAATTTAGAGAAACTTTCTGAATTAAACTTAAAAGGTGAAACTAGAACTAAATATGATGCTTTAAAACAAGACACCTTAGATCATACAAACAATTATTTAGCACCAGTTGAAGAAAAGATTCACGATGCTGAACTTCAACTTGATAAATTCCAATTTTCAGGAGCGCAAACAGATATTGATGATGCGCATGAATTAATGGACAGATACGAAGCGGGTTATCAAGCTCAAGTAGATGAAGTAAACGAAATCCTAGCTTTACATAAAGAAAATGAAGAAGTTTATAACAAATGTAAAACGGATTATCGTGAAATGAAACGTGATGTATTAGCGAATAGACATCAATTTGGGGAGGCAGCAGCACCCCTTGAAAAACAAATTGAATCATTTGAGCCTGAATTAGAACAATATGACATGCTTAAAAGCGAAGGTAATTACGTTCAAGCGCATAATCATATTATGGGATTAAATGAATCAATGAATGAAACAAAAGAATATATGGCTGAAATTCCTGAGTTAATTAGAGAAGCTCAAAAAGAATTACCAGGTCAATTCCAAGATTTAAAATACGGTTGTAGAGATTTAAAAGTAAATGGCTACGATTTAGATCATGTTAAAATTGATGGTACATTACAAAGTTTGAAAACAGAATTGAATTTCGTTGAACCAATGATTAGTCGCTTAGAATTAGATGAAGCGAATAATAAACTTCAACAAATCAATGATAAACTTGATGAAATGTATGATTTAATCGAACATGAAGTTAAAGCAAAAAATGAAGTAGAAGAAACTAAAGAAGACATCACTAATGAATTATTTAAAGCTAGAGAAATGAACTATACGTTACGTACTGAAATTGATTATATTCGTGAGAATTACTTTATTAATGAAAGTGACGTTCATAGTATTCGTCAACATGAGAATGAAATTCAAAATTTAGTGACTGTATATGACGATATTCTTAAAGAAATGTCTAAATCGGCTGTAAGATATAGTGAAGTTAAAGACAATTTAGAATATCTAGATGACCATGTAAAAGTCATTAATGAAAAACAAGAAAAATTACAAAATCATCTTATTCAAATGAGAGAAGATGAAGCTGATGCAGAAGATCATCTTTTAAGAATTCAATCTAAAAAAGAAGAAGTTTATCGTAGATTGCTTGCTTCTAATTTAACTAGTGTGCCAGAACGTTTCGTGATTATGAAGAATGAAATTGATCATGAAGTCCGAGATGTAAATGAACAATTTAGTGAGCGTCCAATTAATGTTAAGCAATTAAAAGATAGAGTATCTAAAATTGTGATTCAAATGAACACATTTGAAGATGAAGCAAATGATGTTTTAGTAAATGCAGTTTATGCTGAACGTTTAATTCAATATGGTAACCGTTACCGTAAAGATCACAATAATGTAGATAAAAGCTTAAATGAAGCGGAACGTTTATTTAAAAATAATCGTTACAAACGCTCAATTGAAATCGCAGAACAAGCACTAGAAAGTGTTGAACCTGGTATTACGAAATATATTGAAGACGAAATTACAAAAGAATAAAGATTAGCACATATAATAGGCATGTATCCCTTAAAAATAGGATACATGCCTTTAATTTTTGTTAAAAAATAGTATAATGCTTTAGTGTCTATTTTAAAAAATTATAAAAGGGGAGTTATGAGTATACTAAATCCCGTTTTTTAAATAGTATATTTGATTTGAAAGTGAGTGTTGCAAATGATTTATTTGGACAATGCCGCAACTACTAAACCTCATAAAGCAGTATTGGATTCGTTTGTTAAAGTTAATGAATCTGTTTATTATAATCCAAATAGTCCACATAAAATGGGCTTACAAGCTGAAAAATTATTAAACCAAGCTAAAGAGCGTATTAATCAACTTTTATTTGGTAAACAACAATTTGATGTCATATTTACAAGTGGGGCAACAGAATCTAACAATATCGCTTTAAAAGGCGTGGCATTACGTAAAAAGCAATTTGCGAATGAAATTATTACCTCTGTCTTAGAACATCCTTCTGTGTTAGAAGTAATGCGTTATTTGGAAACACAAGGCTTTGTTTTAAAATACGTCAATATCAAAGAGAATGGTCAAATTGATATGGAGCATTTATCTTCTCTAATGAATGATAAAGTAGGACTCGTTACTTGTATGTACGTGAATAATATTATGGGACAAATTCAACCCATTGACCAAATAGTAGAATTATTAAAGCAGTATCCGAAAGCGCACTTACATGTAGATGCTGTTCAAGCTTTAGGAAAAGTTCCGATGACGCTTTCAGGTGTGAATAGTGTAAGTTTTAGTGGTCATAAATTTAATGGTCTTAAAGGACAAGGATTGTTATTAATAGATAATAAAGAAAAACTTGAGCCAATCGTTCATGGCGGAGGTCAAGAATATGGTGTGCGTAGTGGTACAGTTAATCTAGCAATGGATGTTTCATTAGTGAAAGCAATTGACATAGCTGTAAATAATTTAGACGAACGCCATAATAAGTTAGCGTCATATAATGAAGAATTACGTTCATATTTTAAAGATTATCAGGGTGTCTATATTAATTCACCTGAAAATGGTGCACCGCAAATTTTAAACATTGCCTTTCCGGGTGTGAAAGGAGAAGTACTTGTCAATGCCTTTTCGAAACTAGATATCATGGTTTCGACGACAAGTGCTTGTTCATCAAAACGAGGTAAATTAAATGAAGTATTATTAGCCATGAACATTCGTGAAGAAAAAATAGAAGGCAGTATACGATTATCACTTGGAGATACAACGACGCAGGAAGATATTAATCAATTTAAAGAAAAGTTTAAATCAATATATATTGAAATAAAGGAGTTGCTTAAATAAATGAAATTTGATCATTTATTAGTAAGGTATGGCGAATTAACGTTAAAAGGAACTAATCGTAAAAAATTCGTCAATGCATTAAAAGATAATGTAATTCGTTCAATACAATCACTTGAAGGTACGCATGTACATGGAAAACGAGACAGAATGTATATTTCACTAACGGAAGAAGCCGATGTTCAAGAAGTCATTTCTCGTGTAACTAAAATTTTCGGAATTAAATCCGTAAGTCCAGTGCATAAAACGACTCAAGATTTAGATGAAATGAAAAACTTATGTGTGGAACTTGCCCAAAATTTTAATAGTGGAGATACATTTAAAATTGATGTTAAACGCGTGGATAAGTCGTTCCCACTAGATACGTATGAACTACAAAGAGAATTAGGCGGTACAATATTAAAAGCAACGGAAGATATTACTGTAGATGTTAAAAAACCCGATCATAACGTTAGAGTAGAAGTGCGCATGGACGGTGTTTATATCTTTACAGAAGTATATGAAGGTGCTGGAGGCTTACCAGTTGGTAGTGGTGGAAAAACATTATTAATGCTTTCAGGTGGTATCGATTCCCCAGTAGCAGGTATGGAAATTATGAAACGTGGTGTTCGAATAGAAGCTATTCATTTCCATAGTCCACCATTCACTAGTGAAAAAGCTAAAGATAAAGTTATTGAATTAACACGTATCTTGTCTGAACGCGTCGGCCCTATTAAATTACACATTGTACCGTTTACTGAACTTCAAAAACAAATTAATAAAGTGGTACACCCAAGATATACGATGACATCAACACGACGCATGATGCTTAGAGTGGCTGATATTGTATTAGAACGTATTGGTGCGCATGCGATTGTCAATGGGGAGAATTTAGGACAAGTAGCGAGTCAAACATTAAAAAGTATGTACGCTATCAATAACGTGACTTCGACGCCAATTTTACGTCCGCTTGTTTCTCTTGATAAAGAAGATATCGTCAAGAAAGCTCGTGAAATCGGAACGTTCGATGTTTCAATTCAACCATATGAAGATTGTTGTACTATTTTCACACCTAAAAACCCAGTTACCGAACCAGATTTCGATAAAGTAATTAAGTATGAAAGTGTTTATAATTTTGATGAAATGGTTCAACGTGCTGCGGACAATGTTGAAACAATTACAATTAATAAAGATTATAAGAGTGAAAAAGACAAAGATACTGATGCATTAATAGATGAATTATTTTAAAATTGGTTTAAATAGAAACTAATTTTAGGGGATGGCATCATGGATATCAGTTTAAATATCATTATTATCATTATTGCTTTTGGTTTCTTAGCAGCATTTATTGATGCTGTAGTAGGGGGTGGCGGGTTAATATCTATTCCTGCATTGCTAGCTATAGGCATGCCACCTTCTATAGCATTAGGAACTAATAAGTTAGCGAGCTCATTTGGTTCATTAACCAGTGCGATTAAATTTATTCGCTCAGGAAAAGTGGATTTGTCAATCGTACTAAAGCTTTTTCCGTTTATATTTATATTTTCAGCAGGTGGTGCAAGTCTAGCAACGTTTTTACCAGCTCAAGTTTTAAAACCACTTGTTATCGTTATATTAACACTCGTCCTAATTTATACGATATTTAAAAAAGATTGGGGAGACGTTCGTACTTTTTCTAAACTAACGATTGGTAAAGCTATTATTTTTGTAGGATTGCTATTGTTAATAGGATTTTACGATGGTTTTTTAGGGGGCGGAACGGGTTCTTTCATGCTATTTGTATTATTAATGTTTGGATTTGATTTTTTAAGTGCTGCTGGGAATGCAAAAGTACTTAACTTTGCTTCTAATATAGGGGCATTAATTCTTTTCATTATTTTAGGACAAGTCAATTTCGTATACGGTTTAATCATGGGAGTTAGTATGATTGTTGGATCATATATAGGGGCGCAATTAGCTATTAACAAAGGTGTGGGCTATGTTAAAATATTGTTCATTACAGTCACTGCATTATTAATTTTAAAAAATACTTACGATTATATTGTTCAATTACTAGGAAAATAGTTATATTGAATTTGTTACGACAGTATCAATTAATTGATTTAAGATTTACTACTATCGTATTATTATAGATATAATTTATTAACCAACTTTGGAGGTCGTAACAACATGGCACAAATTACTTTTAAAAATAACCCTATTCATTTATTAGGAACAGAAGTTTCAGAAGGACAACAGGCTCCAGACTTTAAAGTATTAGATAATAATCTAAATGAAGTTGATTTAAGTCAATTTGAAGGACAAAAGAAATTAATTAGTGTAGTACCTTCAATTGATACAGGTGTATGTGATCAACAAACTCGTAAATTTAATGAAGAAGCTTCTCAAGAAGATGGTGTTGTCTTAACAATTTCAGCTGACTTACCATTTGCTCAAAAAAGATGGTGTGCGTCAAACGGTTTAGACAATGTCATTACATTAAGCGACCATAAAGATTTATCTTTCGGTAAAAATTATGGTGTAGTAATGGAAGAATTAAGATTATTAGCACGTTCAGTCTTTGTTCTAGATAAAGATAATAAAGTTGTTTATAAAGAATTAGTAAGTGAAGGTACGGATTATCCTAACTTCGAAGCGGCTTTAGAAGCTTACCGTAATATTTAATGATTATATAAATAAATGATTGAAAAGACATAAACACAGGTGTCCATATTTATTTCAAAAACAAGAATGTAGAAACAGTGGTTACATTTTAAAGAAATAAAAAGTATGGACGCTTTTTTATTGGAAAGGAAGTTTATATGACTGAAGAACAAACAATTATGGAAACGTTATTCCGTACGCTTGATGAGAAGGCTAAAGCTTTAAACGAAGAAAATGGTCAAAGTTTTATTGAAAACTTAGGTTTAGCAATGGAAGATGTGTATCAAAATCGAAGAGAGTTGCTTGAACAAGCAACATTACAGGACAGACGTAAAGCATTTCAATTTGCTTATTTAAGTTTATTACAAGAAGAAACGATTCAAGCGAATCATCAAATTACACCAGATTCAATAGGTTTAATCTTAGGTTTTTTAGTTCAAAAATTTACAAAAGATAGTGATGAATTGCACGTGGTTGATATTGCAAGTGGGGCAGGACATTTAAGTGCTTCAGTTAATGAAGTATTGAAAGATACTACAATCATGCATCATTTAATCGAAGTGGATCCAGTCTTATCTAGAGTAAGTGTGCATTTAGCTAACTTCTTAGAAATACCGTTTGATGTTTATCCTCAAGATGCAATTATGCCATTACCATTAGAGGAAGCAGATGTCGTAATTGGAGACTTCCCAATTGGTTATTATCCAGTAGATGAACGTAGTAAAGAAATGAAATTAGGTTTTAAAGAAGGACATAGTTACTCTCATTATTTATTAATTGAGCAAGCTATTACAGCTTTAAGAGCGACTGGATATGCTTTTTTAGTTGTGCCTAGCAATATTTTTGAAGATGAAAATGTAAAACAGTTAGAAAATTTCATTGCTACAGAGACAGAAATGCAAGCGTTTCTTAATTTACCTAAGACGTTATTTAAAAATGAGAAAGCGCGTAAATCTATCTTAATTTTACAAAAGAAAAAAGCAAATGAGACTAAGCCAGTAGAAGTCTTACTTGCGAACATTCCTGATTTCAAAAATCCAAATCAATTTCAAGGATTTATTAGCGAATTGAATCAATGGATGGAAGAAAATCATCCTAAAAAATAAACTGTCATATTCTTGAATTATAACTGTATTAATGGTTAAATAAATATGGATATTTAATTAATAAATTGGAGGACAATAATTTATGTCTAAATTAGTTTTAGCGATTAATGCTGGTAGTTCTTCTTTAAAATTCCAACTTATTAGAATGCCTGAAGAAGAATTAGTTACTAAAGGATTAATCGAACGTATTGGTATTAAAGATTCAATTTTTACTGTTGAAGTCAATGGTGAAAAAGTTAAAGAAGTTCGTGATATTAAAGATCATGAAGAAGCAATTAACATTATGTTAGATAGCTTCAAAAAACACGGTATCATTGATGACATTAATGACATCGCTGGTACTGGTCACCGCGTTGTTCACGGTGGTGAATTATTCCCTGAATCAGCTTTAGTAACTGACGAAGTGGAACAAAAAATTGAATCATTAAGTGAATTAGCACCTTTACACAACCCTGCTAACTTAATGGGTATCCGTGCATTCAAAAAATTATTACCAAATATTCCTCATGTAGCAGTATTTGATACATCATTCCATCAAACTATGCCTGAGCAATCATATTTATACAGCTTACCTTATCAATATTATAAAGATTATGGTATCCGTAAATATGGTTTCCACGGTACAAGCCATAAATATGTATCTCAACGTGCAGCTGCAATCTTAGATAAACCAATCGAAGAATTACGTATCATTTCTTGTCATATCGGTAATGGTGCATCAATCGCAGCTATCGATGGTGGAGAATCAATCGATACTTCTATGGGATTCACTCCATTAGCCGGTGTAACAATGGGTACTCGTTCTGGTAACATTGACCCAGCGTTAATTCCATTCATTATGCAAAAAACTGATCAAACTGCAGACGAAGTACTTAATGTATTAAATAAAGAGTCTGGTTTACTTGGTATCTCAGGTACTTCAAGTGATTTACGTGACCTTGAAAGTGATGCTGAAGAAGGTAAAGAACGTGCTCAATTAGCATTAGACGTATTTGCTTCAAGAATTCACAAATACATTGGTTCTTATGCTACAAGAATGCATGGCGTAGACGTTATTGTCTTCACTGCTGGTGTAGGTGAAAACTCATCAACAGTACGTGCTAAAGTATTAGAAGGTTTAGAATTCATGGGTGTTTATTGGGATCCTAAGAAAAATGAAGCGATTCGTGGCGAAGAAGCTTTCATTAACTACCCGCATTCACCTGTAAAAGTAATTGTAATTCCAACTAACGAAGAAGTTATGATTGCAAGAGACACTGTAAAATTCGGTGAATTATAATTTATAAATTTAAGCCATGGTTATGTCTTTTTAAGATATGGCCATGGCTTTTTTGTTGAATCAGAAAAGGGTGCCTCTTTAAAATGAGGCACCCTTAAATTTAATAGTAATGGTTTTTAGCTTTAAGAATATTGTTGTCTAAATTCTGGTGTAGCTACTTCTGGATGGAAATCTTCTGGAATTTCTTCAGTACGTACGACTAATACATCACAAGGTGAGTGACGTACGATTGCTTCAGATACAGAACCTACGATAAATCGTTCTACTGCATTTAAGCCTGAAGTACCACACATAATTAAATCTACTTTAAGTTCACTTGCTAATTTTTTAGGGATAATGGCTTTAGGAGAACCAAATTCTAAGCGTGTTTCTACATTAGTTACTCCGGCACGTGTTGCGACTTCTTGATAACCTTTTAATAATTCTTCAGAGAAACCACGAGATTTCTCAGTAAATTGAGCATCATAAACTTCATATGAAGAATATGTTCTTGAATCGATAATGTTTACAATAGTTAATTTGGCGTCGTTACGTTTAGCTACGTCTACGGCTTTGTTGAAAGCCCACTCTGCTTCATGTGAACCATCAACTGCGATTAAAATGTTTTTATAAGTTAACATCTTAATAACCCCCTTAGCTTTTCTTACTTATATTTTACCACAAATTTCAGAATATTTAATATTTATATTTTAACAATAATGTGTACTTTTTCTGATTGCGCTTTCATCGGTTTAGCGTTACGATGGTGTTGGAGGTGGATGGAATGAAAATTGGTATTCCAAAAGAGATAAAAAATAACGAAAACAGAGTTGGTTTATCACCAAGTGGTGTACATGCATTAGTTGAACAAGGACATACAGTACTTGTTGAAAAAGATGCAGGTTTAGGTTCATACTTTGAAGATGCAGATTACAAAAATGCAGGTGCTGAAATTGTATCTGAACAATCTGCAGTTTGGGATGTAGAAATGGTAATCAAAGTTAAAGAACCTTTAGAAGATGAATACAAATACTTCAGAGAAGGATTAATCTTATTCACATACTTACACCTAGCTAACGAAGAAAAATTAACTCAAGCGTTAGTTGATAATAAAGTAGTAGGTATTGCATACGAAACGGTTCAATTACCTGACCGTTCATTACCATTATTAACACCAATGAGTGAAGTAGCGGGACGTATGTCTGCTCAAGTTGGTTCTGAATTCTTACAAAAAATTAATGGCGGAATGGGAATTTTACTTGGCGGAGTGCCTGGAGTACCAAAAGGTAAAGTAACGATTATTGGTGGCGGTCAAGCTGGTACAAACGCTGCTAAAATCGCTTTAGGTTTAGGTGCAGATGTGACTATCTTAGACGTTAATCCTAAACGTTTAGCAGAATTAGAAGATTTATTTGATGGCCGTGTAAACACTATTATGTCTAACCCATTAAATATCGAAGAACAAGTTAAACAAAGTGATTTAGTTATCGGTGCGGTGCTTATTCCTGGTGCTAAAGCGCCTAGCTTAGTTACTGAAGATATGATTAACCAAATGAAAGACGGTTCAGTAATCGTTGATATCGCTATCGACCAAGGTGGTATCTTTGAAACTACTGATAAGATTACTACTCATGATGATCCTACTTATGTTAAACATGGGGTAGTTCATTATGCTGTAGCTAATATGCCAGGTGCAGTACCTCGTACGTCTACAATTGCTTTAAATAATGCTACATTACCATATGCTCAATTATTAGCAAACAAAGGTTACCGTGAAGCATTTAAAGCTAACCATGCATTATCTTTAGGTTTAAACACTTATAAAGGTCATGTTACTCATAAAGGTGTAGCTGAAGCATTTGATTTAGAATACACTACTATCGAAGACGCTTTAAAAGAAGATTAATCGATATATTAAAATTAAAAATCCAGTTGAGAAGGGAATTAACCGTCTCAACTGGATTTTTTTATTATTTTTCATAGTGAGTTAAAATTTCATAGCCATCTTCAGTTACTAATATATCATCTTCAATTCGGACGCCTGCCACACCTGGTACATAAATACCTGGTTCAATAGTAATAACCATGCCCGCTTCTAACTGATTAGTATTTGTACTTGATACATCTTGATATTCATGCTCTTCAAGTCCTAATCCATGACCAAGACGATGAGGGAAGTACTCGCCATAGCCTGCATTTGTAATAATATCACGTGCAATTTTGTCGATTTCATTTAATGATACGCCAGCTTTAATTGCACGAATTGCTTCTGTTTCAGCTTCTAAAACAATATTATAAATTTTTTGAGCTTTATCTGAAGGTATTCCGAATTGGACAGTACGTGTCATATCACTACAATAATGATTATAAATAACGCCTAAATCAAATAGAACATATTCATTATCGTTTAAAGTTCTATCGCCTGGTGTTCCATGAGGAGAAGCAGCGTGATCCCCGAATAATACCATCGTATCAAAGCTCATTTCACTTACGCCGAACTTTTTAATTTCATTTTCAATATGATTGACAACGTCTCGTTCTGACACGCCTACTTTTAAGAAATCAACGCCAATTTCAATACATTTATCAGCTAACTCAGCTGCTTTCTTAATATTATTAATTTCATCAGTATTTTTAATATTTCTTAAATTCTTAATAGTTTGGTCGATATCGCCATATTCAGTGACGTTGAAATTCTCAGTTAGTTCACGTTGACGTTTTACTGTCAAATGTTCACTTTCAATTAATAATTTGTTAAAAGTATGAGGTTCAATATCAAATGGATTTTCTGTATCTAAGTAGCCAATGATTTTACCATCGAAAGGTGAAGCTTTAGCTTCTTCAACTTCCATTTTAGGACAGTAAAGTGTTTTCTCACCAGAAGCAGTAATTAATACTGCTAATAATCTTTCGTGAGGCTCACTTCTATAACCAGTAAAGTAAAAGACGTTAAGTGGAGTCGTAATCCATGCTGCATCAGCATTTTCATTATGTAATGTTTGTGTAATTTCGTCTATTTTTGTCATAAAATAAGTATCCTCCTTCAATGCTTTGATTTTAATTTTACGTCTAATAAAGAATAATTTCAAAATTATTGAATAATTTCTAAAGAGATTGTTATTAGGCTTTTTTAGAAAAATGAACTACTACGATCACGTTATCTCGCGCATTTTCTTTAAAAAGTGTTATAAAATTTATGTGCTAGGGTATACTACAACTAACAAGCTATTAGGAGGCTATCAATTATGAAACTTTCATTTCATGGTCAATCTACTATTTATTTCGAAGGAAACGGAAAAAAAGTAATTGTAGATCCGTTTATATCTGGTAATGAAAATTGTGATTTAGATGAACAAAGATTAGATGTGGATTACATCATCTTAACGCATGGTCACGCTGATCACTTTGGCGATGTAGTGGAACTTGCTAACCGTAATCATGCGACTGTCATTGGTTCGGCAGAATTACAAGGTTATTTATCAACATATCATGGCGTTGAGAATGTTCACGGCATGAATATTGGAGGAAAAGCCAAGTTTGATTTCGGTACTGTAAAATATGTTCAAGCATTCCATAGTTCAAGTTTCACACATGAAGATGGCATTCCAGTTTATCTAGGCATGCCTATGGGTGTGATTATTGAAACTGAAGGTAAAACAATTTATCACACTGGCGATACAGGTTTATTCAGTGATATGAAATTAATTGCAGAACGCCATCCTGTAGACGTATGTTTCGTACCAATTGGTGATAACTTCACAATGGGTATTGATGATGCTAGTTATGCAATTAATGAATTTATTAAACCTAAAATTTCAGTACCAATTCATTACAATACGTTTCCATTAATTGAGCAAAATCCTCAAGAATTTAAAGATGCAGTAATAGAAGGGGAAGTTCAAATCTTAGAACCTGGAGAAGCTGTAGAGTTTTAAATAAATAGAAGAATGTTTCGTATTCTCAATATACGATAAATAGAAAAACTCCTATTATATGAGTGGATAACATATGTTTC
Source organism: Staphylococcus sp. Marseille-Q1834 (assembly GCF_916858875.1). Classification (NCBI taxonomy): domain Bacteria; kingdom Bacillati; phylum Bacillota; class Bacilli; order Caryophanales; family Staphylococcaceae; genus Staphylococcus; species Staphylococcus sp. Marseille-Q1834. Next base: position 496,237 of record NZ_CAKASN010000002.1, on the reverse strand, counting down.
AAGTCACTCTATAATAGGAGTTTTCTAATATTGAATAAAGTCATTTAACAATTAATACTGGAATAGTCGCACGTTTAGCTACTTTATGACTGACACTACCAAGTACAAATTTCTTTTGAGTTTCAGCTTTACGGTTACTTAGCACAACGATTTCGTATTTACCACTATTAGCATGTTTAACAAGTTCATCTTTAGGATTTCCTCGCACGATGATTTGATCAAAATTAATGCCATAGTCTTCTAAAATATTTCGTGTTTTTTCAAGTTCTCCACTGCGTTTCTCAGTGAGTTCTTCTAAATGTGTGCCACCTTTAATAGATGCTTGAGCATCTTGTTCTCCAATTACATTAAAGATAGTAACAACTGTATCTTCACCAGCTAATTTTGATACTTCTTTCAATGCTTTTTCATTTTTTAAATGTGTGTCAACGCCTAATAATATATGTTTATACATAGGACATTCCTCCTTTAATATAATTATATATAATGTAAATTTATTTTTCCAACGAATATATTTATAATTATTAAATAACGATAATCATTAAATTATTTTGATATTATTATTTTTTATCCGGAAAATGTGTGAAAAAGGAGATTTACTAGGTGTTTTACCAAAAATCGATTTTTTCTAAGTAAAAAGTTATAATATATAGGACATTGTCAGTTTAAAGAGGTAGTTGAATGACTAAACATGAACAAATAATAGCGTATATTGAATCTTTAAAAATCGGTCAAAAAATTTCAGTTCGAAAAATAGCAAAAGTCTTGAGTGTATCTGAAGGTACTGCTTATAGGGCGATAAAGGATGCAGGTCAATTAGGATTGGTAACAACGATTGATCGCGTAGGAACTGTGCGTATTGATAAGAAAAACCGTGAAGAAATTGAAAATTTAACATTTAATGAAATCCTTAAAATTATCGAGGGGGAAGTCATTGGTGGTAAAAATGGCTTAAGCAATAGTGTATCTAAATTTGCCATAGGTGCAATGGAGCTTAAAGATGTCGTAAAATACATCAGTCACCAGACTTTGTTGATTGTAGGGAATCGATCTGATGTACAGTTAGAAGCTCTAAAGAAAGGAAGCGGAATACTCATTACCGGAGGTTTTAAACCCTCTCAAAACATAATTGATTATGCCGATAGTCATAATTTACCAATTTTATCATCGAATTATGATACGTTTTTAGTGGCTAATATTATTAATAGAGCAATGTACAATCAAATGATACGTAAAGAAATCTTGGTTGTAAATGATATAGTTAAACCTATTAATGATATGACAGTTATATTTGATGAGATGGGTATTGAGGATTATAAAGCACGTGCGAAAGTGACAGGGCATTCTCGTTTTCCAGTTGTAGATAGAAATTGGAAATTAGTAGGCATTATTACTAGTAAAGAGGTTATTCACATGCAAGCTGAAGATACAGTTAGTAAAGTGATGACTAAACGACCTATCAATGTAGAATTAACAACAACTGTGGCAAGTTGTGCGCATCTGATGATATGGGAAGGTATTGAAATTTTGCCAGTAACTACGAGAAATAAAAAAGCAATCGGAGTCATAACTAGAGATGATGTATTAAAAGCGATGCAATTAATTGGTAGACAACCTCAGATTGGTGAAACAATTAATGATCAAATTGCTAAACATATCACTATCACTCAAAATGATATTACAGTAGAAGTTTCGCCATTATTAACGAATCAATACGGTACATTAAGTAAATCTGTATTTGTAGCAATAATTGAAGAAACAATTAAACACGAGTTACGTAAGTTTAAAAAAGTAGATGTAATGATTGAAAGTTTGAATATCATATATATTAAAACTGTCCCTATTGAAACATTCATAAATGTTTCGTATGAAATGTTAGATGTAGGTAGAAACTTTGCGAAGTTAGAAGTTACAATGATGAGTGGTAACGAAAGAGTAGCGAACGCAATGATTATTTGCCAAATGTTTGAGGATATTTAATTAGTAAGTCATGCAGTCTGTTTGGAGCTGCATTTTCAAAAAATAAAAATTGAGGAGAAATCATTTATGGTAGGAATATTTAATGAAATTATGCAAAAAATTGAAGAAGCGGATACGGTCATCATTCATAGACATGTTAGACCAGATCCTGATGCGTATGGTTCACAACTTGGATTAAAATTATATTTAGAACGCAAGTTTCCTGAAAAAACAATATATGCGGTAGGACAACCAGAAGTATCGTTAGAATTTATCGGTAGTTTAGATGAAATTGCGGATGAGGTTTATGAAGATGCATTAGTAATTGTATGCGATACGGCGAATGCGCCACGAATTGATGACCAAAGATACAGTAATGGTAAAGGGTTAATTAAAATTGACCATCACCCAGCTACTGATCAATACGGTGAAATCAATTATGTAAATACTGAAGCTTCATCCACAAGTGAAATCATCTTTGACTTTATTACGCATTTTAATGACTTCAATATTATCGATGCTGCTGTTGCACGTGTCCTTTATCTGGGTATAGTCGGCGATACTGGTAGATTTATGTTTAATAATACAACACCGCATACGATGGAAGTAGCGAGTCAATTATTGAAATTCTCATTCGACCATAATGCAGAATTAAATAAAATGTCGGAAAAAGATCCTAAAGTGATGCCTTTCCAAGGTTATATCTTCCAAAACTTTGAATTGAGTGAAGATCATGCATTTTGCCAAGTGAGAATTACTAAAGAAATATTAGAAGAATATCAATTATTGCCGAATGAAGCATCTCAATTTGTAAATACTGTAGCTGATATTCAAGGCTTAAAAATTTGGGTATTCGCTGTTGATGAGGGAGACCAAATAAGATGTCGCGTACGCTCAAAAGGCATTATCATTAATGATGTTGCTAATCAATTTGGTGGGGGCGGCCACCCGAATGCGTCAGGCGTTTCTGTTTATAGTTGGGAAGAGTTTGAGAAGTTAGCAGAAGCATTACGTCAAAAATTATAAATTTTAAAATGAAAGGAAGTCATGTATGGTTGCACATTTAAATATTCACACAACGTATGATTTATTATATTCAAGCTTGAAAATCGATGATGTTGTTAAAAAAGCGCAACAAAATGGCTATGAGGCGTTAGCAATAACAGATACGAATGTTTTATATGGCTTCCCGAAATTTTATGATGCTTGTAACGAACATCACATTAAACCCATCTTCGGTATGACCATTCACTTGTCGAATGGATTAAATACCATTGAAACAGTGTTACTTGCCAGAAATAATAAAGGGTTAACTGCTTTGTATCGATTATCATCTGCTATTAAGATGAAGGAGAAAGACCTTGTGCCCTTAGATTGGTTACATAAATATAGTGCTGATCTTGCTATTATTTTTAAAGAGGCTCAAGAAGATCATCAATCTATCATTAATGAATTTGCTAATCATAAAGCGATATATATCAATCACACAAGTGATGCATCAATATATGATTTAAAAACAGTTTGGCTAAAAAATGCTAGGTATCTTGATGCGAAAGATATAGATACTATACCAGCTCTAGAAGCAATTAAAAACAATACAAAGTTAGATTTAGTCAACGATGTCGAGGATATTGAGGAACATTTTTTATCAGAAAATGAACTTCAAGAAATGAAGTTATCTGATAAAATACTGCACAATACTGCAGAACTTGTAAATCAATGTACAGCTGAAATTGAATATCATCAAGATTTATTACCTAAATTTGAAACACCAACTGGCGAAAGCTCTAAAGATTATTTATGGTCACTGTTGCAACAAAAGTTACAGGAATTCGATTTACATCGAGATGAACGTTACGAAGCTCGCTTAAAGCATGAATATAAAATTATAACAGATATGGGTTTTGAAGATTATTTCTTAATCGTAAGTGACTTAATTCATTATGCAAAAACTCATGATGTCATGGTAGGGCCAGGGCGTGGTTCATCAGCAGGATCACTAGTTAGTTACTTACTTGGCATTACAACAATTAACCCGATTAAATATAATTTGCTATTTGAACGTTTCTTGAATCCTGAGCGTGTAACGATGCCAGATATCGATATAGACTTTGAAGACACCAGACGCGAAAAAGTGATTCAATATGTTCAAGAAAAATATGGTGAGCACCACGTGTCTGGTATTGTAACATTTGGTCACTTATTGGCTCGAGCGGTTGCTAGAGATGTTGGGCGAATTATGGGGTTTGATGATATTACTCTTAATGAGATATCTAAGCTTATTCCACACCGTTTAGGAATCACTCTGGATGAAGCGTATCAAAACGATGATTTTAAGCAGTTCATTCACCGAAACCATCGTCATGAGAAATGGTTTGAAATCAGTCGCAAATTAGAAGGGTTACCTAGACATACTTCTACTCACGCAGCAGGTATTATCATAAATGAGAAACCACTTTATAATTATGTGCCATTAACAACAGGGGATACAGGCTTATTAACGCAATGGACAATGACTGAAGCAGAGCGATTAGGCTTATTAAAGATTGATTTCTTGGGTCTTCGAAATCTTTCAATTATTCACCAAATTATTACACAAGTTAAGAAAGACTTAAATATAGATATTGATATTGAAAAAATACCGATGAATGATGAGAATGTATTTGCGTTACTTTCAAAAGGTAATACCACTGGCATTTTCCAATTAGAATCAGAGGGTGTGAGAAAAGTACTGGTTAGACTTCAACCAGAACATTTTGAAGATATCGTCGCTGTAACCTCTTTATATAGACCAGGTCCTATGGAAGAAATACCAACTTATATTTCAAGAAGACATAATCAAAGTGATATTCAGTATTTGCATCCTGATTTAGAGCCTATATTAAAACGTACGTATGGAGTTATCATTTATCAAGAGCAAATTATGCAAATTGCTAGTCAGTTCGCAAGTTTTAGTTATGGGCAAGCGGATATTTTACGTCGCGCAATGAGTAAGAAAAATAGAACCGTATTAGAAAATGAGCGTCAACATTTTGTAAATGGTGCCGTTGAAAATGGTTATGATGAAGCGGTAAGTAAACAAATCTTTGATTTAATACTTAAATTTGCTGATTATGGTTTCCCAAGGGCGCATGCAGTTAGTTATTCAAAAATAGCCTATATTATGGCTTATTTAAAAGTACATTATCCTAATTATTTTTATGCCAATATACTCAGCAATGTAGTAGGAAATGAAAGTAAAACTGCGACTATTATTGATGAAGCAAAAAGTCAAAACTTAAATATCTTGCCTCCTGATATAAATAAAAGCCATTGGTTTTATAAAGCGACTGAATCTAATATATATCTGTCGCTTGGTGCTATTAAAGGTGTAGGCTATCAGAGCGTGAAATTAATCGTCGATGAGCGATATCAGAATGGGAATTTCAAAGACTTCTTTAACTTTGCTAGAAGAATCCCTAAACGAATTAAGACAAGGAAATTGCTTGAAGCACTTATATTAGTTGGCGCATTTGATAGTTTAGGTAAGACTCGGGCTACATTGCTAAGTGCTATTGATCAAGTTTTAGATGACGTTTCTAATGTAGAACAAGATGACTTTTTATTTGATATGTTGACGCCTAAACAGACATATCAAGATAAAGAAGAACTCAGTGATCAAATGATTAGCAATTATGAAAAAGAATATTTAGGATTTTATATTTCAAATCATCCCGTTGAAAAATTATTTAACAATAAACAATACTTAGGGATTTTTAAGCTTAAACATCAGATAAACTCTAAACCAATTTTAGTGCAAATTGATAGAGTTAAACAGATTCGCACAAAAAACGGTCAAAATATGGCATTTTTAACGCTTAATGACGGTTGTAATACTATAGACGGGGTCATCTTCCCTGATAAATTTAAGCAATTTGAAACCGTTTTGAAAGAAAATGAAATTGATGTCGTATATGGCAAATTTGAAAAAAGAAATCAACAAATTCAATTAGTGGTCAATTATTTAACTACGGTAGATCAATTTGAAGAGAACCGAATTAAAAAGGCGAATCAAATTATTATTCGAAATGTGACAGATATTGAGGAAGTAAAACAGCATCTTTCAAATAGCAAAGAAAATAATATTGAAGTAATGATTTATAACGAAACGTCTAATAAAACAATGACATTAGGTTTCATTAAAAGAGAAAGGGACTACCTCAGTCATTTTATTAATCTATTTAAACCGAGCGATATAAGGATTGTATAACTTTTATATGTAAAAATTTTATGATATAGTTAACTGATGATTAATAAGATAAAATCATCAGTTAATTTTATTTTATATACACATTTGAGTTAAGATAAAAAATAAGTTGTTCGCAATTTTCGTTTAAAAAATATAGATGATTAACAGGGGTTGATTTGATGTCTTTAAGAGATGACGCTTTACAAATGCACAAAGAAAATCAAGGTAAATTAGAAATAATGCCTAATGTAAAGGTAACGAATAAAGAAGAACTGAGCTTAGCTTATTCACCGGGCGTAGCTGAGCCATGTAAAGAGATTCATGAAGATCCTCGTACTGTATATGATTATACTATTAAAAGAAATACAGTTGCTGTTGTCACAGATGGTACAGCAGTATTAGGTTTAGGAAACATTGGCGCTGCTGCTAGTATTCCAGTTATGGAAGGGAAAGCAGTTCTATTTAAAAGTTTCGCAGGAATTAATGGTGTACCTATCGCATTAGATACAAAAGATACTGAAGAAATAATTAGAACAGTTAAACATATTTCACCTAACTACGGTGGTATTAATTTAGAAGACATTTCAGCGCCACGTTGTTTTGAAATTGAAGAGAGATTAAAGAAAGAAACAAATATTCCAGTATTCCACGATGATCAACATGGTACTGCTATTGTTACAATGGCTGGTTTAATTAATGCCCTAAGAATTGTTAATAAAGATTTATCAGATATTAAAGTAGTGCTTAATGGAGCTGGCGCTGCTGGTATTGCAATTGTAAAACTTTTAGATGCATATGGTGTTAGAAATATGGTTATGTGTGATTCTAAAGGTGCTATTTATGAAGGACGTTCTCATGGTATGAATGAGACTAAAGAATACGTTGCTAAATTTACAAATAAAGACAAAGTAGATGGTTCTTTAGAAGATGTTATCAAAGATGCAGATGTATTTATTGGTGTATCTGTAGCAGATTTATTATCTAAAGAAATGGTACAAACTATGGCTGATGATGCAATCATCTTTGCTATGGCTAACCCTAATCCAGAAATCAAACCTGATGATGCTAAAGAAGCTGGGGCTAAAGTAGTTGGTACTGGACGTTCAGATTTCCCTAACCAAATTAACAACGTACTTGCATTCCCAGGTATCTTTAGAGGCGCTTTAGAAACTGAATCAACTCACATTAATGAAGATATGAAGAAAGCAGCGGTTGAAGCGATTGCTAATTTAATTGAAGAAGATGAATTGAACCCTGACTACTGCATTCCTGGACCATTTGATAAAAGAGTAGCACCTTCAGTGGCCCGTGAAGTTGCTAAAGCAGCAATGGAATCAGGTGTAGCTCGTATTGATGTTGACCCTCAAAAAGTGTACGATAAAACAATGAAATTAACTGATTTAAAATAATAAAAAGTTATTTAATCCAACTTGTTAAATAATTAACCAATAATTCAGTTTGCTATATTTACAGAGAAATTATGAATTAATATTTATTCATAATTTCTCTCTAATATTTTGCAAGCGATTAAAGATGCAAATTCAACATTTTTGTAAACTATAAGGTTGTTTGATAGGTTACGTGGAGGTTTACACATGTTTAAAGATTTTTTTAATAGAAGTAGTAAGAAAAAGAAATATTTAACAGTACAAGATTCAAAACAAAATGAAGTTCCAGCAGGTATAATGACTAAATGTCCTAAATGTAAAAAAATTATGTATACAAAAGAATTATCCGAAAATTTAAATGTATGCTTTAATTGTGATCATCACATTGCATTACCTGCTTATAAAAGAATAGAAGCGATTTCAGATGAACATACGTTTGAAGAATTTGATAAAGGAATGACATCTGCTAACCCATTAGATTTTCCAGGTTATCAGGAAAAAATTGAAAAAGATCAGAAGAAGACAGATTTAAATGAAGCAGTGGTAACAGGTACTGCAGAATTAGAAGGCATCAAATACGGAATTGCTGTTATGGATGCACGTTTCAGAATGGGTAGTATGGGTTCTGTAGTCGGAGAAAAAATTTGTCGTATTATTGATTATTGTACTGAGCATCGTTTGCCTTTCATTTTATTCTCAGCTAGTGGTGGTGCGAGAATGCAAGAAGGTATTATATCATTAATGCAAATGGGTAAGACGAGCGTCTCTTTAAAACGCCATTCTGATGCTGGTTTGCTATATATTTCTTATTTAACTCATCCGACAACGGGCGGGGTATCAGCGAGCTTTGCTTCTGTAGGAGATATAAATTTAAGTGAACCAAAGGCTTTAATTGGCTTTGCTGGTCGTAGAGTCATTGAACAAACTATTAATGAGAAATTACCAGATGATTTCCAAACTGCTGAATTTTTATTAGAGCATGGTCAACTTGATAAAGTTGTGCATCGTAAAGAAATGAAAACAACGCTTGCTCAAATTTTAAAAATGCACCAAGAGGTGAAACCGAATGCTTGATTTTGAAAAACCATTATTTGATATAAAGAATAAAATTGAATCTTTAAAAGAATCTCAAGAAAAAAATGATGTTGATTTGCAAGATGAAATTGATTTATTAGAAGCTTCTCTTGAGAGAGAAACGAAAAAGATTTATACAAATTTAAAGCCGTGGGATAGAGTACAAATCGCACGTTTACAAGAAAGACCTACTACACTTGATTATATACCTCATATTTTTGATTCTTTTATTGAGTTACATGGAGACAGAAATTTCAGAGACGATCCAGCAATGATAGGTGGCATCGGTTATTTAAACGGACAAGCAGTAACAGTAATAGGACAACAACGTGGTAAGGATACAAAAGATAATATTTATAGAAACTTCGGTATGGCTCATCCAGAAGGATATCGTAAAGCTTTAAGATTGATGAAACAAGCTGAGAAGTTTAAGCGTCCTATTTTTACCTTTATTGATACTAAAGGTGCTTATCCGGGTAAAGCTGCAGAAGAAAGAGGTCAAAGTGAATCTATCGCTAGAAATTTAGTTGAAATGGCTTCACTTAAAGTTCCAGTAATCGCTATTGTCATTGGTGAAGGCGGTAGTGGTGGCGCACTAGGTATCGGTATTTCTAATAAAATTCTAATGCTTGAAAATAGTACATATTCAGTTATTTCTCCTGAAGGTGCATCGGCATTATTATGGAAAGATAGTTCATTAGCTAAGATGGCTGCAGAAACGATGAAAATTACTGCTAAGGATTTACATCAATTAAATGTAATTGATGAAGTAATCAATGAACCACTTGGTGGCGCTCATAATAATATCGAACAACAGGCTAAAGACATTAAAACTGCATTTGTTAAACACTTAGATGAATTAAATAAGCAAAGCGCGGATGAATTAGTCGAAAATAGATTTAACAAGTTTAGAAACATCGGTTCTTATAATGAAAATTAATTTTGAAACTAGAAATCAATACTTTGATTTCTAGTTTTTTTATATTGAATAAGTTAATTTTAATATATAAAACGTTTACATCAATATAAAGCACCTATATTAATGGAACACCTAAAAAAATTGTGGTAATTTAATACTAAAGATAATTCTAGTTAGGAAAGGGTATGTCGTCATGAAGAAAATTGCGGTATTAACAAGTGGTGGAGATTCACCAGGCATGAACGCTGCTGTTAGAGCAGTAGTGCGTAAGGCGATTTATAATGATATTGAAGTTTATGGAATTTATCAAGGTTATCAAGGTTTATTAGACGATGATATTCATAAACTTGAATTGGGCTCAGTTGGAGACACTATCCAACGTGGAGGCACCTTCCTTTACTCTGCTAGATGTCCACAATTCAAAGAAGCTAGTGTTCGTAAAAGAGGGATAGAGAACTTACACAAGCATGGAATTGAAGGTTTAGTTGTAGTAGGTGGAGATGGTAGTTACCGAGGTGCACAACGAATTAGTGAAGAAACGAAGGATATTAAAACTATTGGTATTCCTGGTACGATTGATAATGATATTAATGGTACTGATTTTACAATTGGGTTTGATACAGCTTTAAACACTATCATTGAGAGCGTCGATAAAATTCGTGATACAGCGTCAAGTCATGCTAGAACTTTTATTGTTGAAGTAATGGGGCGTGACTGTGGTGATTTAGCTCTATGGGCTGGATTATCAGTAGGGGCTGAAACTATTTTAGTACCGGAGGCGCACACAGATATTAAAGACATTGCGGAAAAAATTGAAAAAGGTATCAAACGTGGTAAAAAACATTCTATAGTGATGGTCGCTGAAGGTTGTATGACTGGACAAGAATGTGCGGATGAATTAATGAAATATATTAATGTTGATGCACGTGTTTCTGTTTTAGGTCATATCCAACGTGGTGGTAGTCCATCAGGTGCTGATAGAGTACTTGCTTCGCGTTTAGGTGGTTATGCTGTAGAGTTATTAATGGAAGGACAATCTGGTAAGGGCGTTGGTATTAAAGACAACAAACTTACTGCAACACCGTTTGAAGACATTTTCAATAAAGATGATCATAAATTTTATAAAGATATTTATGAATTAGCTAAAGAGTTATCTATTTAATTTAGGAGGCTTTTATAATGAGAAAGACTAAAATCGTATGTACTATTGGACCTGCATCAGAATCAGAGGAAATGTTAGAAAAATTAATGAAAGCTGGAATGAACGTTGCGCGTTTAAACTTCTCTCATGGTAGCCATGAAGAACATAAAGCGCGTATCGATACAATTCGTAAAGTAGCTGATAAATTAGGTAAAACTATTGGTATCTTACTTGATACTAAAGGACCTGAAATTCGTACTCACGACATGAAAGATGGCTTAATTACACTTGAAAAAGGTAAAGAAGTTATCGTAAGCATGAATCAAGTGGAAGGTACACCTGAGAAATTCTCTGTAACATACGGTGATTTAATTAACGATGTTGACTTAGGATCTTATATCTTACTTGATGACGGTTTAATTGAATTACAAGTTAAAGACATTGATAAAGCTAAAGGCGAAGTTAAGTGTGATATTTTAAATACTGGTGAATTGAAAAATAAAAAAGGTGTTAACTTACCAGGTGTTAAAGTTAATTTACCAGGTATCACTGATAAAGATGCTGCGGATATCTTATTCGGTATTAAAGAAGATGTAGACTACATTGCTGCAAGTTTCGTACGTCGTCCAAGTGACGTATTAGATATTCGTGAGATTCTTGAAAGAGAGAATAATCACAATATTACAATTTTCCCTAAAATTGAGAACCAAGAAGGTATAGATAACATCGAAGAAATTCTTGAAGTTTCTGATGGATTAATGGTTGCTCGTGGTGATATGGGTGTTGAAATTCCACCTGAATCAGTACCAATTGTTCAAAAAGATTTAATTAGAAAATGTAATAAACTTGGTAAACCAGTTATTACTGCTACTCAAATGCTTGATTCTATGCAACGTAACCCACGTGCTACAAGAGCAGAAGCAAGTGACGTAGCCAATGCGATTTACGATGGTACTGATGCAGTAATGTTATCTGGTGAAACTGCTGCAGGTTTATATCCTGAAGAAGCAGTTAAAACAATGAGAAATATTGCCGTATCTGCTGAAGCAGCTCAAGATTACAAAAAATTATTATCTGACCGTACTAAATTAGTTGAAACATCTCTTGTAAATGCAATTGGTGTATCAGTAGCACACACTGCTCTTAACTTAAATGTTAAAGCTATCGTAGCTGCTACAGAAAGTGGTTCTACAGCGGTAACTATTTCTAAATATCGTCCTCATTCAGATATTATCGCAGTTACACCTAGTGAACACACTGCTCGTCAATTAGCATTAGTTTGGGGTGCTTACCCTGTAATTAAAAAAGGTCGTAAAACTACAGATGATCTTTTAAATAATGCGGTTGCAACTGCTGTTGAAACTGGAAGAGTAAGTAACGGAGACTTAATTATTATTACTGCAGGTGTACCAACTGGTGAACAAGGTACAACTAATATGATGAAATTACACCTAGTAGGCGACGAAATTGCTAAAGGTCAAGGCGTAGGACGTGGATCAGTTGTAGGTAAAACTGTTGTTGCGAATAGCGCTAGTGACTTAGAAGGTAAGGATTTAAGTGAATCAATTATTGTTACTAACTCTGTAGATGAAACTCTAGTACCATACGTAGAACAAGCAGTTGGTTTAATCACTGAAGAAAATGGTATTACATCTCCAAGTGCTATTATTGGTCTTGAAAAAGGTATTCCAACAGTAATTGGTGTTGAAAATGCTACTAAAGAATTCAAAAATGATATTTTAGTAACTGTCGATGCTGCCCAAGGTAAAATCTTTGAAGGGTATGCTAACGTTTTATAATTAATTAAAGCCATATAAAATATTAAGCTTTACAATCAATATCATAGGCTAAACTATTACTATTAAATGGTTTAGCCTATTTTTTATGCTTAAAGGAATCACGTGTAAAAGGGTAAAGTATGTTTTAAGAAGGAACGATTAAGAATAAACAATACTAGATTAATTGTTACATAAAAAAACCTTAACCTACCGAATTCGATAAGTTAAGGTTTATGAGCAATATAATTATTTAGTTCTTTTAGCTACTTTTTTATATCTTAAATACATTAATCCTAAAATGATAAACCATAATGGTGTTAAGAAAATTGCATTTCTAGTAGTTTCATTCACGAATAATAAACAGAATACTAAAATGAAGAACACTAGAATTGCATACCCCATATATTTACCACCAGGAAGTTTATAATTAACTTTTTTATGTAGCTCAGGATTTTTTCTGTGATAATTGATATAAGCAATAATAATTAATGCCCATACAATGATGAATAATACAGTAGAAATAGTTGTTACATAAGTAAATACTAGAGTAGCATCAGGGAAGATGTAATTTAGCAATGCTGTAACCAACAATAACGCTGATGATACGATAATTGCAATATGTGGTACACCGTTTTTATTTGTCTTTCTAAAAGAAGGAGGTGCTTGTTCTTGTTCAGATAACCCAAATAACATACGGCTATTTGAGAAGATACCACTGTTACAAGATGATGCTGCTGCTGTTAATACTACGAAATTAATTAATCCTGCTGCAAACGGAATACCAATTAATGAGAATAATCGTACAAATGGACTTTCAGCAGGATCCACTTTATCCCAAGGGATAATTGACATGATTACTGCTAATGCACCCACATAGAACACTAAAATTCTTAATGGCACCGCATTAATTGCTTTTGGAATAGTTTTCTCTGGATCTTTAGCTTCTCCGGCTGTCACACCAATCATTTCGATACCTACGAATGAGAATAGTGCCATTTGGAATGACATAAAGAAACCTGAAGCGCCATCAGCAAAGATGCCATGTTTATATAAGTTAGTGAAACTTGCATGACCAAATTGTGTATTAAACGCGAATAGAATCATAATTAAACCTACAACTATCAAAGCGATGATTGTAACGATTTTGATAATCGCAAACCAGAATTCTAATTCACCAAATATTTTAGCACTTAATAAGTTGAATGCCATTAGAATTAATACACAGAATAATGCTGAAATCCAGTTTGGAATGTGTGGGAACCAGAAACTTACATACTTTGCAACAGCTGTAACTTCGGCCATTCCTGTAATAATCCAACATAACCAATAAGTCCAACCAGTTACAAAACCGGCGAAAGGTCCTATGTATTCATTAGTCACGTCTGCGAAAGAGTGGAAACGGGTATTTTGAATCATAATTTCTCCGAGACCTCTCATGAACATGAATAACATGAAGCCTATAATAATATAGGTGAATAAAATAGATGGACCTGTCATTGCTATCGTTTGTCCAGCTCCCAAGAATAACCCTGTACCAATTGCGCCGCCAATGGCAATTAATTGCACATGACGATTACTCAACCCTCTTTGTAATTTTTCTTCAGCCATAAGACAACTCCCTTACATTTAATTAATATTTATTATGCACTTATATAACCAATTCGACAATTATTTTTATAATTTTTTCTAAAATTTCCTTTAATATTTAGTTAACAAATTGTAATCATTCTTGATAAAAAAATTAAAATTTTCAATATTTTCTTACTAGTTACATTTTAAATTGAAGCATAAAGCCATTGATAACGGGGATTATAGGTTATAAAAGTATCATAATAGTAAGTTGGATACACATTAGTTTGATTGTGAAAAGGTATATATTCATTCACAAAATTTAGACAATTAGCTATAATGTTCTTGAAAGCCATTACATTAAGTTAAAGAAAAGGGGAATTGCTTATGGCAGAATTACAAAAAGGTTTAGAAGGGGTAATTGCAGCTGAAACTAAAATCAGTTCAATTATTGATAGTCAATTAACATATGCGGGCTATGATATTGACGACTTAGCAGAACATGCGCAATTCGAAGAGGTTATCTTCCTTTTATGGAATTATAGATTACCAACTCAAGATGAATTAGATACATTAAAAGAAAAATTAAATAAATATATGACATTAAATCCAAGAGTGTATAAACACTTCGAGGAATACGCAACTGATAATGTACATCCAATGACAGCATTACGTACATCAGTTTCTTATATTGCACACTTTGATCCAGATGCTGAAGATGAAACAGAAGAGAATCGTAAAGAAAGAGCGATTCGTATTCAAGCTAAAATTGCATCATTAGTTACTGCATTTGCACGTGTGCGTGAAGGTAAAGAACCTGTAAAACCTAACCCAGAGTTAAGTTATGCAGCTAACTTCTTATATATGCTAAGAGGGGAATTACCAACTGATACAGAAGTTGAAGCATTCAATAAAGCATTAGTTTTACATGCTGATCATGAACTAAATGCTTCAGCATTTACAGCACGTTGTGCCGTTTCTTCTTTATCTGATATGTATTCAGGTATTGTAGCTGCTGTTGGTTCTTTAAAAGGACCTTTACATGGTGGTGCAAATGAACAAGTTATGAATATGTTATCTGATGTTAAATCAGTTGATGAAGTAGATGCTTATCTAGATGAAAAATTCAAAAATAAAGACAAAATTATGGGCTTCGGACATCGTGTATACAAAGACGGAGACCCACGTGCTAAATATTTACGTGAAATGAGTCGCAAAATCACTTCTGAAACAGGAAGAAGTGAATTATATGATATTTCAATTGCAATCGAAAAACGTATGCGTGAAGAAAAAGGCATTATTCCAAACGTAGATTTCTTTAGTGCAACTGTATATCACAGTATGGATATTCCACATGATTTATTCACACCAATTTTCGCAGTGAGCCGTACTTCTGGTTGGACTGCTCATATTCTTGAACAATATCGTGATAACAGAATTATGAGACCACGTGCTAATTATATTGGTGAAAAAAATCGCAAATATGTACCAATCGAAGAAAGATAAATTAATTTATTAAAATAATTTAATTATAATTAATCTTGGAGGTTAAAGTTATGTCAGCAGAAAAAATTACTAGAGCTAATGAAGGATTAAATGTACCAAATGAACCAATCATTCCATTTATTATTGGTGATGGTATTGGACCAGATATCTGGAAAGCAGCAAGTCGTGTTATTGATGCTGCTGTTGAAAAAGCATATAACGGTGAAAAACGTATTGAGTGGAAAGAAGTTTTAGCAGGTCAAAAAGCTTATGATGAAACTGGCGAATGGTTACCACAAGAAACATTAGATACGATTAAAGAATATTTAATCGCAATTAAAGGGCCTTTAACTACACCAATCGGCGGTGGTATTCGCTCACTTAACGTTGCTTTACGTCAAGAATTAGACTTATTCACTTGCTTACGTCCTGTACGTTGGTTTAAAGGTGTACCTTCACCAGTTAAACGTCCTCAAGATGTTGATATGGTTATCTTCCGTGAAAATACTGAAGACATCTATGCTGGTATCGAATTTAAAGAAGGTACTGATGAAGTTAAGAAAGTCATCGATTTCTTACAAAATGAAATGGGTGCTACTAATATCCGCTTCCCAGAAACTTCAGGTATTGGTATTAAACCAGTTTCTAAAGAAGGTACTGAAAGATTAGTAAGAGCTGCAATTCAATATGCTATCGATAATGATCGTAAAGCTGTAACTTTAGTTCATAAAGGTAACATTATGAAATTTACTGAAGGTTCATTCAAACAGTGGGGTTATGATGTAGCACATAATGAATTTGCAGATAAAGTATTTACTTGGCAACAATATGATGAAATTGTTGAAAAAGATGGCAAAGATGCTGCTAATGAAGCTCAAAACAAAGCAGAACAAGAAGGCAAAATCATTATTAAAGATTCAATTGCGGATATCTTCTTACAACAAATTTTAACTCGTCCAGCTGAGCATGATGTAGTTGCTACTATGAACTTAAATGGTGACTATATTTCAGATGCTTTAGCAGCACAAGTTGGTGGTATTGGAATTGCACCAGGTGCTAATATTAACTACGAAACAGGACATGCGATTTTCGAAGCAACACATGGTACTGCTCCTAAATACGCAAACTTAAATAAAGTTAATCCTTCATCAGAATTATTAAGTTCTGTATTAATGCTTGAACATTTAGGATGGCAAGAAGCGGCTGATAAGATTACAGATGCTATTGAAGCAACAATCGCTTCAAAAATCGTTACTTATGACTTTGCTCGTCTAATGGATGGCGCTAAAGAAGTTTCTACTTCTGAATTTGCTGATGAACTTATTAAAAATTTAAAATAATCATTAAGTATTAATATCACTCACTTGAAGCTTAGATATAGGCTTCAAGTGAGTTTTTTTGATTAATTTTATAAAAAATTATAATTTAATGACTAAATTTGTTAATATTAAGTTAAGGTTAGTAAAATAATTTCTTAATAAATAGAAAATATTATATTAATTGTTAAGTTTATGTAAATTTAATATGTGGTATGTTATTTTTATTTAAACATCAGTTATAATGTACATGAATGTTATTTCTAATCAGGGAGGCACATTATGTCACAAAAAGTATTAGTGGTGGATGACGAGCAATCCATTGTAACTTTACTAAAATATAATCTAGAAACAGCTGGTTACATCGTTGAAGTTGCATACGATGGGGAAGAGGCACTTGAAAAAGTAAATGAAGTTCAACCTGAACTGATTGTTTTAGATGTAATGTTACCGAAAAAAGATGGAATTGAAGTTTGTAAGACAATTCGATCTGACAAAAACTTAGTTCCAATTTTAATGTTAACTGCTAAAGATGATGAATTTGATCGTGTATTAGGGTTAGAATTGGGCGCAGATGATTATATGACTAAACCTTTTTCACCTAGAGAAGTAGTAGCGAGAGTTAAAGCTATCCTTAGAAGATCGAAATTTGCTAGTGAAGTAGAAAAAGATGATGTGGATGAAGAAGATATAGTAATAGAAAATATCAGAATTAGACCGGAATTCTTTGAAGTCTACAAAGATGATGAATTATTAGAATTAACACCTAAAGAATTTGAATTACTTCTATATTTAATCGAAAGACAAGGGCGAGTGATCACAAGAGAACATATGCTTAATTCAGTATGGAATTACGAATTTGCTGGAGATTCAAGAATAGTTGATGTACATATTAGTCACTTAAGGGATAAATTAGAAGAAAATCCTAAGCAACCTAAATTAATTAAAACTGTACGTGGTTTAGGTTATAAATTAGAAAGACCTAAAGGGTAATGTTAAAGTTTCATCATAGATTACTTCTTCTATTAGGTACTATCACGATTATCAGTTTTATAGGTTTAGGAGCTATTATACATCATACGATTTATCAAATATTATCTACTACACAAAGTGCTGAATTAACCCATATTTCTGAAAATTTTATAAAATTAAATAACCAAAAGAACAATAAAGAAATTACCAATATTGCATCTGACCAACATTTAACGGTTTATATATATAAAAATGACAAGGTTATCTATAAATTGGGTAATCATCATAATTTAAATAAAAATATAGATAATGCTGCTAATCCTTCTGAAATTGTTTATCACAATGAAAATGGACAATTAAGATATACGTTTAAACATAGTATGAATGATAAAAAGATATACATAAGCGGCTTAAATAATGAAATTATTGAGTTACAAAAAAGTATGTGGAAATACTTGTCTATCATTGGCATCTTTGTATTATTGGCAGTTTACTTAGCAGTTAGAAGTATTAATAGAATCTATATCAGACCGATTAATGAAGTTACATATGCAACATCACTTATTGCGGATGGTTATTATCATGTTCGCGTACCAGAAAGTAACGTTAAAGAAACGCGAGCACTTTTTGTTACAACAAATGATTTAGCGAGACGACTTCAAAAGCTTAATAATAAGCAAAAAATGCAATCTAATCGTTTAAAAACAACCCTTGAGAATATTCCAAGTTCAGTCTTAATGATTGATAAGCGAGGAGAAATCGTGATAGCTAACCATGCATATTATGAAGTGTTTAGACCAGGTAAAAAAGTAGAAAGTAAAGACTATACCTCATATCTAGATGAAGAAATACAACGTTTAATACTTGAAGCGTTTAAAACCGAAAAACAAATCTACGATCAGATAGAATTATATATTAATGATGTACATCAAAAATACTTTGATGTTTCATGTATACCAATTCTAAGTAAATCTAAAACACGTCTACAAGGGCTAGTAGTCGTTATGCATGATATTACAAATTTAAAGAAACTTGAAAATCTAAGACGAGAATTTGTAGCAAATGTTTCTCATGAACTTAAAACACCAATTACGTCAATTAAAGGTTTTGCTGAGACTTTAATTGAAGGTGCTAAAAATGATGAACAATCACTTGAAATGTTTTTAAATATTATTTTAAAAGAATCAAATCGTATTGAATCACTAGTGATGGATTTACTAGATTTATCACATATTGAACAACAAACGGAACTTGAAACAACGTACGTTAATCTTTCAGAATTAGCTTGTAATACGATTGATAATCTTCAAAACCAGGCGAGATATAAAAACATTGCTATTATTTCAGAAATTGAAAAAGATGTGATTATTGAGGCCCATGAAAATAAACTAGCACAAGTGATTACTAATTTATTATCTAATGCGATTAATTATTCTTTTGAAGATAATAAAGTTATAGTGAGAGTTTATCGAGAAGATATTAAAGTTAACTTGGAAATTCAAGACTTTGGTATTGGTATTGATAAAGATGAACAAAAACACATCTTTGAAAGATTTTATCGCGTAGATAAGGCAAGAAGTCGTGATTCAGGAGGAACAGGATTAGGACTATCAATTACAAAACATATTGTAGAAGCACATCATGGTACGATTAATGTTGAAAGCCAACTTGGTAAAGGTTCATTGTTTAGAGTGTCATTTATAGATGAAAAACAATAAAATTTTAAATTACCTGTTTATTTGTATATCGCAAATAGACAGGTTTTTTATTGTTTAGATTTACAGTAAAGTCATTCATTCGTGATGATACAGGGAATATGCTAAAATATAATTAAATTCATTCTGGAGGTTTGCACTTTGAATAAATTAATCTTAATAGATGGTAATAGTTTAAGTTTTAGAGCTTTCTATGCCTTGCCACTGCTTTCTAATAAAGCAGGTATTCATACAAATGCAATCTATGGATTTGCTATGTTACTAGAAAAAATTATGAGAGAAGAACAACCGAGCCACTTTTTAGTAGCATTTGATGCAGGTAAAACGACATTCCGTCATTCCAAGTATAGTGAGTATAAAGGTGGCAGACAAAGTACACCACCTGAATTAAGTGAGCAGTTTCCATATATACGTCAATTATTAGATGCTTATCATATTAAACACTATGAATTAGAAAATTACGAGGCCGATGATATTATCGGTACACTAAGTAAAGAAGCGGATAAGCAAGGTTTTGAAACGATTATAGTAACCGGAGACCGAGATTTAACTCAATTAGCGACTGATAATGTCACTATTTATTATACGAAAAAAGGTGTTACTGACGTCGATCATTATACTCCAGAATTTATTGCCGAAAAATATGACGGATTAACGCCACATCAAATTATTGATATGAAAGGGTTAATGGGAGATACGTCAGATAATATTCCAGGTGTTGCTGGAGTGGGTGAAAAAACTGCGATTAAACTCTTAAAACAATTTGAAACTGTCGAAGGTGTTTATGACAATATTGAATCAGTTTCAGGAAAAAAACTTAAAGAGAAACTTGAAAACAGTCATGATGATGCATTAATGAGTAAAGACCTAGCGACAATAAATTGTGAAAGTCCTATTGAAGTAAATTTAGAAGATACACAACTTAAAAATCAAGAAGACAATAAAGATAAAATTGAGTTATTTAAAAAATTAGAGTTTAAGCAGTTACTTGCTGATATGGATAGCGACGTTCCTGAGACTGAAGATAATTCAGATAGAACATTTGAAATTGAACCTACTTTTGAACATATCGATCTAAAGCATTTAGATGAAGCAGTAATACATTTTGAAATAGATGGTTCAAACTATTTAAAAGATGAAATATTAAAATTTGGTTTCTATACAGGTGAACAACATATTGTTATCAATGCTGACAGTATTAATGATTATCCTGATTTAATCAAATGGCTTGAAGATGAGAATACGATCAAAAGTGTTTATGATGCTAAGAAAACGTATGTCGTAGCTCATAGATTAGATATAGATATTAAAAATATTCAATTTGATGTAATGCTAGCAAGTTACATTATAGATCCTTCAAGAACAATAGATGATGTCCGTTCTGTTGTAACGCATTATCATCAAAATTATGTAAAAGATGATATTTCTATATATGGTAAAGGTAAAAAACGTAGCATCCCTGACGATGAAATTTTAAACATTCATATCGCTTCTATAACTGAAGCTATTCATGAATCACAACCTTTAATGTTAAAAGAGTTAGAAGCGCATAATCAAATAGAATTATTACAGAACTTAGAACTTCCACTTGCGCGCATCTTAGGTGAAATGGAAGAGATAGGTATCTATACAGATGTCAATGATTTACAACAAATGCAACATGAAATTCAAGAAAAATTGGATACACTTATTAGTAATATTCATAATGCAGCTGGAGAAGAATTCAATATTAACTCGCCTAAACAACTAGGTGTTGTATTATTTGAAACGCTTAAACTTCCAGTCATTAAAAAGACGAAAACGGGTTATTCTACAGCAGTTGATGTGTTAGAACAACTCCAAGGGGAACACCCAATCATAGATTATATTTTAGATTATCGCCAATTATCTAAATTACAATCAACTTATGTTGAGGGATTACAAAAAGTAATTAGTGATGACAAACGTATTCATACACGTTTCAATCAAACATTAGCTCAAACTGGACGCTTGTCATCAGTAGACCCTAACTTACAGAATATACCTGTTAGACTTGAGGAAGGACGTAAAATTCGTCGTGCATTTAAACCAAACTCAGATGACAGTGTCATACTTTCAGCGGACTATTCTCAAATTGAGTTACGTGTATTAGCTCATATTACGCAAGATGAAAGTATGAAGGAAGCGTTTATTCATGGTCATGATATTCATACTGCTACTGCTATGAAAGTCTTTGGCGTTGAAGCGGATGGTGTAAATGATTTAATGCGTCGTCAAGCTAAAGCTGTTAACTTTGGTATTGTTTATGGAATAAGTGACTATGGTTTAAGTCAAAGTTTAGGAATAACTCGTAAAAAAGCCAAAGCATTTATTGATGATTATTTAGCTAGTTTTCCGGGTGTAAAACAATATATGTCAGATATTGTAAAAGATGCGAAAGCAAATGGTTACGTTGAAACACTATTACATCGTCGTAGATATATACCAGATATTACTAGTCGTAATTTTAATTTAAGAGGCTTTGCTGAAAGAACTGCGATGAACACACCAATACAAGGTAGCGCAGCTGACATTATTAAACTAGCAATGGTTGAATTTGATAAGCAAGTTAAAGAGACTTCTTATCATGCGAAATTATTACTTCAAGTTCACGATGAATTGATATTTGAAGTACCTAAAGATGAAATTGAAGATTTTAGTGCGTTTGTAGAAGACATAATGGAACATGCACTAGATTTAGATGTACCTTTAAAAGTAGATTCAAACTATGGCTCTACTTGGTATGATGCGAAATAGAGAAAGGAAATTGAAATGCCAGAATTACCAGAAGTTGAACATGTTAAAAGAGGTATAGAACCATATATTAAAAATGCTACTATTAAAAGTGTAACCTTTTCAAAAAAAGTAATTGAAGGGAAACGCCAAGGTAAAGAAACTATCATTAAAGGGATAAATCTAGATGGTTTCTGTTTAAATAGTGAAGGTTATACATTAAAAAAAATTCAACGTCGTAGTAAATATATCGTATTTAATATCGAGAAAAATAATAATGAACGTATTTTATTAAGCCATTTAGGTATGGCAGGTGGGGTTTTCATCGTTAATCAATTATCTGAAATAACGACACCTAATTATAGAAAACATTGGCATGTTATTTTTCACTTAGATAATGGCAAAAAGCTTGTCTATTCAGACATACGTCGATTTGGAGAAATTCGTAATTTAGCTTCCTTTGAAGATTATCCTTCATTTTTAGAAATAGCGCCGGAACCGTTTGATGATGAAGCGTTTGAACATTTTAAAGATTATTTAAATCAAAAAAAAGTACAGAATAAGCCAATTAAACAGATGTTATTAGATCATAAGATTGTCGCTGGCTGTGGCAATATTTATGCGTGTGAAGCGCTGTTTAGAGCGGGAATTCATCCTTCAAGAAAAGTTAAAGATACAACTGAACTTGAACGTAAAATGGTGTTCTATTATGTTCAAGAAGTTCTAAAAGAGGGTATTGATAATGGAGGTACTAGCATTTCAGATTATCGACATGCAGATGGTAAAACTGGAGAAATGCAACTTCATTTAAATGTGTATAAACAAAGTAAATGTAATGTATGTGGGCATGACATAGAACAAAAAGTAGTAGCAGCTAGAAATAGTCATTTCTGCCCGCAGTGTCAGAAATAGAAATGAGTGGTGATATTTATGCCTAAAGTGATTGGGTTAACAGGTGGTATAGCAACAGGTAAATCTACAGTTTCTGAACTTTTAACTGCATATGGCTTCAAAATTGTAGATGCGGATATAGCAGCGCGTAAAGCTGTTGCTAAAGGTTCAAAAGGTCTAGAACAAGTTAGAGCGCAATTTGGTGAGGAAGCAATTACTGAAGAAGGTGAAATGGATCGTAAATACATGGGAGAACTCGTGTTCAATCATCCTGAAAAACGCCTCGAATTAAATAAAATCGTGCATCCAATTGTAAGAGAAATTATGGAAGAAGAAAAACATGAATATTTACAACAAGGTCATAATGTAATTATGGATATTCCGCTTCTATATGAAAATGACTTACAAGATACAGTAGATGAAGTTTGGTTAGTATATACTTCAGAAAGTGTTCAAATTGATCGTTTAATGGAACGTAATAATTTGACTGCGGAAGATGCTAAAGCAAGAGTATATAGTCAAATTTCAATTGATAAAAAAAGCAGAATGGCAGATCATGTCATAGATAATCTTGGAGACAAACTTGAATTAAAACAAAATGTTGAAAATTTATTAACTGAACAAGGATTTTTAAATAAAGAATAATTTTAAGCCCCAAATCTTAGTGAAAAAGAAGTTATTAATCATAACACTTTTCGCTAAGATTTTTTTAATAACTAAAACTTATTAAAGTTATATAAAAATAAAATATTTAAATTAGTGGAAAACGCTTTCAAATTCAAATAATTATGTTACACTAATTTTATAAAGTATAACATATAAACAAACAATCAAGGGGTGCTTTAAATGTCAACAAATATAGCAATTAATGGTATGGGTAGAATCGGTAGAATGGTATTAAGAATTGCATTACATAAAGATAACTTAAACGTAGTAGCAATCAATGCTAGCTATCCACCAGAAACAATTGCGCATCTAATTAATTATGATACAACTCACGGTAGATACGATAAAAAAGTAGAACCAATTGAAAATGGTATCCGTGTAGATGGTCATGATATTAAATTAGTGTCAGATCGTAATCCAGAAAACTTACCTTGGAAAGATTTAGATATTGATATCGTCATTGAAGCTACAGGTAAATTCAATCATGGAGATAAAGCAATCAGCCATATTAATGCTGGCGCTAAAAAAGTATTATTAACTGGTCCATCAAAAGGTGGCCACGTTCAAATGATTGTTAAAGGGGTAAATGACGATAAATTAGATGTTCAAGAATATGACATTTTCAGTAATGCTTCTTGTACAACAAACTGTATTGGTCCAGTTGCAAAAGTGTTAAATGATAAATTTGGTATTGTAAATGGCTTAATGACAACAGTTCACGCTATTACTAACGACCAAAATAACATTGATAATCCACATAAAGACTTACGTCGTGCGCGTTCATGTAACGAAAGTATCATTCCAACTTCTACTGGTGCTGCTAAAGCATTAAAAGAAGTTTTACCTGAAGTAGAAGGTAAATTACATGGTCTTGCTTTACGTGTGCCAACTAAAAACGTTTCTTTAGTAGACTTAGTTGTTGATTTAGAGAAGAACGTTACAGTGGATGAAGTGAACGATGCATTCCGTAATGCTGGTTTAGAGGGTATCTTAGATGTTGAGGACGCACCATTAGTATCTGTTGATTTTAATACTAATCCTAACTCAGCTATTGTTGATGCTCAAAACACTATCGTTATGGGTGACAATAAAGTTAAAGTTATTGCTTGGTATGATAATGAATGGGGTTACTCAAATAGAGTAGTTGAAGTTGCTGAACAAATTGGTAATTTAATTGCTTCTGAAAATGCAGTACCTGCTAACTAATTATATATAATAATCTCAATTCTTATTCATAAGGGAAATGAGTCAGACTGTCGACAAAGTATTGATCTTTGCCGGCAGTTTTATTTTTTACATGTATTTGTAGTTATTAGGTAGGTGTTTATTTGTTAAGTAGTGGTGCTTTTTCGGTGGAAAAGGCTTGTGTATGAATCACTCGATACTTTTTTTATTAGGCGTCTGCACAACTACACTTCATCACTCACTTCAGAACTACTAATAAGATTTAAGTTTAATTTAAAATTATTATGTAAACTTTTGAAGGTATATTTACTCATCTGAAGTTTAAGAGTGTTTGGAATAGTTATCTAAGGGAGTACAAATTTTTTATTTTCAATTATTGGACATTGTATAGCATCAATATAAGTAAAATAAATAAGGTTAAGATATATAATACCAATTTTAGTTGAAATAAATACAGATTTGGTATTATAGCTCATAAGTCGACTTCTTTTGTCTCAATTGCATTTATAGTATAATGAAGCATAATCTATTCAAGAGGGTGAAAGATATGAAATGCCCAAAATGTAATTCAACGCATTCACGTGTCGTTGATTCACGTCATGCTGATGAAGCTAATGCAATTCGTAGAAGACGTGAATGTGAAAATTGTGGAACTCGTTTTACGACATTTGAACATATAGAAGTTAGTCCGCTTATAGTTGTGAAGAAAGATGGCACACGTGAACAATTTTTAAGAGAAAAAATATTAAATGGACTTGTAAGGTCATGTGAAAAAAGACCTGTACGTTATCAACAACTGGAAGATATTACTAATAAAGTTGAATGGCAATTGCGTGACACAGGTCATACTGAAATCTCATCTAGAGATATTGGGGAACATGTGATGAATTTACTTATGCATGTGGATCAAGTGTCCTATGTGCGTTTCGCTTCTGTGTATAAAGAATTTAAAGATGTAGACCAATTACTGGCCTCTATGCAAGGTATATTGAATGAAAATAAACGGAGTGATTCATAAATGAGTTTGCAATCTTATGAATATGGTTTAAGACCTCACGATGGGTTTGAAGTTTATCGCTATTTTTTCTTTAATCATAATCATTTAGATATACTAAATCGTTTATATGTTCCACTAATTGGTACGCAAGCGATTGGTGTTTATCATTACATGAATCAATTTGTAAATGAATCAATAAGTGAAGCACTGACGCACTACACTATCATGAACGAATTAAAGATCAATTTATTAGAGTTTAGAAAGTCCATGGATGCATTAGAAGCAATTGGTTTAATTAAGACGTATGTGAAACATAGTCATGAACAATCTTTCTTTATTTATGAACTCATTCAACCACCAACAGCATATCAATTCTTTAATGATCCGATGTTGTCTGTTTATCTATACAACGAAGTAGATAATAAAAGATATAAGCGTTTAAAAGCTTATTTTGAAAAGAATGAACCTAATTTAGCAGGGTTTCAACAAGTGACACGTAAATTTACCGATGTTTTTAAAGTGCCTCAAAATAATATAAGTGTAGATTCATCTCCAATAATCAAAGAATCTAGTTATTCAGGTATCGATTTATCAAATGAAACATTTGATTTTGATATGCTAAAAGAAATGTTGCAAACGCATTTTATTAGTAGTGAAATTCTTAATAAAGAAGCACGTCAATTAATTATTCAGTTAGCTACATTATACGGCTTAACGCCAGATTCAATGAAACGCATCATTCTGAACTCAATTACAAGTAATCAACAACTTTCTTTTGAAGATATGAGAAAGCATGCTCGTTCCTATTATTTAATAGAACATAATCAGCAGCTTCCTGAATTGCAAGTGAAAACGAGTGATAGTCATCAATCATTACCTGAGACGCAAAATGAGAATGCGCTAAAAGATGATAAAACATCTACTAATGAATGGTTTGATTTATTAGAACAAACGAGTCCAATTGATATGCTTTCATCATGGTCAGAATCTGAGCCAACTTTACAACAAAAAAGAATGATTGAAGAATTAATAGAACGCGAAAAATTGTCATTTGGTGTTATTAACATTCTGCTACAATTTGTCATGCTTAAAAATGATATGAAGCTTCCTAAAACTTATATATTTGAGATTGCCTCAAACTGGAAAAAGTTAGGCATTAAAACAGCTCAGCAAGCATATAATTATGCTCTAAAAACAAATGAAGATAGTTCTTCTAAAATTTATAATTCAAATCAGTCACGTCGACGCTATTCGAAACATCGTGAAATTGTTTCAAGAGAGAAAACACCAAAATGGCTACAAAATAGAGGACAGCAATCAACGACTAAGAAAGAAGATAATGATGAACAACTTGAGAAAGATAGAGAAGCTTTTCGTGCTCAACTAGCTCAAGACTGGGAGGAGGATTAGATGAAATCTTTTAGTAGTATCATTGGAACAAACAATGAATTAGAACGCCGAATTGCTAAGATAAAGCAACAAGTTTTAAATGATGAAGACGTTAAACATTTTTTAACTCAGCATCAATCAGAATTGACGAATAAAATGATTGATAATGATTTAAATATACTACAAGAGTATAAAGACCAACAAAAGCATTATGATGGGCATGATTATGAACATTGTCCGAATTTCGTTAAAGGGCATATACCTGAACTCTATATTGAAAATGAACGCATAAAAATTAGATATAAACAATGTCCATGCAAAATTAAACATGATGAGGCACGTATTAATTCTCAACTCATTACTGCTCATCATATGCAACGTGATACTTTAAATGCGAAGGTTAAAGATATTTATACAAACGGAAGACATCGCTTAGATATTGCAATGGCGGTTAATGATATTTGTAAAAAGTTAGTGAACAAGGAAAATGTTAAAGGACTATATATTCATGGACCATTTGGAACGGGTAAATCGTTTATATTAGGCGCGATAGCGAATCAATTAAAATCTAAAAACGTTCCATCTACAATTGTTTATCTTCCAGAATATATACGTACATTAAAAAGTGGATTCAAAGATGGAAGTTATGAGAAAAAATTGCAACGCATTAGAGAAGCTAATATTTTAATGTTAGATGACATTGGAGCTGAAGAAGTGACACCATGGGTAAGAGATGAAGTTATTGGCCCTTTACTTCACTATCGCATGGTGCATGAACTACCAACATTCTTTTCTTCAAATTTAAATTTAGATGAACTAGAGCACCATTTAGCTAATACACGTGAAGGTGCTGAGCAAACTAAAGCGGCTAGAATTGTCGAAAGAATTAAGAGTTTAACGAATGCGTATTATTTAGACGGAGAAAATTTACGAAACAATTGAAATTTACAATAAGTGATGTATAATAAACTTAAATCTAAATCGTTGAAATTAATGAAGATATGATAATTTAATTTATATTATACAGAGAGCTAATGTATGGTGTGAATTTAGCTAATATATTAAATTGTTACTCCTTCATTTTAAGGTGCTAGTAATTAGTGCCCGGCTCAAGACCGTTATCTTATGTAGAGATATTTAGTGCTTACTAAATAACTAGGGTGGTACCGCGACGAACTCGTCCCTTTTTTAGGGGGCGAGTTTTTTTAATTTTCAACGATAATAGAATTTATAATTGGAGGGTTATATAATGGATCAAATTAATATTCAATTCCCAGATGGCAATTCAAAAGCGTTTGATAAAGGAACTACTACTGAAGATATCGCGCAATCAATTAGTCCTGGATTAAGAAAAAAAGCTGTAGCGGGTAAATTTAATGGACAAATGGTTGATTTAACAAGACCATTAGAAGAAGATGGTGAAATTGAAATCGTTACACCTGGAAGTGAGGAAGCTTTAGAAGTTTTACGTCATTCTACTGCTCACTTAATGGCACAAGCTTTAAAACGTTTGTATGGTGATGTGAAATTTGGTGTAGGTCCAGTTATTGAGGGCGGTTTCTATTACGATTTTGATATGGATGAAAAAGTGTCATCTGATGATTTTGAAAAAATCGAAAAAACAATGAAACAAATTGTTGATGAAAATCATAAAATCGAACGTAAAGTTGTTTCTAGAGAAGAAGCTAAAGACTTCTTTAAAGATGATCCTTATAAATTAGAATTAATTGATGCAATTCCTGAAGATGAAAATGTAACTTTATATTCTCAAGGTGAATTTACAGATTTATGTAGAGGGGTACATGTACCATCTACTTCAAAAATTAAAGAATTTAAATTATTATCAACTGCTGGTGCTTATTGGCGTGGTGACAGTGATAATAAAATGTTACAACGTATCTACGGTACTGCAATTTTCGATAAGAAAGAATTAAAAGCGCATTTACAAATGTTAGAAGAACGTCGTGAACGTGATCACCGTCGTATCGGTAAAGACTTAGAATTATTTACTAACAACCAATTAGTAGGTGCTGGATTACCTTTATGGTTACCTAATGGTGCTACTATTCGTCGTGAAATCGAACGCTATATTGTAGATAAAGAAGTAAGTATGGGTTATGATCACGTCTATACTCCAGTGTTAGCGAATGTTGAATTATACAAAACTTCAGGTCACTGGGATCACTATAGAGACGATATGTTCCCACCTATGAAATTAGATGAAACAGAAGAAATGGTATTACGCCCAATGAACTGTCCTCATCATATGATGGTTTACAATAATAGACCACATTCATATCGTGAGTTACCAATTCGTATCGCCGAATTAGGTACTATGCACCGTTATGAAGCAAGTGGCGCTGTATCAGGTTTACAACGTGTACGAGGTATGACTTTAAATGACTCTCATATCTTTGTTCGTCCAGACCAAATCAAAGATGAATTTAAACGTGTTGTACACATGATTCAAGATGTATACAAAGACTTCGGCTTCGAAGAGTATACTTTCCGTTTGAGTTATAGAGATCCAGACGATAAAGAAAAATACATGGATGACGATGAAATGTGGAATAAAGCTGAATCAATGCTTAAAGAAGCGGTTGATGAAATGGGCTTACCATATGTTGAAGCAATTGGTGAAGCGGCATTCTATGGTCCTAAGTTAGACGTTCAAGTTAAAACAGCAATGGGTAAAGAAGAGACTTTATCAACTGCTCAAATTGACTTCTTATTACCTGAACGTTTTGAATTAAATTACATTGGTAGTGACGGCGAAAACCATCGTCCAGTAGTTATCCACCGTGGTGTTGTATCAACTATGGAACGATTTGTAGCTTTCTTAACTGAAGAAACTAAAGGGGCATTCCCAACTTGGTTAGCACCAAAACAAGTTGAGATTATTCCTGTAAATGTTGATTTACATTACGATTATGCGAAAAATCTTCAAGATGAATTAAAATCTCAAGGCGTTCGCGTAGAAATCGATGATCGTAATGAAAAAATGGGTTATAAAATCCGTGAAGCACAAATGCAAAAAATTCCTTATCAAATCGTTGTAGGGGATAAAGAAGTTGAGAATAACGAAGTGAATGTACGTAAATACGGTTCACAAGATCAAGAAACTGTTGAAAAAGATGAATTTATTTGGAATTTAGTCGATGAAATTCGTTTAAAAAAACGTAGATAGTCTTGATAAAAATGGATGCTTAATGTATATTACAAATTAGTTAAAATAAAAAAATGAGTTAGAGGTTGCAACTTTGATCAGTAACTCTTCAGAAGTTGTTATGGAACGTACGTTGAAAGAGTGAAAGGTAAAGTTGCCGAAATGAATGATAACCATAATTATCATTTGTTGGGACAGTTATCGAATAGAAACTGTACTGTCACAATTTGTGATGTGCTACCGATATAGATTAAGCAAAAGGTTGCATATCTCTAAGGTATGCAGCTTTTTTTATTTCGATTTTTAATTTTACATAAATAAAAGTAAAATATAAATTTGATAAGTTAATTATCAACACATAGCAAATAAAATGTTTCTAGTTAGCCTCTACTGTAGGAAAGGAAGCTTCTATGAGTAAAGTCAAAAATCAAGATGACGGCATCAAACGTGGTTTAAAAGACCGTCACATATCCATGATAGCAATGGGAGGATGTATAGGTACAGGTTTATTTATGACATCTGGAGGCGCTATTCATGATGCAGGTGCACTTGGTGCATTAATTGCATATGCTATTATTGGTGCCATGGTATTTTTCTTAATGACTTCATTAGGTGAGATGGCAACTTATCTTCCTGTATCAGGATCATTTAGTACATATGCCACTCGATTTGTGGATCCATCATTAGGATTTGCTTTAGGATGGAATTATTGGTTTAACTGGGTAATTACAGTAGCAGCAGATGTCACAATAGCTGCTCAAGTTATTCAATATTGGACTCCTATGGCTAGTATTCCTGCATGGTTATGGAGTTGTATCTTTTTAGTAATTATTTTTGCCCTTAACTCTTTATCAGTAAGAGTGTATGGTGAAAGTGAATATTGGTTTGCATTAATTAAAGTAGTAACAGTTATCATATTTATCATTATAGGCTTACTAACAATTTTAGGTATTATGGGTGGCGAGTTTGTAGGATTTGAAACATTCACGAAAGGCGAGGGTCCTATCTTAGGAGGCAACCTTGGCGGTAGCTTATTGTCTATTTTAGGTGTATTCCTTGTAGCAGGTTTCTCTTTCCAAGGTACTGAATTAATCGGTATTACTGCTGGTGAATCTGAGAATCCAGAACGTGCTGTTCCTAAAGCAATTAAACAAGTATTCTGGAGAATTTTATTATTCTACATCTTAGCCATTTTTGTAATTGGTATGTTAATTCCTTATGATAGTAATGCTTTAATGGGTGGAGATGACAGTATCGCAACTTCTCCATTCACACTTGTATTTAAAAATGCTGGTTTAGCTTTTGCTGCTTCATTCATGAACGCAGTTATTTTAACTTCAGTTTTATCTGCTGGTAACTCAGGTATGTACGCTTCAACACGTATGTTATATTCAATGAGTAAAGATAAATTAGCATTTGATACTTTTGGTAAAACGAATAAACACGGTGTGCCATATTTAGCATTAGTTGCTACAGGCGTGTTAGTTATTGTTATTTTCTTAGTTCAAAAGCTTAGCGGTGGCGCATATGAATACATTGTTGCAGCAAGTGGTATGACTGGATTTATTGCATGGGTTGGTATTGCCATTAGTCATTATAGATTCAGAAGAGCCTTTGATAGACAACACCATAATAAGAGTGAATTAAAATATAAAGCTAAATGGTTCCCATTTGGTCCTATATTTGCAGGGATTTTATGTGTGATTGTTATTATTGGACAAGACGTAGATTTTATTAAAACAGGGCATTTTGATTTAAATCGCTTTGTTATTACTTACATGGGTATTCCAGTATTTTTAGCATTTTATATCTACCATAAAATTAGATATAAAACAAAATTAATACCGCTTGATAAAGTGGATTTACGTCAAGATGTTAAAATGGATGATATTAAACATCATTAGATAAAAAATAATTGTTGACTTACATGATAAATGCTGATATGATTATTAACGTTGAATACGAAACGAACCAAGTAGAAACACCCGTTTCTCACCTGTAGCGACGCTTTAGGCAGTTGGCAGGTTAATCATGTCACACATTTATTGTGTATGAGTGAAGAGCGGGCGTTATACGTCCGCTCTTTTTACTTGGAACATTTCGTAAAATTTTGGGAGGTGTCAACCATAGCAAAAGATCAAACGCAAGTTAACGAAAAAATTCGTGCAAAAGAATTACGTGTCATTGGCCAAAACGGAGACCAAATCGGTGTTAAATCTAAACGTGAAGCTTTAGAAATGGCTGAACGTGTAGAATTAGACTTAGTGGTAGTAGCTCCAAATGCTAAGCCACCTGTTGCGAGAATCATGGATTACGGTAAATACAAATTCGAACAACAGAAAAAAGAAAAAGAAATGAAAAAGAAACAAAAAGTTATCAACGTTAAAGAAATTCGCTTAAGTCCAACAATTGAGGAACACGATTTCCAAACTAAATTGAAAAACGGACGCAAATTCTTATCTAAAGGCGATAAATGTAAAGTTTCAATTCGTTTCAGAGGTCGTGCGATTACGCATAAAGAAATTGGTCAACGTGTATTAGAGAAATTTGCTGACGAATGTAAAGATATTGCAACTGTTGAACAAAAACCTAAAATGGAAGGGCGTCAAATGTTTATCATGTTAGCGCCTGTAAACGAAAAATAATTCATAATTAGTAGGAGGAAATGAATCATGCCAAAAATGAAAACTCACCGTGGAGCAGCTAAACGTGTTAAAAGAACTGGTTCAGGTCAATTAAAACGTTCAAGAGCTTTCACATCTCACTTATTCGCAAACAAAAACACTAAACAAAAACGTAAATTACGTAAAGCTAAATTAGTTTCTAAAAGCGATATGAAACGCGTAAAACAATTATTAGCTTACAAAAAATAATTGTAGACGTTAAATAAGAACGATAATAAACAGTTATATCTAAGGAGGAATTTAATATGCCACGAGTTAAAGGTGGAACAGTAACAAGAGCCCGTCGTAAAAAAACTATTAAATTAGCTAAAGGTTACTTCGGTTCAAAACACACACTATATAAAGTAGCAAAACAACAAGTTATGAAATCAGGTCAATATGCATTCCGTGACCGTCGTCAACGTAAACGTGACTTCCGTAAATTATGGATTACACGTATCAATGCAGCTGCACGTAAACACGATATCAGCTATTCAAGATTAATGAACGGTTTGAAAAAAGCTGACATCAACATCAACCGTAAAATGCTTTCTGAAGTAGCTATTTCAGACGATAAAGCATTCGCTGAATTAGTATCAAAAGCTAAAGAAGCTTTAAAATAATATAAGATAGAAGATTTTATCAAGTCTTCACATATTGTCGACAAAGGTGTTTATACTTTGTCGACATTTTTTTATAACATATTTAATCGACTAGTTATAACAAACAAACCAGTTCTTAATAAATTAAAGCGCTTCGAACTAAGAAATAGTAATTGCTTTAATTGTTGTTCGATAGAGGAGTTTGATAAAATACATAAAAAGAATACATTAAATAAGGAGAATAGTATGTCTAAATACGATGAACAAATTATAGTAGTTCCTAGAAAAACAATTTTTGAAGATGAAAAAAATGCATTTAATGGATTTTTGTCTAAAAATGATCCTCAAGGAGATAGTATTTTTAATGCTTTACCACACTACGAAGTAAAACGTCGTGGAGATATGGAAGAAGATCCTTCATATAAACAATTAATTTCGTATTGCTTACTTGAAAATGAAAATAATGAATTACTAGTTTATAAACGTTTAAGTGGTGGAGGAGAAGAACGTTTACATGGACAATCTTCAATAGGTGTAGGTGGCCATATGAATGATGTAGTAGGCGCACAATCTATTAATGAAATTCTACGTGTTAATGCGCAACGTGAACTAGAAGAAGAGGTTGGTTTATCAGAACAAAATTCACAAAATATGGATTATATCGGTTTTATTAATGATGATACTAATGAGGTTGGCAAAGTTCACATCGGAGTTGTGTTTAAAATTAAAGTCAATTCCCAAGATATTGAAGTTAAAGAAACTGATACTTTAAAAATTGAGTGGGTTGAACAAGAAAAAATTGAAGACTATGATAACTTCGAAACATGGAGTGCGTTAATTTTAAAAGATTTATAAAAAAGGGGGCAAAATAGTGTCAGATATCATCCCTTTTCCTAAAGCGCAAAATAAACTTTATAACGATATTATCGAAATGGATAATCGACAAAATTATGATAAGTTATATCAGTTGTTTGAAGATTACGAAGCACAATACGAATTAGATGACAAACTAGCTTTAATTAAATGTGATATGTTGTATCAGCTTAAGTCATTTTTAGAATTGCGCGAAGAAGCCATTGTTCTTTTGAAAAAAGGCTTACCTTATTATGATGAACTAATGATTTATTATATCAAAGCTTTAAATGGTCTAGGTCAGTACTATGAAGCTATTGAAGTCATCACTCAAATAATTGATGAAGTAAAAGATCATAAAACAAGAATGGCTTTATTTCCTATAAAAGAATATGCACAGTCTCAATTAAATGAAGATAAACATTTAACTAGTCAGTTATTATCCCAATTCAATACTTTAAATTTAAATGAACAAATTAAATTGATAATGAAATTAATTGATAACGGACACTACGAATTTAAAGAAACGGTAGCATTTTTACTTACAAATGAGGTAAAAGCTAATAATTTGAAAAGTATAATGCTTGAGTATTTACGATTTGCAGAATATGAAGAATCAATTACGATAGATAAATATGGATACTCAATTAGTATCAAACCTTCAAAATTGAAAGGTCTTGAACATACTGAAATGAAGAATAATGTGATACCTAAAGTGACTGAACTACTTAGTGAAGGCGCGCTTAATATATCTAAAGAAGCACATCATATTATGAATAATCATTCCATATTGCTTTATCCATTAAATATATTTGAGTTATATAGTGAACTAGATTGGGTAAAAACATATGAAGATTATTTTAAAACAATGATTGGCTTGGAAACAAATGAAGCTAATTCAGAAGTATTACAACTTATTTATATTTTAGATGGTCAAAATTGAGCAAATTAGTTTATATTATATTCAATATTCGTTAAAGTAAGGTTATTGATTTTCTTAAATAAGAGTGAGAAAAGCCCTATAAAACAATGTTTGTTTCCATATTAGACGTATGATATAATAGGGAAGTTGAAAAAATAAAAAATGTAATCATGGAGGTATTATACATGACAGCAACTTGGGAAAAAAAGGAAGGTAACGAAGGATTATTAAAAGTTACAGTTCCAGCAGAAAAAGTAGACAAAGCATTAGATCAAGCATTTAAAAAAGTAGTTAAACAAATTAACGTGCCTGGTTTCCGTAAAGGTAAAGTGCCTCGTCCAATTTTTGAACAACGTTTCGGCGTTGAAGCATTATATCAAGATGCAGTAGATATTCTTTTACCAGAAGCTTATGGTGAAGCTATCGATGAAACTGGAATTAATCCAGTAGCACAACCAGAAATCAATGTTACTCAAATTGAAAAAGGTAAAGACTTCGAATTCGAAGCTACTGTAACAGTTGAACCTGAAGTTCAATTAGGTGATTACAAAGGTTTAGAAATTGAAAAACAAGATTCTGAATTAACAGATGAAGACTTACAAGAAGCCATTGATCACAGTTTAAGTCACTTAGCTGATATGGTAGTTAAAGAAGACGGCGCTGTTGAAAACGGCGATACAGTTAACATTGACTTCGACGGTTATGTTGACGGTGAACAATTTGAAGGTGGCCAAGCTGATGGTTACGACTTAGAAATCGGTTCAGGTGCATTCATTCCTGGATTTGAAGATCAATTAGTAGGATTAAAAACTGGCGAAGAAAAAGACGTAGTTGTTACTTTCCCAGAAGAATATCATGCTGAAGAATTAGCTGGTAAAGAAGCTACTTTCAAAACTAAAGTAAACGAAATTAAATATAAAGATGTTCCAGAATTAGACGACGAAGTTGCTAATGAATTAGATTCAGAAGCTAACTCAGTTGACGAATATAAAGAAAACTTACGTAAACGTTTATCTGAACAAAAAGCTACAGAAGCTGAAAACGTTGAAAAAGAAGAAGCTATTAATAAAGCAACTGAAAATACAACAATCGACATTCCACAAGCTATGATTGATACTGAATTAGACCGTATGGTTCAAGAATTTGGTCAAAGAATTCAACAACAAGGTTTAGATTTACAAACTTACTTCCAAATCTCAGGTCAAGATGAATCTCAATTAAGAGAACAAATGAAAGAAGATGCTGAGCAACGTATTAAAACTAACTTAACTTTATCTGCAATTGCTGATAAAGAAAACATCGAAGCTACTGATGAAGACATCGATAAAGAGTTAGAAAAAATGAGTCAACAATTTAACATTTCAGTTGAAGATATCAAAAATACTTTAGGTAATACAGACATCATTAAAAATGACGTACGTATTCAAAAAGTTATCGACTTATTAAGAGACAATGCTAAATACGTTGAAACAACTAAAGAAGATAAATAATTAATTTTCAAAATTAATATATTAAAATTTAAGTAGCAGGTGCATCAATAAATGTATCTGCTACTCTATATTTTAAGCATTATAGTTGTTTACTATAAATTTGCATTGTAGAATGCTATCTAGTATAGTCGTTTAAGAATAGAGGTGTAAATGAATGTTTAAATTCAATGAAGATGAAGAAAATTTAAAATGTTCTTTTTGCGGTAAGGACCAAGATCAAGTTAAAAAATTAGTTGCAGGTAGTGGTGTTTATATCTGTAATGAATGTATTGAATTATGCTCTGAAATAGTAGAGGAAGAATTAGCACAATCTAATTCTGAAGAGTTTACTGAATTACCTACACCTAAAGAAATTATGGATCACCTTAACGAATATGTTATTGGTCAAGAAAAAGCCAAAAAGTCTTTAGCTGTAGCAGTATATAATCATTACAAACGTATTCAACAATTAGGACCAAATGAAGATGATGTTGAATTACAAAAAAGTAATATCGCTTTAATCGGCCCTACAGGTAGTGGTAAAACATTATTAGCGCAAACACTTGCTAAAACACTTAATGTACCATTCGCAATTGCAGATGCTACAAGTCTTACAGAGGCTGGTTACGTAGGTGACGATGTTGAAAATATCTTATTACGTTTAATCCAAGCTGCTGATTTCGATATTGATAAAGCTGAAAAAGGTATTATCTATGTCGATGAAATTGATAAAATTGCACGAAAATCTGAAAACACATCAATTACACGTGATGTTTCAGGTGAAGGTGTACAACAAGCTTTACTTAAAATTTTAGAAGGTACAACTGCTAGTGTGCCTCCTCAAGGTGGACGTAAACACCCTAACCAAGAACTTATCCAAATTGATACAACAAATATCTTATTTATCTTAGGTGGCGCATTTGATGGTATTGATGAAGTAATCAAACGTCGCTTAGGTGAAAAAATTATTGGATTTGCTAGTAATGAAGCTGATAAATATGATGAAGAAGCTTTACTTGAACAAATCCGTCCAGAGGATTTACAATCTTATGGTTTAATCCCTGAATTTATTGGTCGTGTTCCAATTGTTGCTAATTTAGAAACTCTTGATGTAGAAGCATTAAAAAATATATTAACTCAACCGAAAAATGCATTAGTTAAGCAATACACTAAAATGCTTGAATTAGATAATGTGGAGTTAGAATTCACTGAAGAAGCTTTAGCAGCTGTGAGTGAAAAAGCAATTGAACGCAAAACTGGTGCACGTGGTTTACGTTCAATTATTGAAGAAGCATTAATCGACATTATGTATGATGTGCCTTCATCAGATGATGTAGCTAAAGTAGTGATTACTGCTGAAACTATTCAAGATGAAATCGAACCTGAATTATATGATTCAGAGGGTAATTTATTAAACGATAGTAAAACATCTGCTTAACATAATTAATTATATTTCAAACCCAAATCGCTCTTTGAGATTTGGGTTTTTCTTTTTCACATTAAAAGAGAATTTGTGAGTAGTTACATAGTCTTTTAGGTTTACGTTAAAATATATTATAATAAAACAGTTATAATAAACTTTAAAGAGAGAGGATATCATATGAATATTAATCCTAATAATATAGATTTAATTATCAGTGCAGTTCAAGAGGCACAATATCCAGAAACTGGTCTAGCTGAAGTAGCATTAAGTGGTCGTTCAAATGTAGGTAAATCTTCATTTATTAATAGTATGATTGCTAGAAAAAATATGGCTCGTACATCACAACAGCCAGGTAAGACTCAGACTTTAAACTTTTTTAATATTGATGATCAATTAATCTTCGTAGATGTTCCTGGTTACGGTTATGCAAAAGTAAGTAAGTCACAGCGTGAAAAGTTTGGAAAGATGATTGAAGAATATTTAACTAAAAGAGAAAGTTTGAAATTAGTTATACAGCTTGTAGACTTACGCCATAATCCTACAGAAGACGACGTATTAATGTATGATTATTTAAAGCATTTTGATATTCCTACATTAGTAATTTGTACGAAAGAAGATAAAATTGCAAAAGGTAAAGTACAAAAGCATATTAAAAATATAAAAGAAAAATTAGATTTAGATCCTGAAGATACCATTATTAGTTATTCTTCGATTCAAAATACAAAACAACAACAAATTTGGGATTTAATTTCTTCTTATTTATAATGATTATAATCACTACTAAAGTAAAATAGTCTAGTGTGATGAAAGTATGACAATTAATGACAAAAAATTGACGTTAGATTAGAATCTTTCTAATTTATTTGAGCAATCGACTTAAAATCAAAGGTATATATGTTATACTAACATTATTGTTAGTATATGGAGGGCGTTATAAATGCATTTTATTGCTTTAAGTATAAATCATCGTACTGCCGATGTAGGACTTAGAGAGCAAGTTGCTTTTAGAAATGATGCCTTACGATTAGCCCATGAAGATTTATTCGAAACTAAATCTATTTTAGAGAACGTTATTTTATCTACATGTAATCGTACAGAAGTATATGCTGTAGTAGACCAAATTCATACAGGACGTTATTATATTCAAAGATTTTTAGCACGTTCATTTGGATTTGAAGTAGATGATATAAAAGCAATGTCAGAAGTAAAAGTGGGGGACGAAGCAGTAGAACATTTATTGCGTGTCACTTCTGGCTTAGATTCAATTGTATTAGGTGAAACTCAAATTCTTGGACAAATGAGAGATGCCTTCTTTTTAGCTCAAGAAACAAATACAACTGGAACAATTTTTAATCATTTATTTAAACAAGCAATTACTTTCGCTAAAAAGGCGCATAGTGAAACTGACATTGCAGATAATGCGGTGAGTGTTTCTTATGCAGCTGTTGAATTAGCTAAAAAGGTATTCGGTAAACTTAAAAGTAAACAAGCTGTCATTATCGGTGCAGGGGAAATGAGTGAGTTATCACTTCTTAACTTATTAGGTTCAGGTATTACAAATATTACTGTCGTTAATAGAACTGAAGAAAATGCAAAAATGTTAGCACAGAAACATAATGTTAAATATGATTCACTTAATTCTTTACCTACCTTATTGGCTTCTGCTGATATTGTGATTAGTTCAACTAGTTCACCAGAATTTATTATTACAAAAAACATGATGAAAGAAGCGATAGCGCTTAGAAAAGCTAAATCATTATTGTTAATTGATATTGCTGTCCCTAGAGATATTGAGCCAGGTATTAACTTAAATGATAATGTATTTAGTTATGATGTAGACGATTTGAAAGGATTAGTTGATGCCAATTTACGAGAGCGTCAAATGGCTGCAGAAATGATTGCAGATCAAATACCTAATGAAATTCAAAGTCATAATGACTGGGTTAACATGTTAGGCGTAGTTCCAGTTATTCGAGCATTACGTGAAAAAGCTATGGCAATACAAGCGGAAACAATGGAAAGTATTGATAGAAAGCTTCCTGATTTGTCAGATAGAGAGCGTACGGTTATTTCTAAGCATACTAAAAGTATTATTAATCAAATGCTTAAAGATCCAATTAAACAGGCTAAAGAATTAAGTAATGATAAAAAAAGCAATGAAAAATTAGAGCTATTTCAAAGTATTTTTGATATTGAAGCTGAAAATCCTTACGAACAAGTTAAGGCTCGTAAAGCAGAAAGGGAAAAGGAGCTTTCAGTAAGACATATCTTAAGTTTTGAATAAGCATATTTATATGGTGATAATATGCAAGAAACCCTGTTTATTAGATTTCATGAAATTATATTAGTCATATATTTGATAAGTATTCTTTGTTATTTTATAGATTTCGTTAGAAAAAGCTATAAAATCAGAGAGTTAGGTATATACACACTAGGGATTGTTTGGATATTACAAACAATCTCTTTGTCTATATATATGACATCGCATAGTCAGATACCACTCAACTCTCTTTTTGATGTATTTTTCTCTTTGTCATGGATTATTATATCTATTTCGTTAATATTAAATGTTGTGAAAGCATTAAGCTTTTCCGTATTCTTTTTAAATGTCATAGGTTTTATTTTATTAATGATGAATACTTTCCAACCAGAACATTATTCTACGAATGGACAAAGAGTTACAATTATCAATGAGTTACTCTTAATTCATATAGGTTTAGCTGTCCTAAGTTATGCTTTTTTTGCATTAGCTTTTGTTAATGCATTGTTATACATCATTCAATATCGCAATTTAAGAGAGAAAAAATTTGACCAGAAGTACTTTAGAATTGGAAGTGTAGCTACTTTAGAAACTATTGTATTTTATTCGTCATTGAGTGGCTTAATTATTTTAATTTTTAGTATTATATTAGGAGCGCAATGGGGATTTTATGCAGTAGGAGAAAGTATCTTCACAGATCCTAAAGTGATTTTATCTACAATAATTACAATCCTTTATAGTATGTTTGTAATTGTTCGTCTTAATCAGTGGCTCAAATCAATTCATTTAATCTACTTTAATATTGTGTTATTTTGCTTATGTATGATTAATTTATTTTTTACAGCTCATTTCACTTAATATTTGAAAAGCAATAGGAGGCAGCATGTATGCGCAAATTAGTTGTAGGTTCGCGAAGAAGCAAACTTGCTTTAACGCAAAGTCAACAATTTATTGATAAACTTAAAGAAGTTGATCCAACTTTAGATATTGAAATAAAAGAAATTGTTACTAAAGGGGATCGAATTGTAGATAAACAATTATCAAAAGTTGGAGGCAAAGGTCTTTTCGTTAAAGAAATTCAACATGAGTTGTTTAATAAAGACATTGATATGGCAATCCATTCCTTAAAAGATGTTCCAAGTATTATTCCAGAAGGCCTCACGTTAGGTTGTATCCCAGATAGAGAAGTACCTTTTGATGCGTATATTTCTAAAAACCATACACCTTTAAATGAATTACCTGATGGCAGTATTATTGGTACTAGTTCATTAAGACGTGGTGCACAAATACTATCTAAATATCCTAATTTAAAAATAAAATGGATTCGAGGAAATATTGATACGCGACTTCATAAGTTAGAAACTGAAGATTATGATGCAATTATTCTTGCTGCAGCAGGTTTACGTCGTATGGGTTGGTCTGATGATATTGTAACGACTTACCTTGATAAAGATGTCTTATTACCGGCAATCGGTCAGGGCGCATTAGGTATAGAATGTCGCAGTGATGATAAGGAGTTATTAGAATTACTTCAGAAAGTTCATAATAATCAAGTGGCAGATTGTGTTACAGCTGAACGTACATTCTTAGCTGCGATGGATGGAAGCTGCCAAGTGCCTATTGGTGGTTACGCCACTAATAATTCAAATGGAGAAATTGAATTCACAGGGTTAATTATGACACCTGACGGCTCTGAGAGATATGAACATACTGAAATAGGCACTGATCCAGTAGAATTAGGAAAAAAAGTAAGTGATGTACTAATTGAACAAGGTGCCTACGAAATTATTAGAAAGCTAAATGAAGAACAACCGCACTAATAGTTAATGTATTTAAACATTAATACAAAATTTAGAGGGGTAAAACAAATGAAACCAGTTATAGTAATGACGCAAACGAGTAATATACAAAGTGATTTAGTGGAAATTGTGCATAAGCCCTTTATCCAAATTCAACCACTTGAGATTGATACTCGATTATTGCAGAATAACTATGACTGGCTTATTTTTACGTCTAAAAATGCAGTTAGATTATTTCAGCCCTATATGGATACACTACAAGTTAAACATATTGCTGTAATAGGGAGTAAAACTGCACAACTATGTCATGATATAAACATTAAGGTAGACTTTGTGCCAGAAGATTATTCACAAGAAGGATTATTGAATAATTTAAGTATAAAAGGGCAAAAAGTATTGATACCAAGTAGTGCAAAAGCACGACCTAAACTTCAACAACAATTAGCTATTAATAATAATGTAGTGAAAATCGATTTATACAAGCCTGTTCCTCATAAAAATAATATTCATGACGTCTTAAATATGATAAATAATAATGCAATTGAAGCACTTACGTTTTCAAGTTCATCGGCAGTGCGTTATTATTTTAATGAAGGACTTCCGTCTGATTTCAATCAATATTATGCAATTGGTCAACAAACTGCAAATACGTTGAGAGAATATGGGATCGAACCCTATATAGCTGATAAACAGACGGCAGAAGCACTTATTAATAAAATTATAGAAAGTAGGAATAAATAATGAAATTTGATAGACACAGAAGATTACGCTCTTCAGAATCAATGCGTCGTTTAGTCAGAGAAAACCATGTAAGAAAAGAAGATTTAATTTACCCTATCTTTGTAGTAGAAAAAGATAATGTTAAAAGTGAAATTAAATCTTTACCTGGCGTATATCAAATTAGTCTAAATCTTTTAGATGAAGAAATTAACGAAGCCTACGATTTAGGTATTAGAGCTATTATGTTCTTTGGTGTACCGAATGAAAAAGATGAAGTTGGCTCAGGTGCTTATGATCATAACGGAATTGTTCAAGAAGCAACTCGTAAAGCTAAATCATTACACGAAGACCTACTCATCGTAGCAGATACATGTCTATGCGAATACACTGACCACGGTCACTGTGGCGTTATTGATGATCACACTCATGATGTTGATAATGATAAATCATTACCATTATTAGTGAAAACAGCTATCTCACAAGTTGAAGCTGGTGCAGACATCATCGCACCTAGTAACATGATGGATGGATTTGTTACTGAAATTCGTCAAGGTTTAGATGAAGTGGGTTATTATAATATTCCTATTATGAGCTACGGTATTAAATACGCTTCAAGTTTCTTTGGACCATTTAGAGATGCTGCAGATTCTGCTCCTTCATTTGGGGATAGAAAAACATATCAAATGGATCCTGCCAACCGCTTAGAAGCTTTAAGAGAATTAGAAAGTGACTTGAAAGAGGGCGCAGATATGATGATTGTTAAACCTGCGTTAAGTTACTTAGATATTGTTAGAGATGTTAAAAATAATACAAATATTCCAGTAGTTGCATATAATGTTAGTGGTGAATATGCGATGACTAAAGCCGCTTCACTCAATGGTTGGATTGATGAAGAACGCGTAGTGATGGAACAAATGGTTTCAATGAAACGTGCGGGCGCAGATATGATTATCACTTATTTTGCGAAAGATATTTGCCGTTATTTAGATAAATAATTCATTTTTGAAAAGGAGGACTAAATATGGGATATGAAAATTCACAAGAAGCAATGAAAATTGCCGAAAATTTAATGCCTGGTGGGGTGAATAGCCCAGTTAGAGCATTTAAATCTGTTGATACACCAGCAATTTTTATGG
Organism: Staphylococcus sp. Marseille-Q1834; assembly: GCF_916858875.1. Lineage (NCBI taxonomy): Bacteria > Bacillati > Bacillota > Bacilli > Caryophanales > Staphylococcaceae > Staphylococcus > Staphylococcus sp. Marseille-Q1834. The sequence goes on along the minus strand of NZ_CAKASN010000002.1, from coordinate 451,802 downwards.
ATCATGCTGAAGGTTCTAGAATATATGATATCGATGGTAATGAATATATTGATTATGTATTAAGTTGGGGTCCTTTAATTTTAGGACACAAAAATAAACAAGTAATTGAAAAATTACATGAAGCGGTGGACAAAGGTACGAGTTTCGGTGCTTCAACTCTTGAAGAGAATCGATTAGCAGAATTAGTCATTGACCGTGTACCATCTATTGAGAAAGTGCGTATGGTATCTTCAGGAACTGAAGCAACATTAGCTGCTTTAAGACTTGCACGTGGTTACACAGGTAAAAATAAAATCGTTAAATTTGAAGGTTGCTATCATGGGCACAGTGACTCATTACTTATTAAAGCGGGTTCTGGTGTAGCGACACTAGGTTTACCGGATTCTCCAGGTGTGCCAGAAGGTACTGCTAAAAATACAATAACTGTGCCTTACAATGATTTAGATGCAATTAAAGTTGCATTTGAGAATTATGGCGATGATATTGCAGGCGTTATAGTAGAACCTGTCGCAGGAAATATGGGCGTAGTGCCACCTCTAGAAGGTTTCTTAGAAGGACTTAGAGATATTACATCTGAATATGGTTCATTACTTATCTTTGATGAAGTAATGACTGGTTTCCGCGTAGGCTATAATTGTGCACAAGGTTACTTTGGTGTAACACCTGATATTACTTGCTTAGGAAAAGTAATTGGCGGTGGCTTACCAGTAGGTGCCTTTGGTGGTAAAAAAGAAATTATGGATAGCATTGCACCTGTAGGAAACATTTATCAAGCTGGTACATTATCTGGAAATCCTTTAGCTATGACTAGTGGATATGAAACACTTAGTCAACTAACTCCAGAATCTTACGATTATTTCCAAGAACTTGGTGATATATTAGAAAAAGGTTTAAAAGAAGTCTTTGCGAAACATAATGTGCCTATTACAGTTAACAGAGCGGGCTCTATGATTGGTTACTTCTTGAATGAGGGTCCAGTAACTAATTTCGAACAAGCGAATAAGAGTGACTTAGAACTCTTTAGCAATATGTATCGTGAAATGGCTAAAGAAGGCATCTTCTTACCGCCATCACAATTCGAAGGTACATTCTTATCTACTGCGCATACTAAAGAGGATATTGAAAAAACAATTCAAGCATTTGATAATGCATTAAGTCGCATTGTATAATTTAATATAAAATAATGTGAGGTTAAGACTTTAGTCTTAACCTCATTTTAATGAAAGAAGTGAGCGTTAATGTGGACATTAAGACGCAATAATTTAATTTTATTGATTACTGCTGTCGTTATGAGCTTAATCTTGCATTTTGCTCATATCCTTTTACCATTCATGTTTGGTCCCATTATTGCTGCTATATTAGTAGTAAAAGTCTTTAAGTTGAAAGTTCAATGGCCATTTTGGCTCAGTCAAATTGGTTTAATTTTACTAGGGGTTCAAATAGGATCTACTTTTACTAAGAAAGTGATTAACGATATTAAAAATGATTGGTTAACGATTGTAGTTGTCACGATATTACTCATATTGCTCTCATTATTAATTGCATATTTTTTCAAAAAAATAGCTCAAGTCAATACTGAAACAGCAATACTAAGTGTTATTCCTGGCGCACTAAGTCAAATGCTAATTATGGCAGAAGAGAATAAAAGAGCGAACATTCTTGTAGTAAGTTTAACACAAACATCTCGAGTTATATTTGTGGTAGTCTTAGTTCCGTTTATCTCATATTTTTTCAGTAGTGGAGATACTAGCAATCAAACTGTAAGTAAGGCGCCACCGTTAACTGAAGCTCTAAATATTTCTCAAATTCTATTTTTAGCTATTACAATCGGTATTGTTTACTTTATAATGGCGAAGATTCATTTTCCAACTAAACAATTATTGGCACCGATAGCTGTTTTAGTAGTATGGAATTTATCTACACATGCAATATTTACTTTAGATAATGGTATTCTTGCATCAGCACAATTGATTTATATGATTAGAATTGGACTACAAATTGCTAAATTATTAGGAGATTTGAAAGGGCGTCTTGCCATAGCGATCATTTATCAAAATGTTCTTTTAATCATTAGTGCATTCTTAATGGTATTTATCGTACATTTATTTACTCATAGTTCAATGAATGAGTTGTTTTTAGGAGGTGCACCTGGTGGAATGAGTCAAATTGTGCTTGTAGCAATAGCCACAGGGGCCGATGTAGCTATGATTTCAAGTTTCCACATATTTAGAATTTTCTTCATCTTATTCCTCGTTGCTCCAATTATCGGATTTTTCATGAAAAGAAGTATAAAAAAATAGCGAATACTCGTATATACGAGCGTTCGCTATTTTTCTATTTATGTTGAGGCTTGTAAGGACAAGTTTCCAAGTGAGCATCATATAAACCAGCCGCTTCTAAAAATGAAAATACGGTGACTGGACCTAAAAATTTAAATCCATATTTCTTTAGGTCTTTAGATAATTGTGTAGCACGCTCATCAACAGTAATTCTTTCAGACGCATGTCGATAATGGAAGTCAATAGGTTGATGATTGACACATGACCATAAGTAATCACTAAAATTACCATGTTCTTTTTCAATTTCAAGATAACCTTTCGCTTGAGATACAATAGCTTCTAATTTTTTACGATTATGAACTATGTTAGGAAACTCCATTAATTTATCAATATCTTCGTGAGTCATACTTGCTACTTTTTCAGGTTCAAAATTATAAAATGCTTCTTCATAGGAAGATTTTTTCTTTAAAATCGTCAACCATGACAATCCAGCATGTTGAGACTCTAACGCCAAAAGTTTAAATAGCGCTTTACTATCATATAATGGCTGTCCCCATACGTGATCGTGATAATCAAGATAAATGGGATCCTTTGTACCGAACGCACATTCGTTCATAAATATACCTCCAAGAGATTGACTTATTAGGCTTTCCATTATACTATAAATAAGTAATTAAATATATTTATGGGAAGAGTAAGTTTGAATGATAGCAAAGAGAGCATATGGTTGGTGGAAATATGTATAGCATTCTTACTGAAGGTAGCCCACTTGAACTTTTATTGAACTTATGTAGTAAATAAAAGCGTGTTTGAGCGTTAATCATAATTAAGTGCAAGGTTAAAGTTTTCAATCGAGAATTTTAAGCTTGAATTTAGGTGGTACCACGGAACATCCGTCCTATTTTTTAGGAGGGGTGTTTTTTTATAATTAGGAGGTTTTTTCTATGAACATGGAACCTAAGTATAATCCGCGCGAAGTTGAAGCGGGTCGTTACGAAGAATGGGTTAAAAATGGGTATTTCAAACCCTCAGAAGATAAATCAAAAGACACTTATACGATTGTTATTCCTCCACCAAATGTAACTGGTAAGTTACATCTTGGTCATGCATGGGATACAACGTTACAAGATATCATTACACGTATGAAAAGAATGCAAGGTTACGATACGTTATATCTTCCTGGTATGGATCATGCGGGTATTGCTACACAAGCTAAAGTAGATGCAAAATTAAAAGAACAAGGCATTTCTCGCCATGATATTGGCCGTGAGAAGTTCTTAGAACACGCTTGGTCTTGGAAAGAAGAATATGCTTCTTTTATTCGTCAACAATGGGCTAAATTAGGTTTAGGTTTAGACTATAGTAGAGAACGCTTTACTTTAGATGATGGTTTAAGTCAAGCTGTTAGGAAAGTATTCGTTGACCTTTACAATAAAGGCATTATTTATCGTGGAGAACGCATAATCAACTGGGATCCCGCAGCTAGAACAGCATTATCTGATATTGAAGTAATCCATGAAGATGTTCAAGGTCATTTTTATCATTTTAAATATCCATATGCTGACGGTGAAGGTTATATTGAAATTGCTACAACACGTCCTGAAACGATGTTAGGAGATACAGCTATCGTTGTTAACCCTAATGATGAACGTTATAAGGATGTTATTGGTAAAAAAGTTATTTTACCTATTGTTGGTCGTGAATTACCAATTTTAGCAGATGAATATGTTGATATTGAATTTGGTAGTGGTGCTATGAAAGTAACACCTGCACACGACCCAAATGACTTTGAAATCGGACAACGTCATGATTTAGAAAACATCATCGTTATGGATGAAAACGGTAAAATGAACGATAAAGCTGATAAATATGCAGGTTTAGACCGCTTTGAATGCCGTAAACAATTAGTAGAAGATTTAAAAGCACAAGATTTAGTTATTAAAATTGAAGAGCACATGCATTCAGTAGGTCACTCAGAACGTTCGGGCGCTGTAGTTGAACCTTATTTATCTACACAATGGTTCGTTAAAATGAAACCACTTGCTCAAAGAGCATTAGATAATCAAAACACAGATAATCGTATTGATTTCTATCCACCTCGCTTTGAAAATACATTCAACCGCTGGATGGAAGAAATTAGAGATTGGACGATTTCTCGTCAATTATGGTGGGGCCATCAAATTCCAGCTTGGTATCATAAAGAAACAGGCGAAGTTTATGTTGGCGAAGAAGCACCAGAAGATATTGAAAATTGGCAACAAGACGAAGATGTATTAGACACTTGGTTCTCAAGTGCGTTATGGCCATTCTCTACGCTTGGTTGGCCAAATGAAGAAGCAGAAGACTTTAAACGTTACTATCCTACAAATGCGCTCGTAACAGGATATGACATTATCTTCTTCTGGGTTGCAAGAATGATCTTCGAAGGTCTAGAATTTACTGATCGTCGTCCGTTTAACGACGTATTATTACACGGTTTAGTTCGTGCTGAAGATGGCCGTAAGATGAGTAAATCATTAGGTAATGGTGTTGACCCAATGGATGTTATCGAAGAATATGGTGCAGACAGCTTGCGTTACTTCTTAGCTACTGGTTCATCTCCAGGTCATGATTTACGTTATTCTACTGAAAAAGTAGAATCAGTGTGGAACTTCATCAATAAAATCTGGAACGGTGCGCGTTTCAGTTTAATGAATATTGGTGATGACTTTAACTACAAGGATATCGATTTATCTGGTAATTTATCTCTAGCAGATAAATGGATTTTAACGCGTTTAAATGAAACAATTGAAACAGTCACACACTTAAGTGATAAATATGAATTTGGTGAAGTAGGTCGCGCATTATATAACTTCATTTGGGACGAATTCTGTGATTGGTACATCGAAATGAGTAAAATTCCAATGAATGGTGACGATGAAGCTCAAAAACAAACGACACGTTCTGTATTAAGTTACACATTAGATCAAATTATGCGTATGCTACATCCGTTCATGCCATTTGTCACTGAAAAGATTTGGCAAAGTCTTCCTCATGAAGGAGAAACAATTGTAAAAGCATCTTGGCCAACCGTTAAAGAAGAATTTAGCTTTGAAGACAGTAAACAAACAATGCAACAACTTGTTGAAATTATTAAATCAGTTAGACAATCTCGTGTTGAAGTTAATACACCGCTTTCTAAATCTATACCAATTTTCATCCAAGCAAAAGATGAAGACGTGAAAGCGACACTTAATGAAAATGCAGATTATATTCATAAATTCTGTAATCCAAGCGAGTTAGTCATTGATACAAATATTGATATTCCAGAAAAAGCTATGACAGCAGTGGTAGAAGCAGGGAAAGTCGTTCTTCCTTTAGAAGGCTTAATCGATATGGATAAAGAAATCGCTCGTCTTGAAAAAGAATTAGATAAATTACAAAAAGAATTAGATAGAGTTGATAAAAAATTATCTAACGAAAACTTTGTTAATAAAGCGCCTGAAAAAGTTATTAACGAAGAAAGAGAAAAACAACAACGTTATCAAGAAAAATATGATGGTGTAAAAACTAGAATCGAACAATTAAAAGCATAGGAGAATCGCCAATGAATTACCTAGATAGTTTGTATTGGATACATGAACGAACAAAATTTGGTATCAAACCCGGTGTGAAAAGAATGGAATGGATGCTGGATCGTTTGAACAACCCTCAATTAAATATTCGAGGCATTCATGTTGGTGGTACAAATGGCAAAGGCTCTACAGTTGCTTATTTAAGAGCTGCTCTTGTTGAAAATGGCTATGAAGTAGGAACATTTACTTCACCATTTATTGAAACATTTAATGAAAGAATAAGTTTAAATGGTCATCCTATTACGAATGATGAAATAGTTGAATTAGTTGAACGTGTCAAACCTGTGAGTGAGGCATTAGAACAAGAAACTGAACTAGGTGGCGCTACAGAATTTGAAATAATTACGACTATGATGTTTTTATACTTTGGAGAAATTCATCCAGTCGATTTCGTTGTAGTGGAAGCTGGTCTTGGAATTAAAAATGATTCTACTAATGTATTCAAACCAATTCTTTCAATTTTAACAAGTATTGGATTAGATCATACGGATATTTTAGGTAATACTTACTTAGATATCGCTAAAGACAAAGGTGTGATTATTAAACCTAATACACCAGTGATTTACGCGGTGAAAAATGAAGAAGCACTTAAATATATTCGTGATTTAGCTGAAAGTAATGATGCTAAGCCTATGGAATTAGATCGTGAAATTGTAGTGCTATCACAAGATGATGAGTTTACTTATCGTTATAAAGACTATGAGTTAGAAACGATTATCTTAAATATGTTAGGTGAACATCAAAAAGAAAATGCTGCGTTAGCTATTACCGCATTAATCGAACTTAACGAAGAAGATGTCATTGAATTAGATTTCAATAAAATGATTGATGCTATTGAGAGTGTAACGTGGACTGGCCGAATTGAGAAAGTGAAAGAAAATCCATTAATTATTATTGATGGTGCTCATAATAATGAAAGTGTAGAAGCTTTAATAGACACAATTAAAAATTATTACGACACTAAAATGGACATTCTATTCTCAGCTATTAAAGGAAAACCAGTTTCAGGTATGTTGAATAAATTATCGGAAGTAGCTAATACAATTTACTTCACTGAATTTGATTTCCCTAAAGCACTTAGCAAAGATGAACTTGCCGAAAGTATTAATATTGATAATATTCAATTTGTCGACGATTATGTTGAATTTATCAATCAATATGAAGGTGAAGGATTGTTAATTACTGGTAGTTTGTATTTCATTAGTGAAGTAAAAGCTAAAACACAATTTTAAATTTCATAAAGTTATTTAACCACTTAATAACGTACTATTTTAAGTATAGACGTTGATTAGGTGGTTTTTTAAATTGCGTTTATCTGCAGAAATTAATATTTAGAACTTTAAAGTAAGAAATATATTAATTTTTATAATAAATCTATATATTAATAAAATTATACAGTTTACTTTTACAGTATTTTTGCTACAATAATAGAAAGGAGATGTTTCATGTATATACTTTCTTACTTATGTAGTGTTCTTTTTAGCTACTTATATCAATTGAGCTCGATTAATAAACTCTCTTTCAATTACTTTAAATTGCGTTCCAAGTGCGATAACTGTCACCAACTTTTGAAATGGTTTGAACTCTTACCTATTATTAGTTTTATTTGCTTGAAAGGGCAGTCTAACTGTTGTGGATATCGGCTTAATACAAATTATTTTATAGGTGAACTTTTAGCATTTCTAATTATCCCAGTTTCATGTTATATTCCTTCCTCTATACATTTCCCATTGTTTTTAACCACATCTTTATTTCTATTATCAATGGCACTTTATGATATTGATACTAAGACCGTTAATATGAATCTTATAATTATATTTGCCATTATTTCTTTATTTATATCGCATGTTTATATCTTCACTTTTCTAATTTTCTCCCTAATATTACACACATGTTTTTTGATTATGCCAAATCAAATTGGCTATGGTGATATTCTCTTATTAAGTATGCTATCTCTCTTTTATCCTTATAACTTCTTTTGTATTTTTCTTTTATTTGCATTATTAACTGCAATGCCATTCGCATTCTTTACAATTTTAATTAAGAAATCTTCGAACCTCCCATTTATTCCTTTTATCTTTATTGGTTATCTATTTGCAAATTATTTCTATCCCTATCTTTTAGTTTATTTATAGAAAGGTTGATTTTTTTGAAAATTAAGGACATGGCAGCTACTGAATTACCTAGAGAACGACTGATTCAACAAGGCGCAAAAAGCTTATCTAATAGCGAATTATTAGCGATTTTAATTAATACTGGACGCCAAGGATACTCTAGTATTGATATAGCGAATGATATTATGAACAAATATCCAAATTTAAAAGAACTAAAGCAATTATCTATTGATGATTTAGTAAGAATAAAAGGGATAGGTACTTATAAAGCAACTACCTTAAAAGCAGCATTTGAATTAGGGAAAGAATGAATACAAGAAGTACACATGAAAAAGTTAAAATTAAATCACCTAAAGATGTTGCTGATATGATGATGGCTAAAATGAAGGATTTAACACAGGAACATTTTGTTGCACTATTTTTAAATTCAAAAAACGTTGTTATGAAAGAAGAAGTAATTTATAAGGGAACGTTAAATTCATCTGTAATACATCCTAGAGAAGTATTTAATGCAGCAATTAGAGCGTCAAGTAATGCAATTATTGTAGTACATAACCATCCTTCTGGTGATGTCACGCCATCTAAAGAAGATATTGCAACTACTATTCGATTGAAAGAATGTGGTCATATTCTCGGTATAGATTTATTAGATCATATTATTATTGGTGATCAAAAGTTTACTAGCTTGGTAGAAGAAGGATATTTTGAGTAAAGTCTTTTTTAAATTCTTTATAGTATGACTTAGTAACTTTTTGTATAATAAGGTTTTAATAAAAGGTTAAGAGGTGTACTATGACAATCTTTTTAATTATTGGTATATTATTGCCCATTATTTATGTAATTAGATTAAATGTTAAACAACAAACGATTCGATTTAAAGAAGTATTAATAACGGTAGGGTTATCTATAATAGGTTTTGTAGTATTTTCAATTTTAGGGGTATTTATTAGTCATCAAAAGGTAGATATCTTTACATTATTAGTTGGAGCTGTTGTTACTGGAATCATTTGGGGATTACTTTTAGCGGGTACATATAAACTTTATAATTATTTAACTCATACTTTTAAAAAATAAATTAATGCTAGCTAAGTAGTCTGAAATCAATCATTAGATACGTAGCTAGCATTTCTATTTTATCGAATATAGGCTGAGAGGGTTTGGAAGTTTTCAAGAATCCAGAGAATACCCTGATAACCTAAATAAAGACATAAAATAACTAAAGCGGCTGAGATAATAAATCTTAAAATAGCAAGGCCTACTTTAAATAATAAAATAACTAATAATGCAATTAATATAACTGTAAGAATATGCATTGTCACACTCCTCACTTAAAAAGTTTGTCAATTACAACATAATATTATTGTAATTCATTTTAGCACAAAAACCTATCATACTTTAGGTAATAGGTCTTCTAGTACCTAAGACTGATGAATAAGAAATGATAGTTATTTATAATGATTAAGATTAAATTAGGAGGGAAAGTAATGCGATTTATTCTGAGTCTCATAAAAAATATTGTTGCAGTTATAGCTATTATTTGCGTCGTCTATATTGCACTAAAATATGCTCCTTTTCTAAGAGAACAAGAATGGAATCCTATTAACCATCCTCCTAATAATGCGCCTATAAGTGAGAATTATAATCAATTTAATAATCCATATCCTACAGATGGTAAACATTATGTTTTAGAAGACAATGACTTATTAAAAAATATTCCGTCTAGTCAAATGGGGAATGTATTTAAATTAATCGATAAAAATGAATTTATGGCCGTCTCAGGTCTTGGAAGAATGGGATATAATGATCATTATATTGCAGGGCAAAGAGAAGATAAGTTCATTCTTTATAAATTTGGTAGCGATTCAATGAGAGTCTATAGTACTGAAATTGAATTGGAACAAGATTTAAATCGCATGGGGCAAAATATTGAGCTTAAGCCACCGACTGCTTATTAATTGATAGGGCATATATTTTAACTATTTGAAAAGCAAAATTAAATACGTTACAGTTCTATTAGAGATAAAAATTAAAGGTTGGTGTGATTTATGGCAGAACAATCTAAAGAAAAACAAGCTAACGAACAAGCTAAAGCACAAAACTTATTCGCTAAGTGGAGAAAAGATGAAACACTATATAGCGAAGATGAAAAAAAGGAAAATACCGACAAAGAAAAATAATCATTAGATAATGAGTATTAAGGCTTGAAATTGAAATGCTTAATACACTGATTTTAAGGTGTTTTAAGCATAAGATATCAAGCCTCTTTTTTCTTTTTATATGAATAAAGCTTAAAAGGTAAGTATTTAGTGCTTTATTTAGATTATAGAGTAATATAAAATAGTAAAGGACAATTTAAATAACTATCGGTAGAGGTGTTGTGAGTGCAAAAGTTTTTCAAAAATAACAAGTTGATTGTTGTTTTTTGTGCAATTATAGTTTTTATTGCACTGATTGGTTTGTCCATTCGATCGCAAACTCAATCACCTCCGGAGCAATATGTAGGGGATTCTGTTTCATTTGGACAAAGAGTTATTAGTTATCCCGTTAATTTTGTGACTGGAGCAATAAATAACATTTTCAGCTCATCTAAAACAACTGACAATAAAAAAGTTAAAGAATTAGAAGCTAAAAATGAGAAGCTAGAAGCGGAAAATGAATATCTAAAGAAAGAATTACATATGAGTGACGTTTCTAAATATGATGCAATATCAGGAGCCGTTATTGCTCGTAATCCTGATCAATGGATGAATACAGTGATTATAGATAAGGGTAAAAAAGCGGGTGTAGGAAATAACATGGCTGTAATGACAGCTGATGGATTAATCGGCAGAGTAACTAAAGTTAATCAATTTTCTTCACAAGTAGATTTAATTTCTACTAATACGAGAACAGGTAAATTATCAGTTAACATTCAACATGGCTCAAGTAACGTCTTTGGTTTGATTGACCACTATGATAGAAAAAGCCAAGAACTTATTATTAGTAATATCAACAATAAAGATAAAATTTCCAAAGGTGATAAGGTAGTTACTAGTGGATTGGCTGATCAATTACCAAGTGATTTATACATAGGTGAAGTTACGAAGGTAGAAAATGATGAGTATGGTTTAGCTCAAGAAGTAAGAGTTAAAACAGGAGCCAATTTATCACAAATTAATCACGTCTATATTGCTAAGAGAGATGCTAAAACTGTCCCTGAAGAAAGTAGGGAGTAATAATGAGAGTTATATATTATTTAATTATTAGCGCGATACTCTTCTATTTAGATACTATCATCGGTCTCATCATTCCAATGCATATAGGTAATATGGAATTTATATTAGTGCCACATTTAACTTTAATGTTTATACTATTATTAACTATTTATCGTAGTTTAGGCGTTGCCTTGTTGCTAGGTGCATTCCTAGGAATTATTACAGATATTTATTTAGGTAGTATATATGGAATGTATATGTTTGGATATATCGCTATAACGTTACTTTTCGATAAATTTATCAAAGTTTTTTATCGCGATTATACTATGATATTTATATTCAATATATGTGCTTTGATATTATTTGAAAGTTATATTGCACTTATTTATTCAATTGTTGGATTTGTTCAATTTGATATTGTACACTTCTTATTATTGCGTTTAATACCAACAATCATACTTAATAGTGTACTACTCATCATACTTTATCCAATCTTAATTAAAATTTTCAAAAAAACTCAAAACAAGATTGACAGTAAGATATAGGAATGGTAAGATGCAGTAGTTGAGTAGTTTTATAGCTACATACAACCGCTCGCATACAGGTTTAAGTACTTATTTAACAAGTCACCTGTATATGGCGTGACTTATAATATAGGAGGTGCAAAGTATGTTTGCTATTATCGAAACAGGCGGTAAACAAATTAAAGTAGAAGAAGGTCAAGAAATCTTCGTTGAAAAATTAGATGTTAATGAAGGTGATTCATTTACATTTGATAAAGTTTTATTTGTAGGTGGCGATTCAGTTAAAGTTGGTGCGCCAACAGTTGAAGGTGCTACTGTAACTGCTACAGTTAATAAACAAGGACGCGGTAAAAAAATTACTGTTTTCACTTATAAACGTCGTAAAGACTCTAAACGTAAAAAAGGACATCGCCAACCTTATACTAAATTAACTATTGATAAAATCAACGCTTAATCCTTATGATTACTGTTGATGTTTCAATAAATGAAGATGGTAAGGTAACAGATGTTATAATGGATGGACATGCTAATCATGGCGAATATGGTCATGACATTGTTTGTGCAGGTGCTTCAGCAGTGTTGTTTGGTAGCGTTAATGCTATCTTAGGTTTAACTTCGGAAAAGCCTGACATTGATTACGATGATGACGGTGGTCATTTTCATATTAGAAGTGTAGATACAAATAATGAACAAGCACAACTCATCCTTCAAGCGATGTTAGTTTCTTTACAAACTATTGAAGATGAATATAATGAAAATATCAGATTAAATTACAAGTGAGGTGTATCCCGATGTTAAAATTAAACTTACAATTCTTCGCATCTAAAAAAGGGGTAAGTTCTACAAAAAACGGACGTGACTCTGAATCAAAACGTTTAGGTGCTAAACGTGCTGACGGTCAATACGTTACTGGCGGTTCAATCTTATATCGTCAACGTGGTACTAAAATTTATCCTGGTGAAAATGTAGGTCGTGGTGGCGATGATACATTATTCGCTAAAATCGACGGCGTAGTTCGTTTCGAACGTAAAGGTCGCGACAAAAAACAAGTTTCTGTATACGCAGTTGCTGAATAATTTTGTCTAGTTAACACCAGAAGTGAATACTTCTGGTGTTTTATTTTGTTTAAAATACAATTTGTTTATTTATATAAATTTTATACTTAATGATATAATATTGTCATTGATGAATTAAAAGTAAAAGAGGTGAGATATATGTTTGTCGATCAAGTTAAAATATCTCTTAAAGCTGGTGATGGAGGTAATGGTATCACAGCATATCGTAGAGAGAAATATGTACCTTTTGGTGGCCCAGCAGGTGGCGATGGAGGCAAAGGTGCTTCTGTAGTATTTGAAGTAGATGAAGGATTAAGAACGTTACTAGACTTCAGATATCAACGTCACTTTAAAGCGAAAAAAGGTGAAAATGGACAAAGTAGTAATATGCATGGTAAAAATGCTGAAGACTTAGTCTTAAAAGTGCCACCTGGTACAATTATTAAAAGTGTAGACACTGATGAAGTTTTAGCAGACTTAGTTGAAGACGGACAAAGAGCAGTTATTGCTAAAGGTGGTAGAGGTGGACGTGGAAATTCACGTTTCGCAACACCTAGAAACCCAGCGCCAGATTTCAGTGAAAATGGCGAACCAGGGGAAGAATTAGATGTTACGTTAGAACTTAAATTATTAGCGGATGTTGGTTTAGTTGGTTTCCCAAGTGTCGGTAAATCAACGTTATTATCAATCGTCTCTAAAGCTAAACCGAAAATTGGTGCTTATCATTTTACTACAATTAAGCCTAATTTAGGCGTGGTTTCTACTCCAGATAGTAGAAGTTTTGTAATGGCTGATTTACCTGGTTTAATTGAAGGTGCTTCTGACGGCGTTGGCTTAGGTCACCAATTTTTAAGACATGTAGAACGTACGAAAGTAATTGTTCACATGATAGATATGAGTGGCTCAGAAGGTCGCGATCCTTATGATGATTACCAAATCATTAATAAAGAATTAGTTAATTATAAGCAGAGGTTAGAAGATAGACCTCAAATTATTGTAGCTAATAAAATGGATATACCTGAAGCGGAAGATAATTTAGCGCTTTTCAAAGAAGAAGTAGGAGAAGACGTAACGATTGTTCCTGTTTCTACTATTACTAGAGATAATATTGATCAATTATTATACACAATTGCTGATAAATTAGAAGAAGTTAAAGATATTGACTTCAGTGTAGAAGAAGACGAGGATGCAGGTATTAACCGTGTTCTTTACAAACATACACCTTCTCAAGATAAATTTACTATTACTAGAGACGATGATGGTGCTTATGTAGTAAGTGGTAATGCAATTGAACGTATGTTCAAGATGACAGACTTTAACAGTGATCCAGCCGTAAGACGATTTGCAAGACAAATGCGTTCAATGGGTATAGATGATGCCTTAAGAGAACGTGGATGTAGCAATGGCGATATTGTTAGAATCTTGGGTGGAGAGTTTGAATTTATAGAATAGGAGTGCTTTAAGTGGACAATAAAGATTATAAAAAGTTTTATTTAATACGCGAAGATGTGTTACCAGAATCTGTTGTGAAAACTTTAAAAATTAAAGATGCTTTAAAAAATAATCCGAATTTGTCCATTTTTGAAGCAGTAAAAAGATTTGATTTATCACGAAGTGCATTTTATAAATACCGAGAAACTATCTTTCCAGTAGATGAGAAAATGCTTGAACATCGTGAATTTACGCTTATCTTATATGTGAATGATATTGTAGGTATGCTTGCACAAGTATTAAATACAGTTTCTAAATTAGAATTATCTGTTCTCACTATTCATCAAAGTGTGCCAATGGAAGATAAGGCTACTATCACATTGTCATTAAGTGCGAAAGATACTGCGAAATCAATCGATGAAATTATTATCGCACTACGAGAGATTGAACATGTTTCTAAAGTAGAACTCATCAGTATGAGTATGTAAGGAAGGTCATATATGTACGCGTATATTAAAGGACAATTAACACAACTATTTCCTACACATGTTGTCATTGAAACAACGAGTGGAATTGGATATGAAATACAAACACCTAATTCTTATCGTTTTCAAAAATATTTAAACCAAGAAGCGACTATCTATACTTCATTAATCGTTAGAGAAGATGCCCAATTATTATATGGCTTTATTAGTGAAGAAGAAAAAGATATGTTTTTAAGTTTGATTAAGGTAACGGGCATAGGACCTAAATCAGCCTTAGCTATTTTGGCTACGAGTACGCCAAATGAAGTCAAACGTGCTATTGAAAATGAAAACGATGCATATCTAACTAAATTTCCTGGTATTGGAAAGAAAACGGCACGACAAATTGTGTTGGATTTAAAAGGTAAAGTTCAAATCACTGAAGAAACAAGTGAAACTTTATTCCAAATTGATGGTCAAGCATCAGTAAATGAAAATGTTATTAAAGAAGCTTTATTAGCGCTTGAGGCTTTAGGTTATTCTAAGAGAGAATTAGCGAAAGTTGAAAAAGTGCTTAATAAAGAAAATATAGAATCCGTGGATGAAGCGGTTAAGATAGGTTTAAAAACGTTAGTGTCATAATCTAAATAATTAATTAAACTTGTACAATAAACTTTAAATAACTGGGGGAGATAAATATGGATGATAGAATGGTTGATCAATCTTTACACAATGATGAGTCATCGTTTGAATATTCATTAAGACCAACAAGATTAAAACAATATATTGGCCAATCTTCTATTAAAAGTAATTTAGAAGTCTTTATAAAAGCAGCTAAATTACGTGAAGAACCGCTTGATCACGTGTTGTTATTTGGTCCCCCAGGACTAGGTAAAACTACTTTATCTAATATTATTGCTAATGAAATGGAAGTTAACATTCGAACTGTTTCAGGACCTTCATTAGAGAGACCTGGAGACTTAGCAGCTATATTATCAGGTTTACAACCAGGCGATGTGTTATTTATTGATGAAATTCATCGTTTAAGTAGTGTTGTTGAAGAAGTGTTATATTCTGCTATGGAAGATTTCTTCTTAGATATTATTATTGGTAAAGGTGATGAAGCACGTAGTATACGTATTGATTTACCTCCATTTACTTTAGTAGGTGCTACTACACGTGCAGGAAGTTTAACTGGTCCTTTAAGAGATCGTTTCGGCGTTCATCTCAGACTAGAATATTATAATGAGAATGATTTAAAAGAAATTATTATACGTACTGCAGATGTTTTAGGAACAAAGATTGATGATGAAAGTGCAATCGAATTAGCTAAACGCTCTCGTGGGACACCTCGTGTTGCTAATCGTCTTTTGAAAAGGGTCAGAGATTTCCAACAAGTTAATGAGGATGAACAAATTTATATTGAAACTACGAAACAAGCATTACAATTGTTACAAGTGGATGATGAAGGTTTAGATTATATCGATCATAAAATGATGAACTGTATTATCAATCAATATAATGGTGGCCCTGTAGGTCTTGATACGATTGCAGTATCCATTGGTGAAGAACGTATAACTATTGAAGATGTTTATGAGCCATTTTTAATACAAAAAGGATTTATTGAACGTACGCCTAGAGGAAGAAAAGCTACGGCGTTTGCGTATGAACATTTTAAAAATATAAAAGAATGAGGGAATTTAAATGAATGTTGAGGAATTTGATTATCACTTGCCGGAATCGTTAATTGCTCAAACGCCATTAAAAGATAGAGACCATAGTCGTTTATTAGTACTAGGGCGCGAATCTGGAGAAATGGAACATAAACATTTTACAGATGTCATTGATTACTTTGAAGCGGGAGATACACTTGTTTTAAATGATACGCGTGTCATGCCAGCTCGTTTATTTGGGCTCAAAGAGGAAACTGGTGCTAAAGTAGAAATGTTAATGCTTACGCGTATTGAAGATAATGATTGGGAAGTGTTATTAAAACCAGCCAAACGAATTAAAGTCGGAAATAAATTATCTTTCGGTGAGGGTAAAATTGTCGCTGAGTGTATTAAAGAATTAGATCAAGGCGGACGCATTATGCGCTTGCACTATGATGGTATTTTAGAAGAACGTTTAAATGAATTAGGTGAAATGCCATTACCACCATACATCAAAGAACGCTTAGATGATCCTGATCGTTATCAAACAGTTTATGCAAGAGAAAGTGGCTCTGCCGCTGCCCCGACTGCGGGCTTACATTTCACTGATGATTTATTAGAAAAGATAAAAGCAAAAGGTGTTAATATTGCTTTTATTACCTTACATGTAGGATTAGGTACATTTAGACCCGTAAGTGTAGAAAATATTGACGATCATGAAATGCATAGTGAATACTATCAAATGACACAAGAGACAGCTGATTTATTAAATGAAACTAAAGCTAAAGGACATCGTATTATTTCAGTAGGCACTACATCTACTAGAACTTTAGAAACAATCCGTCGTGATTACGATCGATTTGTAGCAGTAAGTGGTTGGACTGATATATTTATTTATCCTGGTTTCGAATATAAAGCAATAGATGGTTTAATTACTAACTTCCATCTACCTAAATCAACGCTAGTCATGCTTGTATCAGCATTTAGTAGTAAGAAAAATATTTTAAATGCATATAATAAAGCTGTGGAATTAGAATATAGATTCTTTAGCTTTGGTGATGCAATGTTAATTATTTAATGAATGAGAGGTATTAATATGCCAGCAGTTACTTATGAACATATTAAAACTTGTAAACAATCCGGTGCACGTTTAGGCATTGTTCATACTCCACATGGCTCTTTTGAAACACCGATGTTTATGCCAGTTGGAACAAAAGCCACAGTTAAAACAATGAGTCCTGAAGAATTGAGACAAATTGAGGCTCAAATTATATTAGGAAACACATATCATTTGTGGTTGCAACCTGGAAATGATATCATCAAACAAGCTGGGGGCTTGCATAAGTTCATGAATTGGGATGGCCCGATTCTTACTGATTCAGGTGGTTTCCAAGTATTTAGTTTAAGTAATTTAAGAAAAATTTCAGAAGAGGGTGTTGAATTCAGACACCATACGAATGGTTCTAAATTATTCTTAAGCCCTGAGAAATCAATGGAAATTCAAAATGATTTAGGTTCAGATATTATGATGGCGTTCGATGAATGTCCACCTATGCCATCTGAATATAAATATGTTAAAGATTCTATTGAACGTACTACAAGATGGGCAGAGCGCTGTCTTAAAGCGCATAAACGTCCTGAAGATCAAGCGTTATTTGGAATTATCCAAGGTGGAGAGTACAAAGATTTAAGAGAACAAAGTGCTAAAGAACTTGTTGAACTTGATTTCCCTGGATATGCGATTGGTGGTTTATCAGTAGGTGAACCGAAACCTGTAATGTATGAAATGGTAGAACATACTGTTCAATATATGCCTGAAGATAAACCACGTTATTTAATGGGCGTTGGATCTCCAGATGCATTAATCGAATGTAGTATTCGTGGTATGGATATGTTTGACTGTGTATTACCAACGCGTATTGCCCGAAATGGTACTTGTATGACTTCTAATGGAAGATTAGTTATTAAAAATGCTAAATTTGCAGAAGATTTCAGACCACTTGATGAAAATTGTGATTGCTATACATGTAAGAATTATACACGTGCTTATATTAGACATTTAATTAAAGCTGAGGAAACTTTTGGTATCCGTCTTACTACTATTCATAATTTACATTTTCTGCTAAAATTAATGGAAGATATTAGACAGGCCATTAGAGAAGATAGATTATTAGACTTCAAAGAAGAATTCTTCGAACAATATGGACTTAATGTAGAGAACCCTAAAAACTTTTAGTAAGGAGAAAACATAATGAACGTTTCAGCATTGATTTTGCCAATAATTTTAATTATTGTGTTTTATTTCTTTTTAATTCGACCTCAACAAAAACGTGCGAAAGAGCATCGTGAAATGATTAGTCGAATTGAAGCAGGTCAACGTATCACTACAATTGGTGGTTTAAAAGGTACAGTAAAAGCTGTAGATGAAACTACTGTAGTAATTACTGTAAATGGTCATGGTACAGAAATGACTTTTGAAAAACCAGCCATTAAACAAGTAGACCCTTCATAATTTATATAAGTTGAAAAGTAGTTATACTTTGATACTTGGATTGCCCACGAAGTTAAAAACTTTGTGGGCATTTTTTGTGTATGTTTTTATCAAAGGTGCTCTAAGATAGACATTCACTCGTTTAAGTTGTTGCGCTTTCCAGTGGGAAAGGCTCAAGCCTATAGTCCTGTAAAGAAATTCTTAGATGAACATTTACTCATTCTGTTGTGATGCTTGCCTAAGGGCTGGATCGAGCCTTGGTCTTGTAAAGTAGTTCTAAGGTAGATATTCACTTGTTTAAGTTGTTGCGCTTTCCGGTGGGAAAGGCTCAAGCCTGTAGTCTTGAGGCTCTTTCTTTTCCACTAGGAGTCTCCATAACTATACTTCGTTATCTATCTTAGAACTACTTACTTAAGTGTGTAAGCACTCAAGTTTATCAATAAACCTTAAACCCTCAGGTGTCATATAACTACGTTGTGGAATCTATTTTTTAAAAGAAATAATAAATAAATCATCTTAGTATAAGTTAAAAATATAATTAGGAAAGTAATGCTACATTTTTAAATTTAAAAGAATGGACATGGGTCTGAATTTCACTAAATGTTGTGTTATGTTAATATAGTTAAGTCATGTTATAACAATGTAATCGTTTATTAACTTGCACGTGGTTAATTAAAAGATTATTCTAATTACATAAGTTAACAATGAGGTGTTCATGTGAAAAAAATTAGTAGGATAATTGCTTTTTTATTAATTGTAGTCCTCCTCTTTGTGGGAATGGGACTTACATATAAGAAAGTAGTTAAAAATGTAAATCTCGGTCTTGATTTACAGGGTGGTTTCGAGGTGCTTTACCAAGTTAAACCACTTGAAGGTGGTAAAAAGATTGATGACAATGCTTTACAATCGACTGCTCGTACGTTAGAAAATCGTGTTAACGTGTTGGGTGTGTCTGAGCCACATATTCAAGTAGAGGATCCTGACCGTATCAGAGTTCAGTTAGCTGGTGTTAAAGATCCTGACGAAGCTCGAAAAATCTTGTCTTCTCAAGCTAATTTAACCATTCGCGATGCAGATGATAAAGTTAAATTAACTGGTAAAGACATTGTACAAGGTTCAGCTAAACAAGAATTTAAACAAGGTACGAATGAACCAGCTGTTACTTTTAAATTAAAAGACCGTGCTAAATTTAAAAAAGTAACGGAAGAAATTTCTAAGAAACAAGAAAACATGATGGTGGTTTGGTTAGATTACAAAAAAGGTGATAGCTATCACAAAGAATTAGAGAAGCCTGAGAATAAACGTAAATACGTTTCAGCCGCTTCTGTTAATCAACCTATTAATTCAGACAGCGTAGAAATTTCTGGTGGTTTCCATGGTCAAGAAGGCGTGGAAAGAGCTAAGCAAATTGCAGAATTACTTAACGCTGGGTCATTACCAGTTGATTTAAAAGAAATTTATTCAAATTCTGTAGGTGCTCAATTTGGTCAAGATGCACTTGATAAAACAATATTTGCATCTGCAATTGGTATTGCTATCATTTACTTATTTATGGTAGGTTTCTACAGATTACCAGGTTTAGTTGCGATTATCGCATTAACTGTTTATATCTATTCAACTTTAGTAGCATTTAACTTTATTTCTGGGGTACTTACACTCCCAGGTTTAGCTGCCTTAGTGCTTGGTGTAGGTATGGCGGTCGATGCAAACATCATTATGTATGAACGGATAAAAGATGAATTGAGGATTGGTCGAACGCTTAAACAAGCCTATAGTAAGGCAAACAAAAGTTCATTTTTAACTATCTTTGACTCAAACTTAACAACTGTGATTGCAGCCGGTGTATTATTCCTCTTCGGTGAAAGTTCAGTTAAAGGTTTCGCTACAATGTTGTTATTAGGTATTTTAATGATCTTCGTAACGGCAGTATTCTTATCAAGATGGTTACTTTCATTACTTGTATCATCTAATTATTTCAAAAAGAAATATTGGTTATTTGGTGTTAATAAGAAAGACCGTCATGATATTAATGAAGGCGTAGATGTACATGATTTAAAAACGTCATTTGAAAAATGGAATTTTGTTAAATTAGCTAAACCATTAATTAGTTTAAGTATACTTATCTTAGTAGCAGGAATTATTATTTTAAGTATTTTCAAATTAAACTTAGGTATTGATTTCTCAGCAGGTACACGTGTAGATATCAATTCTGATTCTAAATTGACACAAGCACAAGTTGAACGTTCTGTTAAAGATATAGGCTTAACGCCAGACCAAGTTCAAATTAACGGTGAAGGCAATAAACAAGCTACCGTTCAATTCAAAAAAGACTTATCTAAAAATGAAGTGATTAAAGTAAATGAGAAAATGAATGATGAATATGGTCATAAACCAACTGTAAATACTGTGTCACCAATGATTGGTCAAGAGTTAGCTAAAAATGCTATGAAAGCTCTTATCTTTGCAGCTATTGGTATCATTATTTATGTATCATTAAGATTCGAATGGAGAATGGGTCTTTCATCTATATTAGCTTTACTTCACGATGTATTTATCATTGTTGCGTTATTTAGTTTATTCAGATTAGAAGTGGATATTACATTCATTGCTGCTGTTTTAACAATTGTAGGTTATTCAATTAACGATACGATTGTTACGTTTGACCGTGTAAGGGAAAACTTGCATAAGATTAAAGTGATTACTGATCCTGAACAAATTGACGATATTGTTAACCGTTCAATCAGACAAACTATGACTCGTTCAATTAATACAGTATTAACTGTTGTGGTGGTTGTAGTTGCAATATTAATCTTTGGTGCAGCAAGTCTATTTAACTTCTCACTTGCACTACTTATTGGTTTAATTTCAGGTGTGTTCTCTTCAGTCTTTATTGCTGTTCCTCTTTGGGGCATTATGAAGAAACGTCAATTGAAGAAATCTGAAAATGGAAAACTTGTAGTGTATAAAGAGAAAAAATCTAATGATGAAAAAATCTTAGTTTAATAATTTATATATAAGAACTATTGATAAACTTTGGTTTATCAGTAGTTCTTTTCTTATTTTTAAATAATTTAGTTATACTTATTTAGGATGATGTTACTTTTTATTTAATATAATTTTAGGTATAATGGCTCTTGGAAAAAGGAAGGATAGTTGTATGATTAAATCTAAATATAAATGGCTTTATGAACCTCCAACTGAATATATCGCAGATGATGTAGCTAAAGCACATCGATTAACACCTATTATAAAAAAAGTATTGGAAAGTAAAGCTATCACTAAAGACAGTGATATTAAAGCTTTATTATCTGGAACAACGATTAGTCATGATCCGCGCTTATTAAGTGACATGGATAAAGCAATCGAAAGAATTAATCAAGCGATTGATAAAAATGAGCGTATATTAGTGTATGGAGATTATGATGCTGACGGTGTTACTTCTACTACCATTCTCGTCAATACTTTGAGAATGCTAGGGGCTGAAGTAGGATGGTATATTCCTAACCGTTTTACTGAAGGTTATGGTCCAAATGAACTTGCTTTTAGAAATGCTTATGATGAAGGTGTTTCACTTATTATTACTGTAGATAATGGGATACAAGGTCATAACGAAATAAAAATGATGCAGGAATTAGGTGTAGATGTGATTGTTACAGACCATCATGAAATTGGTCGTACACTTCCAGAGGCCTATGCTATCGTGCATCCTATGCATCCAGAATTCGATTATCCGTTTCATTATTTATGTGGTGCTGGCGTAGCTTTTAAACTATCTCAATTACTATTAGACAATCCACCTAATTATTTTGAGAGTTTAGCTGCTATAGGAACAATAGCTGATTTAGTTTCCTTAACAGATGAGAATCGTACCATCGTAAAAAACGGATTGGCTCACTTAAATGAGCATTGTCCACCTCAAATTAAAGCATTATTAAATCAAGCTGGCTTTAATGACACGATAAATGAAGAAACAATTGGTTTTATTATCGGACCAAGGCTAAATGCAGTAGGTCGTCTTGAAGACGCCTCACTGGCAGCAGAGCTGCTTATGTCAGAAGATGAGGAAGAGGCCGAGTTTTTAGCTGAACAAGTTGAACATTTCAATATTGAGCGTAAAGATATTGTTGCTCAAATTACTGAAGAAGCATTAGTTATGGCTGAAGAAAAAGTGAACGCTGGCCATCAATTTTTATTACTAGCTAAAGAAGATTGGCACGAAGGCGTATTGGGAATAGTAGCTTCTAAAATCGTTGAAACTTATTCATTACCAACTCTGATTTTAAATATAGATTTAGAACAAAATCATGCAAAAGGATCAGCGAGAAGTATTGAACAAGTGTCGATGTTTGAAATATTAAGTGCCCATCAAGACTTAATTACTAAATTTGGTGGTCATCACATGGCTGCAGGCATGACAATGGAAATTGATAACATTGAACCATTAGAGCAAGGTTTAAATGCATGGATGGCGAAGTTGACAGAACATACATCGCTAGAACCGACCAAACATGTTACTGTAAAACTCGAAGAAAAAGATATTACGGTTGGCAATATTAATGATATCCAAAAACTAAGTCCATTTGGTACAGATTTTGAAAAACCATTGTTTGAAATTGATGATATAGATGTAACAAATGTTAAAGCAATTGGTAAAGACAAAGCGCATTTAAAATTAGTCGCTGGCGAACAACAATTGCAAAATCTTTTCTGGAAAAATGGGCAACTCGCTACTCAGCTCGAAATTGGACAACCTATTAGTTTGTTAGGCCATTTACAAATTAATGAATGGAATGGTAATCAATCACCACAACTTATTATTCAAGATTTAGCAACCAATGATGAACAAATACTAGATTATAGAAGTAAACGTAAACAATTAGATATAGATCCTAGTAATCATCAGTATGCGTTTGTCATTCATCCTAAAAAGGAAAAATTAGATGACAATTATTATTTTTATGGTGAGGAGATAGACACAACTCATGATATAATTGTATTTCGTGATTTACCGCCAAATCTTGAAAGTGTTCAACAAAGTTTACATGGTTTAACATATTCGCAATTATATTTAATCTTACAACATAGTCAGTCAATTTATTTCGAAGGCATGCCTAATGCAACATTATTTAAAAATTGCTATAAAGCATTATTAAATAAACAAGAAATGAATTTAGTTCAAGAAGGTATGCAATTATGCCAGTATTTAAGAATAAAACCGAATATACTTAAATTTATGTTGAAAGTGTTTCTTGATTTAGGCTTTATTACTGATGAAAATGGTATAATTAAAATAAACAATAATCCAAATAAACAAGCGATTGAATCAAGTCGCATTTATCAAGCTAGACAAGCAAGAATTGAAGTTGAGCAATTTCTACTATATGAAGACTTCTCACAACTTAAAAAATGGATTAAAAATCAAAAGGGCTAAATAATAGGAGGAAATAGATAAATGGATTTAAAGCAATATGTTTCAGAGGTTGAAGATTGGCCAAAAGCGGGTGTAAGTTTCAAAGATATTACAACAATCATGGATAATGGAGAAGCATATGGCTATGCTACTGATCAAATTGTTGAATATGCTAAAGAACGAGATGTGGATATTGTTGTAGGACCTGAAGCAAGAGGATTTATTATTGGATGTCCTGTAGCTTATTCAATGGGCATTGGTTTTGCTCCAGTGAGAAAAGAAGGTAAATTACCTCGTGAAGTCATTCGTTATGAATATGACTTAGAATATGGTAAAAACGTTTTAACGATGCACAAAGACGCTATTAAACCAGGACAACGTGTTTTAATCACAGATGATTTATTAGCTACTGGCGGTACAATTGAAGCAGCAATTAAATTAGTTGAAAAGCTTGGCGGCATCGTAGTAGGTATTGCATTTATTATTGAATTAAAATATTTAAATGGTATTGAAAAAATTAAAGATTATGATGTTATGAGTTTAATTTCTTACGATGAGTAAGCATTAATATAAAATGCTTAATTCAAAGCTATTATAACTACACATATAGAAGCGGAATATGAAATCATTTGATGAAAATGACTTTCTCTTCCGCTTCTTTTTTATTAGTAAATGTATAAATTTCTAGGTGCTAAATTTAATTTAACAGCATTTATTTATTTAAAAACTTGTAGTATCATAAAACTATTATTTATAAAAAAGTTAAACCTTTTATAGTGTATTGAACTTTTGATACACTAAAATTAATACTCGCATTTCTATGACTTTGGAAATGTTATTTTTATACAAATTAAAAGATATTAAAGCGTTTGTAGCTTAATTTTAAAAAGTCAATTAACGGGCAGAGTATTTGGAATATAAGAGAGTTGGGGTGTCATATATTGAATAATGAATATCCATATAGTGCTGACGAGGTGCTACATAAAGCGAAATCCTATTTATCAGCAAATGAGTATGAGTATGTTTTAAAAAGTTATCATATTGCATATGAAGCACATCAAGGTCAATTTCGAAAGAATGGTCTGCCTTATATTATGCATCCAATTCAAGTGGCGGGCATATTGACAGAGATGCGTTTAGACGGTCCAACTATTGTAGCAGGATTCTTACATGACGTTATTGAGGATACACCATATACATTTGATGATGTGAAAGAAATGTTTAATGAAGAAGTTGCGCGTATTGTAGATGGTGTTACGAAGTTGAAAAAGGTGAAATACCGTTCTAAAGAAGAACAACAAGCTGAGAACCACAGAAAGTTATTTATTGCGATTGCCAAGGATGTACGCGTTATTTTAGTTAAACTTGCAGATAGACTACATAATATGAGAACGTTAAAAGCTATGGCTCGTGAAAAACAAGTACGTATTTCTAAAGAAACGTTAGAAATTTATGCACCACTTGCTCACAGATTAGGGATTAATACGATTAAATGGGAATTAGAGGATACTGCCTTACGTTACATTGATAGTGTGCAATATTTCCGTATTGTTAATTTGATGAAGAAAAAACGTAGCGAACGCGAAGCTTATATAGCGAATGCCATTGAAAAGATTGAAGAAGAAATGGGTAATATGAACATTTCAGGAGAAATCAGTGGACGTCCTAAACATATCTATAGTATTTATAGAAAAATGATGAAACAGAAAAAGCAATTTGATCAAATATTTGATTTATTAGCTATTCGTGTCATCGTTAATTCAATTAATGATTGTTACGCAATATTAGGCTTAGTACATACATTATGGAAACCTATGCCAGGTCGCTTCAAAGATTATATTGCAATGCCTAAACAAAATATGTATCAATCTTTACATACGACAGTTGTCGGTCCAAATGGAGACCCGCTCGAGATTCAAATTAGAACATTTGAAATGCATGAAATTGCTGAACATGGGGTAGCGGCGCACTGGGCGTATAAAGAAGGCAAAACTGTAAATGAAAAGACACAAGATTTCCAAAATAAGTTAAATTGGTTAAAAGAATTAGCCGAAGCAGATCATACATCTTCTGATGCGCAAGAATTTATGGAATCTTTAAAATATGACTTACAAAGTGATAAAGTTTATGCCTTTACGCCAGCTAGTGATGTTATTGAATTACCATATGGCGCGGTACCTATTGATTTCGCATATGCGATTCACAGCGAAGTAGGAAATAAAATGATAGGCGCTAAAGTAAATGGTAAAATTGTTCCAATTGACTATGTCCTCCAAACAGGAGATATTATCGAAATCAGAACAAGTAAACATTCTTATGGTCCAAGTAGAGATTGGTTAAAAATTGTTAAGTCTTCAAGTGCGAAGAGTAAGATAAAAAGCTTTTTCAAAAAACAAGATCGCTCATCCAATATTGAAAAAGGTAAATTCATGGTTGAAGCAGAAATTAAAGAACAAGGCTTTAGAGTCGATGATATATTGACGGAAAAGAATATCGAAGTAGTGAATGAGAAATATAATTTCGCTAATGATGATGATTTATATGCTGCTGTAGGCTTTGGTGGCGTGACTGCATTACAAGTGGTAAATAAACTTACAGAGCGTCAGCGTATTCAAGATAAGCAAAAAGCGCTTAATGAAGCTCAAGAGGTGATAAAGTCATTACCTATCAAAGAGGATATTATCACTGATAGTGGGGTATATGTAGAAGGCATTGAAAATGTTTTAATTAAACTTTCTAAATGCTGTAATCCTATCCCAGGGGATGATATCGTTGGATATATAACTAAAGGACATGGTATTAAAGTACATAGAACCGATTGTCCTAACATAAAAAATGAAGACGATCGCTTGATTGCTGTAGAATGGGTTAAATCTAAAGACTCTACACAACGCTATCAAGTGGATTTAGAAGTCAATGCTTATGATCGCAATGGTTTATTAAATGAAGTGATACAAGCGGTCAACTCGACAGTAGGTAGTATTATTAAAATTAACGGTCGTTCAGACACGGATAAAAATGCAATTATTACAATAAGTGTAATGGTTAAAAATGTAAATGATGTTTATCGAGTAGTTGAAAAATTAAAACAATTAAGTGATATATATACTGTTTCAAGAGTATGGAATTAATTGAGGTGCAAAAGAGATGAAAATAGTTGTACAGAGAGTAAAACGAGCTTCAGTAAAAAACGGTAATATTCATAATCAAATTGAAAAAGGATATTGTTTATTAGTGGGCGTAGGTAAAGATTCTACCGAAGCGGACGTAGAAGCGGTAGCAAAGAAAATAGTCAATGCTCGCATATTTGAAGATGAGAATGGTAAATTAAATTTAAATATTCAACAAGTAGAAGGCCAAATCCTTTCTGTTTCTCAATTTACGCTATATGCTGATGTGAAAAAAGGCAATCGTCCTGGCTTTTCAAATTCAAAAAATCCTGAAGAAGCAGAACAACTGTATGAAACGTTTAATACTGCTTTAAGAGATTATGGTATTGAAGTAAAAACTGGGGAATTTGGAACGGACATGGAAGTTGAAATTATCAATGATGGCCCAGTGACAATTATTTATGAAAGTCAGGATGGCAAAGTGATATGAGTAAAATAGATGCATGGTTAACAAAACATGGTCTAAAAAATGGTCTAACGCTTATTGTAGTTATTCTCTTCCTGCTATTTTTAATTTTATTATTCATGTTTATGAATCATGATGACCAAGGTAGCAATCGTATTACGATCACTGAAGATGCTGAATTACGTACAGGTCCCAATGCAGGTTATCCTGTGATTTTTCAAGTGGATAAAGGGGAGAGTTTCAAAAAGATAGATAGGCTAGGTAAGTGGATAGAGGTAGAGAATCATAATGCCACTAAAAAAGGATGGATTGCTGGTTGGCATACAAGCTTGAATATTCCAGAGGATGTTAATAAAAAAGAGAACCCTTTGAAAAATAAGGTCATTGTCTTAGATCCAGGACATGGAGGCAGTGACCAAGGGGCTTCCAGTAATACAGCTAATAAAAGTTTAGAAAAGAATTATACCTTAAAAACCGCTGAAGAGTTAAAACGTGCGCTTGAAAAAGCAGGCGCTAAAGTAAAGTTAACGCGCTCTGATGATACATATGTAAGCTTGGATGATCGTAAAATGGATGGCGATGCATATATCAGTATACATAATGATTCTTTAGATAGCGCTAATGCTAATGGAGCTACGGTATATTGGTATCAAGATAGTCAGGAAACGCTAGCGGAAACGTTAAATGCGAATATTCAAAAGAAATCTATGTTATTTAATAGAGGCACACGTCAAGAAAATTTCCAAGTGTTAAGACAGACGAATAAACCTGCTGTATTATTAGAATTGGGTTATATTAGTAATCCTACAGATGAAATGATGATTAGAGATCCATTGCATAGACAAGTCGTTGAAGAAGCGGTTGTTGATGGCTTGAAACAATATTTTGCGT
Source organism: Staphylococcus sp. Marseille-Q1834 (assembly GCF_916858875.1). Taxonomy (NCBI): domain Bacteria; kingdom Bacillati; phylum Bacillota; class Bacilli; order Caryophanales; family Staphylococcaceae; genus Staphylococcus; species Staphylococcus sp. Marseille-Q1834. Next base: position 423,107 of record NZ_CAKASN010000002.1, on the reverse strand, counting down.
CATAAGTCTTGCAAACTGAAGCTAAACTCGTTATCATAATGAGTGAACTTTATAAACAATACCGTTAGTATTCTTGAAAAGTTAAATGAAATAGGTAGCAATAACATTTATAATTGCGTAGAGATATAATCCTAGGCTGAAAGATTATACTGAGTAGTTTAACTTTTGAACACAAGAAGAGGTGCTTTAATAAATAAAGCCGGTTTACGTACGTTAAACGTTTTGAGTGGAGAGTAAGATAGTCTATTTTATTCTCAATTAGGGTGGCAACACGGCGATTCGTCCCTTATATAGTTTAGTGCTATATAAGGGACTTTTTTATTAGAGGATGTTAGGTTATCAAAGTAATAGATAGATGAAGGAGTGATTAGGTGATTAGAATTCCTAGAGGGACTCAAGATATTTTACCTGAAGCGTCTAGTCAATGGCGTTATATTGAAAATAAACTAGATGAATTGATGACATTATATAATTATAAAGAAATTCGTACACCTATCTTTGAAAGTACTGACTTATTTGCACGTGGTGTTGGTGATTCAACTGACGTAGTTCAAAAAGAAATGTACACGTTTAAGGATAAAGGTGATAGAAGTATTACATTAAGACCCGAAGGTACTGCTGCAGTTGTGCGTTCATATATTGAGAACAAAATGCAAGGTAATCCAAATCAACCGATTAAATTGTATTACAATGGTCCAATGTTTAGATATGAGCGTAAACAAAAAGGGCGCTACCGTCAATTTAATCAATTTGGTGTAGAGGCTATTGGGGCTGAAAATCCAAGTATCGATGCTGAAGTGCTAGCGATGGTAATGCACATTTATGAGTCTTTCGGACTTAAGCATTTGAAACTTGTCATCAATAGTATTGGAGATGCGGATTCTCGTAAAGAATACAATGAAGCCTTAGTGAAACACTTTGAACCAGTGATTGATACGTTCTGTGAGGATTGTCAATCACGTTTGCATAGTAATCCAATGCGCATTTTAGATTGTAAAGTTGATCGTGATAAAGAAGCGGTTAAAAATGCACCTCGTATTACAGATTATTTAAATAGTGAGTCAAAAGCATATTATGAAGAAGTTAAAGATTACTTAGATGAGTTAGGCATTAACTATGTAGAAGATCCTAACTTAGTTCGTGGTCTTGATTATTACACTCATACAGCTTTTGAACTAATGATGGATAATCCTAATTATGATGGTGCGATTACTACATTATGTGGTGGCGGTCGCTATAATGGTTTATTAGAATTATTAGATGGTCCAAGTCAAACTGGTATTGGCTTCGCTTTAAGTATTGAAAGATTACTTTTAGCACTTGAAGAAGAAGGCATTGAATTAGATGTTGAAGATGACTTTGATTTATTCATAGTGACTATGGGAGAAGAAGCTGAACGCTATAGTGTTAAACTTTTAAATAATTTAAGAAAACATGGTGTTAAAGCTGATAAAGATTACTTAAACCGTAAAATAAAAGGTCAAATGAAACAAGCAGATCGTTTAAATGCTAAGTATACAGTAGTAATAGGTGATCAAGAACTTGAAAACAATCAAATAGATGTTAAAAATATGGCAACTGGTGAATCAGAAACTGTTAAATTAGATGAACTTGTTAACTTTTTTGAAAAATAATAAAGGAGTGTTAAAAATGAGTAAGAGAACAACTTATTGTGGATTAGTTACAGAAGAATTACTTGATCAAAAAGTAACTTTAAAAGGGTGGGTACACAACCGTCGTGATTTAGGTGGTTTAATCTTTGTTGACTTACGTGACAGAGAAGGCATCGTTCAAATCGTGTTTAACCCAGATTTCTCTGCAGAAGCATTAAGCATTGCTGAAACAGTACGTTCTGAATATGTAGTTGAAGTAGAAGGTACAGTAACTAAACGTGACCCTGAAACGGTAAACCCTAAAATTAAAACTGGACAAGTGGAAGTACAAGTTTCAAATATTACAATAATTAATAAAGCTGAAACACCTCCATTCTCAATTAACGAAGAAAATCAAAATGTTGATGAAAATATTCGCTTAAAATATCGTTATTTAGATTTAAGACGTCCTGAATTAGCTCAAACATTCAAAATGAGACATCAAACAACACGCTCTATTCGTGAATATTTAGATAACAGTGGTTTCTTTGATATTGAAACACCAGTATTAACTAAATCTACACCAGAGGGCGCACGTGATTATTTAGTACCATCTCGTGTACATGAAGGTGAATTCTATGCATTACCACAATCACCACAATTATTTAAACAATTATTAATGATTAGTGGTTTCGATAAATATTATCAAATTGTTAAATGTTTCCGTGACGAAGATTTACGCGCTGACCGTCAACCGGAATTCACTCAAGTCGATATCGAAATGAGCTTTGTAGACCAAGAAGACGTTATTCAAATGGGCGAAGAAATGCTTCGCAAAGTAGTGAAAGACGTTAAAGGTATTGAATTAGAAGGTGAATTCCCTCGCATGACATATGCTGAAGCAATGCGTCGTTATGGTTCAGATAAACCTGATACACGTTTTGGAATGGAATTAATCGATGTATCTCAATTAGGTAAAGAAATGGATTTCAAAGTATTTAAAGATACAGTTGAAAATAATGGAGAAGTTAAAGCAATTGTGGCAGAAGATGCTGCAGATAACTATACTCGTAAAGATATGGACGGTTTAACAGAGTTTGTAAACATCTACGGCGCCAAAGGTTTAGCTTGGGTCAAAGTTGTTGAAGACGGTTTAAGTGGTCCAATCGCTCGTTTCTTCGAAGACCAAAACGTAGCGACATTAAAAGAATTAACTGGTGCGAAAGCTGGCGACTTAGTTATGTTCGTTGCAGATAAACCAAACGTGGTTGCTCAAAGTTTAGGTGCATTACGTGTAAAACTTGCTAAAGAACTTGGCTTAATTGATGAAACTAAATTAAACTTCTTATGGGTAACTGATTGGCCATTATTAGAATATGATGAAGATGCTAAACGTTATGTAGCAGCGCATCATCCATTTACATCACCTAAAAAAGAAGATATTGATAAATTAGATTCAGAACCTGAAAATGTTGAAGCTAATGCTTATGATATCGTACTTAATGGTTATGAATTAGGTGGAGGATCTATCAGAATTTCAGATAGCCAATTACAAGAAAAAATGTTCGAAGTTCTTGGATTCACTAAAGAACAAGCTAGAGAACAATTTGGCTTCTTATTAGATGCATTCAAATATGGTGCGCCACCACACGGCGGTATCGCATTAGGTTTAGACCGTTTAGTAATGTTATTAACTAACCGTACAAATTTACGTGATACTATTGCATTCCCTAAAACTGCATCAGCTACATGCTTACTTACTGATGCGCCAGGAGAAGTTTCTGATAAACAACTTGAAGAATTATCATTAAGAATTCGTCACTAGTTTAAATCCTTATATATTAAGTTCAAAATGACTGTTGATAGAGTATCTCAATCTCTGTTAGCAGTCTTTTTTTATACATGTAAAGCAGTTACAATAGTCTTTTAAACGACTATAACTATATTATGTCAACTTATAATATTTAAATTATTTTTTTATCAACATTTTGATTTTCTAACAATTATTAAGGATTTCTTTATTTTAAGGTTTGTGATATTATACCTATATAAGATAGTCATCTGTATTGTACGTATGTTTGCTTTTTATTTGGGCCTAACACTTTTTGATCAGGGAGCCCAATAGGTTTTCTTGCAGCGCACACGCCTCAATAGGAGGACTTGCAAAACAAGAAACAGGGCACCCACCTGTATATAGCAGGCCGAATGATCAAGCTTTTTATAACTACGGCAATTACGGACTCTATCGGTACGCAAGGCTTTTGTCTTGCGTATTTTTATTTGTCTTTTTCTGTTAATATTATGGTAACGTAATGTTTAATAAAGGAGTTCAAAATGAAACATCAATTTTCAAGAAATGAATTAGCATATGGTAAAGAAGGTTTAGATTTATTAAAGAATAAAACAGTGGCTGTGTTAGGAGTGGGTGGTGTAGGTTCATTTGCAGCTGAAGCACTTGCTAGAACTAATATTGGCCATATCATACTTATAGATAAAGATGACGTCGATATTACGAACGTCAATCGTCAAATTCACGCCTTAACAACAACTATTGGCCAAAGTAAAGTAACGCTTATGGAGGAACGAATTAAATTAATTAATCCTGATTGTAAAGTAACGCCTTTACATATGTTCTATACTGAGGAAACTTATGAAGATTTATTTAATAATTACGATATTGATTATTTCATAGATGCTAGTGACACAATTATTTATAAAGTGCATTTAATGAAAGAATGTTTGGAACGTGGCATCAAAGTCATATCAAGTATGGGCGCAGCTAATAAGACGGATCCTACACGTTTCAAGATTGCAGATATCTCTAAAACATATATGGATCCTATGGCTAAAATCATCAGAAATAAATTGAAACGTCAGGGTATTAAAAAAGGTATACCTGTAGTATTCTCAGATGAAAGTCCTATCGTGATACGTGAAGATGTAAAAGCAACAGTAGGGGATCCGAATGCAAGTAACCGTAAAGGTCAAATGCCTCCTTCTTCAAATGCTTTTGTACCTAGTACAGTAGGTTTGATATGTGCAAGTTACGTAGTTAATGACATTCTTAAAGATGTACCAGTTCGACGAATTAAAGATAAAGGTAATATTTAATTAAAAAGACTATGAAATTGAGATGAGTGATCACTCAATATTTCATAGTCTTTAACTTTATCTTTTATTACGAAGATTGTCATATACTGCTTTAAATTGTTGCTCACTTTTTGAAGTAGTCTTTGGTTCGTAATAAATTTTGTTTTTTAATTTATCTGGTAAATATTGTTGAACTACATAGCCATTATCATAGTTATGAGGATATTTATAGCCAATAGCTCTTCCTAATTCTTTTGCGCCTTTGTAATGACCATCTCTTAAATGGTCTGGGATTTGACCAACGTGACCTTTACGTATATCGCTCAATGCGCTGTCTATTGCTGTAATAGCTGAATTAGACTTTGGAGATAACGAAAGTTCTATTACTGCTTGGCTAAGAGGAATACGTGCTTCAGGGAAACCTAAGCGTTCAGCAGATTGAATAGCTGCAAGTGTTCGTTGTCCAGCACTTGGCGAAGCGAGTCCTACATCTTCATAACTAATGACTAATAATCGTCTGACTATAGTAGGTAAATCTCCAGCTTCAATTAATCGTGCTAAATAATGTAATGCCGCGTTTACATCGCTCCCTCTAATTGATTTTTGAAAAGCACTCATCACATCATAGTGCATATCTCCATCTTTATCACTAACGAAAGCGCCTTTTTGTAAGCAATCTCTAGCATCTGATAGTGAAACATGACGCTGCTCATTTGTTACATCTGCACTTAACACCGCTAATTCTAAAGCGTTTAATGCACTTCTAACATCTCCATGACTTTGAGTTGAAAAGTATTCAAGTGCATCTTCATCAACAATTGGGTGATATAATTTTAAGCCTCGTTCTTCATCTGACAAGGCTCTATCAAGGGCTACACGGATATCATTCTCATCCAAGGGATACAACTCAAATATTTGAGCTCTAGACCGTATAGCAGGATTGATAGCATGATATGGATTAGAAGTAGTTGCTCCAATTAATACAATCTTTCCATTTTCAAGATGTGGTAATAAAAAATCTTGTTTCGCTTTGTCTAAGCGATGAATTTCATCTAATAATAAAATGACTTGCCCAGACATTTTTGCTTCTTCAACTACTAATTGCATATCTTTTTTAGTATTAGTTACTGCGTTAAGCTGTCTAAATTTATATTCAGTACTTCCCGAAATGGCCTTAGCTATACTCGTTTTACCAATTCCAGGAGGTCCATAAAAAATCATTGAGGATAAACGTTTGGTTTCAACCATACGTCTAATGATACCTTTAGGGCCCACTAAATGTTGTTGTGAAATAATCTCATCTATATTTGTAGGGCGCATCCTTGAAGCTAATGGTTCAGTACTCACGATTTTCACACCTTTCTATTACTATCTTAACTGAAAAAATGCTAAAATGGGAATATATATTATTCGAATTAAGTGAGGTAATGTTATGAAAATATCAACGAAAGGGAGATATGGGTTAACTTTAATGATATCCCTAGCCAAAAGAGAAGGACAAGGGTGTGTATCATTAAAAACAATCGCAGAAGAAAATAGTCTAAGTGACTTATATCTAGAACAACTCGTAGGCCCTTTAAGAAATGCTGGATTAATTCGAAGTGTTCGTGGTGCTAAAGGTGGTTATCAACTAAGAGTACCAGCTGACGAAATTACAGCAGGCGATATCATTCGCTTATTAGAAGGTCCTATTACGATTGTAGAAAGTATTGAGTCAGAACCACCTGCTCAAAAACAATTATGGCTTCGTATGAGAGATGCTGTACGTGAAGTTTTAGATAATACAACTTTAAAATATTTAGCAGATTATATTGAAACTGATGATAAATTAGATGGATATATGTTTTATATTTAAAAACTTTTTGATAAATGAGTTTATTAATATAATAATCGGGTATCTATATAATACATCCAATCGATAATACTTGATTATTAATTGTTATCGTAGATTAAACATAAATTAGTTATTAATTAAATTATGCTTAAATTTGAAAGGAGAATTTCATTATGGGATTCATGGATAAAGCTAAAGAAGCTGCAGACAAATTCAAAGATAGCGATAACGAACAAGTTGATAAAGTAAAAGATAAAATCAACGAATACACTGGCGGTAACGACAGTGACAAAAAAGACAAAGATGATAAATAATTATCAATTTTAGGGACGGTATCTACCGTCCTTTTTTTTATACCATAAAACCCTTCAAAAACTATCCAAAATAATTGAAGGGTTAATTATATATAGTATTTAATTATATAAAATTGTGAAATCACCAAGTATAGCTTTATGACGCCTGAGAGATTTAGAATTATTGATGTTCTTAAGTAATCACACACTTACGTAAGTAGTTCTAAGATAGATTACGAAGTGTAGTTGTGAAGACTCCTAGGGGAGCAGTGCTAGTCGAAGACTGCAGGCTGAGACAGCACCCCAGGAAAGCGCAACAACTTAAACGAGTAAATATCTATCTAAGAACTACTTTACTAACTTATTACTTTCGACTATTACTTATTCAAAGATTGAACTACATTTTTTAAACGCTCAAATGATTCAAATTGTTTGTCTTGATCGTAAATATAACTAATACCCATTAGTTCATCAATTTCTCCATATTCTTCAATAAAATCTTCTAATTTCTGTTTAACTGTAGCTTCTGAACCGATTAATGAATCATTAAATCTTTGTTTAGCCATTTCATATTCACGTGGCGTTAATAATCCTTGTAAATCATTTGTTGGTGGTTGAACCGGTTGCATTCTACCGCGAGCAATACCAATAAACACTTGCGCTAGTGTACTTGCTAAATATTCAGCTTCTTCATCTGTTTCAGCAATAATAGCGTTTAAACAAACAATCATATAGGGCTCTTGCAATACCTCAGAAGGTTCAAATAATTCTTTATATATTTGAATTGCTTCTTTCATTTGTTGAGGAGCAAAATGACCAGCAAATACATAAGGTAAACCTTTGCGTGCTGCTAAATGCGCTGAATCTGTTGATGAACCTAGAATAAATAATGGTACATTTTTTCCTACTGCTGGATAAGCACGCACATAGGCTTGTTGATTGCCTGGTCCGAAGTATGTTTGAAGTTGTTCCACTTCTTCAGGAAAGGCGTAAACACCATTATGTTGGTCTCGGCGTAATGCACTTGCTGTCATCATATCTGTACCAGGAGCTCTTCCTAAACCAAGATTCACTCTATTTGGGAAAAGGGTTTCCATAGTACCAAATTGTTCTGCCACTATTAAAGGCGCATGATTAGGTAACATGATACCGCCGGAACCTACCTTGATACTTTGAGTGTGTTCCAATGTATGTTGGATGAGTAATGCTGTAGCTGAACTTACTAAATTAGGTGCATTATGATGTTCAGCAATCCAATATCTTTCATAATCAAGTTCTTCAAGTTTTTGTGCTAACGTAACCATATCGTTAATGGCGTCTTTATCACTTTGACCTTCTTTAATAGGCACTAAATTTAGTGCAGAAAATTTCATATTAGACATTTGCAAAGACTCCTTTATTTTTTACTATGATTTAGTGTAACAAGATGACTATCGATGAGTTATTAATTTGCTCACTGCTTATGTAAAAGATATTTTCAAAAAATAAAATGTATATAAATAGGCAAGGTATACATGTTAAAATATTAAGTAATGGAGTTACAAACAACAATGTAGAAAAATTGATAGTTAGGTGCTATTATAGGAACATTGATAATATTGTGAGGAGTGTACAAAATAATGGAAGTATATGCAGACTATGCTGCAACTACCCCAGTTAAACCAGAAGTAATAGATGCAATGATGGAAATTTATCAATCGCATTATGGTAATCCATCTTCAATTCATACAATAGGGCGAGATGCACGTCGCTATCTAGATGAATCTAGAAGAACAGTCGCTAAACTTCTAGGTGCTAAACCTAGTGAAGTGATTTTTACGAGTGGTGCTACTGAATCCAATAACACTGCTATTAAAGGTTTAGTCTATGAAAATGAACATTTAGGAAACCATATCATTACTACTAAAATCGAGCATCACTCAGTACTACATGTCTTTGAAGAACTTGAAAAAGAAGGCTATGATGTTACTTATTTAGATGTAGATGATACAGGTAAAGTTGACTTAGATCAATTAGAAGAAGCGTTAACTGAAGATACGATTTTGGTTTCAATCATGTTCGTTAACAATGAGGTTGGTACAGTTGAACCAATCTATGATATTGAGGATATCGTTGCTCAATCAAGTGCATTATTACATGTTGATGCTGTACAAGCTGTAGGCCATCTTGATATTAAGTTCGAAGACTTCAAGATTGATACTATGAGTGTGACTGCACATAAATTTGGAGGACCTAAAGGCGTTGGCGTGTTATTAGTTAAAGATCAGACACCTATCGAATTCTCTCAATTAGGTGGCGAACAAGAAACGAAACGTCGTGCTGGAACTGAAAATTTAGCGCAAATCGTTGGTTTAACCAAAGCACTTGAACTCGCTGATAAAAATCGAGACAATAACAACATTCATTTAATGCAACTAAAAGAATTGTTTTTAGTTAGTTTACAAGAACGTGCAATTCCTTTCGAAGTGAACGGTTCTATGGTAGAAACAACTGGACATATATTAAATTTATATTTCCCATTTATAGATGTAGAAACAATGTTAACATTGTTAGATTTAGCGAATATTTATGTTTCTTCTGGGTCAGCATGTACAGCTGGGTCAACTACTCCTTCACATGTTTTAGCAGCGATGTATGAAGATGAAGAACGAGCTAAACATTCAGTACGTTTTAGCTTTAACGAACAAACGACTGAGCAAGAAATTAAACATATCGTAGCTGAAATTCATAAGATTTATCATAAATTTAAGGAGGAATAAAATTGTCAAACAAAGATATACGCGTTGTAGTTGGTATGTCTGGTGGCGTTGATAGTTCAGTTACTGCTCACGTATTAAAAGAACAAGGTTATGATGTCATTGGTATTTTTATGAAAAACTGGGATGACACTGATGAGAATGGCGTATGTACAGCAACAGAAGATTATAATGATGTAATTGCTGTATGTAACCAAATTGGTATACCTTATTATGCAGTGAACTTTGAACAAGAATATTGGGATAAAGTATTTACTTACTTTTTAGATGAATATAAAAAAGGACGCACGCCTAATCCGGATGTAATGTGTAATAAAGAAATTAAATTCAAAGCATTCTTAGAACATGCGCTTAAATTAGGAGCAGACTATGTGGCAACAGGACATTATGCTCGTATTCGTCGTCATGAAGATGGGCATGTAGAAATGTTAAGAGGCATTGATAACAATAAAGACCAAACATATTTTTTAAATCAATTATCTCAACAACAATTATCTAAAGTCATGTTCCCAATTGGTGACATTGAGAAAAAAGAAGTACGTAGAATTGCAGAAGAACAAGATTTAGCTACGGCTAAAAAGAAAGATTCTACAGGTATTTGTTTTATTGGTGAACGTAATTTCAAATCATTCTTGTCTCAATATCTTCCAGCTCAATCAGGTGAAATGAGAACATTAGATGGCAAGAAAATGGGTATGCACAGTGGATTAATGTATTATACGATTGGGCAACGTCACGGTTTAGGAATTGGTGGAGACGGAGATCCTTGGTTTGTAGTTGGTAAAAACTTACAAGATAACGTGCTATATGTTGAACAAGGTTTCCATCATAGTGCATTGTATAGTGATTATCTCATTGCTTCAGATTTCTCATTTGTTAATCCTGTTGATTTAGAAGAAGGATTTGAATGTACAGCTAAATTTAGATATCGTCAAAAAGATACTAAAGTATTTGTACAAAAAGAAACTGATAATTCAATTCGCGTGACTTTTGATGAACCTGTACGTGCCATTACGCCTGGTCAAGCAGTTGTATTTTACGACGAAGAAGTTTGTCTTGGCGGGGCTACAATTGATGATGTATATAAAACGACTGGCCAATTAAGTTACGTGGTTTAATTTAAATATTTTTTATGAAAGGCTGGGAATAATAATGTCCCAGTTCTTTTATTTTATAGATTATTTTCATATTTAATACATAAATTTGAGGAGGTTCATAATGATAAAGCAAGAAACAATTTATGAATGGATAAAAGAAGGACAGCTAGAACAAGCGCTTCAAGCTTTATTTAATAATATTGAAGAAGAACCAGACGTAGTGGAAAATTATATCAATGCTGGAATTGTCTTAGCAGACGCAGGCGAAGTTGAGAAAGCGGAGCGCTTTTTCCAAAAAGCAATGACAATTGATGACAAGAATGGTGCAGTTTATTATAATTTAGCTAACTTATATTATAATCAAGACCGTTATCAAGAAGCTATCAAGCTATATCAACTTGCTTTAAAATATGATATGGATAAGGTGGATACTAACTATATGATTGGCATGGCATTTAATCAACTAGACTCACATAGAGAAGCTATGCCGTTTTTAATGACTGCAGCTGAACTTGATGATAAAAACGATGCAGAAGTCCAATTTCAATATGGATTAGTGTTATGTCATTTAGAATTGTTTAAGGAAGCTATCAAACAGTTAAAAAATGTACTCACTATTGATTCTAAACATGTTGATGCTTTATATAATATAGGTCTTGCCACATACATGGAAACAGAAGATATAGATGCGGCGGTTGCTTATTTTGATAAAGCAATTGAAATTGATCCTAAACACTTGTTAAGTCAGCATGCGAAACAAACTTTTCAATCTCTAAAAGCGCAGGAGGAATAATATGTCAGACCCTACACTATTTGACTATTCAATGATTAAGGGAACAGTAGACGCTATTTTATTTCAGAATCAAGATAATTTCTATACTGTTCTTAAAGTTGATACCATAGAAACGAATGAATCATTTGATAACTTACCCACAGTTGTAGGGTTCTTTCCAAATATAGCTGAAGGCGATGTTTATACGTTTAAAGGACAAGTGGTTGAACATCCTCGTTATGGTAAACAGTTAAAGGCTGAAACATTTGAAAAAGAGTTACCACAAACTAAAGATGCTATTGTGAGCTATTTATCAAGTGACCTTTTCAAAGGGATAGGTAAAAAAACGGCTCAAAATATTGTTAATACATTAGGTGAAAATGCGATAAACGATATTTTGAATGATGCTACTGTTTTAGAAAAAGTGCCGAGTTTACCTAAAAAGAAACAACAGCAAATAGCTGAACAAATTAGCGCAAATCAAGAGTCAGAAAAAGTGATGATTCGCTTACACGATTTAGGGTTTGGTCCTAAATTATCGATGGCAATTTATCAATTTTATCAATCAGAAACATTAAATGTATTAGAGAAAAATCCATATCAACTTGTCTACGATGTGAAAGGAATAGGGTTTCAAAAAGCTGATACATTAGCGCGTAAAAATGGAATTGAATATAATGATCCAGAAAGATTGAAAGCAGGGCTTCTATATACGTTAGAAGAGGAATGTATTAAACAAGGTCATACATACTTGTCTTATCAATTTGTAATTGAAGTTACTCAAGAAATGTTAAGTGACCCGCGCAATAATGAAGTAGTAGAGGTAAATCAATTAGAAGAAGTATTACAGCAACTGGCAGAAGAAACTAAACTTGTTTTTGAAAATGATCGTGTGGCTATACCAAGTCTTTATTATTCTGAATTAAAAAGCGTCCAAAACTTATATCGTATAAAAACGTATAAAAATAAACTCAAAGAAATAGAACAATCCGATTTGCAATTGCATATTGGAGAGATTGAAGACAGTAATAATGTAAGTTATGCGCCTTCACAAAAAGAAGCGTTGCAAACCGCTATTAATTCTAAAATTATGCTTTTAACAGGTGGGCCGGGTACAGGTAAAACGACAGTTATAAAAGGAATTGTTGAGTTGTATGCCGAAATTCATGGCTTATCATTGAATTATTCTGATTATGAAGAAGATGATTACCCGATTGTCTTAGCAGCGCCTACCGGACGAGCGTCTAAACGTCTACAAGAGTCTACAGGATTAGAAGCGATGACAATTCACCGCCTAATAGGTTGGAATCAAGATACACAACCTGAAGATATTTTAGATAATGAAATTAATGCGAAATTGATTATTATAGATGAGATGTCTATGGTGGATACTTGGTTGTTCCATCAATTTCTAAATGCTGTGCCTTTAGACGCGCAGATTATTCTTGTAGGAGATGAAGACCAATTACCTTCTGTAGGACCAGGTCAAATATTTAAAGATTTAATAGATTCTAATGCCTTGCCACGCGTTAATCTTACTGAAGTGTATCGCCAACAAGATGGTTCAAGTATTATTGATTTAGCGCATCGTATGAAACATGGTGAGTCAATCGATATTACGAAACGATATCATGATCGAAGTTTTATTAATTGTAACGTAGATCAAATTCCCGATGTAGTTGAAAAGGTTGTTTCAAGTGCCGTGAATAAAGGCTATGATATGAGCGATATTCAAGTATTAGCGCCAATGTACAAAGGAAGCGCTGGAATAAAGCGACTTAACCAAGTATTACAAAATATTTTAAATCCTAAAAATGATGATGTTAGAGAAATTGAGTTTGGAGATATTAAATTCCGAAAAGGAGACAAATTACTCCAATTAGTGAATAGACCTAATGATAATATTTTTAATGGCGATATTGGCATAATTGTAGGCATTTTTTGGGCGAAGGAAAATGCACTAAATAAAGATGTTCTTGTAGTGGACTTTGAAGGCAATGAAATTACATTTACGCGACAAGACTTATTAGAGTTAACACATGCCTATTGTACATCCATTCATAAATCACAAGGTTCAGAATTCCCAATAGTCATCATGCCGATAGTTAAACAATATTTTAGAATGTTACAGCGACCAATATTATATACGGGGCTTACGCGAGCTAAACAATCATTAGTTTTATTAGGTGATCCAAAAGCGTTTGAAATTGGCTTGAATACGCAAGGACAAACACGTCAAACGCAACTTCGTGAGTTGATACAAGCTTACTTTGAAGTTGATGCACCTTCAACTACTCATTCTAATCAAGATAAGAATGATGAGAATGTCGTCTATAGTTCAAATGAAGAAGATGATATAAGCTCAAATGATGTTCAAGATCAAATTGTTTTAAGTGAAGCAACAATTTATCAAATTAATCCAATGATTAATATGGGGGATGTTTCACCATATGACTTTGTTGAACGTTGACATTTACCTGAAAAATACTTAAAATAAATTTAAATTCACATGAAGATGAGTAGGCAATTTAAACACTTATAGAGAGGCACTGGTTGGTGAAAAGTGCAGGGTTAATTGTTGAACGCTACTTCATGATAGTTTCATATTGTAATTAAGTGATAAACATGATTGTTATTTTGAAATAATCAGTGTGTTTATAACTAGGGTGGTACCGCGAAAACGTTCGTCCCTTGATTGAGGATGGACGTTTTTTTGTTTTTCTTTAATTTTTTAAAATAAAGAATGTTTAGGAGTGGAATAAATGAAAAATTTAAAAGCAAGTGACATTCGTCAAATGTATATTGATTTCTTTGTAGAAAAAGGACATATGGTTGAACCTTCTGCACCATTAGTACCGATTGATGACGATTCTTTATTATGGATCAACTCTGGTGTAGCGACATTAAAGAAATATTTCGATGGTCGTGAAACACCTAGAAAACCTAGAATTGTTAACTCTCAAAAAGCGATTAGAACGAACGATATTGAGAATGTAGGTTTTACTGCTAGACACCATACGTTTTTTGAAATGTTAGGTAATTTCTCTATTGGGGATTATTTCAAAAAAGAAGCAATTGAATTTGCATGGGAATTCTTAACAAGTGAAAAATGGATGGCTATGGAACCTGAAAAATTATACGTAACAATTCATCCAAAGGATACAGAAGCATACCGTTTATGGAATGAAGAGGTTGGTCTTGAAGAAAGTCGCATTATTCGAATTGAAGGAAACTTCTGGGATATTGGTGAAGGTCCTTCAGGTCCGAATACTGAGATCTTCTATGATCGTGGTGAAGAGTATGGTCAAAACGATCCTGCAGAAGAAATGTATCCAGGTGGAGAAAATGAAAGATATTTAGAAGTATGGAACTTAGTATTCAGTGAGTTTAACCATAATAAAGATAATACGTATACGCCGCTACCAAATAAAAATATTGATACTGGTATGGGATTAGAGCGTATGGCTTCTATTTCACAAAATGTTCGTACTAACTATGAAACTGATTTATTTATGCCTATTATTCATGAAGTTGAGAATGTTTCAGGTAGAAAATATCTAGAAGTTGCTGAACAAGATGTAGCATTCAAAGTTATTGCTGATCATATTAGAACAATTGCATTTGCGATTTCAGATGGTGCATTACCTTCAAATGAAGGACGAGGCTATGTATTACGTCGTTTATTACGCCGTGCAGTAAGATTTAGTCAAAGTCTAGGAATTAATGAACCATTTATGTTCAAATTAGTAGATATAGTGGCTGAGATTATGGAACCTTATTATCCAAACGTTAAAGAGAAAGCTGAATTCATCCAACGTGTAGTGAAATCTGAAGAAGAACGTTTCCATGAAACATTACAAGAAGGTTTAACTATTTTAAATCAGTTAATCGATAAAGCAAAAGCATCTACGCATGAAATCAATGGTTCTGATGCATTCAAACTATATGACACTTATGGTTTCCCAATTGAATTAACTGAAGAACTATCAAGTCAAGAAGGCATTAGTGTTGATATGGCGACTTTTGAAGAAGAAATGCAACAACAGCGTACTCGTGCTAGAGAAGCACGCCAAAGTTCTCAATCAATGCAAGTGCAAAGTGACGTATTAAAAAATATCAATACTGATAGTAAATTTGTAGGTTATGAAACTACAGATTACCAAACTACATTAACAGATTTAATCTTCAATGGTGAAAAAGTTGAAAGTGTAGAAGCTGGCGAAACTATTTACTTTGTACTTAAAGATACACCTTTCTATGCTGTTAGTGGGGGACAAGTAGCTGATAAAGGTACAGTAGGTAATGACAATTTTGAAATTGAAGTTCATGAAGTAACTAAAGCGCCAAATGGTCAAAACTTGCATCAAGGTGTCGTGCAATTTGGACAGGTTACTGTTAATAGTGAAGTAGATGCAAGCGTAAATCGCGATGAACGTAAAGACATTCAAAAGAACCACAGCGCAACACACTTATTACACGCTGCATTAAAAGAAGTATTAGGTGAGCATGTTAACCAAGCTGGATCATTAGTTGAAAGCGAAAGATTAAGATTTGACTTCTCTCACTTTGGTCCGATGACTCAAGAGGAAATTGATCGAGTAGAAAGACGTGTGAATGAAGAAATTTGGAGAGGTATTTCTGTTCACATCCAAGAAATGCCAATAGCTGAAGCTAAAGAAATGGGTGCTATGGCATTATTTGGTGAAAAATATGGAGATATCGTGCGCGTAGTAAATATGGCACCATTCTCAATTGAATTATGCGGTGGTATTCACGTAGATAATACAGCTGAAATTGGTTTATTTAAAATTGTTAGTGAATCAGGTACTGGTGCAGGCGTAAGACGTATCGAAGCACTAACTGGTAAAGCAGCATTCTTATACTTAGAAGAAGTCCAAAATAAATTCAATTCTATTAAAACTCAATTAAAAGTAAAATCAGACAATCAAGTTTATGATAAAGTAGTACAAATTCAAGATGAACAAAAAGAACTTCATAAACAACTTGAACAACGTAATAAAGAAATTACATCACTTAAAATGGGTAATATTGAAGATCAAATTGAAACAATTAATGGCTTCAAAGTACTTGCTACTGAAGTTGAAGTTTCAAATCCTAAAGAGATCAGACAAACAATGGATGACTTTAAATCTAAACAACAAGATGCTATCATCATTTTAGCAAGTGAAGTTAATGGTAAAGTTTCACTTATCGCAACAGTCCCTAAAGAATATACAAGTCAAATTAAAGCTGGAGATATTATTAAAAATATGGCTCCTGTAGTTGGTGGTAAAGGTGGTGGCCGTCCTGATATGGCTCAAGGTGGCGGTACTGAACCTGAAAATATCACAAACTCATTACGCTTTATTAAAGATTACATTAAAAACCTATAACTTTGTAATCAACTAGTGTAAAATTATTATGTAAGATAATTCGTATTAGAGGAGTGTCGCATCTATGGAAAATATTGATAAAACAATGAAGTTTAATTATGAAGAAATCCCTAAAGAAAATGTCGAATCAGTCTTAATCAACGTACATCAAACGCTTGAAGAACGTGGCTATAATGCTGTAAATCAAATTGTTGGTTATTTACTATCAGGTGATCCAGCTTATATTCCACGTCAAAATGATGCCCGTAATCAAATCCGTCATATCGACCGAGATGTAATTATGGAAGAACTTGTTTCAAACTATCTTAAAGAGCATAAACAATAATTTATGTTAACACACAAGATTTTAGGTTTAGATGTAGGAAGTATAACTGTAGGCATAGCAATTAGTGATTTAATGGGATGGACTGCCCAAGGATTAGACACTCTTAGAATCAATGAGGAAAATAACGAATTTGGTATTGATAAATTAGTAACAATTATCAAAGAACACAATGTAGGTTCAGTAGTAATTGGTTTACCAAAAAATATGAATAATTCTATTGGATTTCGTGGCGAAGCTTCGTTACAATACAAGAAGTTGCTACAAGAAGCATTACCAGATATAGAAATAATTATGTGGGATGAACGTTTAAGTACAATGGCTGCTGAACGTTCACTACTTGAAGCAGATGTTTCAAGACAGAAGAGAAAGAAAGTTATTGACAAAATGGCCGCTGTATTTATTTTGCAAGGCTATTTAGATTCTATCCAATAAAGGAGATTTAAATTATGACTGAACATAATCACGACCATAACTCTGAGTTAAATATTAGTAATGAAGAAGAATTATTAACATTATTTGATGAAGATGGTAATGAAGTTTTATACAGAAAAATGTTAGAATTCTATCATCCTGAATTCAAAAAAGAATATGTCATTTTAGCCGAAGAAGGCGCTCAATCTGACGACGATGATATGATCGAACTTATCCCTATGATTAACGAACCTGATGAATCAGGCGATGGTGGTAAATTAGTACCAATCGAAACGGATGAAGAATGGGATATGATTGAAGAAGTTGTTAATACAAACATGGAAGAATAGAGATTTAATAGCTATTCTGTTCATGTGAAATTAAATATTAGAATTTAGAATCCCTCCATAATGTGATTTAATTATGGAGGGATTTTTTGTAAACTATATTTTATCTGTCAATTAACACATCATAGTGATATTCAATTAGAATTTTACCGTATGATGATTTCAAATCAAATATAAAGCTTCCATTTTCCAAATTCATTCTTAAATTTAGTTTGAAACTATGGTAAAATATATAAAGTTTAAATCTTATAAGCATATATTAATTATTCAATCAGTCATTAAACAAATAAGTTTTCGAATTAAAACTTATATTAAGAAGTAAAACTTCCAGTAAATAGACTGATTATTTTTAATGTTATTTTGTATTTTAAAAGGAAGTAAAAAATGGAAGCAAATCAACAGTATTTACTTGGAATACATGAAAAAACAAACAATCATATTGAAGAATTAAGAGCTTATGCTGAAGAACATGCCGTACCTATAATAGATCGATTATCTCTAGAATTAGTAAAACAATTAATTAGAATACATCAAGCTAAAAACATACTTGAAATAGGAACAGCGATTGGGTATAGTTCAATGCAATTCGCTTCAATTTCAGATGATATAAGTATTACGACAATGGAACGTGATGAAGCTATGATTCAACAAGCTAAATCAAATTTTGAAAAATACGGTTATAAAAATCAAATCAGACTAATAGAAGGTAATGCATTAGAACAATATTCTCACGTTAATGACCAAGAATACGATATTATATTTATTGATGCGGCTAAAGCACAATCAAAAAAGTTCTTTGAATTATATACACCTTTACTTAAAAAAGGCGGTCTTGTCATTACAGATAATGTACTTTATCACGGTTTTGTGGCGAATATAGATGTTGTTCGCTCTAGAAACGTTAAACAAATGGTAAAAAAAGTGCAGAAATTTAATACTTGGTTAATGGCTCAAGAAAATTATCAAACTAATTTTGTAAATATGGATGATGGGTTAGCCATATCTATTAAAGGAGAATAAAAATGACAGAATTACTAGTTACCCCTAAATCACTAGCTCATATGGAAACATTAATTGATTTAGGTGCTGATGCATTTGTTATTGGGGAAGAAAAGTTTGGATTACGATTAGCTGGAGAATTTAATCGTGATGATATTAAACAAGCTGTTAAATTAGCGCATGATAACGAGAAAAAAGTTTATGTTGCTGTAAATGGCATTTTCCATAATTATCATTTAAATGCGCTTGAAGATTATATTAATTTCTTACATGAAGTCAACGTCGATCGAATTATATTTGGTGATCCGGCTGTAGTGATGTTCGTTAAGCAACAAAGTAATCCGATTCCTCTTAATTGGAACGCTGAAACTATAGTGACGAACTACTTCCAATGCAACTACTGGGGTAAAAGAGGCGCACAACGAGCAGTATTAGCACGCGAATTAAACTTAGACGAAATTATTAATATTAAAGAGAATGCGGATGTAGAAATTGAAGTTCAGGTACATGGTATGACTTGTATGTTCCAATCTAAACGTATGTTACTTGGCAATTATTATACATTCCAAGATAGACAGATGAAAATTCAACGTGATAAAAATGATACTGAATTGTTATTATATGATGAAGAACGTGATAATAAATATCCAGTGTTCGAGGATTATAATGGTACACACATCATGTCACCTAATGATATTTGCTTAATCGAAGAACTTGAACCATTCTTTGAAGCTGGCATTGATTCATTTAAAATTGATGGTGTTCTACAAAGTGAAGAATATATCAATACTGTAACTACTCAATATAGAGAAGCTATAGATTTATATAATGAAGATCCTGAAGCATATGAAGATGAAAAATTTATGTTAGTAGATCCAATTGAAGAAATTCAACCAGAACATCGTCCGTTTGATGAAGGATTTTTATACAAACAAACTGTTTATTAAAAGGAGGCGCTTGTATGAAAACATTAACTGAAATTAATTCAAAAAATAAAACTAAAGTTAAAAAACCTGAATTATTAGCGCCTGCTGGTAATTTGGAAAAATTAAAAATTGCTGTACATTATGGTGCTGACGCAGTATTCCTAGGTGGACAGGAATATGGTTTAAGATCTAATGCGGATAATTTTACAATGGCAGAAATTCAAGAAGGTGTAGAATTCGCTAATCAATATGGCGCTAAAATTTATGTAACAACTAATATTATTGCACATGATGAAAATATCGATGGTTTAGAATCTTACTTAATGGAATTAGAAGCGACCGGTGCAACAGGAATTATTGTAGCTGATCCACTGATTATTGAAGCATGTAAACGCGTAGCACCAAGATTAGAAATTCATCTCTCTACTCAACAATCACTTTCTAATTATAAAGCCGTTGAATATTGGAAAGAAGAAGGTTTAAATCGAGTTGTATTAGCACGTGAAACTGGTGCTATGGAAATGAAGGAAATGAAAGAGAATGTTGATATTGAAATTGAAGCATTCATTCATGGTGCAATGTGTATTGCATATTCTGGTAGATGTACATTAAGTAACCATATGACAGCACGTGATTCTAACAGAGGTGGATGCTGTCAAAGTTGTCGATGGGATTACGATTTACTTTCTGTTGATGAGGATGGAGAACTTGATTTATATTATCAAGATGGCGATGTAGTACCTTTTGCTATGAGTCCTAAAGATTTGAAATTAATAGAATCAATTCCTCAAATGATGGACATTGGTATCGATTCACTTAAAATCGAAGGACGTATGAAATCAATTCACTATATTGCTACTGTCGTTTCTGTTTATAGAAAAGTGATTGATGCGTATGCAGAAGACCCTGAGAATTTTAAGATTAAACCAGAATGGCTAATTGAGCTAGACAAATGTGCTAATAGAGATACAGCACCAGCTTTCTTTGAAGGTACACCAGGATATGAAGAGCAAATGTTTGGTTTACAACAAAATAAAAAGTCACCTTACGATTTTTGTGGATTAGTGCTAGACTATGATTCTAAATCTCAAATTGCAACTATCCAACAACGTAATCATTTTAAACCTGGTCAAGAAATTGAATTCTTCGGTCCTGAAATTGAAAGTTTCAGACAAGTCATTGATGAGATTTATGATGAAGAAGGAAATCGCTTGGATGCTGCACGTCATCCACTTCAAATTGTCCAAATCAAGGTAAATCATCCTATTTATCCTAACAACATGATGAGAAAGGAAATCGGATAATGACGAACACAACTATTATTGGTATTGCAGGCGGATCTGGCTCTGGTAAAACTACAGTTACTAATGAAATTATGAAGAATTTAGAAGGTCATAGCGTAGCCTTATTAGCTCAAGATTATTATTATAAAGACCAATCACACTTAACTTTTGAAGAACGTTTAGAAACAAACTATGACCATCCCTTCGCATTTGATAACGATCTATTAATTGAAAATTTAAAAGACTTACGTAATGGTCATGCTGTAGAAGTACCGACGTATGACTATACTAATCACACTAGAAGTGATGAAACGATTGCATTTGAGCCTAAAGATGTTATTATCGTAGAAGGTATATTTGCATTAGAAAATAAAACTTTACGTGATATGATGGATGTTAAAATATATGTCGATACTGATGCCGACTTAAGAATTTTACGTCGTTTAGTACGAGATACTAAAGAGCGTGGTCGTTCAATGGAATCAGTAATCAACCAATATTTAAATGTTGTCAGACCTATGCATAATCAATTTATAGAACCTACTAAACGCTATGCTGATATTATTATTCCAGAAGGCGGAAGTAATAAGGTCGCAATTGATATAATGACAACTAAGATCCAAACACTTGTAAGTAAACAATAGCTTATAAGTAAACTAATATTACGTTATTTTTTAATTATTCTATAAGTTAAATCTCAGTATGTGAAAAGGAAGATGACATAATGGAAAATCAAAAACAATATCCAATGACTCAAGAAGGTTATGAAAAATTAGAACAAGAATTAGAAGAATTAAAAACGGTTAAACGTCCAGAAGTAGTTGAAAAAATTAAAGTTGCACGTTCATTTGGTGACTTATCTGAGAACTCAGAGTACGATGCAGCAAAAGACGAACAAGGTTTTATCGAACAAGATATTCAACGAATTGAACATATGTTACGTTATGCTTTAATTATTGAAGATACTGGCGATAACAATGTAGTACAAATTGGTAAAACAGTAACATTTGTAGAATTACCTGGTGATGAAGAAGAAAGTTACCAAATTGTTGGTTCTGCAGAAGCAGATGCCTTTAAAGGTAAAATTTCAAATGAATCACCAATGGCTAAAGCTTTAATTGGTAAAAACTTAAATGATGAAGTTCGCGTACCACTTCCAAATGGTGGCGAAATTAACGTTAAAATCGTAGATATTAAGTAATTTATATAACACTTCAAATGTCAGCTTAGATATTTGAAGTGTTTCTTTAGTTTCATACGAAAAATATTGTAAAATTAACATTTTTAAATTGTTTTACCTTTAAAATAAACATTTTACGGTATAAATATGACTAAATCTTTTTAAAAATTATAAATTTTTCATGACAAATTCTATTTTATATGCTTAAATAACTATGTAAATACAACTAAATAAATGCTATGAATACAATAAAGTAAGCGATTACAATTTTGTCCTTACTTTTTTTATTATTCTTAATTTGAAATACTTATTAAACAACTACGATTTACAAATGTTATAATTTTTTTATAAATATTGTTTTATGTCTAGCTAAGCTAATCACATTTTCAAAATAAAAAAAATCAAAGCTAATTTATTAGTGGAACTTGTTTAGAAATGTAAGTAGCTTTTAGAGGGGGGAGGCATCATATTGGAAATTAAAGTTATAAATGAACAATCAATTTTACTTTATTTCAAAGAAGAAATTAGTGAACAAAACTATAAAGATGTAGATACAACTACACAATACATACTTTCAAAAAATATTTCAGCTATTAGAGATGTTGTACCTTCATATCGAGCAATTATGATTAATTTTGACAATAAGCAATTAAATTATGAACAGCTTATAACACAACTAGAATTAGATGATATTGAACTTTCTACATCAAATAAGAATGATGATAAGAAAGTGATACATATTCCAGTACTATATAACTTAGAAGTTGGTCCAGATTTAGAGGAAGTTGCAAAACACAATAACTTAAGTATTGATGAAGTAATTAAAATCCACACTGATAATGAATATTTAATTTATATGCTAGGCTTTATGCCTGGATTCCCATTTTTAGGTGGATTGGATAAACGTTTACATACGCCTCGTCGTTCTGAACCAAGAGTCAAGATTAATGCTGGTTCAGTAGGTATTGCTAATAATCAAACAGGTTTATATCCATCAGATTCTCCAGGAGGATGGCAAATCATTGGTCGTACACCTTTAAAAGTCTTTGATCAATATTCAAATCCAATGACGCTTTACGAAGCTGGTGATTATATTAAATTTTATGCGATTGATGAATCTACTTTTAAAGAAATA
This sequence comes from Staphylococcus sp. Marseille-Q1834, assembly GCF_916858875.1. Lineage (NCBI taxonomy): Bacteria > Bacillati > Bacillota > Bacilli > Caryophanales > Staphylococcaceae > Staphylococcus > Staphylococcus sp. Marseille-Q1834. The sequence goes on along the minus strand of NZ_CAKASN010000002.1, from coordinate 399,674 downwards.
GAAACTGAAATTGCAAATAATAAATTTAATAAAGAAAAGTGGGTGACTAATAACTATGAGCATTAAAATTATTAAGCCTGGTCTCTTTACTACAGTACAAGATTTAGGGCGTTATGGTTACCAACATTTAGGATTTTCAAGTGCTGGTGCAATGGATCGAAATAGTTTCAAATTAGGTCAGGCTTTAATCAATAATGAGGGACCAAGCCTTGAATTTACAGTTATAGGCCCAACCATTGAATTTCAAGAAGATAATACTTTCGTTATTACTGGTGCTAAATTTAATGCTAAGTTGAATCAACAAGAAGTGGCACATAACACAGTAATGTTCGCTGCAAAAGGCGATAAACTTGAAATAGGTTCTGCTATAGAAGGTGCTCGTGGCTATTTATTCTTTGGTCGTCCATTAGACATCATTGAAGTTGCTGATAGTTACTCAACGCACACTAGAAGTCAAATTGGCGGATATAAAGGCAGAACTTTGAAAAAGAATGATGTTATTAAAGTTAAGTCTAACGACACCTATAAAAACAATTTAGGTAAAACGCTTGATTATGATGCTACACCTAAAGATAACATTATTCATATTATAGAAGGGCCACAGTTTGAGGCATTTTCAGAAGAAAAAAGAAATCTTTTAGTTGAAGGTGAATACAATATTTCCGACCAATCAGATAGAATGGGGTACCGTTTAATAGGTAATAATATTGCACCTGAAGAAAGTGCCGATATTATATCTGAGCCTGTAGCGTTAGGTAGTATTCAAGTACCAAATGACGGCAATCCAATCATCTTATTGAATGATAAACAAACTGTTGGAGGATATACGAAAATAGCAACAGTGAGTCAACTTGATTTGAATAAGCTAGCTCAGTTGAAACCAGGCGATCAACTTCAATTTAAATGGATTTCGATTGAGGATGCTAATCAACATTTACAAGAGTTTGATGAACATTTAAAAACATTGCTTAATCGTATCGAAAAAGAACCAATCTACAATATTCAATCTATGCGACCAACATCACATAAATTGGCAAAAATAATTGAGGAGGAATAATTAGTGAATATTAAAAAAATAGAAGAGGTCATTAATTTAGTAAAATCAAACGGAGTTAAACGTTTCAAATTCAAAGATAATAAAAGTGAATTAGAGTTAGACTTTACAGAAGGCGTTCAAAGCCAAGATAATGTAAGTGCTCCTTCACAAACAGTGCAAAATAATAATACAAATGAAGAAACTTCAACTCAAAGTCAAAATGGTAGTTCAAATGATAGCGCTCAAGAAATTAAGTCTCCTATGGTTGGCACGTTCTTCTTACAAGATAGTAAAGAGCTAACTGAACCTCAAATTAAAGTAGGGGATCAAATTAAATCTGGCGATGTAATTGGTTATATCGAAGCGATGAAAGTCATGAATGAAGTGACTAGTGACGTTGACGGAGAAGTAGCCGAAATCGTTGTAGATCATGGAACAAATGTAGAATATGATCAAGTACTAGTTAAAGTCAAATAAGGGGGAACTTGTGTATGTATCGTTGTTTAGTAGCTAACAGAGGAGAAATCGCGGTCCGTATCATTAGAGCGTGTCGTGAAATGGGTATAGAAACTGTTGCGATTTACGCTAAAGGGGACGAAAAAAGCTTACACGTTAGCCTTGCTGACCAAGCTGTTTGTATTGGAGAAGCTAACCCACTAGACAGTTATTTAAATATTGAACGTATAATTGGTGCTGCTGAAATTACCGGTGCTAATGCGATTCATCCAGGATATGGTTTCTTATCTGAAAGTACAACGTTCGCTGAAAAAGTTGAAGAAAATGATATCCATTTTATTGGTCCTAATAAAACAACTATGGAAATGATGGGTGATAAAATCACTGCGCGTCAAACTGTAGATTCTGCTGGCGTTCCTGTAATACCAGGTTCGTCTGGTGCGGTTAATTCAGTAGAAGAAGTTAAAGAATTAGCTAAAGAAATTGGTTACCCAGTTGTTTTAAAAGCTGCTAGCGGTGGTGGCGGTAAAGGTATCCGTATTGTTAAAGAACCTGAACAATTAGAAAAATCATTAAAAGAAGCCAAAAGCGAAGGCCAAAAATACTTTAATGATGATCGTGTATACGTTGAAGCATTCATACCAGTAGCAAAACACGTAGAAGTTCAAATTATAGGTGATGGTAAAGAAAATTATGTTCACTTAGGTGAGCGTGATTGTTCCGTTCAACGTAAAAACCAAAAATTAATTGAAGAATCTCCTTGTGCGGCTCTATCAGAAGAGCGACGCAAACAAATTTGTGAAGACGCTGTTAAAGTAGCTAAAGCTTCTAATTACAGAAGTGCAGGTACAATTGAATTCTTAGTTACAGAAGATGCACATTACTTCATCGAAATGAATGCACGTATCCAAGTAGAGCACACTGTAACTGAAATGCGTGCTGATAGAGACTTATTGCAAGCACAACTTTATTTACTACAACATGGCGAATTACCATTCACTCAAGAAGATATTGTGTTTAATGGCCATGTTATTGAAGCACGAATTAATGCTGAGAATCCTGAAAAGAAATTCCAACCTACACCTGGTAAAGTTAAAAAGTTACATTTACCTCAAGGGTTTAATATTCGTGTAGATTCTCTGTTATATCCTGGTTATCAAGTATCTCCTTATTACGATTCTTTAGTAGCTAAAGTTATTGTTAAAGATGCTAATCGTGAAAATGCTATTAAAAAATTAAAAGTAGCACTTGATGAAATGGTAATTGAAGGCTTTTCAACTACAGCAGACTTTTTATATGCAGTTTTAAGCTATCCATTATATGCTGATGGCGATGCAAAAGATGTAGATATTAAATTCCTTGAGAAACATCAAATTATCAAAGGAGTTGAGCTTTAATGAAGATTGATTTGAATTGTGATTTAGGCGAAGCATTTGGTAATTATTCATTTGGTGGGGATAAAGATATTATTCCATTGATCACTTCTGCTAATGTTGCCTGTGGTTTCCATGCAGGGGATGAAAATGTAATGAATGACACAGTGAAAATAGCTAAAGACAATGGTGTAAGTATTGGTGCACATCCTGGTCTACCAGATTTAAAAGGTTTCGGACGCAGAAATATTGATATTGCGCCACAAGAAGTTTACAATTTAATGATTTATCAACTAGGTGCTTTGGAAGGATTTTGTAAAGCCCATGGCACAACTATTAACCATGTAAAACCGCACGGTGCTTTATATAATATGGGTGCAAAAGATAAAAATATTGCCCATGCTATTGCACAAGCTGTATATGACTTTGATTCATCATTAGTTTTAGTAGGTTTATCTAATTCTTTATTAATTTCAGAAGCTGAATCAGTTGGTCTTAAGACTGCTTCAGAGGTCTTTGCAGATAGACGTTATGAAGATAATGGCCAATTAGTTAGTCGTAAAGAAGCTGATGCAGTTATCACAGATACTGATGAAGCGTTAGATCAAGTAATTAAAATGGTTACTGAAAATAAAGTGATTAGTAAAAATGGGAAAGAAATTGATTTAAAAGCCGATACAATTTGTGTGCATGGAGATGGCGCCCATGCATTAGATTTTGTATCACAAATCAGAAAAAAATTAACGAAAGAAGGCATTGATATTCAATCCTTATAGGGGGTTCCAAGATGGGAGAAAATTTAAAACCAAAAACTAACGAGAAAGATTTCCAATTCACAAAAAATCATAGACGTTTACTCTATGGTTCAGTCTTTTTAATGGCTACGTCAGCAATTGGACCAGCTTTCTTAACACAAACAGCAGTATTTACTGCAGAATTTTATGCTAGTTTTGCTTTTGCAATATTGATTTCAATCATTATTGATATTGGCGCTCAAATAAATATTTGGCGTGTACTTGTAGTAACTGGTTTACGAGGACAAGAAGTATCAAACAAAGTGTTACCTGGTTTAGGTACAGTCATTTCATTGTTAATCGCTTTTGGGGGATTAGCGTTCAATATAGGTAACATTGCCGGTGCAGGTCTAGGATTAAACGCGATGTTTGGACTAGATATTAAGTGGGGCGCTGCTATCACAGCGATATTCTCTATTTTAATATTTGTAAGTAAAAGTGGCCAAAAAATTATGGACGTTGTATCAATGATTCTAGGTGTGGTTATGATACTTGTAGTGGCATATGTCATGGTGGTATCTAATCCGCCATATGGAGAAGCATTGGTTCGTACAGTAGCACCAGAACATCCTATTAAATTGATTTTACCAATTATTACTTTAGTTGGTGGTACAGTTGGAGGATACATCACGTTTGCTGGAGCACATAGATTGCTTGATTCAGGTATGAAAGGTCAACAGTTTTTACCATTCGTCAACCGCTCTGCTATTGCTGGCATCTTAACTACTGGTATTATGAGAACGTTACTTTTCTTAGCAGTATTAGGTGTAGTGGTAACTGGTGTAACTTTAAGTGCAGATAATCCACCAGCATCAGTATTTGAACATGCTATTGGACCTATTGGTAAAAACATCTTTGGTGTAGTTATCTTTGCTGCAGCTATGTCATCTGTAATTGGTTCCGCATACACTAGTGCAACGTTCTTAAAAACGTTACATAAATCAACGGTTAATAAAAATAACCTTATCGTCATTATCTTTATTGTTGTATCAACTTTAATCTTCTTATTTATTGGTAAACCAGTAAGCTTATTGATTATTGCAGGAGCTATTAATGGTTGGATTTTACCTATCACATTAGGAGCTATCCTTATCGCAAGTCGTAAGAAATCAGTTGTCGGAGACTATAAACATCCAACTTGGATGCTAGTATTCGGTATACTTGCGGTAGTAGTTACAATTATTACTGGAATATTCTCATTACAAGATTTAGCCACTCTATGGAAAGGCTAATATACTTGAGCAGGCTGAGACAAATATCAAATGTCTCAGCCTTATTTTTATTTTTAAAATTAAAGAACCACTATTTATCGTGTAATTAACTTATCTTGGTCGTGATGACTATAAAATTATGATAAAATAGCTTATGCTAAGATGAAGATAGAGGTGTAAATATGATTGGAATTATAGGAGCTATGGAAGAAGAAGTAGCTATTTTAAAAGATAAATTAGTAGAGTTGAGTGAAATTACTTCAGCTCATGTAAAATTCTACAGAGGTAAACTAAACAATAAAGAAGTGGTACTAACTCAAAGTGGAATAGGTAAAGTTAACGCAGCTATTTCAACAACTTTATTGATTGAAAAGTTTAATCCCCAAATTATCATTAATACGGGATCTGCAGGTGCTTTAGATGAGAGTTTAGCAGTAGGTGATATTTTAATTAGTAATGAAGTGATTTATCATGATGCTGATGCTACTGCTTTTGGGTATGAATATGGTCAAATACCTCAAATGCCTGCGAAATTTAATGCGGATCCAAAACTATTAAAATTAACTGAACAAATCGTTATTAATCAAGATTTAACTGCTAAAGTTGGTCCAATTGTTAGTGGTGATAGTTTTATTGGCAGTGCGGAGCAACGTTTAAATATTAAACGACAATTTCCAACTGCTATGGCTGTTGAGATGGAAGCGACAGCAATCGCACAAACTTGTTATCAATTTAAAGTACCATTTATTGTTACGCGTGCTGTTTCAGATTTAGCTAATGGAGAAGCTGAAATGTCTTTTGAAGAATTTTTAGGAAAAGCAGCTCAATCATCAAGTAAGATTGTAGAAAAGTTAATATCTGAACTATAAAAAAATATTAAAGGTGAAGATTATGGGGTTAATTAAAAAATATTTCATGCCAAATGATTATGTTAAATCTGTTTTTGAAATTGATATTGAAAAATTAGCAAAAGCAGGATTTAAAGGCATTATTACAGATTTAGATAATACATTAGTAGGATGGGACGTAAAATCTCCTACTATTGAAGTTAAAGAATGGTTTAAAAAAGCCAATGATTTAGGTATTACTATCACTATAGTTTCAAATAATAATGAAGAACGTGTATCAAGTTTTTCTAAAGACTTGAATGTGGATTTTATCTTTAAAGCACGTAAACCTATGGGTAAAGCATTTAAAAAAGCAATTAAGCATATGCAAATTCAACCTAAAGAAACAATTGTTATTGGCGACCAAATGCTTACAGATGTTTTTGGTGGTAATCGCAATGGTTTATATACTATCATGGTTGTTCCCGTGAAAAGAACTGATGGATTTATTACGAAATTTAATAGAATAATCGAACGTCGTTTACTAAATTATTTTAAAAATAAAGGATACATTAAATGGGAGGAAAATTGATTGGATGAAACTTTAAAATGTATAGGTTGTGGAGCACCTCTTCAATCTGAAGATAAAAATGCACCTGGTTATGTGCCAGAACATAATTTATTTAGAGAAGATGTGATTTGTCAACGTTGTTTTAGACTTAAAAATTATAATGAAATTCAAGATGTTGGGATGGACAGCGACGACTTTTTAAATTTATTAAACGGATTAGCTGATCGTAAAGGAATTATCGTCAACGTCGTAGATATCTTTGATTTTGAAGGGTCTTTTATCAACGCTATTAAACGTATTGTAGGTAATAAAAAGATTATTTTAGCAGCTAATAAGCTTGATTTACTACCTAAACAAATTAATAAACGTCGTGTAAAAGAATGGCTAAAAAGAACAGCGAGAAAATACGGATTAGAGGCCGAAGAAGTGATATTAATATCTGCTCACAAAGGTTGGGGAATTGATGATTTATTAGCGGCAATCGATCACCACCGTGACAATAATGATGTCTATATCGTCGGCACTACAAACGTAGGGAAATCTACGCTCATTAATAAGTTGATTGAACAAAGTGTCGGAGAAAAAGATGTCGTTACTACTTCAAGATTCCCAGGTACTACTTTAGATATGATAGATATTCCACTTGATGAACGTACATTTATGTATGATACACCGGGTATTATTCAAGCACATCAAATGACGCATTACGTGACTGAAAAAGAATTAAAAATTGTTGTACCTAAAAATGAGATTAAACAACGTGTCTTTCAACTAAACGAAGGGCAAACTTTATTCTTTGGCGGGTTAGCAAGAATTGATTATGTAAGTGGTGGAAAACGTCCATTAGTGTGCTATTTTTCAAATGATTTAAATATTCATCGTACTAAAACTGAAAAGGCAAATGACTTATGGCGTAATCAAATTGGCAATGTCTTAACCCCTCCAAAAGATGCTAAGAATTTTGATATGAGTAATATTAAAGCAGTCCGATTAGAAACGGGTAAAGAAAAAAGAGATGTGATGATTTCTGGATTAGGCTTTATTACTATTGAAGCAGGCGCAAAAGTAATCGTTAGAGTTCCAAAGAATGTTGATGTAATATTACGTAACTCTATAATGTAAGGTGGTAATTTAAATGAAATATGCTGTAATAGGTGATCCAATCTCACATTCATTATCTCCAATCATGCATAATGCTAATTTTCACTCATTAAACATGAATGATTCATATGAAGCATTGCATATTCCAGTAGAACGTTTTAATCAAATACGCGAAATTATTGAAGAAAAAGATATTTCTGGTTTTAATATTACCATCCCACATAAGGAACGTATCATTCCTTTTTTAGATGAAATTGATGCACAATCAGAAACTGTAGGTGCAGTCAACACTGTGAAAATAGTAGATGGCAAATGGATTGGATATAATACTGATGGTCTAGGTTATGTAACTGGCTTAAAACAAGTATATCCAGATTTAGAAAATGCTTATATTTTAATTTTAGGTGCTGGGGGGGCGAGTAAAGGTATAGCAAACGAATTGAACAAGTTCGTCCAACCTAAATTAACAGTTGCGAATAGAACAATAAGTCGTTTTGAATCTTGGACATTAGATGTTAATGCGATTTCACTTGAAGAAGCTGAGACTCATTTAGATGAATTCGATATTATTATTAATACGACTCCTGCAGGTATGGATGATAATAAAGAACATGTCATTAGCTTAAAACATCTATCACCAAATACATTGGTAAGTGATATTGTTTACATTCCTTATAAAACGCCTTTCTTAGAAGAGGCTGAAGCTAAAGGAAATCAAATTTATAATGGCCTGGATATGTTCGTCTATCAAGGTGCAGAAAGTTTTAGAATTTGGACTGGAAACCAAGCAAATATTCAAGAAATGAAATATGCAGTACTAAAAAATTTAAAAGGAGAATAATATGCTTACAGGAAAACAAAAAAGATATCTAAGAAGTTTAGCTCATAATATTGATCCTATTTTTCAAATTGGTAAAGCTGGTATTAATGAAAATATGATTGCTCAAATTGATGATACACTTGAAAATAGAGAACTTATTAAAATTCACGTATTACAAAATAACTTTGATGATAAAAATGAATTAGCAACTACTTTAAGTGAGGCTACTAATAGTCAAGTTGTGCAAGTAATTGGTTCAATGATTGTCATTTATAGAGAATCTGAAGAAAATAAAGAAATCACTTTACCTTAAGTTATGGTAAAAAAAATCGTTTTATATGGCGGTCAATTTAATCCGATTCATACTGCACATATGCTAGTAGCTAATGAAGTTCATTCTATTATTAAACCTGATAAATTCTATTTTTTACCAAGTTATATGGCACCTCTTAAAAGTCATGATGATTATTTAGATGCTAAATTTAGGATGAAAATGATTGAAATGGTTATAAGTGACCTTGGCTTTGGCGAAATCTGTGAAGCTGAATTACAAAGAAAAGGTCAAAGTTATACGTATGATACTTTAAAAGATTTGGTTAATATTGAACCTGATGCTAAATACTATTTTATTATTGGCACTGATCAATATGAGCAATTAGATAAATGGTATAAAATCGAAGAATTAAAACAGTTAATTACTTTTATCATTATTAATCGTGGCGTAAATCATCAAACAGTTGACGAGGATATGATTTCTATTACTATTCCTCGTATGGATATTAGTTCTTCTATGATTAGACAACGCGTAAAAAATAAAGAAACTATAAATGTCTTAGTCCCTCGAAAGGTTAATAACTATATTAGAGAGGAAGGATTTTATGAAAATTAAAAAAGCTGTTGAATTAATAAAAGATAAATTACCTGAAAAAAGATTCAAACACTCATTAAGAGTCGCTGAAACAGCAGTTAAACTAGCAGAAATTTATGATGGTGACAAAGATAAAGCGGAATTAGCCGGCGTCTTACACGATTATTGCAAATATGATGATTTAAGTACGATGTATCAAATCGTACGCCAACACGATTTAGATAGCGAATTATTAAGTTATGGCAGCGAAATTTTACATGGCCCAGTGTGTGCAGCAATTATGAAGTCTGAATATAATGTTCAAGATGAAGAAGTTTTATTAGCTATTAAAAACCATACTACCGGTCGTAAAGAAATGACTAAAACTGAAAAATTAGTTTTTATTGCTGATTATATTGAGCCTGGAAGAAAGACCCCCGGAGTTGAAGAAATCCGAGATATGGCATACAATCAAGGTAGCTTAGATAAAACAATTTATGAGATATCTAAGCGCACAGTTTTATTTTTAGTTGGTAAAGATATTACAGTATTCGGCGCAACGATTTCATGTTTAAACTATTACAATTATAGTGATCAAAGAATAAAGGATGATTAAATGAATTCAGAAGAATTATTAAATATTGCTGTCAATGCGACAGAAAACAAAAAAGCGGAAGATATCGTTTCTCTTAGTATGCAAGGTATCAGTGATATGACTGATTACTTTGTGGTTTGTCATGGTAATAATGAAAGACAAGTACAATCAATTGCTAGAGCTGTTAAGGAAGCTGCTCATGAGCAAGATATCGATGTTAAACGTATGGAAGGATATCAAAGTGCTCGTTGGGTATTAATTGATTTAGCAGACGTTGTAGTACATATATTCCATAAAGATGAACGTAATTACTACAATATTGAGAAATTATATCAAGATGCGCCAATAGAAACATACGAACAGGCAGTTTATTAATATGACTCAGTATGTTGAAATGAGTACAGTATACGATCAATTAACTTTAGATCAACCTTATGACAAGTGGTTTTCTATAGTTAAGCATTATGCACAGCCTTTTACAGACAAACTTGATGTACTAGATATCGGCTGTGGCACAGGAAGTTTAACATCGTTACTTACTTCTATTGGAACGGTTACGGGAATGGATTTAAGTAGTGAAATGCTATCCATTGCTGCTAATAAATCTAATCAAGTGACTTGGTTAGAAGGAGATATGACCGATTTTTCATTAAATAAAACGTTTAATGTCATAACAATATTTTGTGATTCACTGAATTACTTACCAGATGATGAAGAAGTACTTCACACGTTTAATTGTGTATATAATCATCTATCAGATTCTGGAGTTTTTATTTTTGATGTTCACACTATTTTTAAAATGAACACGCTATTCAATAATCAATGTTATATAGATGAAACCAATGATACTTTCCTTGCTTGGGAAGCAATTGTTGGTGAGGAGCCTTATAGTGTCTATCATGATATGAGCTTTTTCATTAAAAATACTGATGGTAGTTATCATAGATTTGATGAGTCTCACTATCAAAGAACTTTTGAAGAGCAACATTATCGTAATTTATTAAATCAAGCTGGCTTTTCTAAAGTTGAAACATTTGTAGATTTTGATATTAATAATCATGATGAAAATGGAGAAAGACTATTTTTCGTCGTTAATAAATAATTTTTAAAGTAAACTCGTTTCCTTATACGTTTATATATATAAGGAGATGAGTTTTTTGTTTAATAATATAAATGACATAATGAATTTTATTCTGAAATGGAAGGTTCAAATTATAATTGCAATTAGTATTATATTAATTGGTGTTTTCTTAATATTTTTTAAAGGAGGGGATATTTCAGAAACAAACTTGAACAATGACCTAGTAAATACTTCAAATAATGATAGTAAAATTTCTAATCAAGGAGTTAACAATCATCACAAAAATAAAAAAGGTGTAGATGATAATTTAGATAAAAAGGACTCAGAAAATAAAACCGTTTTAGTTGATGTCAAAGGTGCTGTTGAGAAACCTGATGTTTATGAAATGAAAAGTTCTGATAGGGTTAATGATGTGTTAAAAAAAGCAAAGTTATTAAAAGAGGCTGATGTCACTCAAATTAATTTATCTGAAAAGTTGACTGACCAAAAAATGATTAATGTTCCTTCTAAAAACGATGTAAATAAAAATTCTTCTAGTCCACCTTCTAGTATCAATTCAAATGGAAAAAATTCTACTCAAAATAAAGTAAATCTGAATACTGCTACTGAAAGTGACCTCTTAAATATTCCAGGAATAGGACCGACAAAAGTTAAAGAAATTTTAGAATATAAACAAAAAAATGGCCAGTTTAATAGTGTTGATAATCTTAAAGATATCAAAGGTATTGGAGGTAAAACTTTCGAAAAAATAAAAGATTACTTTACAGTTTAAAAATAAAATAGTAATTTGATAAATAATCAACTTAAAATAATATGTTAATCGTAGTCTTAATTTTTAATTTACTATGTCTATAGGCTTAAACTATAATATTAGTTAATATACACTTTAATGGAGTTGAAAATTATGGAAAGAATCAAATGGGATGAATACTTTATGGCCCAAAGCCATTTATTGGCTTTACGTTCAACTTGTCAACGTCTTTCAGTGGGGGCTACAATTGTAAAAGATAATAGAATCATTGCCGGTGGTTACAATGGATCAGTGGCAGGAGAAGTTCATTGCATTGACGAAGGTTGTTTAATCGAAGATGGTCATTGTATTCGTACAATTCATGCTGAAATGAATGCATTACTTCAATGTGCAAAACAAGGTGTATCTACTGAAGGTGCTACTATATATGTAACTCATTTTCCTTGTCTAAACTGTACAAAGTCAATCATTCAAGCTGGTATTACTAGAATATATTATGCTCAAGATTATCATAATCATGAATATGCACTTAAATTGTTAGCTCAGTCAGGAATAGAGCATCAGCAAATTAATTTTTCAGCTGAAAAGGTTGCTCGATATTTAGTAAATTAATAACTTATGATTTATATTGCTTTAAGTTTATTATCTGGAATTTTGTGGATTCACTTAAAAGTATTTTCACTATTCCTTATAAGTTTATTAATTTTCCTCAGTCTTCAAAAACAATTTAATTTTAACTTTTTCATTTTATTAATTATAAGTTTCATTTTATTAATTATAAGTTTCATTTGTGGGATATTAGTAGCAGAACATAATATAAACGCAAGCGCTAAACTTAACCAATATTACAGTATGCATCAAATTATAAATAGGGAAGTAGTATTTAACGGTATGGTTAGCCAAACTAAAAATCAGTTTAAAGGCGAATTTAATATTGATGGTATTGAGTATTCGTTTACATATATAAATAAGAATCATAATATAATAGCGAGTATGCTAGAGCATAGTGCTTGTCCAATTAAGGGAACCCTTTCAAATGTTATTAATGATAAGGCATATGTATTCATTAAAGAAATTAATTATAAACAATGTCATGTGCTTGTTCATGATAATTTTATTGAGCGACATATAAAATATATTACAAATAAACTTCAGCATAGTAATTTAAAAAATCCTGAAAAAATATTAGCATTAATTACTGTTGATATGAGCGGGATAGACAAAGAGTATTTAGAAAAAGTCAAAACAATAGGTATCTATCATTTACTTGCTGTGAGTGGTTCTCATATTGCTACTATATCCTTCTTAATACACCAAAGTTTAGTGAGATTCAATATTCCAAAATTGCTGATAAAATTAGCTATAATCTTAGTGCTTATTCTTTTCGCTTTCTATACTGGCTTCGCCCCAAGTGCTTTAAGAGCAATTTTGGCTACAATTATATTTCTAATTATTCCTCATCGGTTTAAACTTTCTTCACTAGATATTTTAAGTATTGTGTTTGTTGGTTTAACAATTAGCTACCCAACAATAATATATGATATTGGTTTCCAATTTTCCTTTTTAATATCATTTTTTATACTTCTATCTTTACCACTAATTAATTCGTTGTCTCACTTACAAAGTCTTTTATTTCTAACATTTATCGCTCAGTTATCTTCCTCAATTATAAGTATATATCATTTTAATCAACTTCAATGGATTGGACTATTTTCAAATTTAATTTTTGTCCCTTTTTATAGTTTCGTTATCTTTCCTTTATCAATATTTGTATTTATTATTTATCACTTCGTTAATAATGTTAACTTTATTAACAATCTCATGAACAATATTTTTGATTTTCATGATGTTATTCTAAAATTATTTCTTATATTTAAAAATGAACAAATATTTGTTGCCTCAACTTCTCCAATTAACTTACTAATCTACTTTTTACTTTCTCTTTTAAGTTTTATTTTTATTTGCCACAAGAAAGTACTAGCAAGTTTTCTAATTCTGTTAGTCTATATAGTAGCAATCTTATTCAATTCTCAACCATATCACAGTACAATTACTTTTTTAAATGTAGGGCAAGGGGATAGTTTATTGTTTCAAACTAATAAAAATGAAACTTTAATGGTTGATACTGGAGGAAAAGAATCTTCAAATAATCAATCCGATAATCATAACATTTCAAAATATCATATACTCCCTTCTTTAAAATCTAAAGGTATATCTTCAATCGATTATTTAATCCTTACACATCCACATGCTGATCATATTGCCGAATTTCCTTACTTGGCTAGTCATATTAAAATTAAAAAATTATATATTAATGATTACAGTTACTCAAAAGAACAACTCTCTCGAATAAGAATGATTTGTGATAAGAATAATATCAAATTATTTGATGCAGCAAAGATTGATACCATTCATTTATCAAATAGTAATATATCTTTTCTTCATTCTTATATACCAATGAGTGAGGATAAAAATGAACAAAGTATTGTTTTATTAGTTAAATATAGAAAGATTAATATATTATTAATGGGAGACGCGACAAAAAATAATGAAACTGTATTACTTAAAAAATATGACTTACCTAAAGTAGATATTTTGAAAGTAGGGCATCATGGCAGTAAAACGAGTAGTTCGCTCCCATTTCTTGAAAAAATTCATCCCTCTATAAGTGTCATATCTAGTGGGAAAAATAATAAGTATCATCTTCCTAATCAATCTACAATTGATTCTCTTTTAAAATTAGACTCTAAAATTTTTAATACTCAAAATGATGGCGAAATTTCTATTGATCTCGATAATCACTTTAGTACCTCTTTTAATTAATTATTGAAAATTAGTGATAATAATTGTCTCATGATATAATATGTAAACGTGTAAAAATTAGAAAGGGTGCTCATTACTATGGGAAATAATATAGTGGCCGTTTATGGAGAAGTACCAGAGCTTGTTGAAAAGAAGAGCAATGAAATTGTAAATGACTTTTTAAATGAAGAAAAAGATGATTTTAATTATATAAAATTTAATCTTTATGAACATAGTATGTCTAATATTATTGAAGAAACATTAACTATGCCTTTCATTTCAGAGAAAAAAGCAATTGTTGTTAAAAATTCTTTTATTTTTACAGGCGAAAAAGTTTCAAAAGATTTAACACCTAATAATGATCAAATTTTAGAATTTCTTAATAAATACGATGGCGAGAATCTTATCATTTTTGAAATTTATCAAAATAAATTGGATGAACGAAAAAAGATAACTAAAACGTTAAAACAAAAGGGCAAACTTTCTAAAGTTGAACAAATGTCTGAAGAAGAAATTAAATCTTGGATACAGAATAAACTTTATGAAAACTATAAAGATATTAAGCAAGATGCATTAAATTTATTTATTGAATTAACAGGTATAAATTTCAACATCGTGTCACAAGAATTAGAAAAAATCATCTTATTTTTAGGTGATAGGGCAACAATAACCAAAGAGGATGTTAATTTAATCATTAATCGTAGTTTAGAACAAAACGTTTTTTTATTAACAGAATATATTCAAAAAGGGCAAAAAGCTAAAGCAATTTCACTTGTAAAAGATTTAATTATCATGAAGGAAGAACCTATAAAGTTATTGGCATTAATTACGAGTAATTATAGATTGTATTATCAATGTAAGATACTTTCTCAAAAAGGCTATAGTGGTCAACAAATTGCTAAGACAGTTAATGTACATCCATATAGAGTGAAACTTGCTCTTACACAAGTAAGACACTATCAATTAAATCAGCTTTTAAATATCATTGATAATTGTGCTGAAACAGACTATAAACTAAAATCATCTTATATGGATAAACAATTGATACTTGAATTGTTTATTTTATCTCTATAAAAAAAGTTCAAGCGCTAAGCTTGAACTTTTTTAAAAAATTATTTACTTGATGACATTAATTGTGATTTAATGCGATCAGCTTTATTTGAATGAATTAAGTTACTTTGTGAAGCTTTATCAACTGATTTGATAGCGAAGCTAACTAATTCAGCTTTATTATCAGCGTTATTAGCGATAGCTGATTTAGCGTTTTTCACTGCAGTACGCATAGCGTTTTTTTGTGAAATGTTACGAGCTTCAGCGCTTTCAGTTGTTCTCACACGTTTAATAGCAGATTTAATATTTGGCATTACTGTCACCTCCTAAAAGTGAGCTTTAGCATATCAAATTTTATTTTGATTACAACAAGAAATATTTTATCAAAACATATATGTTTGTGCAATCATTAATTGAAGTTAAACGATTTTATTTAGAAATTAAATCGTATTTGCTATTGGAAAGCCTAATTCAACACTTTATAATTGAAGTATAAATTAACAACTAGTTCGTTGAAACATGTTAATTATAAATTATAAAGTTAAAATATTATAGTTTATCTCAAATTTGCAATTAAGTTTTAAAAACGATATTATATCAAAGATGTATACATATACGGGCTAATTTTATGAAAGTGAGAATGATAGGTTATGGATATGCAAGAACGCTATAACAGAAGAGAGTCTATCCGAAATTTTTCTATAATTGCTCATATTGATCATGGTAAATCAACATTAGCAGATAGAATTTTGGAGAACACAAAATCTGTAGAAATAAGAGAAATGCAAGACCAATTATTAGATTCTATGGATCTTGAAAGAGAACGTGGCATTACAATTAAATTAAATGCAATACGATTAAAATATGAAGCGAATGATGGAAAAACATATACGTTCCATCTTATTGATACACCAGGACACGTAGACTTTTCTTATGAAGTATCTAGATCATTAGCCGCTTGTGAGGGTGCAATTCTTGTTGTTGATGCTGCACAAGGAATCGAAGCGCAAACATTAGCAAATGTTTATTTAGCTTTAGATAATGAATTAGAATTACTACCTGTTGTTAATAAAATTGATTTACCTGCTGCTGAACCAGAAAGGGTAAAACAAGAATTAGAAGATGTTATTGGTTTAGATCAAGATGACGTTGTATTAGCAAGTGCTAAATCAAACATCGGTATAGAAGAAATTTTGGAAAAAATCGTCGAAGTTGTACCTCCTCCAGAAGGTGATCCAAGTGCACCTTTAAAAGCACTTATATTTGATTCTGAGTACGACCCATATCGAGGCGTTATTTCATCAATTCGAGTAATGGAAGGCGTTGTAAAAGCTGGCGATCGTATTAAAATGATGGCTACTGGTAAAGAATTCGAAGTAAGTGAAGTAGGTATTAACACACCGAAACAGTTGCCTGTTGAAGAATTAACTGTTGGTGATGTTGGTTATATTATTGCAAGTATAAAAAATGTAGATGATTCTCATGTGGGTGATACAATTACTCATGCTGAGCGACCTGCAGAGGCGCCTTTAAAAGGTTATAAAAAAATGAATCCTATGGTTTATTGTGGATTATTCCCAATAGATAATAAAGACTATAACGATTTAAGAGAAGCACTTGAAAAACTTCAATTAAATGATGCTTCATTAGAATTTGAACCTGAATCATCTCAAGCGCTTGGTTTTGGTTTCAGAACTGGTTTCTTGGGTATGCTTCATATGGAAATTATTCAAGAACGTATTGAAAGAGAGTTTGGAATTGAATTAATTGCTACTGCTCCATCTGTAATTTACCAATGTGTGATGAAAGATGGTTCAGAAGTTACTGTAGATAATCCAGCTCAAATGCCGGAACGTGATAAAATCGAAGCTATCTATGAACCATATGTTCAAGCAACAATGATGGTTCCTAATGATTATGTAGGTGCAGTAATGGAACTATGCCAACGTAAACGTGGACAATTTATCAATATGGATTATTTAGACGATATTCGAGTAAATATTGTTTACGAAATCCCATTATCAGAAGTCGTATTCAATTTCTTTGATCAACTGAAATCAAATACTAAAGGTTATGCTTCATTTGATTATGAATTCATTGAGAATAAAGAAAGTAATCTTGTGAAAATGGACATTCTGTTAAATGGTGACAAAGTTGATGCTTTAAGTTTCATCGTTCATAGAGACTTTGCCTACGAAAGAGGTAAAGCTTTAGTTGAAAAATTAAAAACATTGATTCCTAGACAACAATTTGAAGTACCTGTTCAAGCTGCTATTGGACAAAAAATTGTAGCTAGAACTAATATTAAATCAATGGGTAAAAATGTTTTATCTAAATGTTACGGTGGGGATATTAGCCGTAAACGTAAACTTTTAGAAAAACAAAAAGCAGGTAAAGCTAAAATGAAAGCTGTAGGTAGCGTAGAAATTCCTCAAGACGCTTTCTTAGCTGTCTTAAAAATGGATGACGAATAGAACATTAATGTGGTTAAGACAATCATAGGTACTGTATATAGAGAGGCTGAGACAAAATAAAATGTCTCAGTCTTGATTAAAATTAGGTGTTAAACTTACTGTTTCTACTTAATTAAAACTACTGAACTTATGTACCTTCGTCTTAACCTTTTTTTATTCGAGAATTTAAAGCGGGGGTGTAAAAAATGACAGTTAAAAGCGCTTATATCCATATACCATTCTGTGTAAGAATTTGTACATATTGCGATTTCAATAAATACTTCATTCATAAACAACCTGTAGATGAATATTTAACTGCACTAATTGAAGAAATGAAAACTAGCCAAAATAGGGAATTAGAAACTATGTATGTGGGCGGCGGCACGCCAACTGCATTAAGTGAAGCTCAACTTGAAAGATTACTTAAAGCTATTAACTCAATATTTAAAATAAACGGTGAGTATAGTTTTGAGGCTAATCCTGATGAACTTACATTTAATAAAGTTAAATTATTAAAAGAATACGGCGTTAATAGAATATCTATGGGTGTACAAACTTTTAAACCTGAATTATTAAAAATACTTGGTCGTACACATCAAAGTGAAGATATTTATAACGCAGTTAACAATGCAAGGAATGCAGGAATTGACTCTATCAGTTTAGATTTGATGTATCATTTACCTTCACAAACTTTAGAAGATTTTGAGGATAGCTTAAATAGAGCACTTCAAATGGATATTGATCATATTTCAAGTTATGGCTTAATTCTGGAACCTAAAACACAATTTTATAATATGTACCGTAAAGGCAAACTGAAGCTACCTAATGAAGACTTAGGCGCAGAGATGTATCAATACCTAATGAAGAAATTAGAAGGAAGTCAATTTCATCAATATGAAATTTCTAATTTCGCTAAGCCAGGACATGAATCTGAGCATAATAAAGTATATTGGCTGAATGAAGAATATTATGGCTTTGGAGCTGGGGCAAGTGGATATGTGAACGGTGAACGATATTCCAATTTAAATCCAGTTCAACATTATATTAATGCAATAAATAGTGGAAAACGTCCTATCTTAACAAGTAATTTTCCTACATTTGAAGAAAAGATGGAAGAAGAAATGTTTTTAGGTTTAAGAATGAATAAAGGGGTTAATAGAAAAACGTTTGAAAATAAATTTAATGTTTCTTTAAATGAAGTGTTTGGTCAAACAATAAAACAACTTAAAAACAATCAATTACTTAAAGAAAACAACGATTATATATCGTTAACTGAGAGAGGAAAAGTGATAGGAAACGAGGTTTTCGAGACATTTTTATTAAATATATAATTTTTTACAAAAATCAGAGCTTTAACGTTGACTTACTTTGACCAATTTGATAAATTATAATTAGCACTTGAGAGAAAAGAGTGCTAATGAGGTGAAAACATGATTACTGAAAGGCAATTAAGCATTTTAAATGCAATTGTTGAAGATTATGTTGATTTAGGACAACCTATTGGTTCTAAGACCTTGATTGACAGACATCACTTAAATGTGAGCCCTGCTACGATTAGGAACGATATGAAACAATTGGAAGAATTAAACTTTTTAGAGAAGGCACATTCTTCATCAGGTCGTTCGCCATCAGAGAAGGGGTTTAGGTTATACGTCAATCAATTATTAAAACAAACATCTCATCATAAACAAAAGAAAGTTCAACGGTTAAATCAACTATTGATTGAGAATCACTACGATATTTCTTCAGCATTAAGTTATTTTGCAAACGAATTATCTATGAAATCTCAATATGCAACGTTAGTTGTTCGTCCTAATCACAATAAAGATATTATAAATAATATTCATTTAATACAGGCGAATCTGTCTATATTAATTATGGTTATTATTTATCATTCCGGCCATGTAGAACATTTGCAATTAAGTTCGAATATAAGTTTGAATAGTAATAGATTAACTGAAATAGCAAAATTTATTACTAATAACTATAGTCTTGAAGATACTCAATTAAATGAGAAAAATAAGTATTTTTCAAAGACTTTAGAAGAAGAACTTTTTGTAAATGATTTAATTACAATGCTTAATTCTCATTTACTCAAACAAAGTAATAGCATTTTTATGGGTGGAAAGGTTAAACTAATTGATGCATTGAATGAAACCAATGTTTCATCTATTCAACCAATTTTACAATATTTAGAATCTGAACGGATTACTGACTTACTAGAAGATATATCCACATCAGGTATCAATGTAAAAATTGGTAAAGAAATTGATGATAGTCTGAGTGATATTTCTATTGTCACTAGTCAGTATCATTTTGATGATTCTTTAAAAGGACAAATTGCGGTTATCGGACCAACTGCGATGCATTATCAAAATGTGATTCAATTACTTAGCCAAATTTGGTAAGTCTAATTGTAATTATATTGGAGGGCATAACATGACAGAAAAAGATGAATCTGTAAAAAACACTACAGACTTTTCTGAAGAAAAAGAAAATCACAAAGAGGAACCAACAACAGTAGAAAACGGTGACTCAACTACTTCAGAAGATGATAATTTACAAAATAATGACGTTAGTGAAGAAAACTCTGAAGAAACATCAGTAGATCCTAAAGATGAAGAAATTCAGCAATTACAATTAAAAGCTAACGAAAACGAAGAAAAATATTTAAGATTATATGCAGAATTCGAAAACTACAAACGTCGAATTCAAAATGAAAATGAAACAAATAAAAAATATCAAGCGCAACGTGTCTTAACTGACATTTTGCCAACAATTGATAATATTGAACGCGCACTTCAAATTGAAGGCGAAGACGAATCATTCAAATCCTTACAAAAAGGTGTACAAATGGTTCATGAAAGCTTATTAAGAGCTTTAAAAGAAAATGGTCTTGAAGAAATCGAATCTGAAGGGCAAGAATTCGACCCTAACTTCCATCAAGCAGTAGTTCAAGATAATAATCCTGATTTCAAATCTGGAGAAATTACTCAAGAATTACAAAAAGGATACAAGTTAAAAGATAGAGTTTTAAGACCATCAATGGTTAAAGTAAATCAATAATTTTATTTGACGAAAACACCATTTATTATATTAAATTAACCAAATTGGAGGAATTTTATTATGAGTAAAGTAATCGGTATTGACTTAGGTACAACAAATTCATGTGTCTCTGTATTAGAAGGTGACGAACCTAAAGTAATCCAAAACCCTGAAGGTGCTAGAACTACACCATCAGTTGTAGCATTCAAAAATGGTGAAACTCAAGTAGGTGAAGTTGCTAAACGTCAAGCAATCACTAACCCTAATACTGTACAATCTATCAAACGTCATATGGGTACAGACTACAAAGTTGACATTGAAGGTAAATCTTATACTCCTCAAGAAATTTCAGCTATGATTTTACAAAACTTAAAAAATACAGCTGAAAGCTATTTAGGAGATAAAGTAGAAAAAGCAGTAATTACTGTTCCTGCATACTTCAATGATGCTGAACGTCAAGCTACTAAAGATGCTGGTAAAATTGCTGGTTTAGAAGTTGAACGTATTATCAACGAACCAACAGCTGCTGCATTAGCTTATGGTTTAGATAAAACTGATCAAGATCAAAAAGTATTAGTATTCGACTTAGGTGGCGGTACTTTTGACGTATCTATCCTTGAATTAGGCGATGGCGTATTCGAAGTTCTTTCTACTGCAGGTGACAACAAACTTGGTGGGGATGACTTTGACCAAGTAATCATTGATTACTTAGTATCTGAATTCAAAAAAGAAAATGGCGTAGATTTATCACAAGATAAAATGGCTTTACAACGTCTTAAAGACGCAGCTGAAAAAGCTAAAAAAGATTTATCTGGTGTATCTCAAACTCAAATCTCATTACCATTTATTTCAGCAGGTGAAAATGGTCCATTACACTTAGAAATTAGCTTAACTCGTTCTAAATTTGAAGAATTAGCTGATTCACTAATTAAACGCACAATGGAACCAACTCGCCAAGCTCTTAAAGACGCTGGTTTATCTACTTCAGAAATCGATGAAGTTATCTTAGTTGGTGGTTCAACTCGTATCCCAGCTGTACAAGAAGCAGTTAAAAAAGAAATCGGTAAAGAACCTCATAAAGGTGTAAACCCAGATGAAGTAGTAGCTATGGGTGCAGCTATCCAAGGTGGCGTTATCACTGGTGACGTTAAAGACGTAGTATTATTAGACGTTACACCATTATCACTTGGTATTGAAATCATGGGTGGACGTATGAATACGTTAATCGAACGTAATACAACTATTCCAACTTCTAAATCACAAGTTTACTCAACAGCTGCTGATAATCAACCAGCAGTAGACATTCACGTATTACAAGGTGAACGTCCAATGGCGTCTGACAACAAAACATTAGGTAGATTCCAATTAACTGATATTCCACCAGCTCCACGTGGTGTACCTCAAATCGAAGTAACATTCGACATCGACAAAAACGGTATCGTAAATGTAACTGCTAAAGACTTAGGTACTAATAAAGAGCAAAATATTACAATTCAATCAAGCTCAGCTTTATCTGACGAAGAAATCGATCGTATGGTTAAAGATGCGGAAGAAAATGCTGAAGCTGACAAAAAACGCCGTGAAGAAGTAGACTTAAGAAACGATGCTGATAGCTTAGTATTCCAAGTTGAAAAAACAATCTCAGATTTAGGCGAAAACATAAGTGAAGAAGATAAATCAAATGCTGAAAGCAAAAAAGATGCATTAAAATCAGCACTTGAAGGTCAAGATTTAGATGAAATTAAAGCTAAAAAAGAAGACCTTGAAAAAGTAATCCAAGAATTATCTGCTAAAGTTTACCAACAAGCACAACAAGCTCAACAACAAGCTCAAGGCGGTGCAGAACAACAATCAGGTAATGATAGCAACGTTGAAGATGCTGAGTTTAAAGAAGTAAATGACGATGAAGATAAAAAATAATAGCTATCGTTTATAAAGTTTGCTAAATTCAGTAAACTACCATAAATGTCAGCCAAAAAGTCAAAGTCAATTGAACATTGGCTTTGGCTTTTTCTGTTATAATTAAAATATTTGAATACACGTTGAACGGTAAAAGGAGAGATAACAGTGGCTAAAAGAGATTACTATGAAGTTTTAGGTGTAAGTAAGGATGCCTCTAAAGATGAAATAAAAAAAGCTTATCGTAAATTATCAAAAAAATATCACCCAGATATCAATAAAGAAGAAGGCGCTGATGAGAAGTTTAAAGAAATTTCTGAAGCGTATGAAGTTTTAAGTGATGATAATAAAAGAGCTAACTACGATCAATTCGGTCATAGTGGCCCTCAAGGTGGCTTTGGTAGCCAAGGCTTCGGTGGTCAAGACTTCGGCGGCTTTAGTGGCGGAGGATTTGAAGATATCTTTAGTTCCTTCTTTGGTGGATCACGTCAACGAGATCCTAATGCGCCACGTAAAGGTGATGACTTACAATATACAATGACTCTTGATTTCGAAGAGGCTGTATTTGGTACTAAAAAAGAAATATCTATTAGAAAAGACGTTACATGTCATACTTGTAATGGTGATGGGGCTAAACCTGGAACTAATAAGAAAACATGTAGTTACTGTAACGGAGCTGGCCATGTTTCAGTAGAACAAAATACTATTTTAGGTCGAGTAAGAACTGAACAAACATGTCCTAAATGTGAGGGTTCAGGTCAAGAATTCGAAGAACCATGTCCAACTTGTCACGGTAAAGGTACTGAAAATAAAACAGTTAAATTAGAAGTAACTGTCCCAGAAGGTGTAGATAACGATCAACAAATTCGTTTAGCTGGTGAAGGTGCACCAGGCGAAAATGGTGGACCACATGGTGACTTATATGTAGTATTCCGTGTTAGACCTTCAGATAAATTTGAACGTGACGGCGATGATTTATTCTACAAATTAAATGTTAGTTTCCCTCAAGCTTCATTAGGAGATGAAATTAAAATTCCTACACTAAATGGAAATGTAATGCTTACCATCCCTGCTGGTACACAAACTGGTAAACAATTCCGTTTAAAAGATAAAGGTGTAAAAAATGTTCATGGTTACGGTCATGGTGATTTATTTGTTAATATTAAGGTAGTTACACCGACTAAGTTAACTGATAGACAAAAAGAATTAATGAGAGAATTTGCAGAGATTAGTGGTGAAAGTGTAGAAGAACAACCATCTAATTTTAAAGATAAAGCACGTAAATTCTTTAGAGGGGAATAAATAATGAACTGGACAGAACTTTCAGTTGTAGTTAATCATGACGTTGAATATTTAGTTACAGATATTTTAGAGAGCTACGGATCGAATGGTGTAGTAATAGAAGATTCTGATGACTTAATCAATCAACCAGCCGACAAATTCGGTGAAATCTACGAACTAAAAAAAGAAGATTATCCTGAATATGGTGTGAGATTAAAAGCTTACTTTAATGAAATTAAATACACTCAAGATTTAAAAGACAAGATTTATAATGACATTTTAGCTCTTGAAGATATCGATAAAGATTCAGTTCTTTTTTCTGAAAAAGCGATAGCTGAAGTAGATTGGGCGGATGAGTGGAAAAACTATTTCCATCCTTTCAGAGCTTCAGAAAGATTTACTATTGTACCTAGTTGGGAACAATATACTAAGGAATCAAATGATGAATTATGTATTGAATTAGATCCTGGAATGGCGTTTGGTACAGGAGATCATCCGACTACAAGCATGTGCTTAAAAGCGATTGAAACATATGTATCTCCATCTAATTCAGTAATAGATGTGGGCACAGGTTCTGGTATTTTAAGTATTGCTAGTCATCTCATTGGGGTTAAAAGAATTAAAGCATTAGATATCGATGAAATGGCTGTAAATGTAGCTAAAGAAAACTTTAAGAAAAACAATTGTGAAGATGCAATTGAAGCTGTTCCAGGCAACTTATTACAAGATGAAACTGAAAAATTTGATATTGTAATTGCAAATATTTTAGCTCACATTATTGATGAAATGATTGAAGATGCTTATAATACTCTAAATGAAGAAGGTTATTTTATTACTTCGGGTATTATTGAGGAAAAACATGAAGACATTTTGTCTCATATGAAGCGTGTAGGTTTCAATATAGTATCAATCAATCATGACAACGGTTGGGTTTGTATCGTTGGCCAGAAAGTGAGTGACTAAGTTGCAAAGGTACTTTATTAATCAAAACGCTGATGAAAATCAGCGTTTTTTTATTACGAGTAAAGAAGATATTCATCATATTACAAATGTAATGAGAAATGTTGTTGGCGATAAGATTATTATTACTTTCAACGATAAAAAAGTTTATACAACTCAAATCAGTAATATTGAACCAGATCAAATCGAAATTGAGTTATTAGAACAACAAGATATTAATACTGAATTACCTGTGAATGTGACAATTTGTAGTGGTCTTATTAAAGCAGATAAATATGAATGGCTATTACAAAAAAGTACTGAGATGGGTGCTTCAAACTTTATAGCAGTTGGAATGGATAGATCTGTTGTAAAATTGCAAGCAAATAAAGTTCAAAAGAAATTAGATCGTTGGCAAAAAATTATTAAAGAAGCTGCTGAACAAAGTTATCGTTTAGTCATCCCAGATATAAAATTCAAGTCGAATTTAAACGAAATTTATGATACTATTAGTCATTATGACTATATTTTATTAGCATATGAAGATGAAGCAAAACGTGGGGAAGTTAGTCTTTTTAAAGAACAATTAAAACAATTTAGGACTAATGATCGCATTTTATTTATATTTGGACCTGAAGGTGGCTTTTCAGAAAAAGAAATTTCTAAATTTAGTGAAGTAGCAACCACTGTAGGTTTAGGACCAAGAATTTTACGGGCTGAAACTGCGCCACTATATGCATTAAGTGCTATAAGTTTCGAAAATGAATTAATGGGGTGAATAATATGTCAACAGTAGCGTTTCACACTTTAGGTTGTAAAGTGAATCACTATGAAACCGAAGCAATTTGGCAACTATTTAAAGAAGCAGATTACGATAGAGTCGATTTTGAAACAAATGCGGATGTGTTCGTAATCAATACTTGTACTGTAACAAATACAGGAGATAAAAAGAGTAGACAAATAATTAGAAGAGCAATTCGTCAAAATCCTGAGGCTGTTGTATGCGTCACAGGTTGTTATGCGCAAACATCATCTGCAGAAATTATGGAAATTCCAGGTGTAGATGTAGTAGTAGGTACGCAAGATCGTCATAAGTTACTTGAATATATTGATCAATTCCGTGAAGAACGTCAACCTATTAACGGTGTTGGAAATATTATGAAGAACCGTACATACGAAGAATTAGATGTGCCATATTTCACAGATAGAACAAGAGCTTCTCTAAAAATTCAAGAAGGCTGTAACAATTTCTGTACATTCTGTATTATTCCATGGGCACGTGGTTTAATGCGTTCTCGTGATCCTGAAAAAGTGGTTGAACAAGCAACTCAACTAGTAAATGCTGGTTACAAAGAAATTGTACTTACAGGTATTCATACTGGTGGTTACGGTCAAGACTTAAAAAATTACAATTTAGCGCAATTGTTAAGAGACTTAGAAGAAATCGATGGTTTAGAACGTATTCGTATTTCTTCAATTGAAGCTAGTCAATTAACTGACGAAGTAATTGGCGTATTGAAACAAAGTAATAAAGTGGTAAGACATTTACATGTACCACTTCAATCTGGTTCAGATACAGTCTTAAAACGTATGAGACGTAAATATACAATGGAACACTTCTCTGAAAGATTAACGAAGTTACATGATGCTCTTCCAGATTTAGCTGTAACAAGTGATGTTATCGTTGGTTTCCCTGGAGAAACAGAAGAAGAATTCCAAGAAACATATGATTTTATTGTTAAACATAAATTCTCTGAACTTCACGTCTTCCCATATTCACCAAGAATTGGTACACCTGCAGCACGTATGGATGATCAAATCGATGAAAGTATTAAAAACGAGCGTGTGCATAAATTAATCGCTTTAAGTGATCAACTTGCAAAAGAGTATGCATCTAAATTCGAAGATGAAGTCTTAGAAGTTATTCCAGAAGAAACTGGAGAAACTGAAGGTACTTTAGTTGGTTATGCTGATAATTATATGAAAGTGGAATTTGAAGGCGATGAATCATTAATTGGCGAAATTGTTAAAGTTAAAATAAATAAAGCTGATTATCCAATTAACCTTGGTAGTGCTATTAGAGTAGTAGATCACGCTACTAATAAATCAGAAGATGCTGTACTATTATAATTTTTAAAAATTATAAAGATTTGCAATTGACCATAATTATTTCATATATTATACTAATGAAAGCATAGTTAATTTGCTATGCGATGAATGACTTTAAAGTTCCGTTGATATTTGGAGGGAGGGAAATACAGATGTCTAAAACAGTAGTACGTAAAAACGAATCACTTGAAGATGCATTACGTCGATTCAAACGTTCAGTATCTAAAAGTGGTACTATCCAAGAAGTACGTAAACGTGAATTTTACGAAAAACCAAGCGTAAAACGTAAAAAGAAATCAGAAGCTGCACGTAAACGTAAATTCAAATAATTAATAGCTCTGTTGACTCCCTCAACACGAATGTTAATTATATATATGCTCTCGATTAGTCTTTGCTAATCGGGAGTTTTTTTATTCTTATAGTTATAGGCTAGCACTATAATATATAAATATATTCATGTATAATCATAGACGAGAGCGAGGTGAAATTGTGGCTTATTCTAACGTAATACATATAGGTTTTAATTCGGCTTTATCTAATAATGCTTGGATGGAAGATTTATCGAACACATTGACTCATCCAATTATCTCTTTAATACTAACTTGTATCATTTTTCTAGGCTTTTTATACCAACTTTATTCTAAAAGATTTAATCTAGCGGGGGTCATTGCATCTCTAGCATTATTAATTTTATTTTTAGGCTTTCTTATTAGTGGAGATGTTAACTTAATCTCCGTATTGCTATTTTTCATAGGTACAATATTAGTAATTATAGAGTTATTCGTGGTAGGTGCCATTATTGGGATTATAGGTATTACATTAATAGTGTTAAGTATTATAATGCTTGGCGACAATATTTTGCTTATGCTACTAAACGTAGTAATTGCCTTAATCTTATCTATCATTGAGTGGGTGATATTAGTGAAAATACTTAAGAGAAAAATTCCATTTTTAGATAAAGTTGTATTAAAAGACTCCACATCTGCTGAAGCAGGTTATAGATCTCACGATGACCGTTCTCACTTAGTTGGACAAACAGCCCGTACCGTTACAGATTTACGACCAGCAGGAATTATCACTGTTAATAATGAAAGAATTGATGCTGTGTCTGACGGCTCTTTTATTCTTAGAAATAAAGAAGTTAAAATCCTTGAAGTGGAAGGTACGAGAGTTGTTGTAAGAGAATTAGAACATTTATAAAGGAGCGATTTAATGTTTAGTATTGGACTTATCATCATTGTTGTCATCATTATAGTAGCATTATTATTGCTATTTTCATTTGTGCCAGTCGGACTTTGGATATCTGCAATTGCAGCTGGTGTAAAAGTAGGAATCGGAACACTTGTAGGTATGCGATTACGTCGTGTATCTCCTCGTAAAGTAATTGGACCACTTATTAAGGCACATAAAGCTGGATTAAATTTAACTACAAACCAATTAGAGTCTCACTACCTTGCAGGTGGTAACGTTGATAGAGTCGTTGATGCAAATATCGCTGCGCAACGTGCTGATATTAATTTACCATTTGAACGAGGTGCAGCCATCGACTTAGCTGGTCGTGATGTATTAGAAGCCGTTCAAATGTCTGTTAATCCTAAAGTAATTGAAACACCATTTATTACTGGGGTAGCTATGAATGGGATTGAAGTTAAAGCCAAAGCTCGAATTACAGTACGTGCAAATATTTCACGCTTAGTCGGTGGTGCTGGAGAAGAAACAATTATTGCACGTGTTGGCGAAGGTATCGTTTCAACAATTGGTTCAAGTGAGCACCATACTCAAGTCCTTGAGAACCCAGACAACATTTCTAAAACTGTATTAAGTAAAGGATTAGATTCAGGTACTGCATTTGAAATTCTTTCTATTGATATCGCTGACGTAGATATCGGTAAAAATATCGGAGCTGACTTACAAACTGAACAAGCACTTGCAGATAAAAATATTGCCCAAGCTAAAGCCGAAGAACGTCGTGCTATGGCAGTAGCATCTGAACAAGAAATGAAAGCAAGAGTTCAAGAAATGCGTGCTAAAGTAGTAGAAGCTGAATCAGAAGTACCTCTAGCTATGGCAGAAGCTTTACGTAAAGGTAATATTGGCGTTAAAGATTATTATAATTTGAAAAACGTAGAAGCAGATACAGGCATGAGAAACGCAATTAACAAACGTACTGAACAAAACGAAGACGAATCACCGAAGTAATTATTAAGGGGTGATTAAATGAATATAGGTATTCTCATATTTGTGATATCTGTTATTATCTCAATTATAAGTGCTGTGCGTGATAAAAGTCATGAAGAGCGTCGTAATCAACTTCCCCCTCAAAGAAAAGGCGGGGGACCTACTCAAAAGCCCGAACGTAAAAAAGGTTTTTTCGAACAACTAGAAGAAGCTTTTAATGAATTTGAAGAGAGCTTGTCTGATGAATCAAATGAACCTAAGCGCTCTGATACATCTCGAAAAAGTTCACGAGACAATCAGAAAAAGGTTTATCATGATAATCAACTTGAAAAAGAAATTTATAAAGAACAACAACCAGAAGAAATTGAACGCACACAAAGACAATCTCGTCGCAAAGTTGAAATGCAACAAGCTGAACAACAAAAAAATGAAAATCCAGGTCGACGTGCTAATGAGGAACGTCAAAAATTACAAGAAAAATTAGAACAAGAATTAGCTGATAGTTTGTTCAATGTCCGTTCTGAAATTGATCGAGAAAAAGAAAAACAACTGTCTCGAATCGAAAGTAAAGCACGTGCTATTATTGAAGATAAAAATTTATCTGAACGAACAAAACGTTATCGACTAAAACAATTGCTTAATAGTAGGTCTATTGAACAAGATATGACTCATCAAAGTTTGCAATTTGATAAAGATCCAATAGTTAATGGGCTGATTTGGCAAGAAATACTGGAAAAACCTAAGCAATTGTAATTAACGTTCAACTTCACTAGAGCAGAACTATGAAATCTCTGAAACTAACATTGATTTCTGTTCTGCTCTTTTTTTATTTTTGTAGTGCAGATAAATAATTAAAAAGATAAAATACAAATATTAAAGTTCATCATATTATTAATACTAAAATTAAGTAATATTCCACTATGAACAAAGCCTATTACATTTGTATCCTTTAACATTGTTTAGTAAAATTTATATGAAAGATAGTATTACTGTAAGTAACTATTTAGAAACTCGTTAAGTTTTATAATACATTTTAAAAGACAATTAGCGTTATAATTAATATTATCAATTTAAATTACTAAACATATTGTATTTGTGAAAAGGAGCGCTTTTATGCCAGGAATAATTCAAATAGACGATATTAATCATTCTCAAGCTTTAATAGGTAATAATGATGAACATTTAAAAGCTATTGAGGAAGCGTTTGATGTCGTGATACATGCTCGTGGACAAGAAATTGCAGTAAAAGGTCAGGTATTAGAGCATGTTGAAAAAGCAGAATTAGTTCTAAAAAATTTATTAAAAGTAATTGAATTGGGAAACTCAATTACACTTAAAGATGTTGAAGCTGCTATTAAAATGGCACAAAATGATACAATTCAACACTTACTAGATTTATATGATGAAGAAATTACTAAAGATGCATTCGGTAAGACGATTCATGCCAAAACAATGGGTCAAAGATTATATATCAACGCAATGAAACGTAATGACTTAGTATTTGGTATCGGTCCAGCAGGTACAGGTAAAACCTTTTTAGCAGTTGTTTATGCAGCTAAACAATTAAGAAAAGGTAATGTTAAACGTATTGTGCTAACACGACCTGCAGTTGAAGCTGGAGAATCTTTAGGCTTCTTACCAGGCGATTTAAAAGAAAAAGTTGATCCTTATTTAAGACCTTTATATGATGGTTTAAATACTGTGCTAGGAAGAGAACAAACTGCTCGTTTCATTGAGCGCGGCACAATAGAAATTGCGCCTTTAGCATACATGCGTGGACGAACATTAGATGATGCGTTTGTCATTCTCGATGAAGCTCAAAACACTACTCACGCTCAAATGAAGATGTTCTTAACTCGATTAGGCTTCGGTTCAAAAATGGTTGTCACAGGCGACCAGACGCAAATCGACTTGCCAAAAGGCGTCAAAAGTGGGTTAAAAGAAGCAGTTAAAAAACTACATGGTGTGAAGGGCATTAATATTATGCAATTAGATCAAAGTGATGTAGTAAGACATCCATTAGTAAGTAAAATTATTGATCGATACGAAGGAGACCTTTAAATGTTTACAATTGATTTCAATGATCACACTGGACTTGTCAAAGAGGATTGGTATCAACAAATTGATGACTTACTCAATTTTGCAAAAGATCAAGAAAATATTCAAGAAGAAGCTGAACTTTCAGTAACTTTTGTAGATAAAGATGAAATCCAAAATATTAACAAAACTTATCGTGATAAAGATAAAGTTACAGATGTAATTTCATTTGCACTTGAAGAAGATGAACCTGAAATTTCAGGTATGGACATTCCACGTGTATTAGGTGACATTATTATTTGTACTGATGTTGCTCAAGAACAAGCTGATAGTTATGGACATTCGTTTGAACGTGAACTTGGTTTCTTAGCATTACACGGATTTTTACATTTATTAGGTTATGATCACATGAATGAAGAAGATGAAAAAGAAATGTTTGGCCGTCAAGATACAATATTAAATGCATATGGATTGACTAGAGATTAATAAATTTATAAATAGATTTAAATACACTTTTGATGGTTTTAAAACGCTTCTTATTAAAGATCATAATTACTTATTGCACATGATTGTTGCGCTTATTGTAATCGTTTTAGGATTCGTATTTCATTTAAACCGGTTTGAATGGATGTTTATTATACTAGCGATCGTTTTAGTACTTACTTTAGAAGCAGTTAATACTGCAATTGAGTGCGTGGTCGATTTAGTAACAATGGATTATCATGAGCTTGCTAAACAAGCGAAAGATATTGCAGCATTCAGTGTGATGTTAGTTTCTATCTTCGCATTGATTATTGGATTAATTATTTTTATTCCACATATTTTTTAAGTGGAAAAGGGGATGAGGTAAATGAGTTATCAATCGCATTATTTTCAAGAAGCAAGAGAAGCACAAAAACGTGCCTATGCACCATATAGTAAATTCAAAGTCGGAGCCTATTTAAAAGCAAAAGATGGTCGCACATTTTATGGCGCTAATGTGGAAAATCCAGCATATCCTTCAACTATTTGTGCCGAAAGATCAAGCCTAGTCGCAGCAATTGCAGAAGGCTATAGACCAGGGGATTTTGAATCTATCACTGTCACGGTTGATGCAGACAAACCTTCATCACCATGTGGCACTTGCAGACAAGTATTAAAAGAATTGTGTGATGATGATATGCCAGTTTATATGACAAATCACAAAGGAGAATTATTAGAGTCAACGGTAGCAGAATTATTACCTCATGGCTTCTCAGGAAAGGATTTAGAATAAATGACAGAACATAAGTCAGGATTTGTTTCTATTATAGGAAGACCGAATGTTGGTAAATCAACATTTATGAACAGAGTAATTGGACATAAAATTGCAATCATGTCCGATAAAGCCCAAACAACTCGTAATAAAATTCAAGGTGTCATGACAAGAGATGACGCACAAATCATCTTTTTAGATACACCAGGCATCCATAAACCTAAGCATAAATTAGGTGATTACATGATGCGTGTTGCTAAAAATACGCTTTCAGAAATTGATGCTATTATGTTCATGGTAAATGTTAATGAAGAAATTGGACGCGGCGATGAATACATTATGGAAATGCTAAAAAACGTGAAAACGCCAGTATTTTTAGTACTAAATAAAATAGATTTAGTTCATCCAGATGCGTTAATGCCAAGAATCGAGCAGTACAAGGAATATATGGATTTTACAGAAATCGTGCCAATTTCAGCGCTAGAAGGGTTAAACGTTGATCATTTCATTGATGTTTTAAAAACTTACTTACCTGAAGGGCCAAAGTATTATCCAGATGATCAAATTTCTGACCACCCAGAACAATTTGTAGTAAGTGAGATCATTCGTGAAAAAATCTTGCATCTAACTAGTGAAGAAATTCCACATGCTATTGGTGTAAATGTAGATAGAATGATTAAAGAGAGCGAAGACCGTGTTAGGGTTGAAGCGACAATTTATGTAGAACGTGATTCTCAAAAAGGAATTGTAATAGGTAAAGGTGGTAAAAAACTCAAGGAAGTCGGTAAACGCGCTCGACAAGATATTGAGATGTTACTTGGCTCTAAAGTATATTTAGAACTTTGGGTTAAAGTTCAAAAAGATTGGCGTAATAAAGTTAATTTCATTCGTCAAATGGGTTATATTGAAGACCAAGATTAAATTAAGTTAGATTAGGGGCCGGTGAAAAAAATGCTCGAAAGACAAAAAGGGATTATTATTAAATCAGTTGACTATGGTGAATCTGATAAAATTATCACTATTTTAAATGAATATGGTGCTAAAATTCCTTTAATGGTTAGACGTGCTAAAAAATCAAGAACTGGCCTACAAGCCCATACGCAATTATTTGTGTATGGCTTATTTATTTATAATAAATGGCGAGGCATGGGGACGTTATCTTCAATTGATGTTATTAACCAATATTATGATTTACGTTTAGATATTTTTAATAGTAGTTACGCCACACTTTGTGCAGAAACGATTGATCGTTCGATGGAGCAAGATGAGGTATCGCCATATCATTATCAATTATTGCATTTTGTATTAGAAAAAATAGCCAAAGGTGATTCTGCTCAATTAATGTCAATCATAGTGTTATTAAAATGTATGAGTCGATTCGGTTTCACAGCTTTCTTCGACCATTCAGCAATTTCTGGAGATACAGACCAATCTCAACTCGTGGCATATAGCTTTAGATTTGATGGCACAATTACTGAAAAAGAACTGCCACAAGATCCTCATGCTTTGCGTATTTCAAATAAAACATTTTATTTATTAGATATTCTTCAAAAATTACCAATCAATAAAATGAATCATTTCAATATTAATCAAGATATTTTAGATGAAATGTCAGACTTACTTATTATGCTATATAGAGAATACGCAGGTATGTATTTCAAAAGTCAAAAACTTATTAATCAATTAAAACGACTTAATGAATAGCAAAAACCTAAAAAACCCACTTAAACAATCGTCATGTTTAAGTGGGTTCTAATTTTAGTTATTAAAATGCTACTTTTTCAGCTAAGAATGTTTCTAATTCTGAAATAGGCATACGTACTTGTTCCATAGAATCTCTGTCGCGAACAGTTACTTGGTTATCTTCTAATGAATCGAAATCGAACGTGATACAGTATGGTGTACCGATTTCATCTTGACGACGGTAACGTTTACCAATTGATTGAGATTCATCAAAGTCAACTGAGAATTTAGTGCTTAGTTGCTCGAAGATTTTAATTGCTTCTTCTGATAATTTTTTACTTAATGGTAACACTGCAGCTTTATATGGTGCTAAAGCAGGGTGGAAGTGCATCACTGTACGTGCATCTTTACTTCCTTCTACACCTTCTTCTTCATATGCATCACATAAGAAAGCTAATGTAACACGGTCAGCACCTAATGATGGTTCAATACAGTATGGAACGTATTTTTCATTAGTTTCAGGATCATGATATTTGAAGTCTTCACCTGAATGTTCACTATGTTTTTTCAAGTCAAAGTCTGTACGACTTGCGATACCCCAAAGTTCGCCCCAACCAAATGGGAAACGATACTCGATATCTGTTGTTGCATTTGAATAGTGAGATAATTCTTCTTCATCATGGTCACGTAAACGCATATTTTCTTCGTTAATATTTAAGTCTTTTAACCATTGACTAGCGAATGTTTTCCAATAATTTTGCCACTCGATTTCTTCACCAGGTTTACAGAAGAATTCTAATTCCATTTGTTCAAATTCTCTTGTTCTGAAAATGAAGTTACCTGGAGTGATTTCGTTACGGAAAGATTTACCAATTTGACCAATACCAAATGGTAATTTTTTACGCATAGAACGTTGTACATTTTTGTAGTTTACAAAAATACCTTGTGCAGTTTCTGGACGTAAGAAAATTTCGTTAGTAGAATCTTCAGTTACACCTTGGAAAGTTTTGAACATTAAATTGAATTGACGAATATCAGTCCAATTTGCTGTACCACTAACAGGGCAAACAATACCTTCGTCGTCGATAATTTTCTTCATTTCATCGAAGCTTAAGCCATCAGCAATAAAGTTTTCATCGCCTTTTTCTTTTTGCATGTAGTCTTCGATTAATTTATCTGCACGGTAACGAATTTTACTGTCTTTGTTATCAATCATAGGGTCATTAAAGTTACCTAAGTGACCAGATGCTTCCCAAGTTTTAGGATTCATTAAGATAGCAGCGTCAATACCAACGTTAAATGGTGATTGCGTAATGAATTTTTGCCACCAAGCTTTTTTAACATTATTTTTTAATTCAACACCTAATGGACCGTAATCCCAAGTGTTTGATAAACCACCATAAATATCACTACCAGGGAATACGAATCCTCTGTGTTTCGCTAATGATACGATAGTATCCATATCTTTAACCATATAATCTCTCCTTTTTGAATAAAAAACGCCCCAAGACAATAAATAAATGTAGAGTCACATTTATTATTATCTTGGGACGAGTTAATTGATTTATCTATATAAAAATAATATAGTTTAAACTAATTTTAACCCGCGGTTCCACCCAATTTAGTGTAGACACTCGCTTTTATGAATTTAATGATTAGGCCAAGTTATGTTGTTAAGCTCACACCGTCCTTAACTCGCTTAATATTAGTTTAATTCATTGATGATTTATAAGCAAGGATTTGTATGCATTTGTAGGAGTATAAATAAATGGGTATAATAGAAATGAATTTAAAAGGGGTGAAGACCTATAGAACTGAGTAAACGTCAAGAACAGATAATCGAAATTGTTAAAACTGGTGGCCCAATCACTGGAGAGCATATCGCTGAAAAATTACAACTTACTCGTGCTACTTTACGACCTGACTTAGCTATCCTTACAATGTCAGGTTTCCTTGAAGCTAGACCACGTGTTGGTTATTATTATTCTGGTAAATCAAAAAATAAAATTTTGAGTGATCAATTACGCCAATATATTGTTAAAGATTATATGTCACCACCTGTCATTGTGAAAGAAGACATGAGCATTTATGATGCTATTTGTACAATTTTTCTTGAAGATACAGGAACATTATTTATTACTAACGATAATAATGATTTTATAGGTGTTTGTTCAAGAAAGGACTTATTACGCGCATCTATGATTGGTGAAGATATTCATACAATGCCTGTAGGCGTTAATATGTCTAGAATGCCTAATCTTACTTTTTTAGAGGAACACGAATTAGTCATATATGCAGCAAATCAAATGATTGAAAAAGAAATCGATTCTATCCCAATAGTTAGAAAAAAAGAAAATAATAAATATCAAGTTATAGGTCGTATTTCTAAAACAACAATAGCGAAATTATTCGTATCATTATTTAAAGAATAGGTGGTATAACGATGGAAGATATAAAGATTATCATCGCATCCGACTCGATTGGAGAAACTGCAGAACTTGTAGCAAGAGCATGCGTTTCTCAATTTAATCCCAAAGAGTGTAAACATGAGTTTTTAAGATATCCATATATTGAGACCTTTGAAAATATCGATGAGGTTATACAAGTTGCGATTGATCAAAATGCTATTATAGTTTATACACTTGTTAAACCAGAGATGAAAGATTACATGGAAGAAAATATCGAAAATCATCAACTTAAATCTGTAGATATTATGGGGCCATTAATGGGACTATTAAAAGACTCATTTAATGATAATCCATATAATCAACCCGGCAGAGTGCATCGATTAGATGACGCTTACTTTAAAAAAATTGATGCCATTGAGTTTGCGGTTAAATATGATGATGGAAAAGATCCTAAAGGTCTACCCAAAGCAGATATTGTATTAATAGGTGTTTCAAGAACATCTAAAACACCTTTATCTCAATACTTAGCACATAAAAGTTATAAAGTAATGAATGTACCAATTGTACCGGAAGTTACACCACCAGAAGCTCTATTCGAGATAGATCCTTCTAAATGCATTGCACTTCGTATTAGTGAAGATAAACTAAATCGAATTCGTAAACAGCGATTAAAACAGCTAGGTCTTAGCGATTTAGCTAGATATGCAAATGAAAAACGTATTAAAGAAGAAATTGAATTTTTTGAAGAAATTGTTGAACGAATTGGATGCCCGGTAATTGATGTATCTGATAAAGCAATTGAAGAAACTGCAAACGATGTGCTTCATATTATTGAACAACAAGCAAAATAATTTTAAATTTTAAGCGATAAAGGTATAATATTATGACTAATATTTAATAGGTGATTTATTTTGCGAATTGAACAGTCAGTTATTAATGAAATAAAAGAAAAAACAGATATACTAGATTTAGTTAGTGAATATGTGAAATTAGAAAAGAGAGGACGCAATTATATTGGTTTGTGTCCTTTTCATGATGAAAAAACGCCATCTTTTACAGTTTCAGAAGATAAACAAATCTGTCATTGCTTTGGTTGTAAAAAGGGTGGTAATGTCTTTCAATTTACTCAAGAAATTAAAGACATTTCGTTTGTTGAAGCAGTTAAAGAACTAGGAGAGCGTGTTAATATAAAAGTTGATGTTGGAAATACTAGTCAACAAACTACACAAATTGCTTCAGATGATTTAAGTATGATTGAAATGCATGAAAGCATTCAAGAATACTATATGTATGCCTTAATGAAGACGGTTGAGGGTGAAGAGGCACTTAACTACTTAATGGACCGAGGATTTACTGAAGAACTTATTAAATCACGTGGTATTGGTTATGCGCCAAATAACTCACATT
Organism: Staphylococcus sp. Marseille-Q1834; assembly: GCF_916858875.1. Taxonomy (NCBI): domain Bacteria; kingdom Bacillati; phylum Bacillota; class Bacilli; order Caryophanales; family Staphylococcaceae; genus Staphylococcus; species Staphylococcus sp. Marseille-Q1834. The sequence goes on along the minus strand of NZ_CAKASN010000002.1, from coordinate 361,686 downwards.
TTTGTCATGATTTCCTTGAGAAAAAGGGCTATGATATTGAACTGGCTTATGAAGCAGGTTTGTTATCACGAAATGAAGAAAACTTCAGTTATTACGATCGTTTTAGAGACCGTATTATGTTTCCATTAATGAACGCTCAAGGTAGAATTGTCGGCTATTCTGGTCGTACTTATAATAATCAAGAACCTAAATATTTAAATAGCCCTGAGACACCCATTTTTCAAAAAAGAAGATTACTCTATAATCTTGATAAAGCTAGAAAGTCTATTCGTAAAAATGACGAAGTGATATTACTTGAAGGATTCATGGATGTTATCAAAGCTGATTATTCTGGGCTTAAAACAGTAGTGGCAAGTATGGGGACTGCTTTATCTGATGAGCATATTACTGTTCTTAAAAAGCTCACTTCTAATATTACACTTATGTTTGATGGGGACTTTGCTGGTCAAGAGGCTACACTAAAAACTGGACAAACATTGCTACAACAAGGTTTAAATGTATTTGTTGTACAGTTACCTAAAAATATGGACCCAGATGAATATATAACAAAGTACGGAAAAGAGAAGTTTATAGAATTTGTTAATAATGAGAAAAAGTCATTTATTTTATTTAAAGTTAATAGTCACAAAGATGAAATTAATAATAATGACTTAGCTTATGAACGCTATCTTAAAGAAGTGACGCAAGATATAGCAATGATGCACTCATCAATCTTACAAAAGAAAGTGGTCCAAGATGTAGCTGATGTATTTAACGTTGATCCGACTACATTAACTAATGACGTTAATTATCAACAACAATATATACCGAATGATGTCTATTATCCATCCGATTATGACTATAATGATAATCATGCACCTAATATTTCCACTATTTTCACTCATCTAAATAAGCAAGAAAAAGCTCAGCGCGCTTTGCTCAAACATTTTATGAATGATAAAGATATCTTTTTAAATTATCATAGAGAACTTGAAGATGAAGATTTCTCTAATAAATATTTTCAAAGTATTTTTCAACTTTTAAAAGAGTATTACGCTGAAAACGATAAATATACGATTAGTGATATCATCTTGTATATCGATGATAATGATGTACGAGAAGCTGTGATTACCTTAGACAATTATGAATTAAATAATGAACCTTATGATAACGAGATTGATGATTATATTAAAAGTATAAATGAACACAAATATGAAGATTCAATAGAAGAATTAAATCATAAATTGCGTGAAGCATCACGCATTGGCGATGTTGAAATGCAAAAATATTATTTAGGGCTTATCGTTAATAAAAATAAACAGAGAATGTAAGAAGAATCTTTTACTAGTCTTTTATATTGAAATATTTTAATATAGTATTTCTATTTAATAACCGTTATTGTATAATGGTTATTATGCGCTTTTAATGGGTAAATATGTACCATAAATTAAATGAGAATCAACTTTATCTAATTAAATTTATTTCACAATATATTATTTTGAATTACTACATGTTAAAATTATTGTGAATTTTTATTTATATTTTTTCTATTATATTGAATTATTATAGAAATTAACCCTTAATTGAAAGTTTATATTAAAATTGGGAGGCCTTTTCATGTCTGATAACCAAGTTAAAATTAAAAAACAAACAATTGATCCGACATTGACATTAGAAGATGTCAAAAAACAATTAATTGATAAAGGTAAAAAGGAAGGTCATCTTAGCCATGAAGAAATTGCTGAGAAGCTGCAAAATTTCGACATGGATTCAGATCAAATGGATGATTTCTTTGACCAATTAAATGATAATGATATCAGTTTAGTCAACGAAAAAGATAGTTCAGATACGGATGAGAAATTAAATCCGAATGATTTAAGTGCCCCTCCAGGTGTTAAAATTAATGACCCAGTAAGAATGTATCTAAAAGAAATTGGACGCGTAAATCTTCTAAGTGCTCAAGAAGAAATCGAATTAGCTAAACGTATTGAACAAGGTGATGAAGTGGCTAAATCACGCCTTGCAGAAGCAAACTTACGTTTAGTTGTAAGTATTGCTAAAAGATATGTTGGTCGTGGCATGTTATTCTTAGATTTAATTCAAGAAGGTAACATGGGGCTTATTAAAGCAGTTGAAAAATTCGATTTTAGCAAAGGATTTAAGTTCTCAACATACGCTACATGGTGGATTAGACAAGCAATTACACGTGCAATTGCTGACCAAGCACGTACGATTCGTATCCCAGTGCATATGGTAGAAACAATTAATAAATTAATCCGTGTTCAAAGACAATTATTACAAGATTTAGGACGTGATCCAGCTCCTGAAGAAATTGGGGAAGAAATGGATTTACCTCCTGAAAAAGTTCGTGAAATTCTTAAAATCGCTCAAGAACCAGTGTCACTTGAAACACCAATTGGTGAAGAGGACGATAGTCACTTAGGAGACTTTATCGAAGACCAAGAAGCTCAAAGTCCTTCTGATCACGCAGCATACGAATTGTTAAAAGAGCAACTTGAAGATGTATTAGATACGTTAACTGATCGTGAAGAAAACGTGCTACGCTTAAGATTTGGTTTAGATGATGGAAGAACGCGTACATTAGAAGAAGTAGGAAAAGTGTTTGGCGTTACAAGAGAACGTATTCGTCAAATTGAAGCTAAAGCGCTTAGAAAACTTAGACATCCAAGTCGTAGTAAACGTCTTAAAGATTTCATGGACTAATCATCTCATTTAAAATTTGAATCAAATGATTTTAAAGATGAAAGAGCATTGATAAATCTAAATATGACTCGGATATGAAAATTGGGGGCTGGGATAAAATTAAGTATCTCAGCCTTAGTTATTATGTAGGCAGTAGCTGACTGATTTAAATATGCGCTTCAATTGAGCTTTATTCAAATCTAGTCATCTTTGCTGGGGTGAGACGACGAAATCTTTTAATAAATTAGGATTTCTGTCTCACTCCCTTTTTATAGTAAAAGGAGTTTATTATGATTAATTTAAATGAAAGATTAAAAGCTGTAAGTCGATATTTATTACCTGGTATGATGGCAGATATTGGCTCAGATCATGCTTATTTGCCTATCTATGCCCTTCAAAATAGTCTCTGCCAAACTGCAATAGCGGGTGAAGTGATTAAAGGCCCTTTTGAGGCTGCAAAAAGAAATGTAACAGAATATCAATTTAACCAATCAATTGATGTACGTTTAGGCGATGGTTTAAGTGTGATTAACCAAAATGATAATGTGCAGAATATCACTATTTGTGGCATGGGTGGCCCTTTAATCGCTAAAATTTTAAGTGAGGGTAAAGATAAATTAAGTAATCATCCTCGTTTAATTTTACAAAGTAATATTCAAACTGAAGTTTTGCGTCAAACATTGCAAAACTTGAATTATGAAATTATTGCAGAAGAAATTATTGAAGAAAAGGGCCACATTTATGAAATAGTAGTTAGTGAGTATACTCAAAATATTGAATATCTAAATAAATTTAATTTAAAATTTGGACCTAAATTAATTGAAAATAAAACATCTATTTTTTATAAAAAGTGGCATAGAGAATTAGAAGCATTAGAACACATTCGTAAACAATTGAATTCAGAAGTTCATCATGAGAGACTTAAAGAGATAGAAAATGAAATATCATTGATTAAAGAGGTGCTAAATGATGAAAATTAAGCAGTTAATGTCTGTAATTGATAAGAATGTTCCTTTAAATACTGCTGAAGAGTGGGACAATGTAGGTTTATTAATTGGAAGTAATGATAAAGAAATCACTGGTATATTGACCACTCTAGATTGTACTGATGCAGTAGTAGACCAAGCTATAATGAAAGGTTTTAATACGATAATTGCTCACCATCCCTTAATTTTCAAAGGAATTAAAAACATCACTGACGATGGATATGGGAAATTAATCCGTAAAATTATCTCAAATGATATCCAACTTATTGCATTGCACACTAATCTTGATAATCATGTTGACGGCGTAAATGAAATGCTTGCTCAAAAATTAAATCTGCATAATATTACGTTTTTAAACAATGAACAGGAGACCTATTATAAAGTTCAAACTTATATTCCAAAAGATAATGTTGAAGACTTTAAAGATAGTTTAGATCAGGCTGGTTTAGCGCAAGAAGGCAATTACGAATATTGTTTTTATGAGTCTGAAGGAAAAGGCCAATTTAAACCAGTAGGAAATGCTAATCCACATTTAGGACAAATTGATAGTATAGAATATGTAGATGAAGTAAAAGTAGAGTTTATGATAAAAAATCATCAACGTCATTTAGCTGAAACTAAGATTATTGAAAATCATCCGTATGAAACACCAGTTTACGACTTTATTAAAATGACTAAAACAGCTAATTATGGTCTAGGGAAAATTGGGGAAGTCACTGAGCCAGTAGCGATTAAAGACTTTGTAAAGCAAGTGAAACAACAACTTCAAATTCCTAGCGTGAGATTTACTGGTGATGAGAACGCTATTATACGTAAAGTGGCAATTATCGGTGGTGCTGGCATTGGCTTTGAACAAATGGCTATTAATAAAGGCGCAGATATTTTTATAACTGGTGATATTAAACATCATGATGCTTTAGATGCTAAAACGAATGGTATTAATTTATTAGATATCAATCACTATAGTGAATATGTTATGAGAGATGGACTAAAAACGTTATTAAATCAATGGTTGTTTGAATTCAGTGTTGATTTTAAAATTGAATCTTCTGATATTAATACCGATCCCTTCACTTATATGTAAAACTTAAAAAATATACTACAAGAATGATACAAGGAGGCTAAATCGATGCCAAATCATCCATTTGAATTATTTAATTTAGATTCAAAATTAATTGATGCTGTTAAAGATCTTAATTTTGAAAAACCAACAGAAATACAAAACAGAATTATTCCAAGAATTAAAAAGGGTGTTAATTTAATCGGTCAATCACAAACTGGTACTGGTAAATCTCATTCCTTTTTATTACCTTTAATGGATTCTATTAATCCAGAAATTCAAGAACCTCAAGCAATTGTGGTGGCACCAACACGTGAATTAGCACAACAATTATTCCAAGCAGCTAGTCATTTAGCAAAATTCAAAACTGATGTAAAAGTAAGTTTGTTTATTGGCGGTACAGATATTGAAAAAGATAAACAACGTACTAATATTCAACCACAATTAGTTATAGGTACACCTACACGAATTAATGATTTGGCTCAAGGTGGTCACTTACATGTTCATTTAGCTTCATATTTGGTAGTGGATGAAGCAGATCTTATGATTGATTTAGGTTTAATTGAAGATGTAGACTACATTGCAGCTCGTTTAGATGATAATGCGAATATTGCGGTATTTAGCGCTACGATTCCTAAATCGCTTCAACCATTTTTAAATAAATATTTAAACAATCCTGATTTCGTAGTTGTTGATTCTAAATCTCAAAATAAAAAGAATATTGAATTTTACTTAATTCCTACTAAAGGTACAGAAAAAGTGGATAAGACACTTCAATTAATTGATATACTAAACCCTTATTTATGTATCGTCTTCTGTAATAGTAGAGATAATGCTAATGAATTAGCTGATTCACTCAATGAAGCAGGCATTAAAGTTGGTATGATTCATGGCGGTTTAACACCTAGAGAACGTAAGCAACAAATGAAACGTATACGCAACTTAGATTTCCAATACGTCATTGCTAGTGATTTAGCATCTCGTGGTATTGATATTGAAGGCGTAAGTCATGTTATCAACTTTGATGTTCCTAATGATATTGATTTCTTTACGCACAGAGTCGGTAGAACTGGCCGTGGTAATTACAAAGGCGTAGCTATCACAATGTATAGTCCTGACGAAGAACATAATATCTCTTTAATTGAAGATAAAGGTTATCATTTTGAAAATGTAGACGTCAAAAATGGCGAGTTAACACCGATAAAAGCACATAATGTCAGACGTAAACGTGAAAGAAAAGACGATCACTTAACAAATGAAGTAAAACATAAAGTAAGAAGTAAAACTAAGAATAAAGTTAAACCAGGCTATAAAAAGAAATTCAAACGTGAAGTTGAAAAAATGAAACGTCAAGAACGTAAACAATATAGTAAACGTCAAAGTAGACAACAAAGAAAGAATAATAAAAAAGGATAGGTGAATGACATGTTAATTGGTTCTCACGTATCAATGAGTGGTAAAAAAATGTTAGAAGGTTCTGCTGAAGAAGCACACAAATATGGTGAATCTACTTTCATGATTTATACAGGCGCACCACAAAATACACGTAGAAAAAGTATTGAAGACTTAAATATAGATAATGGCCATAAGGCAATGGAAAAATATGGTTTATCTAATATTATAGTTCATGCACCCTATATTATTAATATTGCAAATACTACTAAACCTGAAGTGTTTGAATTAGGTGTCAACTTTTTACAAAATGAAATCGAACGTACACAAGCTATCGGTGCTAAAGATATAGTTTTACATCCTGGGTCTCATGTTGGAGCTGGCTCAGATAAAGGAATTGCTCAAATTATCAAAGGTCTAAATGAAGTACTTACACATGATAATGATGTGAGAATTGCGCTTGAAACTATGGCTGGCAAAGGCTCAGAAGTAGGCCGTAACTTTGAAGAAATCGCGCGTATCATCGATGGGGTGACACATAATGATCGTTTATCTATCTGTTTTGACACATGTCATACGCATGATGCAGGATACAATATTAAAGAAGACTTTGATGGCGTATTAAACGAATTTGATAAAATTATTGGATTAGATCGAATCAAAGTCGTGCATGTTAACGATAGTAAAAATGAACAAGGCGCTCACAAAGATAGACACGAAAATATTGGATTTGGTCATATCGGATTTGACGCCTTAAGCTATGTTGTTCATCATGATGCATTTAAAAAAATTCCTAAAATCTTAGAAACACCATATGTTGGTGAAGATAAGAAAAATAAAAAACCGCCTTATAAATTTGAAATTGAAATGTTAAAATCTCAACAATTTGATCCAAATTTAAAAGATAAAATACTTCAACAATAATATATAAATTATTACTAAGACTATTAAGCGCTTAAGATAAAAATAATATTTTGAAACCTTATAGCAAATTCGCAAAAGCTGACTAATTTGAGATGTTGCTTATATCTAACGTTTCTTAACATTAGTCATTTTAGTGCGGGAGTGGGACTACGAATTCAACTTGAATTTAGTCCCACTCCTTTTTTTATTTGTTAAGTCGTAAACATTACTATTTACAAACTAAATCATTAATTGTATAGTATTAAACGAGGTGAAATCATGAGCCAACCCGTATTTGAATTAAAAAATATTGATTACTTTTTTGATAATAAACAAGTGCTTGAAAATATAAATATAAAAATAAATAAAGGTGACTTTCTCGCAATTGTTGGACCAAATGGGGCGGGTAAATCCACATTATTAAAAGTAATACTAGGATTACTTCCGTTGCAAAATGGTGAAATTTATATAGATGGAAAGTCTTATAAAAAGAATACACAATCAGCTTTAAAAATAAGTTATGTATCTCAAAAAGCAAATGCTTTTAGAGCAGGCTTTCCAGCAAGCGTGAGAGAAGTAGTATTAAGTGGTCTTACAAAGACTAAGAAACTATTTCAACGTTTTAATAAAGAAGACGAAAAATTAGTAGAGGATGTATTGCGTAGATTAAATATTCATCATCTAATTGATAAAAATATTGCCGAGCTTTCTGGGGGACAGCAACAACGAATTTTAATCGCTCGTGCTTTAATCTCTAATCCTTCAGTGTTAATACTTGATGAACCGACAAATGGGATAGATGCGAAACATGTCAGTGAATTCTATGAAACACTAGAACGCTTAAAACATGAAGGTATTACAATTATACTTGTCACTCATGATATTGGTGTAGTAGCCGATACAGCTACTAAAGTGGCTTGCCTTAATAAACATCTACATTTCCATGGATCAACTGAAGAGTTTAAATCTCTTGATGAAGTTGAAATTTCTAAGATTTATGGTCATCCCGTAAAATTTGTTGATCATCAACATAATAGATCATGCTGTGAAGCATAATATAAGATTACAAGGAGTTAATTATGAATAAATTTAATATAACGATATACGGTGATTTCCATGATTGAAGCCTTATTAAATTTTGATTTTATGCGTTATTCACTAATAAGTGGTATACTTATTGGATTTATTGCGCCATTGATAGGCGCCTTTATTGTAGTAAGACGTCTATCCTTAATTGCAGACGCTTTAAGTCATGTGACCTTAGGTGGTATTTCATTTGGGATGTTTATTCTCACGCTATCACCCGCATTAGCATTTATTAACCCAATGTGGTTTGGTATTCTTTTTGCAATCGTTGGAGCACTGTTAATCGAGAAATTAAGAACGTCTTATACAAATTATCAAGAAATAGCTATCCCGATTATTATGAGTGCTGGTATTGCATTAAGTGCAATATTTATTTCATTAGCTGATGGATTTAATCAAGAAATAGTAGGGCTTTTATTTGGATCTATAAGTGCGGTCAATTTGAGTGATTTACTTACGATAATAGTAATTTCAATCATCGTAGTTCTATTCATTATTTTATTTTACAAAGAATTATTTATTTTATCTTTCGATGAAGAATATAGTAAAGTCATCAATATTCCTAAGTGGATTCAATTTTTATTTATAGTTATCGTTGCTATGGTTATCTCTGCTTCTATGAGAGTAGTAGGTATTTTACTAGTAAGTGCTTTAATCACACTCCCAATAGCAATTGCTATGAGAATTACTAAAGGCTTTAAACAATTAATTATTTTAAGTATTATCATTGGTGAAAGTTCAGTAATCTTGGGATTAATTCTTGCTTTCTATATGAATATTTCACCAGGTGGTGTTATTGTAGTCCTATTAGTTCTATTATTAGGAATTACAATGTTATATCAAAGATCTACTTTTAGATTTAAAAAGGGGCATTAAAGTATGAATACAAATGATGCAATAAAAATTTTAAAAAATAATGGTTTAAAATACACAAAGAAACGTGAAGATATGATTAATATATTTGTTCAAGAAGATAAATATATAAATGCTAAACATATACAACAACAATTAGATAAAGATTATCCTGGTATTTCTTTCGATACTATTTATAGAAACTTACATCTATTTAAAGACTTAAATATCATTGAGAGTACTGAATTAGACGGAGAAATGAAATTTAGAATTGCTTGTACAAATCATCATCACCATCATTTTATCTGTGAAAATTGTGGCGATACAAAGGTAATTGATTACTGTCCAATCGATGAAATTAAACAATTCTTGCCAAATGTAGACATTCATACACATAAATTAGAAGTATATGGTATATGTGAATCATGTCATCATAAGGGAATTAATTAATAAAGAACTATCTAGCTTATGAGGTCATTAGCTAGATAGTTTTTTGAATTTATAGGCCATTAGTCTGAATTATTAGGTAAATAATAAAAATTAAGGCGTATTATGTTTAAAATCTAACTTTATGAGTTATATTAATAAAGTAACAAGATAATAAGTAAACAATAATTAAGATTTAAGCAAAAGGTTTGTTGCTTAATAAATTGCTTGTTATTATTATTGTATCGAAATTTTAGGAGGATGATTATTTATGGCTTTTGAATTACCAAATTTACCTTATGCAGCAGATGCATTAGAACCACACATTGACAAAGAAACTATGGAAATCCACCATGACAAACATCACAACACTTATGTGACAAAATTAAACTCTGCAGTTGAGGGTACTGACTTAGAATCTAAATCTATCGAAGAAATCGTTGCTAATTTAGACAGCGTACCTGAAGATATTCAAACAGCTGTACGTAATAATGGTGGTGGACACTTAAACCACTCATTATTCTGGGAATTATTAACTCCTAATTCTGAAGAAAAAGGTACTGTAGTTGATAAAATTAAAGAACAATGGGGTTCTTTAGATGCGTTCAAAAAAGAATTCGCTGACAAAGCTGCAGCTCGCTTTGGTTCAGGTTGGGCATGGTTAGTAGTGAATAACGGTCAATTAGAAATCGTTACTACACCAAACCAAGATAACCCATTAACAGAAGGTAAAACACCTATCCTTGGTTTAGATGTTTGGGAACATGCTTACTACTTAAAATATCAAAATAAACGTCCAGATTACATCAGTGCTTTCTGGAACGTAGTTAACTGGGAAAAAGTAGACGAATTATATAACGCTGCTAAATAAGTTGATGAATAAACGTTTATTTCAGTGGTCTCTTTGATAGAGGCCACTATTTTTTTTGATATAATAATGGTAATATATATAAATTTCATATATCATTTATAGGTAAACATGTTTTAATAATTGAGGTAGGTTATCTTGCTTAAAAGGTTAAAAGAAAAAACAAATGATGAGAAAATAAAACATACAATGAATAAACGTATCAATTTTATTTTCGGTGCAATCGTATTAATATTTGCAATAATTGTATTAAGGTTAGGGTATTTACAAATTGCTCATGGCTCTCATTATAAGCAGTTAGTTAAAAACGATGAAAATATTACTGTAAACGAGTCAGTGCCAAGAGGTAGAATACTTGATAGAAATGGTAAAGTCTTAGTCGATAATGCTTCTAAGCTTGCTATTACATACACGCGTTCAAGAAAAACGAGTCAACAGGATATGTTAGATACAGCAGAGAAACTTTCTAAATTAATAACAATGAAGACGAATAGAATTACTGAACGCGATAAACAAGATTTTTGGATTCAAAAACATCCAGATCAAGTAGAAAGTATGATGAAAAAAGAACAATCCATGCTTAATGATGGAAGTATTAGCCAAGAGCAATATGATAAACAGCTTTATACTAAAATTGGTGATAAACAACTTAACACTCTAAGTAAAAAAGATTTACAAGTCTTAGCAATATTTAGAGAAATGTCAGCAGGTTCGACTTTAGATCCAGAAACAATTAAAAATGAAGATGTCACTGAAAAAGAATATGCAGCTGTCTCTCAACAATTAGATAAACTTCCTGGTGTGAATACTTCAATGGATTGGGATCGCCGCTATCCGTATGGCGATACGCTTCGTAGTATATTTGGTAGTGTCTCAACCCCATCTGAAGGTATCCCTAAAGAGTTAACAGAACAATATTTAGCAAAAGGTTACTCAAGAAATGATAGAGTAGGTAAATCATATTTAGAATATCAATACGAAGATGTATTACGTGGTAAAAAGAAACAAATGAAATATACTACTGATAAATCTGGGAAAGTGATTAATTCAGAAGTGATAAATAAAGGATCACGAGGCGATGATTTACAGTTAACGATTGATATCGATTTACAAAAAAAGGTTGAATCATTACTAGAAAGTGAAATTAAAACGCTACGTAGTCAAGGTGCTACCAACATGGATAATGCGCTTATAGTAGTTCAGAATCCTAAAAATGGTGATATTCTCGCGATGGCTGGAAGACAAATTAGTAAAGATGGTAAATTAACCGATTACGATTTGGGCAATTTCACAGGACAATTTGCCGTTGGTTCTTCTGTCAAAGGCGGTACATTATTAACTGGCTATCAAAATAATGCGATTAAAGTTGGCGAAGAAATGATTGACGAACCATTACATTTCCGTGGTGGCCTAACAAAACGCTCTTACTTTAACCAAAATGGTAAGGTAAGAATAGATGATAAAGAAGCTTTAATGCATTCATCTAACGTTTATATGTTTAAAACTGCTTTAAAATTAGCAGGAGACCCGTACTATTACGGTATGAATTTACCAACAGATATTAGAGAAGCAGGTCAAAAATTAAGAAAAGGATTAAACCAAGTAGGTTTAGGTGTTAAAACAGGGATTGATTTACCAAATGAAACAATTGGACAAATTGAACCTTTAACAAATAATCCTGGTAACTATCTCGATTTATCTATCGGACAATACGACACTTACACACCGCTTCAACTATCTCAGTATATTTCTACTATTGCTAATGATGGTTATAGAATTCAACCTCATATAGGATTAGCCGTTCATAACGCAACCAATAGTGATGATGTTGGTCCAGTTAAAGAGAAAATAAAAGGAAATGTATTAAATAAAGTTAATAATTCACAAGATGAAATTGATGAAGTTAAAAAAGGATTTGAAATGGCCTTTAACAAAGTCGATGGTACGGGTTATGCTAGTTTCCATAAAACAGAAGTCCCATCTGCAGGTAAAACGGGAACAGCCGAAGTATTCCAAAACGGAGAATCTCGCGTAAACTCAACTTATATAGGTTATGCACCAATTAAAAATCCTAAATTAGCTTTCTCAATTATGTATACTAACCAACCAGTTCCACCACCATGGTTAAATGGTGGAGACTTAGGACGCGATGTCATTAATTATTACTTTAAAAATAAAAAATAATCTTTAATTACACATTTTAGAACTAAAAGGCGTTACTAAAATTAATACTTTTCAATTTTTGTTCTAAGTGGTATGATAATAAAGTCGTATTTAGAAAAGGTAAGGAGGAATTAACATGCGCGTAAACGTAACATTAGCTTGTACTGAATGTGGTGACAGAAACTACATTTCAACAAAAAATAAAAGAAACAATCCTGAACGTATCGAAATGAAAAAATATTGTTCACGTGATAACAAACACACTTTACATCGTGAAACTAAATAATAAAACGATTGATTAGGCTGAAATAATATTTCAGCCTATTTTTTTATATTTAAGTATTTTATAAGTATGATTAAGTATTAGATTATAGTCCTCATTTTCATTTCATCTAAATGACATCATCATTTAATAACGTTATAATATATTTAGTGTGCAAAGGTGGTGTAAGGGAATGAATAAGAAGACTATCCGCAAAGATATTCTTTTAAAAATGAAGGCGTTTGATTCTTCAAAAAAAGAAATTGCTGATCATTGGTTGAAAGAACAATTACTTAATAATGAGTGGTATAAAAATGCTCATCGTATCGGTATGGTACTTTCAATGCCTCATGAAGTAGATACATATAAAATCATTCAAACTGTATTAAATGATAATAAAAAAGTATTTGTTCCTAATACTAATTACAAAACGCGTGAAATGAATTTTAAAGAATTAATTGATTTAGATTCAATTGTCGAAGATGAAAAAGGGATTAATTATGTTGAGGCTGATACTGAGATTACAGATGAATTAGATTTAATTATAGTACCTGGTGTAGCCTTTCGTAATGATGGTTATAGAATTGGCTATGGTGGAGGCTATTTTGATCGATTTCTCAGTCAATCAGATGCAAATACGATTAGCTTAATTTATGATTTTCAACTTACAGATTTTGAAATTGAAAATCACGATCAACCTGTTAAAGAATTAATTATTTATAAAACTTGATGGTGGAGAAATTAATGGATAATGAAAAACAATTTTGGAAATCAATATTTTATTGGATTCGTTATTTTGACTATCATCTAATAAATATTGAAAAAAATGAAAATGAGGTATGGCTTGCAAATCAACACAAAAGAAAATTAGCTATTTTTCGTAAAGATGTTACCTCTACACAAGAAATTCGATTTGATAAATCTAAAATTTATGAAAATAGTCGTAGCATTGATGAGAAATTAAGCTTCGAACCTAAAGCATTTGAGTTCTTTTATTTTGCCGATAAAGATTTAAATATAAATGAATTTAAAGAAACACATCCTTTTAAAATGGACTTTCATTTAATTAATGACATACGTGATTTAGAAAAATTGATGCCTAATCTAATGCTAGCAAAGCTTATTTCACGAAGTAATAAAACATCAGCGCTTCAATATAAAAAACGCGTAATGAGACAAAATCCAATCGATAAATATATGATGACATTTACGCCTATGACCTATCTTTTAATCGCTATTAATGTGATTATTTGGCTCATAATGATTTTGTATTTAAATCATTTCTCTGATATTAAATTACTAGATGTCGGTGGGCTAGTTCACTTTAATGTTGTTCATGGTGAATGGTACCGTCTTATCACTTCAATGTTCTTACATTTTAATTTCGAACATATATTAATGAACATGTTATCACTATTTATTTTTGGTAAGATTGTTGAATCTATTGTTGGTCCATTAAAGATGTTAGGTATCTACTTAATTTCGGGATTACTTGGTAACTTTATTTCACTATCTTTTAATGTTCATACGATATCAGTTGGAGCTAGTGGTGCCATTTTTGGTCTTATAGGTGCTATTTTTGCAATGATGATTATCAGTAAAACTTTTGATAAAAAAGTAATTGGACAAATGCTAATTGCGTTACTAATAATGGTGGTACTATCTTTATTCTTGTCAAATGTCAATATAATGGCACATTTGGGAGGATTTGTAGGTGGAATATTAATTACGCTTGTTGGCTATTATTTTACTGTAAATCGTAATCTATTTTGGATATTTTTAATTTTACTCCTAGTAATTTTTGTAGCATTGCAGATTAGAATTTTCACAATTAAAGAGCAAAACATCTATGATAAATTAATTCAAGATGCAATGGTAAAATATGATTATAAGGAAGCAAGTCATTTAGTCGACCACACTATAAATAAAGGCTATGATGATGCCGAAACTTATTATTTAAAAGGTTTAATTACTGCAACTACTAGCTCTAGAGCTGAAGGAATGGCTGATTGGGAAAGAGGATTAAAAAAATATCCTAATTCAGGACTATTAAATTATGAATTAGCAATAGCAAATAGAGCATTAAATGATAATGAAAAAGCTTTAAGTTATGTAAAAAAAGCAGTAAAAATTGATTCAAATGACAATAAATATAAAAATTTAGAAAAAGAGTTGAAAAAGACAAATGAAACAGGAAATCAATAATTTCTATGATGTCTTACAGCTTTTAAAAAAGTTTGGATTTATTATTTATTTTAAAGATCCTAATGATATGTATGAAATGATGTTACAAGAAATAAAATCACTATATAATTATGAATTAATATCTAAAGATAATTATTTAAAGTGTATTTTAATTATTAACCAAAGAAGGAATGAACATAAATGAAAAACGTAATTTTAGCAGCTGATATTGGTGGTACAACTTGTAAACTCGGTATTTTTGATGAAAATTTAGAACAATTGCACAAATGGTCAATTGAAACAGATACATCTGATCATACAGGGGAAAAGCTATTAAAAAATATTTATGACTCATTTATTGAAATTTTAGCGACTCGTGATTTAGATGTAAAAAATGCGCTTGGTGTTGGTATAGGAGTACCGGGACCAGTTGATTTTGAAACTGGAATTGTGAACGGCGCCGTAAATTTACATTGGCCAGGCAATGTAAATGTTAGAGAAACCTTTAGTAAATTTGTTGATTGTCCAGTCTACGTAGATAATGATGCCAATGTAGCGGCCTTAGGTGAAAAGCACAAAGGTGCAGGTCAAGGCGCTGATGACGTTGTTGCTATAACACTTGGCACAGGTTTAGGTGGCGGAATTATTTCAAACGGTGAAATTGTTCATGGACATAATGGTTCAGGAGCTGAAATTGGACATATTAGAACAGATTTTGATCAACGCTTTAACTGTAATTGCGGTAAATCAGGTTGTATAGAAACTGTAGCATCTGCAACTGGTGTAGTTAATTTGGTTAATTTTTATTATCCTAAATTAACCTTTAAATCTTCTATTTTACCTTTAATTAAGGAAAATAAAGTTACTGCAAAAGCAGTTTTTGATGCTGCTAAAGCTGGAGATCAATTCTGTATCTTTATTACTGAAAGAGTTGCTAACCATATTGCATACTTATGTAGTATTATTAGTGCCACTAGCAACCCTAAATACATTGTACTTGGTGGCGGAATGTCTACAGCCGGATTAATTTTAATTGAAAATATTAAAACTGAATATCATAATTTAACTTTTACCCCTGCACAGAAGGATACTGAAATTGTTCAAGCTAAACTTGGTAACGATGCAGGTATTACAGGGGCAGCTGGATTAATTAAAACTTATATATTAGAAAAGGATGGTGTAAAATAATGGCTATCGTTGATGTAGTTATTATTCCTGTTGGCACAAATGGGCCAAGTGTAAGTAAATATATTGCTGAAATTCAAATGAAATTAGAAGAATTCAAAAAAGAAGGTAAAATTGATTATCAATTAACCCCTATGAATACATTGATTGAAGGAGATCTAAAAGACTTATTTGAAGTTGTTCAAGCTATACATGAACTTCCATTTGATAAAGGATTAGATAGAGTTTGTACTAACTTACGTATTGATGATAGAAGAGATAAATCTCGTAAAATGAACGATAAGTTAAAATCAGTTCAAAAACATATAGATGGACAAGGTGAGTAAAATGAGAATTTCAAATTTAACTTTAGGCTTAGTAGATACAAATGCTTATTTTATTGAAAATGACGAAAGTGTTTTATTAATTGACCCTGCAGGTGAACCTGATAAAATCTTTAAAAAATTAAATGAGATTAATAAACCATTGAAAGCTATTTTATTAACGCACGCTCATTTTGATCATATTGGTGCACTTGATGCCGTATTAGAAAAATATGATGTACCTCTCTACATACATAAAGAAGAATTTGACTTTTTAACTGACCCAGAAAAAAATGGAGCAGCTAAATTTAAACAATATGGTATGCCTTTAATCACAAGTAAAGCAAAACCTAATTCATTAGATGAGGGCGACTTTACTATTGGCAACTTTAATATGAAAGTCCTTCATACACCTGGACATTCTCCAGGCAGTTTAACGTATGTATTTGATGATTTTGCCGTAGTAGGTGACACACTATTTAATAATGGAATTGGTCGAACAGACTTATATAGAGGCGATTATGAAACCTTAGTAGATTCAATTAAAGATAAATTATTTGAATTAGAAGGGGACTTACCATTATTCCCAGGTCACGGTCAATATACAACAGTTGATGATGAACAATTAAATCCTTACTTGAATGGACAATAAAATAAAGTAATTTCTTCACCTCCTACGTTTAATAATGTAGGAGGTGATTTTTTGAAGATATTATTTAAAGAAATTGTAAACAAAGCTATTAGTAAAAATGCAAGCGATATTCATTTTATTCCTGCTGAAGATGAAGTATATATCAAATTTAGAGTAAATGACAATCTCGAATTATATGAAACTTTTAAATTAAGTATTTATCAGAAATTATTAGTTTACATGAAATTTCAAGCAGGATTAGATGTGTCAACTCAACAAATTGCTCAAAGTGGTCGTTATACGTATCAAGCGAAAGGATTATATTATTTAAGGATTTCTACATTACCTCTATCATTAGGAATAGAAAGTTGTGTTATCAGAATCATACCTCAATATTTTCAATCTAAAAAAGAATATAAAGATTTTAAGGATTTCAAACATTTAATGAATAAAAAGCAAGGCTTAATTTTATTTACAGGACCTACTGGATCTGGAAAAAGCACGTTAATGTATCAAATGGTTTTATATGCCTATGAGAAACTGAATTTAAATGTGATTACTATTGAAAATCCTGTTGAACAAATACTCAAAGGTATTACTCAAGTTTCAATTAATAAAAAAGCTGGTATCGATTATATAAGCTCTTTTAAAGCTATATTAAGATGTGATCCAGATGTCATTTTGATAGGAGAAATTAGAGATGCAGAAGTTGCAAAATGTGTTATTCAAGCTAGTTTAAGTGGGCATTTAGTTTTATCAACAATGCACTCAAGTAATTGTAAGGGAGCGATATTACGTTTATTAGAGATGGGTATCAGTATACAAGAAATTTCACAAGCTATAAATTTAATATCTAATCAACGGCTAATAACTACATTATCTAACCAACGGCAACTTGTTTGCGAATTAATAAATAATAATCAAATACAATACTTTTTTGAACATAATCATACGTTACCTAAGAACTTTAATCATTTAAAAGATAAGTTATTACTTATGTCGAAAGAGGGCACAATATGTGAAGAAACTGCAGATAAATACTTATAAAAAAAGAAATTTGAACACAATTCACCAAATTATGCTCCTTGAGAATTTAAATAGTTTATTAAAAAGTGGATTTACTTTATTTGAATGTTTCAATTTTATAAATCTGTACTTCAAATATAGGGACAAAACGTTAAGTAGCAAAATAATAGACAATATTAAAAATGGAATGGCTTGTGATGAAGTTTTAAATTTGATTGGCTATCCTCAATCAATCATTACGCAAATTTATTTCGCACAAAAATTCGGTAATATAGAAGATTCTCTTCAAGAATCAATAAACTACTTAAAAACAAACTTGAATGCTAAGCAACAAATCATAAAGTCAATACAATATCCCATAGTTTTAATAGTCATCTTTATTGGTATGATAACTATATTGAACTATACAGTACTTCCTCAATTTGAACAATTGTACGCCACAATGGATGTAAATCTTTCCTTCTTTCAAAAATTTCTCACCCAAACTATTTCTGCTTTACCAACTTTAATTATGATTATCTTATCACTTTCACTTTTTATATTTACGATTTTACTCATCATACAAGCTAATATTAGTGTTGATAGAAAGGTTAAATTGTTAACTCAAATACCCATATTTAAAGGTTATTATAAATTATTTAAAACATATCAAATCGCTAGTGAACTGTCATTGTTTTATAAAAATGGAATTACTTTACAAAGTATTGTTTCAATTTATGTTAGTCAAAAAAATAATTCATTTTTAAATTATTTAGGTAAAGCTTTATTAACGAATTCAAATAATGGGATTAGTTTAGCAGAAAGTTTGAGGGCGCAACAATGTTTCCAAGATGACTTAATCAAATTTATTCAACAGGGCGAAAAGAGTGGAAAATTAGACGTGGAACTAAAATTATATAGCCAAATATTAATTCAAAGAATTCAAAATAAAGCTTTGAAACATTCAAAAATTATTCAGCCAGTTGTTTTTTTATTTTTGGGTTTTTTTATTATTAGTTTATATCTAGTCATTATGCTCCCTATGTTTCAACTTATGCAAAACATTAAATAACGAAGAGGCGATAGTATGAAAAATTATGTACAAAAATTAAAAAGTTTAAAAGCTTTTACACTTATTGAAATGTTACTTGTATTACTTATTATTAGCGTTTTATTAATTTTAATTATTCCAAATATTGCTAAACAAACAGCTCACATACAATCAACTGGCTGTGATGCTCAAGTGAAAATGGTCAATAGTCAAATTGAAGCTTATACACTTAAAAATAATAGAGCACCTAATAGTATTGATGACTTAGTAACAGACGGATATATCAAAGAAGGCCAAAAATCATGTAAATCTGGAGAAACAATTACGATCAACAATGGTGAAGCTATTGCAAGTTAAATTATTCAGCGGATTTACTATGATAGAAAGTTTATTAACTCTTTTAATACTAGTTATCTTATTAAATATAAGTTTAGCCATTTCTAAAGAAAATAAATTTTCTATTCTTAGTGATGAATTAAGCTTAAATCAACTTATTTCTCAATTTGACTATTACAAGTCTAAAGCAATAGGTGATAATCAATCTATCACTCTTGCGTTAACGGAAAATTCTTCAATTATAAATGTAGTAGAAGAAAAAGGATTACATTATAATTTTAAAATTCGAAGTGGTAAAGTCAAATCCATCTCTAAAATTAAAAAAATAACTTTTGATAAAGATGGGAGAATAAATAATTTTGGATCGTTTGTGTTAAATATAAATGAGCGTTTATATAAAATCATATTTCATATCGATAAAGGGAGAATAAGATATGTATCAATTTAACAAAAGAGCAAGTATTTTAGCAGATAGCCTTTTCTCTTTTCTTATTATAATTATAATTTCTACTATTTTTATCCCTTTATTATCACAATTAAATCTTTCTCTTAGAGAACAATATGAATATTTAGAAATGAAGCAAGCTATTATAACTAGCATTAATCATTACAATATTAAAGAATTGAGAAGGGGTATTGATTTAGGTGTTTATCATATTAAACTCAATAAAGCTTCGATTTGTAATTATAAAGTTATTGAAAAGAATAAAGTTTGTGTCAAATTTTAATTTAAAAGCTTTTACCTTTATTGAAATGCTTTTATCTCTTTTAATAACGCTATTAGTATTAAGTTTAATTCCCCAAATGTTAAAACTTACTCAATTTTATCTCCATGAATCATATGAGAACTACCAAACTGAGTATACTTTTTTTCTATCCGATGTAAGTCACTTATCAAATAAATCTAATACTTCTTTCCAAATAATTAATAAAAACACTATATTAGTACAAGAAAAAGAGGGGAAAGGCTACATAAAATATAAAAATTCGAAATTGATTTATGAAAATAATGGACGAGGAAATATTACTCTATTAAATAACGTTATAGATTTCAAAACTAAATCTATTAACTCAAAAATAATCAAAGTTACATTAAAAATTGGAGATGAAACGATAAATTATGAGAAAGAATTTTACATTTAATACTAAAGCCTTTATTAGTAGTTATACGTTATTTTTATTTATTATTTATTTATCAATAATTACTTTTTATACTACACAATTTAGTATAAAATTGAAGACAATTCATAATATAAGTCATTATTATGATCATGTTATTATTGAAAAATTAGAAAAAGGTGATTCAACTGAACGCTAAACAATTACCTATAATATTTATTGGCTTTATGGGAACAGGAAAAAGTACTATTGGTGAATTTCTTTCACTAGAAAAGCAATTAACTTTTATTGATTTAGATGCTTATATTGAAATAAAAGAGAATAAAACTATTCCAAAAATATTTGAACAAATAGGAGAAAGTGGTTTTAGAAATTTAGAATATAAATATTTAAAACAATGTATATCGAAATATGATGTAATTTCTACTGGCGGAGGCGTAATAGAAAACGTTGATTCTTTAAACCTCTTAAAGCAAATTAAAAATGTCATATGGTTGGATTGCACCATTGAGACTATTCATCGACGAATTGAAAATGACCCTCATAGACCTAATGCTAAAAATAAGACTAAAAATCAGTTAAAAAACTTGTATTTATCAAGGGTTTCAAGATATAATGAAATCGCATTCATGAAAGTGAATAGTGAAAAAACAATCAAAGAAATTTATGATTCTATCATAAATCATCTATCTTGCGGTTGATCAGTATTAGAGAGAATATTGATAATCATATGTGTCTTATATAAGTGTAATAGATTACACTGTGATTTTTCTTTATCGCCGAAGGTGCAAGTATAAATACGAAACTCTCAGGCAAAAGGATAATACTGTTACGCATTCCTGGATTAAGTGTATAAACAGGGTAGCAATTTGCTACTCTGTTTTTTTATAAAAATTATAGGGGGTTTTCAAATGACAAGCGAATTAAAAAAAACACCATTGTATCAAAATTATGTAGACAGTGGTGCTAAAATAGTAGAATTCGGTGGATGGGCTATGCCTGTTCAGTTTACAAGTATCAAAGAAGAACATAATGCAGTTAGATATAATGTAGGTATGTTCGATGTAAGCCACATGGGAGAAATCTCAATTAAAGGTAATGATGCTAGTAAATTTGTCCAATACTTATTATCAAACGATACTAATAATTTAACTGAAACTAAAGCACAATATACTGCTTTATGTAATGAAGAAGGCGGTATCATTGATGATTTAGTAACATATAAAGTAGGCGAAAACGATTATTTATTAATTGTTAATGCTGCTAACACTGATAAAGACTTTGCTTGGATTCAAAAACAATCAGCTAACTTTGATGTTGAAGTATCAAATGTTTCTGATCAATATGGTCAATTAGCTGTTCAAGGTCCTAAAGCTAGAGATTTAGTTAGTGAATTAGTTGATGTTGATGTAAGTGAAATGAAACCATTTGATTTTAAACAAGGTGTTACTTTATTTGGTAAAAATGTTATTTTATCTCAATCAGGTTACACTGGTGAAGATGGCTTTGAAATCTATTGTGATGCAGGAGATACGGTAGATATTTGGAACGGCTTTACTTCACATGACGTAGTTCCTTGCGGATTAGGCGCAAGAGATACATTAAGACTTGAAGCTGGATTACCTTTACATGGTCAAGATCTTACTGAATCTATCACACCATATGAAGGTGGCATCGCTTTTGCTGCTAAACCATTAATCGAAGAAGATTTCATTGGTAAATCAGTATTAAAAGATCAAAAAGAAAATGGTTCTGAACGTAGAACTGTTGGTTTAGAATTACTTGAAAAAGGTATCGCAAGAACAGGTTACCCAGTATTAGATCTAGATGGTAATCAAATTGGGGAAGTTACATCTGGAACTCAATCACCTTCATCAGGTAAATCAATTGCATTGGCAATTATTAAACGTGATGAATTTGAAATGGGAAGAGAATTACTAGTTCAAGTGCGTAAAAGACAGCTTAAAGCTAAAATCGTTAAGAAAAATCAAATCGAAAAATAATTAAGGGGTGTGTATTGTGAGTCATCGTTATATACCATTAACTGAAAAAGATAAGAAAGAAATGTTAGAGACTATTGGTGCTAATTCTATTAATGAATTATTTGGTGATGTACCAGAAGATATTTTATTAAACAGGGATTTAAATATCGCTAGTGGTGAAGCTGAAACTACTTTATTAAAAAGATTAAACAGAGTAGCTAATAAAAATATTACTAAAGAAACACATGCATCATTCTTAGGTGCTGGTGTATATGATCATTATGCGCCTGCAGTAGTAGATGCAATGATTTCACGCTCAGAGTTCTATACAGCGTATACACCTTACCAACCTGAAATTTCTCAAGGTGAATTACAAGCTATTTTTGAATTCCAAACGTTAATTTGTGAATTAACTAATATGGATGTAGCTAACTCTTCAATGTATGATGGTATTACTAGTTTTGCTGAAGCTTGTATCTTAGCTTTCAACCATACTAAAAAGAACAAAATCGTCGTTTCAAAAGGTCTTCACTATCAAGCATTACAAGTACTTAAAACTTATGTAAAAGTTCGTGAAGAATTTGAAATTGTAGAAGTTGATTTAGATGGTACAATCACTGATTTAGAAAAATTAGAACAAGCTGTGGATGATGAAACAGCAGCTGTAGCTGTTCAATATCCAAACTTCTATGGTTCAATTGAAGATTTAGAAAAAATTCATTCATTTATTGAAGATAAAAAAGCTTTATTTATCGTATATGCTAACCCATTAGCTTTAGGTTTATTAACTCCTCCAGGTTCATTTGGCGCAGATATCGTAGTAGGTGATACTCAACCATTCGGTATTCCAACACAATTTGGTGGACCACACTGTGGTTATTTCGCTACTACTAAAAAATTAATGCGTAAAGTACCTGGTAGATTAGTTGGTGAAACTCAAGATGATGAAGGTAACAGAGGTTTTGTATTAACATTACAAGCTCGTGAACAACATATTCGTCGTGACAAAGCGACTTCAAATATTTGTTCAAACCAAGCTCTTAATGCTTTAGCTTCATCAATTGCTATGTCTGCTCTTGGTAAACAAGGTGTTTATGATATTGCAGTTCAAAACTTAGAACACGCTAATTATGCAAAAAATCAATTTAAAGAAAATGGTTTCGAAGTATTAGATGGAACATCATTTAATGAATTTGTTGTTAAATTTGATAAACCAATCAAAGAAGTGAACAAGCAATTAGCTGAAGAAGGCTTCATTGGTGGTTTTGATTTAGGTGAAGCATCTAGTGACTTTGAAAATCATATGTTAGTAGCTGTTACTGAATTAAGAACAAAAGATGAAATAGATACATTTGTTAAGAAAGCTGGTGAGCTAAATGGTAGTAAGTAAATCAAGTCCATTAATTTTCGAAAGATCTAGAGCAGGTAGATATGCATACTCATTACCTCAAAGCGATATTAAAGGTGATTCTGTCGAAAGCATCTTAGATGATAAATTCATCCGTAAAGATAAAGCAGAATTTCCAGAAGTAGCTGAATTAGATTTAGTACGTCATTACACAGAACTTTCAAATAAAAACTTTGGTGTAGATTCTGGTTTCTATCCACTAGGATCATGTACAATGAAATACAATCCAAAAATTAATGAGAGAGTAGCACGTATTCCAGGATTCGCTGAATCTCATCCATTACAAGAAGAAGAACAAGTACAAGGTTCTCTTGAAATTATTTATAGCTTACAAGAAGAGTTAAAAGAAATTACAGGTATGGATGAAGTTACTTTACAACCTGCAGCTGGTGCACATGGTGAGTGGACTGCATTAATGATCTTTAAAGCATATCATATTGCTAATGGTGAAGGTCATCGTGACGAAGTAATCGTACCTGACTCAGCACACGGTACTAACCCAGCGTCAGCTTCATTTGCAGGCTTTAAATCAGTAACTGTAAAATCAAATGAACGTGGGGAAGTTGATATTGAAGACTTAAAACGTGTTGTAAATGAAAACACAGCAGCGATCATGTTAACTAACCCTAATACTTTAGGTATTTTCGAAAAAAATATTATGGAAATCCGTGAAATCGTTCATGAAGCAGGCGGCTTATTATACTATGATGGCGCAAACTTAAACGCAATTATGGATAAAGTACGTCCTGGCGATATGGGATTTGACGCTGTGCACTTAAACTTACACAAAACATTCACTGGCCCACACGGTGGCGGTGGTCCTGGTTCAGGTCCAGTAGGAGTTAAAAAAGAATTAGCAAGCTATCTTCCTAAACCAATGGTTGTTAAAGATGGCGATACTTTCAAATATGACAATGATATTGAAAATTCTATTGGCCGTGTTAAACCATTCTATGGTAACTTTGGAATCTATTTAAGAGCATACACTTATATTAGAACAATGGGTGCTGAAGGTTTAAGAGAAGTATCTGAAGCTGCAGTACTTAATGCGAACTATATTAAAGCACGCTTAAAAGAGCGTTACGAAATTCCTTATGATCAATATTGTAAACATGAATTCGTACTTAGCGGTTCTAAACAAAAAGAACATGGTGTTCGTACATTAGATATGGCTAAACGTTTATTAGACTTTGGTGTTCATCCACCAACAATTTACTTCCCATTAAACGTTGAAGAAGGTATGATGATTGAGCCTACTGAAACTGAATCTAAAGAAACATTAGATTACTTCATTGATGCAATGTTACAAATTGCTGATGAAGCTGAAAATAACCCTGATACCGTTTTAGAAGCGCCTCATACTACTATTATTGATAGATTAGATGAAACTACGGCTGCTCGTAAACCAGTATTAAAATTTGAAAAATTACATGATGAAAAACAATAATTCATTGTAAATATTAAGACAGGCACAATACAGTTGTGCCTGTCATTTTTTGGTATTCATTTCATAATTATATCTATAAATAGCAAAAGAAAAACTCTTAGAGCTTTTCTCTAAGAGTTTAATAATGGTTCTGGCAATTAACTATTTTTTAGTTTTAATCTTACCAGTCCATTTTTTATATCCGCCTTTGAGCATGTAAATATCTTTATAGCCATTCTTTTTAAGGATACGTGCTGCACGATAACTAGCAATGCCGTTAGCATCACAAAGATAAATAGGTTGATCTTTTCGTAGACCTTGGAATCTTTGGCTAAACATTGAGATTGGAATATTACGTGCGCCATTAATATGACCATAATCATAATCAACTTTTTCTCGTACATCAATGACTTGAGCTTTTCTTAAGCCTTTATGAAATTCATTTTGTTCTAATTCTGTCACAGCACGTTTATTGATAAACCAATTTCCTAACATGTAAAGAATAATTAAGACTATAATAACCAATGCTATAATCAAAGATACATTCATATTGCATCCTCCCTAATTAACCGATATTATAATTATAAGGCTGTTAGCACAATTTATCAAAATTTTTTTATTGTCTAATTATGGCTTTATTTAATTTAATACTAATTTATATATACGATTTATAAATAAATAAAAAGTTGTGATTGGAGTTTTTTTATGACTGAAACATGGAACTTTATTAATACAGGAAGTCATAATCCTTACTATAATATGGCTATGGACGAAGCTCTATTAAATTTTGTTTCTCGCGGAGAAATTGATCCAGTAATAAGATTTTATACATGGGATCCCGCTACATTATCAGTAGGATATTTTCAAAGATTAACAAAAGAAATAGATATTGAGAAAGTTAAAGAAAAAGGATTTGGCTTAGTGCGACGTCAAACAGGCGGACGAGGTGTGTTACATGATAAAGAATTAACATATAGTGTTATCGTTCCAGAGTCTCATCCTGATATGCCATCTACAGTAACAGAAGCTTACCGAGTTATTTCAGAAGGTCTTTTAGAAGGATTTAAAATTTTAGGATTTGATGCTTATTTCGCTATACCACGCTCAAAAGAAGAAAGAGAAAAATTAAAACAACCTAGAAGTGCAGTTTGTTTTGATGCGCCAAGTTGGTATGAGTTAGTAGTTGAAGGACGTAAGATTGCAGGTAGTGCTCAAACTCGTCAAAAAGGCGTTATATTACAACACGGTTCTTTACTTCAAGATGTAGATGTAGATGAATTATTTGATATGTTCATTTTCAAAAATGATCGTTTAAAAGATAAAATGAAAAAAGCGTTTGTAGACAAAGCTGTCGCAATCAATGACATTTCTGATCGTCGTATCACAATTGAAGAAATGGAAAAAGCGTTTGAAGAAGGGTTTAAAAAGGGCTTAGACATCGACTTTAAACCTTTAACTTTAACTGATGCACAATTAGCAGAAGTCAAAGAACTTGAAGAAAAATATCGTTCAGATGAATGGTTATATAAAAAATAATTAAAAAAAGAGGCTGACCATTGTAAAGCTTAAAGGCAAGGATGAAGTAGTATTGCCTAATTAGATTTACATTAATGATTCAGCCTCTTTTATAATTCTAGTTATGGCTCTATAATAAATTGGACTGATGACTAAAAATCATCAGTCCAATTTTTATGTTTTGAATACAAAAATAGCGCAATTACCTCTATAATTATTAGCTACCACACCAAATAAAAAAGAAAGGTAATGCGCCTATGTGTAAGTCTATATTAAATACATTAAGAATTAAAGATAAAAATCTAAATTTTTCAGATGAAGTGACTGAGAAAAAATATAAAGGACGAAAGAGTTTGTTTTACTATGCAGAGCTTACTTATCAACCTACACATTGTGAAAACTGTTTAACTAAAAACGAAAATTTCTCTATAGTGAAAAATGGGAAGAAAACTTCAACGATTACTTTACTTAAAATTATGGAAATACCTGCTTATTTAAAGCTTCAAAAACAAAGATTTTATTGTAAAACATGTGATAGTTATTTTACTGCTAAATCTAATATTGTCGACGATTATTGTTTTATTTCTAACAAAACAAAACTTGCAGTTTTAGATAAAGTACAAGAATACCGCTCTCAAAAATCTATCGCTAAGTCATGCTTAGTATCATCAATGACTGTATCTAGAGTGATTAATCAAGCGGCAAGCGACGTAGGTCAGTCTTCTTTTGATGCTTTACCTGAACACTTAATGATGGACGAATTTAAAAGTGTTAAAAATGTAATTGGAAAAATGAGTTTTATTTATGCAGATGCTGTATCACACCGCATCGTAGATGTGGTAGCGGATCGTAAGTTAAAATCGCTGAAAGATCATTTTTATCGTTATTCTTTGAAACTAAGACAAAAAGTCAAAACTGTAACGATTGATATGTATGAACCCTATATGTCGCTAATCAAACAATTATTTCCTAATGCGAAGATTATTATTGATCGTTTCCATATTGTTCAATCTTTAAATCGAGCGTTAAATATGTCTAGAGTTCATATAATGAATTGTTATAGAACCTCTAATAGACCGCTTTACAATAAATATAAAAGTTATTGGAAACTATTTCTTAAACCTTTTGAAACGCTAGAGGCATTTAATTATCGTAAAGTTCGTTTATTTAAAGAGTGGAAAACCGAAAAAGGAATTATGAATTACTTATTAAGTGTAGACGTTGAATTATTTAATACATATCACTACGTTCATGAGCTAAGACGATTATTAAAAGAAAACCAAATAGAGAAATTTACTCATAAACTCTTTTCTATTCATCTTTCAGATGTGTGTCCTAGATTACGTCCAGTCATTAGAACTTTAAGAAGATTAACAGCTTTCATTGAAAACTCCATGATATATTCTAACCTGACCAACGGTCCGTTAGAAGGAATTAATAATAAAATCAAACTCATTAAAAGGGTATCTTTTGGTTATAGAAATTATGATAATTTACGTAATCGAATTATTATAACTTCGCGACTATTTGCCTCAACAACAAAAAAAGAGATTAAACAACCTAAGGTTGCTTAATCTCAATATTAGGACTCATCAGTCCGATTTGACGTAGAGCCCTAGTTATTTACGATTGCGTCGTTTATACTTTCTTACTGCTTTTCTATATTTTCTTTGATCTTCAGTAAGAAAGAAGAAGTAATAAATAAGATAAATGATTACTGCAATAATAAAAAGAGTGAAAATTGATTTAACAAATGACACTAAGAATACATTTAGATTTAAAATTAATCCAATCGCTGCAATCGCTAAAACAATATAAAATATTACATTTTTCAATTAAAAAACTCCTATGATCCAGAATTACTAGATAGATTGATTTGTGATAATTTAGTGCGTCCTTGATTTAATTTATCCGTATCATTAGATTCATATCCGTTTTTAATATCTTTAAAAGCAGATTGAATATTTTTATTTATCTGTTTAATATTTTTATCCGTACTTTCGTTTTTGTCACTCATTTTCTTTTTAGATACTGAACCTTTATATTTACTATATGCATTATCAATATCATTAGAAAGAGAATTTAATTTCTCTAAATTTTGATTTTTATCTTCTTTTTTCTTTTTAGTTAAATCAAGCTTATTAAAATTCCCAATAACTTTTGCAATATCTTGATAGTATTGAGAACTAGCGTTTAAAAATTCTGTTTCATTATTATTATCTACAGTTTGCGAAACGTTTTTCTTATCATTATTTAAAGCATTTAGCTGTGATTTTTGGTCACTGATATCTTGATTTAGTTGTTGAATATCGAGTTTCAAGTTGTGGTTATCATCTCTTAATTTAGTTGTTTTTTCTTCTAAAGGACCTAAGTTCTGAGTGCCACAGCCAACTAGCAAACACGAAGCTCCTATAATCATTATTAGTTTTTTCATGTAAATCTCCCTAAATCAAAATCTATTTATTCGAAAACAAGTATGATATCATTTTAATGTAAATAATTAAAATGTACAAACGTTATACAAGAGGTGAACAATATGGATAAAATAGCGAAAATTCACGACTTACTTAACAAACAAGATTTAGACGCTGTAGTGATTTTATCAGATTATAACCGTAGATATGTTTCTGAATTCACGGGAACAAGTGGTGCACTTGTCATTTCGAAAAAAGAGAACAAACTTATTACAGATTTCCGCTATATAGAGCAAGCGACTAATCAAGCTGTTAATTTTGACATTATCAATAGAAGTGGAAGCATTAATGACGAGATTATTTCAATCATAAATAGTCGAAATTTTCAAAAAGTAGGATTCGAAGGTCATTTAGTTAGTTATGATACATATCAAATTCTTAATCAAGCTTCTGCCCAATTAATTAGTATTGGAAATAGAATTGAACAAATTAGAGAAATTAAAACACCTGAAGAAATCGAAAAAATAAAAGTTGCCGCTAAAATTGTTGATGACACTTATGATTATCTTTTAAAAACAGTTAAAGTTGGTATGACTGAAAGAGAAGTAAAAGCATTATTAGAAAGTAAAATGTTAGAATTAGGTGCTGACGGTCCATCATTTGACACCATTGTAGCGTCAGGATATAGAGGCGCTTTACCTCATGGTGTAGCTAGCGATAAAGTGATTGAACGTGGAGATATGATTACTTTAGATTTTGGCGCATATTATAGAGGTTACTGTTCTGATATCACGCGTACTTTCGCTATAGGTGAACCTGATGCTCAATTAAAAGAAATTTACGATATCGTACTTAAATCTCAAATTAAAGCCATTAACGAAATTAAATCTGGTATGAGCGTAAAAGAAGCTGATGCATTATCTAGAGACTATATCGTAGCACATGGTTATGGTGCAGAATTCGGACATTCCTTAGGGCATGGGATTGGTTTAGAAATTCATGAAGGCCCACTATTATCTAAAAATGCAAATGGTACAATAGAAGTAAATAACTGTGTTACTATTGAACCAGGTATTTATGTCGACGGTCTTGGTGGGGTACGTATTGAAGATGACATTTTAATCACTGAAAATGGCTGTGAAGTCTTTACTAAATGTACGAAAGACCTTATTATTTTAGAGTAAGCGTATAATTGAGGAGGAAACTGAATGATTTCGGTTAATGATTTTAAAACAGGTTTAACTATTTCTGTAGATAATGGTATTTGGAAAGTTATTGATTTCCAACACGTAAAACCAGGTAAAGGTTCTGCCTTTGTACGTTCTAAATTACGTAATTTAAGAACTGGCGCTATTCAAGAAAAAACTTTTAGAGCTGGTGAAAAAGTAGAACAAGCTATGATTGAAAACCGTCGTATGCAATACTTATATGCTGATGGTGACAATCACGTATTCATGGATAATGAAACATTTGATCAAACTGAGTTATCAGGAGATTACTTAAAAGACGAATTAAAATTCTTAAAAGCTAACATGGAAGTTCAAATCCAATCATACGAAGGTGAAACAATTGGAGTTGAATTACCAAAAACTGTTGAATTAGAAGTTACTGAAACAGAACCTGGTATTAAAGGTGATACTGCAACTGGTGCTACTAAATCTGCTACAGTTGAAACAGGTTACACTTTAAATGTACCTTTATTCGTAAATGAAGGCGACATTTTAGTAATCAATACGAGTGATGGTAGCTATATTTCAAGAGGTTAATCGTTAACTATATGTTATATAAACTCTAAGACATAAGCATTGTCTTAGAGTTTTTTAATTTCTAAAAAGTAGTCAATGAATACAAAAACGTACTTGGATTTCATTTTCAAACAAGAAAATAATATAAATTATTACTAAGCGTTTGAATTGAAAACGACACATGCTTGAATTGGTTGAAACAGTCAAGTAAAATAGATTGGTAGATGAAAACTAAGTCAAGGAGTTATCCACTTATGAATTTTAAAGAAATAAAAGAATTAATCGAAATTCTTGATCAATCAAGCTTAACTGAAATTAATATTGAAGATAATAAAGGTAGCGTAGTTAATTTAAAGAAACAAAAAGAAACTGAAATTATTACACCTCAATACGCACAACCGCAACCATCTGTAGTTGCACCACAACCTACAGCTTCTCAACCACAATCATCAACAGAAACTGTACCATCAAGTAATTCTGAGAGTGTTTCTGATGTAGATGACAACTACCAAACAATTAATGCACCTATGGTCGGTACGTTTTATAAATCACCATCACCTGAAGAGGATGCATATGTTAAAGTAGGCGATAAAGTATCGGATGATTCAACAGTTTGTATTTTAGAAGCTATGAAATTATTTAATGAAATACAAGCAGAAATTTCTGGTGAAATCGTAGAAATATTAGTAGAAGACGGACAAATGGTAGAGTATGGCCAACCGTTATTTAAGGTGAAATAATGAAAAAAGTATTAATTGCTAACCGTGGAGAAATAGCGGTTAGAATTATTAGAGCATGTCATGATTTAGGTATTCAAACTGTTGCAATCTATTCTGAAGGAGATAAAGACGCGCTACATACTCAAATTGCTGATGAAGCATATTGCGTCGGTCCTACACAGTCTAAAGATTCATATTTAAATATTCCTAATATCTTATCTATAGCAACATCTACAGGTTGTGACGGCGTTCATCCTGGTTATGGATTTTTAGCTGAAAATGGCGATTTCGCTGAATTATGTGAAGCATGTCAATTGAAGTTTATTGGGCCTAGCTATGAATCTATTCAAAAAATGGGAATTAAAGATGTAGCTAAAGCGGAAATGATAGCAGCAAACGTTCCAGTTGTACCTGGAAGCGATGGTTTAGTTGAAACAATAAGTGATGCTAAAAAAATTGCTAACGACATTGGCTATCCAGTAATTATTAAAGCTACTGCTGGAGGCGGCGGTAAAGGAATTCGTGTCGCTCGTAATGAGAAAGAATTAGAAAATGGTTTCCGCATGACACAACAAGAAGCCGAAACTGCATTTGGAAATGGTGGATTATATCTTGAAAAATTCATCGAAAATTTCCGCCACATTGAAATTCAAGTGATTGGTGACCAATTTGGTAATGTGATTCATTTGGGTGAACGTGATTGTACAATTCAAAGACGTATGCAGAAGTTAGTAGAAGAAGCTCCTTCTCCAATTCTTTCTGAAAAAACACGTCAAGAAATGGGAGATGCCGCAGTCAGAGCTGCTAAAGCAGTTAACTATGAAAATGCAGGCACAATTGAATTTATTTATGATTTAAATGATGATAAATTCTACTTTATGGAAATGAATACGCGTATTCAAGTAGAGCATCCAGTAACTGAAATGGTAACAGGTATCGACCTAGTTAAACTTCAATTAAAAGTAGCTATGGGAGAACCATTACCTTATAAACAAGAAGATATTTCAATTAATGGTCATGCCATAGAATATAGAATTAATGCTGAGAATCCATTTAAAAACTTTATGCCTTCTCCAGGTAAAATCACACAATATATAGCGCCAGGTGGATATGGGGTGAGAATTGAGTCAGCATGTTATACAAATTACACTATACCTCCATATTATGATTCAATGGTAGCTAAATTAATCGTTCATGAACCAACTAGGGATGAAGCGATTATGACTGGTATTAGAGCATTAAGTGAGTATTTAATTTTAGGAATTGATACAACCATTCCATTCCATTTAAAATTAATGAATAACGATATTTTCAGAAGTGGTAGTTTTAATACAAATTTCTTAGAAAAGTATAATATTATGGATGATACTGAGTAGGAGGTTACATCAAATGGTAAAAGTAGCAGATTATTCAAATTCTAATTTAGGTAAAGTTGAAATAGCGCCTGAAGTTATCTCTGTTATTGCGAGCATCGCAGTATCTGAGATTGAAGGTGTAACTGGACACTTCGCCGACTTAAATAACACTAACTTAGAAAAAATTAGTAGAAAGAATTTAAGTAAAAATTTAAAAATTGAAGCAAAAGATGATGGTATTCACATTGACGTATACTGTTCGATTAAACACGGCGTTAAAATCTCTAAATTTGCAAGTAAAATCCAAGCAAATATTTTCAATTCTATTAAAACTATGACTGCTATTGAACCAAAAGAGATTAACATTCATATCATGCATATTACTGCTGAATAGATTAGAACAAATATTAAAATAAGGAGTTTGTTATGAGTCGTAAAGAATCTAGAAAACAAGCATTTCAAACATTATTTCAATTAGAAATGAAAGATACAGATTTGACTATCAATGAGGCGATTAATTTTATTAAAGATGATTACCCTGATTTAGATTTTGATTTTATTCATTGGTTAGTTACTGGTGTCAAAGATCACGAGCCAGTGCTTGATGAAACAATCGAACCTAAACTCAAAGATTGGTCAATCCAGCGTTTATTGAAAAGTGACCGTATTATTTTACGAATGGCTACTTTTGAACTTCTTCATAGTGAAACCCCTTCAAAAGTAATTATTAACGAAGCAGTCGAACTTACTAAACAATTTAGTGATGATAATCATTATAAATTTATCAATGGTGTATTAAGCAATATAAAAAAATAGTATTGAGTGATGTCTATGTCTGAATATCTAAGTGTTTCAACTTTAACTAAATATATTAAATATAAATTTGATCAAGATCCACATTTACAATCTGTACTTCTTAAAGGTGAATTATCAAATTTTAAAAAACACTCAAGTGGCCATTTGTATTTTAATGTAAAAGATAAAGATAGTGTTATTAGTGCAATGATGTTCAAAGGAAATGCTTCACAACTTACATTTGTTCCAAAAGAAGGCGATGAAGTATTACTAGAAGCTAGAGTTTCAGTATATGAACGTCGAGGTAATTATCAAATTTACGTTAATAAAATGGAACTTGATGGTATTGGTAATCTCTACCAAAAGCTAGAAGAACTTAAGCAAAAGTTAGCTAAAGAAGGCTTTTTCAATAAAGAATATAAAAAAGCCATACCTAAGTACCCTAAAAAAATAGCAATTTTAACTGCAAGTACAGGTGCAGCAATTCGTGATATTCATTCCACGATTAATAGTCGTTACCCTTTAGTAGAGAAAATCTCGATTAGCACACTAGTACAAGGGGCCCAAGCTAAAAATGATATTATTGAAAAAATCCAATATGCAGATAGTTTGAATGTGGATACTATTATTTTGGGCCGTGGCGGGGGTTCTATAGAAGATTTATGGAATTTTAATGAAGAAGATGTTGTTAGAGCTATTTTCAATTGTCAAACACCTATCATATTAGCAGTTGGCCATGAGACTGATTTTACGTTGAGTGACTTTGTAGCCGATGTCAGAGCTGCTACACCTACTCAAGCGGCAGTAATTGCTACACCAGATCAATATGAGTTATTGCAACAAATTAAGCAGTATCAATTCTCACTAACAAAATTTATTAAGCAGTACGTTGAAAAGCAACATAAACATTTAGATTATTTAGCGTCATATTACAAATTTAAGCAACCCTCATTATTATATGACCAACAAATTCAACGAAGAGATGATTTAGAGAAACAATTAAAACAAAAACTTTTATTAAGTATTGAAAGTAAGAAAAATAACGTTAAATTATTGCAAAACCATTTTAATTTAAAAAATTTCAATCGAACTATTTTACAAAATCAAAAGACTGTTTCTAGTCATCGTTATCGTTTAATCAATGTAACCAATCAAACCATTGAAAATAGTAGAGTTAAATTACAAAATAAAATAGAACAACTTAATAATTTAAGTCCTACAAACATCATGTTAAGAGGTTATACAATCGTTAATAAAAATGATAAAGTCATAACAAGTACACATGATTTAAAAGAAAATGACGAGATTACATTATCTATGAAAGATGGTAGCGTTAATGCTACTGTTAAGAAAGTTAGGTGTAAAGATGAGTAAAGAACAACAAAGTTTTGAAGAAATGATGCAAGAGTTAGAAAATATCGTTCAAAAATTAGATAATGAAACAGTATCATTAGAAGAATCATTAAACCTATACCAACGTGGAATGAAATTATCTGCTGCTTGCGAAACGACTTTAAAAGATGCTGAAACTAAAGTGAATCAATTAATCAAAGATGAAACAGAGGGTGCCGATAATGAGTAAATTATCAACAAATGAATTAATTGAACAAATTAATACATTACTTAATGAAACAGTTGGAGATTCATCACTTAATACTAATTTAGAAGAAAGTATGCGTTATTCTCTAAATGCTGGTGGCAAACGAATTCGACCATTACTAGTATTATTAACGCTCAATGTTTTAAACGAAG
Organism: Staphylococcus sp. Marseille-Q1834; assembly: GCF_916858875.1. NCBI lineage: Bacteria > Bacillati > Bacillota > Bacilli > Caryophanales > Staphylococcaceae > Staphylococcus > Staphylococcus sp. Marseille-Q1834. Next base: position 326,082 of record NZ_CAKASN010000002.1, on the reverse strand, counting down.
ACTATAATAAAGGGCTTCAAACAGCATTAGCCCTTGAAATGATTCATACTTATTCGCTTGTTCATGATGACTTACCTGCCATGGATAATGATGATTACAGACGAGGTAAACTTACAAATCATAAGGTATATGGTGATTGGAAAGCTATACTTGCTGGTGATGCATTACTAACTAAAGCATTTGAAGTCGTAGCAAATGATCAATTACTTAAACCTGAGGTAAAAGTAAAAGTGATTTCTCGTTTAGCTCACGATAGTGGTCATTTAGGAATGGTTGGTGGTCAAACATTAGACATGGATAGTGAAGATAGTTCAGTAGATTTAACTACATTAGAGCAAATTCACAGAGCCAAAACAGGGGCATTATTACAGTTTGCTATTTTAAGCGCGGCTGATATTGCTGAGGTGGATGAGAATATTTCAAAAGCCTTAGAAAAATTCAGTGATAATTTAGGTTTAATGTTCCAAATTAAAGATGACTTATTAGATATCTATGGAGACGAACAAAAGCTAGGCAAGAAAGTGGGTAGTGATTTAGAAAATCATAAAAGTACTTATGTTTCTTTACTAGGAAAAAAGGGCGCCGAAGAAAAATTAGAATGGCACAGAAATGCAGCGATTGAAGCGCTAAATCCACTTAACACTCATTATGATGTTACACCTTTATTAGACATAGTTGAATTATTTTATAATAGAGATCACTAAATAACAAAATATTATTTTAAATTAATCCTTCTGAGTATCATACTTAGAAGGATTTTTAAATTTAAAAAGATAGATTTACTCCAGATTAAAGTTAATATTGTTTTAATATGTATAAATTTATACATTTAGATGTAATAAATAAATTCTTTTGACTACATATCATTTTAAAATTTAACCTTAAATATCTGATATGACAACCTTTCTAAGTAGTTAACTTTAGTAGTAGTTCCAAAGGGGTTGTGTTAAAATCATTGTATAAATATTCGAAACTAGGAGTGTTCACAATGGCTAAAAAATCAGTGAGACATATAAAAATCCGAGAAATTATCTCAAGTGAACAGATTGAAACACAAGATGAACTAGTTAAACGTCTTAATGAATATGATTTAAATGTTACACAAGCAACCGTTTCACGAGATATAAAAGAACTACAACTAATTAAAGTACCTACACCTTCAGGTCAATATGTTTATAGTTTACCGAATGATCGTAAATATCACCCACTTGAAAAACTGGGCCGTTATTTAATGGATTCATTTGTTAATATTGAAGGTACAGGAAACTTACTTGTTCTAAAAACACTTCCTGGAAATGCTCAATCTATCGGTGCTATTCTTGACCAAATTGATTGGGATGAAGTATTAGGAACAATTTGTGGTGATGATACTTGTCTTTTAATTTGTAAAGATGAAGAAGCAAGTAATACAATTAAAACTAGAATTTTTAATTTATTATAAGGATGCGATGAATTCATGTTACAAACCTTATCAATAAAACAATTTGCCATCATTGATGAACTAGAAATCCAATTTTCAGACGGTTTAACTGTATTAAGTGGGGAGACTGGTTCTGGTAAATCAATTATTATTGATGCAATCGGACAATTGATTGGTATGCGTGCTTCATCAGACTATGTAAGGCATGGAGAAAAGAAAGCGATTATTGAAGGTATATTTGATATCGATAATAGTAAAGATGCTATATCCGTTCTTAAAAGCTTAGATATCGACATTGATGAAGACTTTCTACTAGTTAAGAGAGAAATTTTTAGTTCGGGGAAAAGTATATGTAAAATCAACAATCAAACTGTTACCCTTCAAGACTTGCGTAAAGTAATGCAAGAGCTTTTAGATATACATGGGCAACATGAAACGCAAGTATTATTAAAACAAAAATATCATCTGCAATTATTGGATGACTATGCTGAAGACAAATATTTAGATATTAAAGAAAAATATCATAATCTCTTTAATGAATATAAAAATAAAACGAAAGAATTAGAAGAACTTGAATCGGCAGACCAAGCTTTATTACAACGTTTAGATTTGATGAAATTTCAATTTGAAGAATTAAAAGAGGCTTCTTTAAAAGAAGGCGAAACGGAACAACTTGAAGCTGACATACGTCGTATTCAAAACTCTGAAAAATTAAGTTTGGCATTAAACAATGCTCATGTCGCTTTAACTGATGAACATGCTATTACTGATAGGCTATATGAATTTAGTAATCACTTACAGGCTATTAACGATATCCTTCCAAATAAATACAATAAATTGAAAGAAGATGTCGATCAATTCTACTATACTTTAGAAGATGCTAAGCATGAGCTTTATGATGAAATGTCGAATACAGAATTCGATGAGCAAGTTTTAAATGAACTTGAATCTAGAATGAATTTACTAAATAACCTTAAACGTAAATATGGAAAGGATATTAGTGAATTAATCACTTATCAAGATAAACTTGAAAGTGAAATTTCTAAAATTGAAAATTATGAGGAAAGTACTTCTCAGCTAAAAGAAGAAATTTCTCAACTTTATAAAGAAGTACTTAACGTTGGTAAAGCACTTTCTAAAGAACGTCGGAAAGTTGCACGTGAATTAAGAGATCACATTGTCAAAGAAATTCAAAATCTGCAAATGAAAGATGCAAATTTAGAAATATCTTTCCAACCTTTAGATAAACCAACCCTAGAAGGTATAGAATTTGTAGAGTTCTTAATTAGTCCAAATAAAGGTGAACCACTCAAGAGTCTAAACAAAATAGCATCAGGTGGGGAACTGTCGCGTATTATGTTAGCTCTAAAAAGTATCTTTGTTCAATCAAGAGGTCAAACTGCAATTTTATTTGATGAGGTTGATTCTGGAGTATCAGGCCAAGCAGCCCAAAAAATGGCTGAAAAAATGCGTGATATAGCCCAATATATTCAAGTTATTTGTATCTCACATTTACCTCAAGTTGCCTCTATGAGTGACCATCATTTGTTAATTAGTAAAGCGTCTAATGAAGATCGTACAACTACCCAAGTGAAAGAACTCGAAGATGGCGATAAAATAGACGAAATCGCTAGAATGATTTCAGGTGCAAGCGTAACTGATTTAACGCGTGAAAATGCTAAGGAAATGATTGAACAAAATCGTAGAAAATAGTTGTTGAGAGTAGTGAGAATTATTTTCAGAATTTATCAATTTGATGTAAAATAACTAAGTATAAATAATTTTGACTTACAAGAGGGTGTGAACTGAATTGTTTCACGCTCTCTATCTAAGTTTAGACAAGTTAGGAGTAAGAACATGTCTGAAAAACAATATGATCTTGTCGTGTTAGGCGGAGGAACTGCAGGTTATGTAGCAGCAATTCGTGCCTCACAATTAGGCAAAACAGTAGCTATCGTTGAACAATCTTTGCTAGGTGGAACATGTTTACACAAAGGTTGTATCCCAACTAAAGCATTATTAAAATCGGCCGAAGTGACACGCACAGTTAAAGAAGCTTCAAGCTTTGGTGTCAACGTGGGCGACTTTACGATTGATTTTTCAACAATGATGTCAAGAAAAACTGAGATTGTTGAACAAATGTATAAAGGTGTAAATGCATTAATGCAAAGAAATCATATTGATGTATACAATGGTACTGGACGCATAATGGGCACTTCAATCTTTTCTCCACAAAGTGGTACAATATCAGTGGAATACAGTGATGGAGCGTCTGATTTATTACCAAATCAATATGTGTTAATTGCTACTGGAACAAGCCCTAAACCATTGCCATTCTTAGACTTTGATAAAGAATATGTTATTTCTAGCAATGAATTATTAGAGATGACAAAATTACCTCATAGTATAGCGATTATTGGCGGAGGCGTAATTGGTCTTGAATTTGCTTCACTTTTAATTGATTTAGGCGTAAAAGTTTCTGTAATTGAAGCAAATGAACGCATATTGCCGACGGAAAGTAGTCAAATCGTAAAATTTCTTAAAGATAGTTTAGAGCAAAGAGGCGTAACTTTTTTTGAGAATTGTCAATTAGATGAATCTTCAATTTTGAAGAGTGAAGACAACGTATCCATAACAGTGAATAATGACCAATTAGTTGAAGCTGAAAAAGTATTAATAGCTATAGGACGTATGCCCAATACGTTTGACATTGGCTTAAATAATACAAAAATAAAAACTGATGATGCTGGTTATATCAAGGTTAATCATTTTCAACAAACAGAAGATGCACATATCTATGCTGCTGGTGATTGTATCGGAAAATTACAGCTTGCACATGTCGCATCAAAAGAAGGTGTGGTTGCAGTTGAACATATGTTCAGTTCATCACCAATACCGTTAGATTATGATTTAATGCCTAAATGTGTATATACATATCCTGAAATTGCATCCATTGGGTTAAATAATGAAATGGCAAAATCTCAAGGAATCAATACACGTACATATAAAGCACCATTTAACGCAATAGGAAAAGCAGTTATCGAGGAAGATGCAAAGCAACGAGGATTTTGTGAGGTTGTCATTAATCAAGATAGTGAGGAAATTATCGGTTTAAGTATGATAGGACCACATGCTTCTGAATTAATAAACGAAGTAGCGCTATTACAGTTTATGAACGGTTCTGCATTAGAATTAGGTCTAACCACACATGCGCATCCTTCCATATCTGAAGTATTAATGGAATTAGGATTAAAAATAGAAAATAGAGCAATTCATGTTTAACAGGGAGGAAATATAGGATGATTGATTATAAATCTGTCGGCCTTACAGAAGAAGACCTCAAACAAATTTATAAATGGATGGATTTAGGAAGAAAAGTAGACGAAAGATTATGGTTGCTTAACCGTGCAGGTAAAATACCTTTTGTTGTAAGTGGGCAAGGTCAAGAAGCAACGCAAATTGGTATGGCTTATGCCATGCAAGAAGGAGATATCTCGTCACCATACTATAGAGATTTAGCATTTGTCACTTATATGGGTATTACACCTTATGATACATTGCTAGCTTCATTTGGTAAAAAAGATGATATTAATTCTGGTGGTAAACAAATGCCGTCACATTTTAGTCACCGTGAAAAAGGTATATTATCTCAAAGTTCTCCGGTAGCAACGCAAATCCCACATTCAGTAGGAGCTGCTTTAGCTTTAAAAATGGATGGAAAAGCAAATATAGCTACAGCAACTGTAGGTGAAGGTAGTTCAAACCAAGGTGATTTCCATGAAGGTCTAAACTTCGCAGGTGTTCATAAATTACCATTTGTTTGTGTCATTATAAATAATAAATATGCAATTTCTGTACCAGATTCTTTACAATATGCTGCAGAAAACTTATCTGATAGAGCTACTGGTTATGGCATTTATGGTGAAACCGTTGATGGCAATGATCCAATTGCTATGTATAAAGCAATGAAAGATGCTAGAGAAAGAGCTCTAAATGGAGAAGGAGCAACGCTAATTGAAGCCATTACTAGTCGTATGACACCTCATTCTTCAGATGATGACGATACATACCGTACTAAAGAAGAACGTGAATCTCTAAAAACATTAGATTGCAATTTAAAATTTAAAGACTATTTACTAGAACAAGGCATTATTGATGAAGAATGGTTGAGTGAAGTTGAAGAAGAGCATAAAGCGATCGTAAATAAGGCGACTAAAGATGCGGAGCAAGCACCTTATCCTTCAGTAAACGAAGCGTATCAATTTGTATATGACCCTGAAGGAGGTATAACTAATGACTAAAATGAGCTATATAGAAGCCATTCAACAGGCACAAGATTTAGCAATGGAACAAGACAAAAATGTCTTCATTCTAGGCGAAGATGTAGGACGTAAAGGTGGCGTATTTGGCGCAACTCGTGGTTTACAAGAGAAATATGGCGTCGAACGCGTCATAGATACACCGTTAGCTGAATCAAACATCATTGGTACTGCTATAGGAGCTGCAATGTTAGGAAAACGTCCAATCGCAGAGATTCAATTTGCTGATTTTATTCTACCTGCAGTGAACCAAATCATTAGTGAAGCTGCTAAAATGCGATATCGTTCAAATAATGATTGGCAATGTCCTCTAACGATAAGAGCACCATTCGGCGGTGGCGTCCATGGTGGTTTATATCATTCACAAAGTGTAGAAAGTATTTTTGCCTCTACACCTGGATTAACAATTGTTATTCCATCTTCACCATATGATGCAAAAGGATTACTATTATCATCTATCGAATCTAATGATCCAGTGTTATTCTTCGAGCATAAGAAAGCATATCGCTTCCTAAAAGAGGAAGTACCAGAAGAATATTATACTGTTCCATTAGGAAAAGCAGATGTTAAACGTGAAGGTGAAGATATTACTGTGTTTACATATGGCTTATGCGTCAACTACTGTCTTCAAGCTGCAGATATTTTAGCTGCAGATGGTATTAGTGTAGAAGTTGTAGATTTACGTACCGTTTATCCTTTAGACAAACAAACAATTATTGAAAGAGCTAAAAATAATGGCAAAATTTTACTTGTTACAGAGGATAATCTTGAAGGTAGCATTATGTCAGAAGTTGCAGCTATTATTGCTGAAAACTGTTTATTTGATCTAGATGCGCCAATTATGCGTCTTGCTGGACCTGACGTGCCTTCAATGCCTTTTTCACCTAATCTTGAAAATGAAGTAATGATGAACCCTGACAAAATCTTAGATAAAATGCGCAAACTTGCACAATTTTAAGGAGGCAATATTATGGATATTAAAATGCCAAAATTAGGGGAAAGTGTACACGAAGGTACGATTGAACAATGGTTAGTTTCTGTAGGAGACCATGTTGATGAATATGAGCCACTATGTGAAGTAGTCACTGATAAAGTAACTGCAGAAGTACCTTCGACTAGTTCAGGTATCATTACCGAGCTATGTGTCAATGAAGGTGAAACAGTTGAGATTAATCATGTTATTTGCAAAATTGAAAGTGCAAATGAATCAGAATCAAATGATAATGAAGACCAACAACTTAATATGAATTTAAGTGGTGATGATCAACTTTCTATCAATAATGAAATTAGCGATCAGTACAATAACACAAATATGTCTCAACAATCGTTACAATCTCAGTCTCAATCATCTACACCAAAAAATAATGGCCGTTTTTCTCCAGTAGTATTTAAAATTGCTTCAGAAAATAACATAGATTTATCATTAGTTCCTGGTACTGGCTTTGAAAATAGGGTTACTAAAAAGGATATTGAAGCTTATATTAAATCAGGCCAAAACAATGCTTCTCAACAAACACAGTCATCTACGCCTAAAGATGAAGTAAAAACTCAAAATATCCCAGTTACCTCACAATCATCAAATCTACATGACCAGGTAATTCCAGTAAAAGGTGTACGTAAAGCGATTGCACAAAATATGGTTACAAGTGTTACTGAAATTCCACATGGTTGGATGATGGTTGAAGTAGATGCTACTAATCTAGTAAAAACGAGAAATTATCACAAAAATAGTTTTAAAGAAAATGAAGGATATAACTTAACATATTTTGCTTTCTTCGTAAAAGCAGTAGCTGAAGCGCTTAAAGCTAATCCACTCTTAAATAGTAGTTGGGATGGCAACGAGATTGTATTGCATAAAGATATCAATATTTCTATTGCGGTAGCTGATGAAGATAAGTTATACGTTCCTGTCATTAAAAATGCAGATGAAAAATCTATAAAAGGTATTGCAAGAGAAGTTAATGAATTAGCGCTTAAAGCACGCAATGGTAAATTAACTCAAGAAGACATGTCAGGCGGTACATTTACAGTTAATAATACTGGAACATTCGGCTCTGTGTCATCAATGGGTATTATTAATCATCCTCAAGCAGCTATCTTACAAGTAGAATCAATTGTAAAACGACCAGTCGTTATTGATGATATGATAGCGATTAGAAGCATGGTGAATTTATGTATCTCTATTGACCATCGAATTCTTGATGGCGTACAAACAGGTCGTTTTATGTCTCAAGTTAAACAACGCATTGAGAATTATTCCGTAGATAATACTAATATCTATTAATTTTAATGAAGACGTTTTATAACTATTAGACAAGCTATTTGAACTCTGATTGTTAAATTAGTAAAATGACAATAACTAAAGAAATGATAGAAAGGTGATTCTCATGGATTTAAATTTTGATTTATATATGAATGGCGTAGTAGAGCAAGCGCGTAATGAAATTGAATCTGCAGGTTATGAGCAATTAACTACTGCTAAAGAAGTGGATAAAGTATTACAACAAAACGGTACATCTTTAGTTATGGTTAACTCTGTATGTGGCTGTGCAGGTGGTATCGCACGTCCTGCTGCAAGCCATGCATTACATTATGATAAATTACCAGATAGATTAGTAACAGTATTTGCTGGCCAAGATAAAGAAGCAACACAACAAGCACGAGATTATTTTGAAGGTTATGCACCTTCAAGCCCATCTTTTGCTCTAGTTAAAGATGGTAAAATTACTGAAATGATTGAACGTCATCAAATTGAAGGCCATGATGTCATGGATGTTATTAACCAACTTCAAAATCTTTTCGAAAAATATTGCGAAGAAAGATAAGAGGAACCTACCCATGTTAAAGTTAAATCCTTATAAGATTGGATTTAGAACTCTTAAAACTGCGGTAGGGATAACGCTAGGCGTTATCTTAGCGAAATGGATAGGGCTTGATAATTATGCTTCAAGCGCTATCCTTATTGTTTTATGTATTAAACACACTAAAGTACATTCTGTACAAGCCATTGTATCACGCGTTGTATCTTGCGTTTTGGTCCTATTAGTTGGCTCATTTATATTTAGTTTATTAGGTCAAAATGCAGTAGTACTTGGTTTAATCGTCTTATTATTTATTCCATTAACCGTTATGCTAAACGTTCAAGAGGGCGTTGTGACGAGTTGTGTAATATTGCTACATGTATTTAATGCAAAAACAATTAATCTACATCTAATCATCAATGAACTACTCCTATTGACTATTGGCTTAGGAATTGCATTTATCATGAACTTAATCATGCCTAGTCTAGATAAGAAATTACTTGATTTTAAAAGAGAAGTGGAATCAGGATTTAAGAAAATATTCAAATCCTATAGTGAAGCTTGTACCCATTATAATAATGATTTTGCTATTTCTTTCGACAAGATACAACTAGATATTCGAAAAGCTAAATCAATTGCTTTTAGAGATGTAAAAAATCACTTTGGTCGTAATGAAAATTCGTATTATCATTACTTTGATATGAGAGAGGAACAACTTGAACTCTTACGTAGAATCCAACCTTTAATCCATCAGATTACAGTAGATGATCCATTAATTGAAGATATAGCTAATTTGTTGGGGGAAATTGGTGAAAATGTAAATAGTAATGATTATACAGCTCTAAGGTTGCATTCTTTATATGAAATACGCTTATCCCTAGATGAATTGCCTTTACCAAAAACACATCAATCTTTAAAATCACGCGCAAGTATGATGCAAATTCTTAATGAATTAGAAGAATATTTGAATATCAAGTCTCAATTCGGTTCATTAAGATTACACAGTGAGATATAAATGAATTAATGATTTGATTGTTCACATATTTAAAAATAAGGGGTGAAATGTTGAAGTTTAACATTTCACCCTTTAATTCATACTTAAGATTATTAGTGCATTAATGCATTAATGGTACTAAACTTGTAAGTAGTAAAGCTGCTACAACAGCAATTAACATTATGATAATAATCACTTTTAAAACTTTATTATTCAACTTAGCCGCTCCTTAAATTTCAAGTTCCTACTTAAAATCTTTAATTATAGTATATAAATTAACCTTAAATGATTTTAATACAAATGGCAATCAATTTATTTTTGATATTGATGAAAGTCAGTTAAAATAATAATTATATGAGAAAGGGGTTTTTACGCATGGTAAACAGTCAACGCTTATTAAATACATTTTTAGAATTAGTTCAAATTAATTCTGAAACGGGTCATGAAGAAGTCATTCAACCCATTTTAAAACAAAGATTTGAAGATTTAGGTTTGGAAGTAAAAGAAGATAATGCTTCTGAGAAAGAGTGGTTAGGTGCTAATAATTTAATTTGTACATTACCAAGCACAACGACTAAAGAAGATGTTTCGAATATTTATTTTACTAGTCATATGGATACTGTTGTTCCAGGTATTGATGTGAAACCTCAAGTTAAAGATGATGGTTATATTTATTCTGATGGTACAACTGTTCTTGGTTCAGATGATAAAGCTGGTTTAGCGGCTATTATTGAAGCGATAGAAGTATTAAAAGAAAATAATATTCCTCATGGACAAATTCAATTTGTGATTACTGTTGGAGAGGAATCTGGATTAAAAGGCGCTAAAGAATTAGATCCATCCATGCTTGATGCTCAATTTGGTTATGCAGTGGATGCGAGTCAACCTGTTGGTACTACTGTAGTAGGTGCGCCGACACAAATGGTATTAAAAACAACTATTCTTGGTAAAACTGCACATGCGAGTACACCTAATGAAGGTATCAGTGCAATCAACATTGCAGCTAAAGCGATTAGCAAAATGAGTTTAGGTCAAATTGATGATTACACAACGGCCAATATTGGTAAATTCCATGGTGGATCAGCCACTAATATAGTAGCTGATGAAGTGATTATTGAAGCTGAAGCACGCTCTCATAATGATGAAAGTATTGATAAACAAGTTGCTCATATGAAAGAAGTATTTGAAACAACTGCTCAAGAATTAGGCGGTCAAGCTAAAGTAGAAATAGAAAAAAGTTATCCAGGCTTTAAAATTGAAGATGACAATCAAGTGACTCAATATGCAATTAACAGTGCTCATGCACTAGGACTTAGTGGTAATACTGTTATTGCTGGTGGTGGTTCAGATGGAAGTATCATTAATACATTTGGTATTCCAACAGTCATCCTTGGCGTAGGGTATGAGCATATTCATACTACTTCTGAACGTATTGCTGTGGAGTCTTTAAATCAATTGGCACAACAGTTATTAAAAATCATTGAATTAGTCAGTGAATAGTTATTAGTTTAGTGAAGTCTTTTCATGTTTTGTGATACAATACTATTGAAAAAATCGAATGAGAGAGGTAAGTAATATGACTCAACAAATAGGTGTAGTAGGATTAGCTGTAATGGGTAAAAACCTAGCATGGAATATTGAATCACGTGGTTACAGTGTATCAGTATATAACCGTTCAAGTGAAAAAACGGATGAAATGGTGAAAGAATCAGAAGGTAAACAAATTCATCCAACATATTCTTTAGAAGAATTTGTTAATTCATTAGAGAAACCACGTAAAATTTTATTAATGGTTAAAGCTGGTCCAGCTACTGATGCAACAATTGACAGCTTATTACCTTTATTAGATGATGATGATATTTTAATTGATGGCGGAAATACAAATTATCAAGATACTATTCGTCGTAACAAAGCGTTAGCAGAAAGTGGTATTAACTTTATTGGAATGGGTGTATCTGGCGGTGAAGTTGGTGCGCTTACTGGTCCTTCATTAATGCCAGGTGGTCAAGAAGCTGCTTACAATAAAGTAAGTGATATTTTAGATGCTATCGCTGCTAAAGCTAAAGATGGCGCTTCATGCGTAGAATACATTGGTCCTAATGGTGCAGGTCATTACGTAAAAATGGTGCATAATGGTATCGAATATGCAGACATGCAATTAATTGCTGAAAGTTATGCAATGATGAAAGATTTATTAGGTATGTCTCACGAAGAAATCTCTAAAACTTTCAAAGAATGGAACGCTGGTGAATTAGAAAGTTACTTAATTGAAATCACTGGTGACATTTTCACTAAACTAGATGAAAATAATGAAGCTTTAGTTGAAAAAATTCTTGATACAGCTGGTCAAAAAGGTACTGGTAAATGGACTTCAATCAACGCATTAGAATTAGGTATTCCTTTAACAATTATTACTGAATCTGTATTTGCACGTTTCATTTCTTCAATTAAACAAGAACGTGTTAATGCATCTAAAGAGTTAAACGGCCCTGAAGTTAAATTCGACGGTAATAAAGAAGACTTCTTAGAAAAAATTCGCAAAGCTTTATACATGAGTAAAATCTGCTCATATGCTCAAGGGTTTGCTCAAATGCGTAAAGCAAGTGAGGAAAATGAATGGAACCTTAAATTAGGTGACCTTGCTATGATTTGGCGTGAAGGTTGTATCATCCGTGCACAATTCTTACAAAAAATTAAAGACGCTTATGATAATAATGCAAAATTACAAAATCTTTTATTAGATCCATACTTCAAAGGTATTGTTACTGAATATCAAGATGCGTTAAGAGATGTTGTTGCGACTGGTGTTCGTAATGGTGTACCAACACCTGGTTTCTCTGCAAGTGTAAACTATTATGATAGTTACCGTTCAGAAGATTTACCAGCTAACTTAATTCAAGCTCAACGTGACTATTTCGGCGCTCACACTTATGAACGTAAAGATAAAGAAGGCGTATTCCATACTCAATGGGTAGAAGAATAAACCTTTTCAAAACTAAAAAACAGTATATTTTCATGGAGTAGTAGCTATTTATGTTACTACTTCATTTTTTTGCAAATATTGTGCAATCGTTTGCACAAAATCGTTGACTTCTTATTCATATATTTTTAAGATAGAGATATAGCTTGTTGTAAGCGCTTACCTATTTTTAAAAGAAAGTGTGGTTTTTTATGAATGAAGACAACCATTAAAGATGTAGCTTCTGAGGCGAATGTATCAATATCGACCGTTTCAAGAGTGATTCGGAATAACCCTAAGATTACTGAAGCAACTGCGAACAGAGTTAGAGAAGCTATGGACAAATTAGGCTATAGTCCTAATCAAGCTGCTCGCACATTAATTACAAACAAAACTTTAACAATTGGTTTAATTATTAAAAGTTCATCCTCCAATGTGAGGCAAAATCCTTTTAATAGTGATGTGCTTAATGGCATTCATCAAGAATGTAATCGTCACGGCTATTCAACCAAAATGACGGTATCTGAACATTCAAATGAGCTATTTATTGAAGTTAAACAAATGATTCAATCGCGAAGTGTAGATGGTTTTATACTCTTATATTCTAAAGAGAATGATGAAATTGAGAAACTACTTCATGAGCAAAGTCTTCCTTATATCGTGGTTGGTAAACCTCTTAATTATAATGATGTCATTCATATTGACAACAATAATATTAAGGCCGCTGAACTATTAACACAGTATTTGTATAATTTAGGTCATAGATACATCCTTTTTCTTAGAGAGCCAGGAGATTTTGCTGTGACTAAAGATAGAGAAGATGGCTTTAGAAATATTTGTGAGGATTTTACAATCCAATATGCAGTTGAAGAGGCAACGTCTCGACATTCAATAAATAAGATTATTGAACATTATTGCATTAATAATCATTCGCTTAAACCTACTGCGCTTATTACTTCTGATGCAATGTTAAACCTTCAAGTACTTAGTATTTTATATGATTATCACTTTAATGTACCTAATACTATTCAAACCTGTACTTTTAATACTTCTTATTTGACTGAAAATGCAGCACCGCCACAAACTAGCGTCTGCATTAACCCTGATTTGTTAGGTAAAGAAGCTGGCGCAACAATCATTAATCTATTAAAAGGGTTACCTGTGTCATTTTCAGAAAAAGAAATAGAAACACATTTAGAAATTAGACAATCTACTAAAAAGTTGACAAAGGAGAATCAATAATGACTAAAAATTGGTGGAAAGAAGCAGTAGCGTATCAAGTTTACCCAAGAAGTTTCAAAGATAGTAATAATGACGGAATAGGTGATTTACCAGGCGTTATTGAAAAGTTAGATTACTTAAAAGACTTGGGAATAGATGTGATTTGGCTAAGTCCTATGTATCAATCGCCTAACGATGATAATGGTTATGACATTAGTGATTATCAAGAAATTATGGATGAATTTGGCACAATGGAAGATTTCGACCGCTTATTAGAAGGCGTCCATGAGAGAGGCATGAAACTCATCTTAGATTTAGTTGTAAATCATACGTCAGATGAACACCCTTGGTTTATTGAGTCGAAATCAAGCAAAGATAATCCTAAACGAGATTGGTATATTTGGGCAGATCCTAAACCTGATGGCTCTGAACCTAATAATTGGGAAAGCATCTTTAATGGGTCAACTTGGCAATTTGATGAAGTCACAGATCAATATTACTTCCACTTATTTAGTAAAAAACAACCTGATTTAAACTGGGATAATCCAGAAGTACGTAAAGCAGTATTTGATATGATGAATTGGTGGTTTGAAAAAGGAATTGATGGCTTCCGAGTAGATGCCATTACGCATATTAAAAAAACGTTCGAAGCCGGAGATTTACCAGTACCTGAGGGGAAAAAATATGCACCAGCATTTGATGTAGATATGAATCAACCAGGTATTCAAGAATGGTTACAAGAAATGAAAGATGAATCTCTTTCTAAGTATGACATTATGACTGTAGGAGAGGCGAATGGCGTCAATCCTGATAATGCAGAAGAGTGGGTTGGAGAAGATAAAGGTAAGTTTAATATGATTTTCCAATTTGAACATTTAGGTTTATGGAGTACAGGCGACTCACAATTCGATGTTAAAGCGTATAAAGATGTGTTAAATCGTTGGCAAAAAAGACTAGAAGGTGTCGGTTGGAATGCTTTATTTATTGAAAATCACGATCAGCCACGTAGAGTTTCTACATGGGGTAATGATAAAGAATACTGGTATGAATCTGCTACTAGTCATGCAATAGTTTATTTCCTTCAACAAGGAACGCCATTTATTTATCAAGGACAAGAAATTGGTATGACAAATTATCCATTTGAAAGTATCGAAACCTTTAATGACGTGGCAGTTAAAAACGAGTACCAAATTGTAAAAGAACAAGGTGGAGACACTAACCAATTATTAGATAAGTATAAAATGGAAAATCGTGATAATTCGCGTACTCCAATGCAATGGAATGATTCTATAAATGGAGGCTTTACTAAAGGTACACCTTGGTTCCCAGTCAATCCGAACTATAAAGACATCAATGTAGCACAACAATTGGAAGATGAAAAATCAGTACTTAATTTTTATAAAAAATTAATTCAATTGAAGAAATCAAACGATATTTATACTTATGGACAATTTGACTTAGTTGATGCAGAAAATGAAAATGTATTTGCTTATACGCGTAAATTAGATGGTAAAACAGTAGTTGTGGCAGGGAATTTAACAGATAAATCTGCACAATTATCACTACCATTTGAGGTAGGTAGTGAAGCAATTAAACTACACAACTATGATAGTCCGTTAGACGTAACATCTCTCAAACCGTTTGAAGCTTTTGTAGCTGAAATATAATATGCATACGAGGTGAAGACAATTTAAATATTATCTTCACCTCGTTTCATTTTCTTAAAGTATTGTAACAATTAAGGAAGGTCATCTTCTATAGAGAAAGTTATCTATTACTTAATAATTAGAGATGATATAATAATAAAGTCGCCTATCTCTCAGGCGTCAATTTAGACGCAGAGAGGGGGTGCATATAAGATGGTCGAAGCTCTTGTTCACATCACGACCACAGCCATAAGTGGTTGTATTGTTGCGTTATTTGCGCAATGGCTACGTACACGCAATAATAAGAAAAAATAGGCGACAAGCCACACCAGTAAAAAATCCCCTCACTACTCGCAATAGTGAGGGGATTGGTGCATAAAATGCACGAAGCTCTTGTTAATTGCATTATAGCACTAGAGCGTAGAATATTGCAAAAATATTTACCTAAAAAAAGCGATTAATGCGCTCTAGTTATCAGCTCATTAATCGCACTTATTTTATTTAATAATTTATATATCGTAATTTTCTTGTTTAATAGGTAACCAAAGTTGAATTTTAGTGAATGGGTCCTCAAATGAGAAATCAAAAGGATAAATTTCAACATACAAGCTGTCTCGTTCATAGGGTAAAGTGAGTTGCAAACTTGATTCTATATAATACCAAGCTTCATTAACTGCATAATCAATTTCGCCTTTTAAATTGAATTTAGCATAATGTCTACCCGGTAACAATCTACTTTCTAAATGTGCTGGATAGCGTTCACTTGGGACGCCAACAAATATTTCTACACCTTCATCTAACGGGCAAGTAATGACAAATACTTCATAAGGGCTTATATTATTATATCTTTTCAATTCTTTTAATCTACCATCGTTGAATAAATCTTCTAAAAAATCAGGAACTTTAAAGGGGTTAGATAAGTTATCCGCTTCAACAAATCGAGCATATCCAACTAATGGTATATCATCAGTAGTATCTAATCTATATGGATAAGGTGCACGTTCAGTAGTCGTTAATTTAATATACAATCGTTCTTGCAATTTTAACTCATCTTTTTTAGCAGATGCTTGAATAGGTGAGATACCATGAAAATCACTAAAATCATTAGCAAATTCATTTGAACTTGCATAATTGTACTTTTTAGCTACATCAACTAATCTTGAAGCGCTAAGCATCATTTCTCTAGCAGCTACAGTCATTTTTCTAGCATGTGCATAACTCTCTGGTGATTGTCCTACAATCATTTTAAATGATTGATCTAGATGGTAAGGAGAAAGACCAACGTAATCACTTAAATCTTGCAAATTAAACGGCTCTAATAAACGATCCTCAATATATACGATTGCCTGTTGTATCTGCTTGATAACGTCCAAAACTTTCACTCCAATAATTTTACAATCAATTAATACATATTTTACCTTATTTTATAAAAATATACATCTTAACGTGTGCTATATTTAATAACTTTTTCAAAAAATAATGGAAGAAGGACAGAATATGAGTTTAAATCATTTAGATTCAAACTCATATTTGTCCTCCTCATGAACTATATACGTTTTATTGAATGTCGTCCCACCAATGATTTCCGTCACGACTTAACAATAAATCACTTTCCAATGGACCATTAGTACCAGATTGATAATTAGGGAAACATGAAGGTTCATTCATTGTCCATTCATCTTGAATGATATCAACAAATTTCCAAGTTGATTTTAATTCTTCCCAATGAGTAAAGTTAGTCGCGTCACCTTTAAGGCAGTCAAACAATAGATTTTCATATGCGTCAACGGTATTCATTTTATCCTGTGCACTTAATGCATATGATAATTGTACAGGTTCAGTATCAATGCCTTGAATATTTTTCTTAGCATTTAAATGAAGTGAGATACCTTCATTTGGTTGAATATTGATCACTAATAAATTAGAATCAAGCAATTTATCAGTTTGATAATATAAATTCATAGGAACTTCTTTGAACTCTACTACAACTTGAATTGTTTTAGATTTCATACGTTTACCAGTTCGAATATAGAATGGCACACCTGCCCAACGGAAATTATCAATAGTTAAACGACCTGAAACGAATGTAGGTGTATTTGAATCTTCAGCTACGCGGTCTTCTTCACGATACGCTTTAACTTCTTCACCGTTAATATAGCCTCTATCATACTGACCACGAACAAAGTTCTTTTTCACTTCTTCAGGTTTTAATTGTCTAAGTGATTTTAATACTTTAACTTTTTCAGCACGGATATCTTCACTTTTGAGACTGATAGGGGCTTCCATTGCTAATAAAGCGACCATTTGTAACATATGGTTTTGTACCATGTCTTTTAATGCACCGCTTGATTCATAGTAGCCACCACGATCTTCGACACCGAGTATTTCAGAAGATGTAACTTGTATATTAGAAATATATTTATTATTCCATAATGGTTCGAACATGGCATTAGCAAAACGTAATACTTCAATATTTTGTACCATATCTTTACCAAGATAGTGGTCAATACGATATATTTCTTCTTCCTTAAATGATTGACGAAGTTGATTATTTAATTGTTCAGCTGATTTTAAGTCGCTACCAAATGGTTTTTCAATCACCAGACGTTTAAAGCCATTTGTTTCAGTAAGACCAGATGATTTTAAGTAATCAGAAATAATACCAAAGAATTGAGGTGCCATCGCTAAGTAGAATAGGCGATTACCTTTTAATTGATATTGAGTATCTAACTGATTAGAAAAATCTAATAAATCATGATAACTTTGTTCATCACTAACATCATGTTTGAAATAATAAACATGTTCCATAAATTTATCAATTTGAGTAGTATCTTCAACATGTGATTCAATAGATGCTTTCACTTGTTCACGGAAAATTTCATTCGTGTAATCTCGACGTCCAATTCCTATAATAGCAATGTGTTCATCTAAATTATCTTGTTGGAATAAGTGGAATAATGACGGAAATAACTTTCTATGACTTAAATCTCCAGTAGCACCGAAGATAGTAATTAAACAAGGGATGTGTTTCGTTTGTTTACTCAAGTTCAAAACCTCAATTCTTTAATTGCTATGATTTATTTATTATAAAATAAATTATTAGTAGTTCCTACATTTTTGCCTTTCAGATGTCCTATAATTCAAATTTACATCCAAAACGAATAATGCGCAATTTAATATAATATAAATACCATTATACCTTAAATCGTTTCAATTTTATTTATTTTATTTCTCATTATAACAATCACTTCTACATATGATAAAATATATTGAAGAAAAAGGAGGCATATGCATGGAAGTTACATTTTTCGGGACGAGTGCGGGTTTACCAACTAAAGAAAGAAACACGCAATCCATCGCTTTAAATCTTGAACCATATTCAAATGCGATTTGGCTTTTTGATGTAGGCGAAGGGACTCAACATCAAATCTTACATCATTCAATTAAGCTAGGTAAAGTGGATCATATATTTATCACGCATATGCACGGCGATCACATTTTTGGCTTACCTGGATTATTGACTAGTCGTTCATTCCAAGGTGGAGAAGATAAGCCACTAACTATCATTGGACCCAAGGGTATACGAGCTTACATTGAATCTTCACTTAAGTTATCAGAATCTCATTTAAATTATCCAACTACATTTATTGAGATTGATAACAATTTTACATATCATCATAAAGGTTTTTCGGTATCAGCTAAGTTATTAAATCATGGCATACCTTCTTATGGTTATCGTATTGAATCCCCAACAACACCTGGCACAATTGACGTTCAAGCATTAAAAGCAATCGGATTAGAACCAGGGCCTAAATATCAAGAAGTTAAAATGTATGATACTTTCGAACATAATGGACAAGTATTTAATTCTGATGATTTCAAAGGACCTGCCAAACCTGGACCGATTATATCTATTTTTGGTGATACTAAGCCTTGTAAGAATGAAATGATAATTGCACAAGATGCAGAGGTAATGATTCATGAAGCGACCTATATAGAAGGGGATAAAACGTTAGCAAACAATTATCACCATAGCCATATTGATGATGTTTTTGGCTTAATTAAACAAGCTAATGTAAGCAAAAGCCTAATTACACATCTAAGCAATCGTTATAATTATGAAGATATCGATAAAATAAAAAATGAATTAAAACAACTTGAAGATACACCAAACTTCGAGTTCGTTAAAGACTTCGAAACTTATAAAATTTAATTATTAAATTAGAACCCTATCCACATAATCAAAGCGGATAGGGTTTTTTAAATAAAAATTTAGTATTAATTATCTTCACTTTTTGAAAGTTCTATACTTCTTTCAACGGCAGCGTTTAAGCAATCTTCAAATATGCCTTTAATATCGTGTTGTGCTAAGGCATTTAAACCTGCTTGAGTTGTACCACCTTTAGAAGTGATGTTTTTACGTAATTGTTCCATGCTTAAATCAGAACGTTCTATCATTTTACTTGTACCAATAATTAAGTTTTTGATTGATTCTTCGACTTGACCTTTTTCAAGACCTAATTCAGTACCAGCTTTAACATATTGTTCAAATACATGATATAGGAAAGCAGGACCGCTTCCAGTAATAGCTGTTACTTGGTGTAAGTGATCTTCGTCAACTTCAATGACAGAACCAAACGCATTTACTAATTCAATGACTTCATCTTTAGATTTAGGTCCAAAGTTTCCTGAAAAGCTAATTCCCGTTACTGAATGTCCAACTTGAGCATTAGTATTAGGCATAATACGCGCAATAGGATTTGTTACTTGAAGTTGTTCATGAATATAGTTAATTGGTAAACCAGCCATAATGGAAATAAATCGATTTTCATCCGTAATATGCGGTTGAATACGTTTTGCGACTTCTTCAAAATCATAAGGTTTAGTTCCTAAAAATACATAATCCGCATCTTTTAATAACGCTTCATCATCATAACTGTATTCCACACCTAACTCTTCAGCAAATTGTTTAAGTCTTTCTTCATTTGACTTATTAGTTAGATAAATATCATTGGAATTAAGCGTTTTAGAATTAATAATTCCTTTAAAAATCGCTTGTGCCATATTACCAGCACCATAAAATACTAATTTCATTAACAACATCACCCTCACTAATCATTTTATACCACTATAGTAACATATAAGAGGCACTTATTTTTAATTTTAAAAATTTAGTGCTTCTATACGCATGAGCTTCAGCTCAGGTGATCCTCAAAATATTTTGAATTTTAAAAAAATTAGTGTTTCTAAACACATGAGCTTCATCCCAGTTGATTCTCAGCATAAACTCTTAATTACAGAAACTTAGTTTTTTATTGAAAAATAAGTACATATTAAACTTTCTATTCATTTATAAATAATTAAAAATAAGTTACTATAGTAACAAAGTTTATAAAGGGGTTCGAAGAGATATGATTGGTCATCATTATATTGTTACTGGAGGCACTAGTGGTCTAGGTTTAGAAATAGTGAAACAGTTATTAAAAAAAGGTGCATATGTTACAGTAATAGCACGAAATAAAACAAAGTTTAATAATATTCAATTTGGTCCTTATCAATCAAAAGTGTCTATGATTCACTGTGATTTACAAGATAGGGAAGCCATTGCTAACGTCGCCTCTAACATTAACACTCCAATTAATGGACTTATTTACAGTTCAGGGTTAGGCTATTTCAAATCGGTTGCACATCATACTGCAGAAGAAATGATTGAAACATACGACGTAAACTTGATTAGTTTCAATTTACTCTACAATATTTTACGACCTTACTTTTCAAACAAAGCTACTATCGTAGGCATTTCAAGTCAGGCCGCTTTCGTTACACAAGCCAATGCAGCACATTATGGTGCTTCTAAAGCTGCCCTTAATGCTATTTTAAATGCTTTACGTATCGAGGAATCTCAATTTCATTTTATGGCGGTGAATCCTGGACCAATTAAAACGCCTTTCCACGAAAAGGCTGACCCAAGTTTAAAATATGCGCAAACATATGAGTCAATCATGATTGACCCTCAACAATTAGCTAAAGATATTATAGAAGGCATCATTAAAAGAAAAAAAGAAATTAATCAACCAAAGTGGATGTATCACTTGTTAAAAATTTACCAATTGGCTCCAAGAACACTTGAACAATGGTTGACTCCTTTATTTAAAAATAAAATTTAACAAGAACAAAGGTGGAATAATGATGATTTGTTGTGTGAATAAACATGTCAAATATGCTGTTGAAAACTTGCAACCTATGACACCACAAACTTCTTTTCAACTTAAAGATTTATTAGGAAATTCATACTATAATTCTTTAGAAAGTAGTGAACAAGAATTTATTGAATTTAAATTTCATGAGCTAGTTTTAAGAGGAGAAATAATGAATGTTTCAATAAAAGGGCTATCTGATGAGGGACTATATCACTATTTAAAACAATATTAAAAAATCGGAATAGCATATTCGTATTCAGCGTATTGCTACTCCGATTTTTAAATAATTTTACTTAGTATTTAAATGTTGTGTATACTCTAAATTTTTCACACGTTCACGTGCTGCCTTAATACGATCAAGACTTACTGTTTTTTTATAATTTTCAACATTGTCTTTCAATTGTTCTACAGAACTAGCACCGACTATAATTGAACCAAGTGCATCGTGAGAAGTTAAATATTCAAAAGAAAGGGCACTTAAATTACTTTCGACTTCTTTGATTGAAGCAATTGTTTCGCCTAACTCATGGTAGTCATAATCGAATATGCCATCTTTAAACTTCTTATCTAAAACATCTACGCTTTTTGAAGTAAGTAACCCTTTAAATACAGGACCACGTGCTAAAACTTTTACGTGATGAGCGTGTATGTCATTAAGTAATTTTTCTGGGCGATTATCAATTAAATTGAATTGAGACATAATTGTTTCAATCTCACTATGTTTTAAATAATAATCAATCACATTTGGACGAATTGAAGAAATACCATATGCTCTAATAATCCCTTCTTGCTTAAGTTCATTAAAAGCACTGATTGTCTCATCTAAAGGATCCTCAATTGTTCCACCATGTAATTGATATAAATCTAAATGATCTAAACCAAGACGTTGTAAAGAACCCTTAACGCTTTCTTTTATATATTTTTTTGAAGGATCCCAAGTTGTACCACCATCCTCAGTTGGACGGTTTCCCACTTTTGTACCAATAACGATGTCATCTCGATTTTGATATTTCTTTAAAGCTTTTCCAACTATGTCTTCATTTACACCGCGATCATAAATATCTGCAGTATCAAAATAAGTGATACCCTCTTCAATCGCAGTTTCAATAATGGGTTCAGCTTCTTGATAGTTTGTACCTAAACTCATACATCCCAAACCTAATTCCGAAATTTCTATGCCGCTTTTTAATATATTCTTTTGCATGTCCAATCTCCTTTCGATACACTTTAGGTAACGCATTCATCTTATCAATTTATATTAAGAATTAAAAGGGACGTGAATATAGTGGAATTTAATGAAAAAACATTTGATAGAACGGTAATTTATAATGGTAAAATTATTGACTTAGAAATTCATGATGTAGAACTACCAGATGGTAAAACATCAAAAAGGGAAATTGTTAATCATAATGGGGCAGTAGCTGTTTGTGCAATTACTCCTGAAAATGAAGTCCTCTTAGTCAAACAATACCGTAAACCTGTTGAAAAACCATTACTTGAAATTCCAGCCGGTAAACTTGAAGAGGATGAAGAAAGAGAAGAAGCAGCTAAACGTGAATTAGAAGAAGAAACAGGTTATATTGCTAATGATTTAAACTTCATTACTCATATGTATGGATCACCTGGCTTTTCTAATGAAAAACTATCAATCTATTTCTCAGATAACTTAAGTGAAGGGGAAATGAACTTAGATGATGATGAATTTGTAGAGCTTCACAAAGTGCCAATTGATAAAATCAAAGACTTACTTGATAGCGACGAAATCGAAGATGCTAAAACAATTATTGGCCTACAGTATATATTATTAAATTATAATCATTCTAAATAACAACCGTTTAAAGCTTGCCTTTTATTGAGAATATTGTTAATTTAGTATGTGAGATATTATCACTTTAAAATGATTATAATTATTAATAGAGGAGTGTCGCTCCCATGGAAGAACGATTAAACAGAGTAAAACAACAATTACAACAATCATCTTACAAATTAACACCTCAACGTGAGGCAACGGTTCGTGTTCTAATTGAAAATGAAAAAGATCATCTTAGTGCTGAAGATGTCTATTTAAAAGTTAAAGATAAAGCACCAGAAATTGGACTAGCCACTGTTTATAGAACACTTGAATTATTAGCCGAATTAAAAGTTGTAGATAAAATTAATTTCGGCGATGGGGTAGCACGCTTTGATTTAAGAAAAGAAGGCGCAAAACATTTTCATCACCATCTTGTATGTATGGAATGTGGTAAAGTAGATGAAATTCATGAAGACTTATTACCTAAAGTAGAAGAACGTGTTGAATCAGAATATAATTTTAGAATTTTAGACCATAGATTAACATTTCATGGCGTCTGTGCCGAGTGCCAAGCTAAAGGTAAATAATTTAGCTAATTTAAAACAATTTTAGACGTCGGAGTGAAACAAGCACTTAGAATTTGTTTCACTCCATTTTTCTATATCAATGAAGGTGGAAATATGAATACGATTATTGAAGAATATTTGAAATTTATACAGATTGAAAAAGGTTTAAGTGAGAATACAATCGGTGCCTATAGAAGAGATTTAGCTAAATATGAAGCTTATATGAAAGAACATAAAATTGCACATATTGATTTTATTGACCGTCAAGTTATTCAAGAATGCCTCGGCCATTTTATTGACGAAGGTGCGTCTTCGAAATCAATTGCTCGTTTTATCTCAACAATTCGAAGTTTTCATCAATTTGCATTACGTGAAAAATATGCCGCTAAAGATCCTACAGTACTGATTGAGACACCTAAATATGAGAAGAAACTACCCGATGTGTTAGAAGTAGAAGAAGTTGTTCAACTTCTTGAAACACCTGATTTAAATAAAAATAATGGTTATCGCGACCGCACAATTTTAGAGCTTTTATATGCTACAGGCATGCGTGTATCAGAATTAATTAATATAGAAATTGAAGATATTAATTTAATTATGGGATTTGTCAGAGTGTTTGGAAAAGGGAATAAAGAAAGAATTATACCTTTAGGTGATACAGTTATTGAATTTTTAGATACTTATTTAGAAAAAGTGCGTCCTCTATTATTGAAAAAGACAATTACTAATGTATTATTTCTCAATATGCATGGCCGACCATTGACACGCCAAGGTATTTGGAAAATGATTAAACAGTATGGCTTAAAAGCCAACATCAATAAAACTTTAACACCACACACACTTCGTCATTCTTTTGCTACACATTTACTTGAAAATGGTGCTGATTTACGTGCAGTACAAGAAATGTTAGGTCATTCAGATATTTCAACTACTCAACTTTATACGCACGTTTCTAAATCTCAAATACGTCAAATGTATAACCAATTCCATCCAAGAGCTTAAATTTATAATTATAAGAATTTAGGACATAATACCTAGAAGTATAGCCAGTAAATGATTTTTCAAGTCATTCACTGGCTTCTTTTATAATTAGACATTATTATACTTTGAAATATAGGTCACTTTCGAAGAATTTAATAAACATCATTGAACCAAACTAACGCAGTACTTTAAATACAAAAATCTTCACATGATTCAACTCATTTTACCGATGAAAACTTCCGTACTTTTCTTTATAAGTCATATTTCATGACATGTTATTTTTCTTATCTAGAAGGGCTTGTTGTCGAGCAGCAATCACTTCACTTCGATCTCTAAGCAGGTGATGATGTACGATGTAATCATCTTTGATTACAAATTCGTTAAATTCATAATCTGGCATTTCTGTATAAATGTTATCTTCAAATTGCTTGTTAATAGGCAATTTTACAGGAGTGAATTGTTTGTGTAGTGTTATTTTTTCGATTTGAGTATTCAATAAAGCTTTATAACTATTTTCATATAGACCCACACTCGATTTGTCCTTAGCATTTTGAAATGTAACAAATGCCTTTTTACAGCTTTTCAATGCTCCAATGTAATTTTCTCTTCTATAATGATACATAGCAGTAGTAAATAATATAAGACTTACAATAGCATCATTTTTAGAAAAATGGGGATTAGCTTTCCAAGCATCTTCTAAAATATCATGGCATAAAAAATAATGTTGATGCTTATGAAATTGATAATAAAAATCGATTAATGCTCGTTCCATTCCACTTCAACCTCAATTTAAATGTTTATGATATTCATGCTATAATACTTTAGTAAATTATGCACGACACAGAATTAATATAAGGACGATAATTATGTATGAAGTTAAGTTAGATGCCTTTAATGGCCCTCTAGATTTATTATTACATTTGATACAAAAGTACGAAATTGATATTTATGATATACCAATGAAAGCCCTAACTGAACAATATATGCAATATGTACATGCAATGAAACAACTAGAAATCAATTTGGCCAGTGAATATTTAGTTATGGCTTCGGAACTACTAATGATTAAAAGTAAATTATTATTACCTCAACATGCAACGGTAGATGAGTTAGAAGAAGACCCCCGAGAAGACTTAGTAGGGAGATTAATTGAATATCAAAATTATAAAGAATATACAATGTTATTAAATGCCAAAAAAGAAGAACGTGAATTATACTTTACTAAACATCCTACTGATTTATCACATCTTGAAAAAGACACAACTTGGGATAGTAACCAAACGATAGATTTAACTGATTTAATTGTAGCTTATCAACGTGTTAAAAATAGAGTGGCTTTAAATACACCAAAAACTGTGGAAATTACAAAAGAGTCTTTTACCATTCAACAAGCTACTGAAAAGGTAACACATCAATTGCGCAGTAAATCATCATTCAACTTCTTTAGCTTATTTACATTTCATGAGCCTATTGAACACGTAGTGACTCATTTTTTAGCTATTTTAGAAATGTCAAAAGCTGGTTTAATCAACTTAGAACAGTCTAAAAGTTTTGATGATATAAACATCGTTAGAGGAGTGAATTTCAACATTGGATAATATAGGTATTTTAGAAGCACTATTATATACAGTAGGTGATGAAGGTTTAGAAGCAACTCAACTAGCTGAAATATTAGATATCGATTTAAAAGCTTTATCCGACCTTATTGAATCTTATCAGTCAGAAGGACTTGCTATTCAAAAGTACGGAAACATTTACATTTTAACATCAAAAAAAGAAGCCGCTTCATATATAGAACAGTTGGTTGAACAAAAATCTAACATGAAACTTTCACAAGCTGCCATGGAAACTTTATCCATTATTGCATATAATCAACCTTTAACTAGAAGTGATATAGAATTAATTAGAGGAATCAATTCAGATGGAGCAGTTCGTACGCTCATCGCACGTGGATTAATTGAAGCTAAGGATAATGAACAATCGCGAAGCCATCTTTTAAATACGACTGATCTATTTTTAAATGTATTTGGAATTGAAAAAATTGAAGATTTACCAACTACTGAAGAAGATGAAGAAGAAATGGAAGATTTCTTCAGTAACCTTATAAACCAAAAAGGAGACTCAAAATGAGCAAAGAATTAGAAAGATTACAGAAAAGAATTGCTAATAGTGGTTATACGTCACGCAGAAAAGCTGAAACTTTAATTGCAGAAGGAAAAGTAAAAGTTAATGGGCAAGTAGTGACTGAGCTTGGAACAAAAGTGAAACCGTCAGACACAGTTGAAGTTGAAGGTATAAAAATTGAACAAGAAGATAAAATGTATATTTTATTTTATAAGCCCACTCAAGTTATCACAAGCGTCTCAGATGATAGAGGGCGTACAGTAGTCACTGATTACTTTGATGATTTAGAAACACGTATATATCCAGTTGGGCGATTAGATTATGATACATCTGGGTTGTTATTACTAACAAATGATGGAGAATTCACTAACTTAATGACACACCCAAGATATCACATTCAAAAAAAATATGTAGCCAAATTAAAAGGTTACCTTATGCGAGAAGAAGTTAAAGCATTAGAACATGGTATTGAACTTGAAGATGGTTTCACACAACCAGCACAAGTCAAAGTCAAGAAACAAGATAAAGAAAAGAATACTACGCTTGTAGAAATTACTATTAGTGAAGGACGTAATAGACAAGTAAGACGTATGTTCGAACACTTCGGCCATAAAGTTGATAAATTAACTAGAATTGAATTTGGAAACTTAAATTTAAAAGGTTTAAACGCAGGTGAAGGTAGAGTTTTAACTCCTCATGAAGTAAAAGTATTAAGACATATGGCTGAAAACGGAAAATAAAATATCGTTAATTCAAATATCAAATGAAATTAATTACGCAAAATTTCATTTGATATTTTTTTCACAATATAGGGACAAATTAAAGATTTGAATAGGTCTATGTGCTATAATATGAAGAGTAAGAGCATGTGTAGGAGGTAGAGCAAAATGACGAATGAAATTTTAATTGTAGACGATGAAGATAGAATTAGAAGATTATTGAAACTCTATTTGGAAAGAGAATCGTTTACTATTCATGAAGCAAGTGATGGTCGAGAGGCATATAATCTTGCTATGGAAAATGACTATGCGTGCATTCTATTGGACTTGATGCTTCCAGAAATGGATGGAATTGAAATGGCATCTAAATTGCGTGAGCATAAAGATACACCTATTATTATGCTTACAGCTAAAGGAGAAGAAACGAATAGGGTTGAAGGCTTTGAATCAGGGGCTGATGATTATATCGTTAAACCATTCTCTCCAAGAGAAGTTGTATTAAGAGTTAAAGCATTATTGCGCAGAACTCAATCTTCTAAACCTGAACAAAGTGAACCTCACGCAAGAGATATTATTGAGTTTAATCACTTAGTTATTGATAATGACGCTCATAGAGTGTTAGCCGATAACCAACAAGTTAATTTAACGCCTAAAGAATATGAATTGCTTATCTATTTAGCTAAAACACCTAATAAAGTATTTGATCGTGAACAACTTCTTAAAGAGGTTTGGCATTATGAATTTTATGGAGATTTAAGAACTGTTGATACTCACGTAAAACGTTTAAGAGAAAAACTAAATCGCGTTTCTGCAGATGCTGCTCATATGATTCAAACCGTTTGGGGCGTTGGTTATAAATTTGAGGTTAAAACAAGTGACGAACCGACTAAATAGTGTAGTTATAAAACTGTGGTTAACTATAATTCTTATAGTAACGACAGTTTTAATTTTATTGAGTGCTGCCTTAATCACATTTATTCAATATTATTATACTCAGCAAACGGAAAACGAAATCAGATCTGATGCCTCTAGAATCAGTCATTTAGTAGAGCATGCAGACAATAAGCAGTTAGCCATTGAACACAGCCAACAACTTATCGATGGGTCTGGTGGCGTAATTATTATGGCAGATAAGAGTATGGACGCTGAAACAACAAATACCCCATTGAAAAATAAAATGTTGAAAGAAATTCATAATGATAGTCATTTTAATAAAGTTTTTACTAAAGGCGAGTCCGCTACTCAGAACGTTACAATTAATCATAAAGGAAACTCACGTTCATATATATTATTAGGTTATCCAATGCAACCACAAGATCATAGTAACTCCAAATACAGTGGCGTGTTTATTTATCAAGATTTAAAAACAATTGAAGATACTAATAATGCGATTACCATTATTATTTTAATTACTGCCATTATTTTCTTGGCAACTTCAACTGTGTTTGCTTTCTTCTTATCAAATAAAATTACTAAACCTTTACGACAATTGCGCACACAAGCATTTAACGTGTCAAAAGGAGATTATTCTCAAAAGACGACTGTATCAACAAAAGATGAAATCGGAGAATTATCACGAACTTTTAACAATATGAGCTATGAGATTCAAGAGCATATTGAAGCTATTTCAACTCAAAGAAATATTCGTGATAGCTTAATTAATTCAATGGTAGAGGGCGTATTAGGAATTAATGATAATAGGGAAGTCATCTTATCTAATAAAATGGCAGATGACATTATCCCAACTATTGATAAAACGACCTATAAAAAAATTGAGAAACAAATTGAAATAACATTTACTTCAAAAACTACTGAATTCCAAGGTTATGAATTTAATGGTAAATTTTACGTATTTATTATGAGCTATATTCCTCGTATTCAACAAGATGGACGCAGTGGCATTGTAGTTATTATTAGAGATATGACCAATGAGCACAATCTCGATCAAATGAAAAAAGATTTCATTGCTAATGTATCTCATGAATTACGTACACCTATCTCTTTATTACAGGGTTACACTGAGTCTATTGTAGACGGTATCGTAACAGAACCTGAGGAGATCAGAGATTCTCTATCAATTGTATTAGATGAAACAAAACGATTGAATCGTCTTGTTAATGAATTACTCAATGTAGCTCGTATGGATGCTGAAGGTTTAACTGTAAATAAAGAAGTTCAGCCTATTAAGCCCTTGCTATCTAAAATTCAAATGAAATATAGACAACAAGCCCATGATTTAGAAATTGATATGAATTTACTTCCAAATGTGGATGAGACACCATGGGAATATGATGCTGATCGTATTGATCAAGTACTTACTAATTTGATTGATAATGCGACGCGTTATACTAAACCGGGTGACAAAATCAGTATCATGACTTCAGAAGATGATAATTATCAAATTCTGTATGTAAAGGATACTGGTAGCGGTATTGCACCTGAACATCTTGATTTAGTCTTTGATAGGTTTTATAAAGTAGAAGCCTCAAGAACACGTGGTAAACAAGGTACTGGTTTAGGATTATTCATTTGTAAAATGATTATCGAAGAACATGGTGGTAATATTTCCGTAGAAAGTACATTAGGTAAGGGAACAACTTTTATTATTAAATTACCTAAACCTGAATAATCATTACTTTGACCCACTTAATCTTTAAAAACTAAAAGATTAAGTGGGAATTTTATTTTGAATTGAGCATGAGTATTGCACAAACTTTTTCCTTAATGTAATATTTAATTTAAATTAATAAATACGAAATTCATCTTCGGGGTAGGGTGAGAGTCCCGACCGGCAGTAAAATAAGCCTGCGACCCGCTTCTTTGAAGTGGCTGATTCAGTGTAAATCTGAAGCCGACAGTATAGTCTGGATGGGAGAAGATGGAGGTTTTTTGTTGTGCAAAATTATCCTCCTATTCTATGCAAGATGAATGGAAGGAGAAAATTGAATATGCAACAAAATAAACGCCTCATTACTATAAGTATGTTAAGCGCAATTGCATTTATATTAACATTTATAAAATTTCCATTGCCTTTTTTACCACCATACTTAACATTAGACTTTAGTGATGTACCAACATTATTAGCTACATTTACATTTGGCCCCTTAGCAGGTGTCATAGTAGCTTTAGTAAAAAATATATTAAATTTTATTTTTAATATGGGAGATCCTGTAGGGCCCGTTGCTAACTTTTTAGCTGGTGTAAGTTTCTTATTATCTGCTTATTATGTTAGTAAGAAAAAATTCTCTCATTCTAATCGTTCCTTAGTCATTGGTTTAGCGGTAGGTACGATTGTTATGACAGTTGTTCTAAGTATTTTAAATTACTTCGTCTTATTACCTTTATATGGCATGATTTTTAACTTAGGCGATGTCTTTACCAATTTAAAAATTATAATTTTATCTGGAATCATTCCTTTCAACATCATTAAAGGAATTATCATTTCTATTATTTTTATACTTTTATATCAACGTTTAAAAAGAGTTCTTAAATAGAATATGAATTTATTTGAAATCGAGACTGGACTCACTAAGGTTCCAGTCTTTTTCAATTTCGTGCCTAATTTATACTCAAGGCATTTCGAAATAAAAAATAAAACCGACAAAGCATGCAACTTTGTCGGCTATCTATATAATATAGTGATATAATCAAATTTAACTTACTATTCAAATTTTAATGCATCGCCATCGAATGGTTCCTCTTCAATTTTAATTGAATCTGTTGGACAACCTTCAAGAGCGTCTTCCATATCTTCATATAATTCTTCTGGTACTTCTGCAGTACCTTGATTATCATCAAGGATTACGAAAGCAATACCTTCGTCGTCATAATCATAAATATCTGGTGCTGCTGCGCCACATGCACCACAAGCTATACAGGTATCCATATCAACGATTGTATACTTTGCCAATTTTTTCGCCTCCTTTGATAAAAATGCTACACTAGTATAACAAATGATAATTCAGACATCGATTAATTTAATTTCTAATTTATAAGTTTCATAAAGTGAGGATTCACCTATGTACGATATCTTTTCATATGCGTATAGACACACATTTAATTATAAAACTGATAAAAGTATTTACAATATATTATGCGGAAAAAAATCACATCAAACATTTTTTGATGCTTGTTCTCAACAACTTTTATCATTATATCACAGTTTTCCTAAATTAAAATATCCGTCTTTTGAGCGATATGTTCAAAATAATGAAAGTAATCAAATTCAACTTAAAATTCATACAAGATTTACATATGATAGTTTAATCAATACTTATAGTTGTATTCAATTATTAGTTCAATCTATCACTCATTATCTTAATAATGAGCTGAATTTTATTCCTATTTCCCAGCAATTAAAAGTTCAACAACGCGTGAAACAGGTTTATTTAGATATTATAAATCATGAGTTAATTGAAGATTTCCAAGAAGAATTATCACAATTATTTCATACTATTTATACTCAAAATGACAATTGCTGTTATATCCATTATTACTTACAAGGTTTTGATGAGCAAATGTATACGCGTCAACAAGTGAGTCTAATTGAAGATATTCCTATAACGGATTTATTTACATTAGAACTTAACGATTTAGTGGAAATGATGTATGCCCTCGAACAAAAGGACCAATTTCCAATACTTTCTAAGTTAATTATATTACCTCCGTTATTAAATAAAACGGCATTATCACAAAAGCAATTGCTTCGAGGGATCACAATGGATGAAGTTGCTGTAATACAAAATGTGAAAGTGAATACTATAGAAGATCATGTATTGGAGTTATTCATTAAAGGCTATTTCCATGAGTATACTGATTATGTTGATGAACATTTCATTTATGATTTTGAAAAATTTTACGTTAATAATAGAGGGGAACGTTTGAAAATATATAAAAATCAATTCAAGCAATTATCATATTTTCAAATCAAATTAATTATTGTAGGTATCGAAAGAGGTGATATTAATGTTGGAAGATAAGCTTAAAGAATGGTTTGGGTATGACGCTTTTAATCCAGGGCAACGTGAAATAATTGAAAGCATTCTTAATGGCCAACACACGCTAGGCGTTCTACCAACTGGTAGTGGTAAAAGTTTATGTTACCAATTTCCAACTTATATGAAACAACAGCCTACGCTTATTATTTCTCCCTTAATATCATTAATGGATGACCAAGTCATGCAACTGAAAGCACAAGGTGAAAAGCATGTCAGCTATATTCATTCTGGTATGGAAGAGCAAGAAAAAAAGGAAAATATCAACTTATTAAAGAAAAGTCGCTTTATATTTTTAAGTCCAGAATTTTTATTACAATCTAATCATTTTGAGCTTATCAATCAAATCAATTTTGGATTAATTGTATTAGATGAAGCACACTGTTTATCTGAATGGGGATATGATTTTCGTCCACATTATGCGTTAGTAGGACAGATTACACAGTTTTTCAAATCTGCAACCATATTAGCGCTCACAGCTACAGCACCACCACATCTCCCAGAAGATTTAGAAACAATTTTAAAAATTAAGTTTAAAACTATCAAAACTACCATGAATAGAGATAATATTTCATTTTCTCACATCAATTTTGAAAGTGATGATGACAAAATCACTTGGTTGCTCGAATTCTTGGAAACTTCAGGACCTACAATTATTTATGTTTCATCTAAGAAAATGTGTTTCGAACTGGCTAATCTCATTTATAAAAAAGGTTATCTAACTGGAATTTATCATGGTGATTTATCTTATCAAGAACGTCATACTGTGCAACAACAATTTATTAATAATTTTATTCCTGTCATTGTTGCAACAAGTGCTTTTGGAATGGGAGTAAATAAAAAGGACATTCGCACTGTAATTCATTTTCACTTATCCACGAGTCCATCAAATTATTTACAGGAAATCGGTAGAGCAGGAAGAGACGGAAAACAAAGTCAAGCCATTAGTCTTTTCCAACCTGATGATAGTTTTATTCTTGAAACGCTGCTATTTAATGATGCGATTTTAGCTGAAGATGTAGAAGCCTATGATTTAGGTGCCTTTTTACCTCCTAATAAACAAGAGATATTAGACGTTTTGCGCCAAAGATATTCAATTATACAGCTTAAAAAAATATTTAAAACATCATTAATCCGTAAAAAGCTAGGCTATCAACGCATGATTGGTTATACAAGTCTCGATCAATGTCGAAGAAGTTACTTACTTGAGTTCTTTGGAGAAGTACCTGCTAAGCCTAACCAATGTTGCGATATTGATTCTAACTTAACTTCTCTAAATTGTTTTAATAGAAAAAAAGTAAAGAGAAAATTTAGTTATAATGAAAAACTTAAAAATTTATTCAAATATTAGGTGCTTTTCTTTACTATGATATTTTATACAGGATATAATTAAATCACCAAATGTTTTATAAAAAATGTTAAAAATGATACATATTTGCTATATTCAAGGGTATAAAGTATGTGACAATTAAATAATTAATTAAGAAAGGATGTTAGCCATGTCTAAAAATAATTTTAGAGATGACTTCGAAAAAAATCGTCAATCAATTGATTCAGACGATCAATTCGAACATACAAATCACAACTCTGATGAAACTATCGATGAATTTGATAATCAATCAGACCAACAATTTCCACCAAGAAATGCACAAAGACGTCAAAGAAGACGTAATCAAGCAACAAATCGTAGTAAGAAATTTGATGACCAACCAAATGACTACAACAATGAAGGGTCATTAGACGATCGTTACGATGAAGAAGCTTTTGAAGACGTACATAATGATCGCTTTGAAAATAAATCAGATTATTCAAACAGAAATCATCGTAATAACGATAGACGTTCTAACAATTATGATGACTTCGAAGATGATTTTGAAAATGACCGTTTAAATGATAATGACCGTCGTCATCGTGATTTTGATCAAGAAGAAGATGGTTACAGAAATCGTAGAGATGGTAGAGATATCAGAAGAGATCAACGTCATGATGAAAATCTTGAACATGATCAAGATGATCGCTTAGTTAACGGTAAAGATGCTGCAATTGCTGGTGGTGCTGGAGCTGCCGGAGCTGCTGCGGGTCATAATAAAAATAAGAAGAAAAATCGTAAAAACAATCGTGTAGATTCTCGTGATAACAGAAAAGATTATCGCGATGACAGAGATCACTTAGATAATGATAGAAATTCTCGTGATCGTGATAATGATAAATATGATGACGATACAAATCGTGCACGTGACAACCATAAAAAACATAGTAAAGGCAAAAAAGCTGCAATTGGTGCAGGTGCTGCCGGAGCTGCTGGAGCTGCAGGTGTAGCTGCTTCTAAAAATAAAAAACACCATTCTAAAGATAATGACTTAGATCATCATAATACACGTGATGACCATCATAATGAATCACGTAACCACCGTGACGATTATCGTGATAATGATAGATATGATAATCATGATAGCTTCCAAGCTCACGATGGTAAGAAAAAACGTGGATTAATGGGTATTTTATTACCATTACTTGCATTGTTATTAATTTTAGCTGCTTTAGCTATCTTCATTGGTATGTATTTAAATAATGATAATAAAGATAAGGATGGCACTAAAGAAGAGAATACTACAGAGCAAACTTCACAAAAATCTGATGAAAAAGATAACTCAAAAGATAAAACTACTGAAGATAATAAAGCCGATAAATCAAGCGAATCAAACGAAAAATCAAATGTAAATGATAATAAATCTGATGAAAATGCGACAACTGAAGATAAATCTTCTGAAAACAGCGCAGCTAAAGACAAAGATAACAGTGCTTCAACTGGCGCAACAACAAATGAAAATAATAGTGCATCTTCTTCAGAAAATAGTTCAAATAACTCTTCTGATAATAATAGTAATAGCGATAATAACAATGGTAATTCACAGGCTACTCAAAATAATAGCCAAAATTCAAATGGTAATAACAATCAATCAAATAATGCTACTGCTGGTCAACAAACACACGTAGTATCAGGTAATGAAAACTTATACCGTATTGCTATTCAATATTATGGTCAAGGTACAATTGAAAATGTAAATAAAATTAAACAAGCTAATGGTTTAACAAGTAACAATATCACTAACGGTGAAAAATTAGTTATTCCTCAATAAGCTATTTAAAATTAATTCTAGAGAACAGGCTGGGACAATTATTAATTGTCCCAGTCTTTTTTACATTTGGCAGTAGCTGATTGATATGAAAATGCGCTTAAATTCATCTTTTCTCATATCTAGTCATCCCTAGGGCAGGACGATGAAATTATTTTAATTTCTGTTCTGCTCCTATTTTATTGTTTGCTTTATTAATTTACTATCTTATAACTTGTAAATGTTTTTCTATTTAGAAAAAGGGACTTAACTGCTATAATATATTGGTGATTAAAGGAGGCCAAAAACATGCAAATCGTTGAGAGTATTATTATCGGTGGAGGCCCATGCGGTTTAAGCGCTGCAATCGAGCAAAAGAAAAAGGGTATTGAAACACTTGTAATAGAGAAAGGTAATATAGTGGATGCAATTTATAAATATCCAACACACCAAACGTTCTTCTCTTCAAGTGATAAATTAAGTATTGGCGATATACCTTTTATCGTTGAAGAAAGTAAGCCACGTCGAAATCAAGCTCTTGTATATTATAGAGAGGTAGTTAAACACCATAATTTAAGAGTTAACGCTTTCGAAGAAGTTTTAACTGTTAAAAAAATCGATAACAAATTTACGATTACTACTACTAAAGACGTCTATGAATGTAAATTTTTAACTGTTGCAACTGGGTATTACGGTCAACACAATACGTTGGAAGTTAAAGGCGCAGATTTACCTAAAGTTCAACATTATTTTAAAGAAGCACATCCATACTTCAATCAACATGTAACAGTGATTGGCGGTAAAAACTCTGCAGTTGATGCCGCACTTGAATTAGAAAAAGCAGGCGCTAAAGTGACCGTACTTTATAGAGGAGATCGCTATTCAGCAGCTATTAAACCATGGATTTTACCGAACTTTGAATCATTAGTAAATCATGAAAAGATTACAATGGAATTTAATGCAAACGTAATTGAAATTACTGAAGATAGCGTTATCTATGAAAAAAATGGTAAAACAATTGAAATTCCAAATGATTATGTGTTTGCGATGATAGGCTATCATCCAGATTATGAATTCTTACGTTCTATCGGCATTGAAATTAATACAAATGAATTTGGTACCGCGCCTGTTCATAACAAAGAAACGTTTGAAACAAATGTTGAGAATTGTTATATAGCGGGGGTTATTGCTGCTGGAAATGACAATAACTCTATTTTCATTGAAAATGGGAAATATCACGGCGGTATTATTACTCAAAGTATATTAAGTAAAAAACAAACGCCACTTGAAAGCTAAACAAAGCAACAAAAGCGGAACAGATATCATTGTCTGTTCCGCTTTTAATTTATAAATTACTGTTCAAAATAAGTTTCTAGCGTTTCTAAGTTCATATCATTACTTAAACCGACCAATAATTTCAATCTTGCTTTAGGACCATTTAAACCATTTGAAAAGATTAATCCTTTTTTAGATAAGTAATATCCGCCACCTTCATAAGCGTATACTGGACTAACTATTCCATTAAATGAACGCGATACAATAACGATAGGGATATTATTATTCAAACAAGCCTCGATACCTTCTAGGCAACTTGGTGGCAAATTTCCTTGTCCAAGCGCTTCAATAACTATTCCATCCACTTGTCGCTCTGCATAAAATTTTAAAACATCACTTTGCATACCCATATAGGCCTTTAAAAGTGGCACATTTTTTTCTGTATCAATCATTTTCAACGCCTGTTGTTGATACGGACGACTATAAAAATGAATATTATCTTTAGTCAGAATACCTAATGGTCCTTGATTAGGACTTTGAAATGTATTAATGTTCGATGTGTGTGTTTTAGTAACATTTCTAGCCGTATGTATTTCATCATTGAATACTACCATTACACCATTTTCACGAGCTTCATCCGATGAGGCTACTCTTATAGCAGAAATAAAATTATATAAGCCATCTGCACCAATTTCATTTGAAGATCTCATCGCACCAGTAATAACAATTGGTTGTTTGATGTTAATAAGTAAATCTAATAAATACGCTGTTTCCTCCAACGTATCAGTGCCATGTGTAATGACAAAACCATCATATATATTCTCTTTAGAAGACTGTAGTATGGTATTACGTAGTTCAATAATATGTTGAATTGTAATATGTGGAGAGGGAATATTAAATGGATGAACTTCATTTACATGAGCATATTCATTAATAATATCTTTATGTAATGAGATGGGATTTACCTCATTAGTCACTACTTGACTAAATTGATTTTGAGACATGCTAATCGTCCCGCCTGTATGGATAACAAGAAGATGTTTCATTAAATTCCTCCTATTTTTAATTTACATATTTATGATAAAATAATACAAATAAAACAACAAGGAAGGAAAAATAATCATGGAGTCAATTAATATTGCATTGGACGGCCCTGCAGCTGCAGGTAAAAGTACCATCGCTAGACGAGTAGCTAGTAAATTATCAATGATATATGTGGATACTGGAGCAATGTATCGTGCTATTACTTATAAATACTTACAACAACAACGTCCGGAAGATTTTCAAAAACTTGTTAATAACACTACGTTAGAATTAAAATATGATGATGCTAAAGGACAACGTATTATACTAGATAATCAAGATGTTACTGACTATTTACGTGAAAATGATGTCACACAAAATGTATCTTATGTTGCATCTAAAGAACCCGTTCGAACTTTTGCGGTTGAAAAACAAAAAGATTTAGCAGCTAAGAAAGGTATCGTAATGGATGGAAGAGATATTGGTACAGTAGTCCTTCCTGATGCCGAATTAAAAGTGTACATGATTGCATCTGTTGAAGAACGTGCTGAAAGACGTCAAAAAGAAAATGAGGAGCGCGGCATACCTTCAAAATTAGAACAGTTAAAACAGGAAATTGCTGACAGAGATCACTATGATATGAACCGTGAAATTTCACCGTTAAGAAAAGCTGATGATGCAATTACTCTTGATACAACTAGTAAAACCATCGAAGAAGTTACTAATGAAATCATGACAATGGTAAACAATTTAAGAAAATAATATACACAGCTATTTAAATTAATTCGTGTTATTCATTATGGATAATGCGAATTATTTTAAATAGCTTTTTTTGTCTTATATAATTATTAATGAGAAAGAAAATGATAAATAACTATAACCTAAAATATATCATATTGATGAAAAATTATTATTAATAATCAATAATACAAATAACTGATTGCTCAACATTAAATAATTTTAAAAATTGATATCTTTTTTAAAAACTTATGAAACTAAAGGGGAATTTCTTGACAATTCTGTTAGTTTATAAGATGTTATAGTTATGTAGTGTATAAGGAGGCAAACAAGATGACTGAAGAATTCAATGAATCAATGATTAATGATATTAAAGAAGGTGACAAAGTCACTGGAAAGGTTCAACAAGTTGAAGACAAACAAGTTGTAGTGCATATTGATGGTGCTAAATATAATGGTATTATTCCAATTAGCCAACTTTCAACTCATCACATCGAGAACCCTAATGAAGTGGTTAAAGAAGGCGATGAGGTTGAAGCATATGTTACTAAAATTGAAATTGATGAAGAAAATGACTCTGGTGCATATATCTTATCAAAACGTCAACTTGAAACTGAAAAATCATATGAATATTTACAAGAAAAACTTGATAATGATGAAGTGATTGAAGCTAAAGTTACTGAAGTAGTTAAAGGTGGATTAGTTGTTGACGTTGGTCAAAGAGGTTTCGTACCTGCTTCTCTAATTTCAACTGATTTCATTGAAGATTTCTCTGTATTTGAGGGACAAACAATTCGCATTAAAGTTGAAGAATTAGACCCAGAAAATAATAGAGTCATTTTAAGCCGTAAAGCTGTAGAGCAAGCTGAAAACGATGTTAAAAAAGCTTCATTATTAGAGTCACTTAATGAAGGCGATGTTATTAAAGGTAAAGTTGCTCGCTTAACTAACTTTGGTACATTTGTGGATATTGGTGGCGTAGATGGTTTAGTTCACGTTTCAGAACTTTCTCATGAGCATGTTGATTCTCCAGAAGATGTTGTTTCTGTAGGTCAAGAAGTAGATGTTAAAGTAAAATCTGTTGAAAAAGATTCTGAACGTATTTCATTATCAATCAAAGATACGCTCCCAACTCCATTTGAACGTATTAAAGGTGAATTCCATGAAGATGATGTTATCGAAGGTAAAGTCGTTCGTTTAGCAAACTTCGGTGCATTTGTGGAAATTGCTCCAGGTGTACAAGGTCTTGTTCATATTTCTGAAATCGACCATAAACATATCGGTACGCCAGGTGAGGTTTTAGAACCAGGTCAACAAGTAAACGTTAAAATTTTAGGTATTGATGAAGAAAATGAACGTATTTCTTTATCAATTAAAGCTACTTTACCTAAAGGAGATTTAATCGAAAGCGATGAAGCTACAACTCAAAGTTATTTAAGCAATGATACTGATGACGATAACCCAACATTAGGGGACGTTTTCGGTGACAAATTTAAAGATTTAAAATTCTAATATGACATTTAAATTTTAACTAATGTATCTCCCAATTAAAGTTTAATCCCTTTAATTGGGATTTTTTTATATTAAGTGGATAATTTATGTTAAGGATAAACATAGATGAGCATATCAGAAAAGAATTTAAAGATAGACGTTATATAGTTAGTTTTAAATCAGTAAGTCATATGATAAAATTATATAGATTTTAGATAGAGAGGAAGTTAGCTTATGACGAAACCTATTGTAGCTATTGTAGGTAGACCAAACGTAGGGAAATCTACAATATTTAATAGAGTAGTAGGTGAGCGTGTATCAATCGTTGAAGATACACCTGGTGTCACTCGTGATCGTATCTACTCATCAGGTGAATGGTTAACACATGAATTTAATATTATTGATACAGGTGGTATTGAAATTGGTGATGCGCCTTTTCAAACCCAAATTAGAGCACAAGCAGAAATTGCCATTGATGAAGCTGACGTTATTATCTTTATGGTTAATGTACGTGAAGGTTTAACGCAAAGTGATGAAATGGTCGCTCAAATGTTATATAAATCTAAAAAGCCAGTAGTATTGGCGGTTAATAAAGTCGATAATCCTGAAATGCGAAATGATATTTTTGATTTCTACTCATTAGGATTTGGCGATCCTTATCCAATTTCTGGTTCTCACGGATTAGGACTAGGGGATTTACTAGATGAAGTGGTGAAACATTTTAAAGAAGATACGGAAGAACCTTATGACGAAGATACAATTCGCTTATCAATTATTGGACGTCCGAATGTAGGGAAATCAAGTTTAGTCAATGCGATATTAGGCGAAGAACGTGTTATTGTTTCTAATGTTGCAGGTACAACTCGAGACGCTGTAGATACTGAGTATAGCTATGATGGCCAAGATTATGTCTTGATAGATACAGCTGGTATGCGTAAAAAAGGGAAAGTATACGAATCAACTGAGAAATATTCAGTATTGCGTGCACTTAAAGCTATTGAACGCTCTAATGTTGTATTAATCGTAATTGATGCTGAAGAAGGTATTATTGAACAAGATAAACGTGTAGCTGGTTATGCCCATGAAGAAGGTAAAGCTATCGTTATTGTCGTTAATAAATGGGATACTGTTGAAAAAGATAGTAATACGATGAAAAAATTTGCGGATGACGTCCGTAATCAATTTCAATTCTTAGATTATGCTCAAATCGCCTTTGTATCTGCGAAAGAAAGAACACGTTTACGTACGTTATTCCCTTATATTAACGAGGCAAGTGAAAATCATAAAAAACGTGTTCAAAGTTCTACACTTAATGAAGTAGTAACGGATGCGATCTCAATGAATCCTACGCCAACGGATAAAGGTCGCAGATTGAATGTATTCTATACAACTCAAGTTGCTATTGAACCTCCAACGTTTGTTGTTTTTGTTAATGATGTTGAATTAATGCATTTTTCTTATAAACGTTATCTTGAAAACCAAATCAGAAATGCGTTCGGATTTGAAGGTACACCAATTCACATCATTCCACGTAGAAGAAATTAAAAAGGAGATTTCACTATGACTAAGATTACTGTTTTTGGTATGGGAAGCTTTGGTACTGCACTCGCTAATGTACTAGCTGAAAATGGTCACACTGTTTTAATGTGGGGGAAGAATGAAGAAAGTGTTGATGAACTAAATAAACATCATCAAAATAAACGATATTTAAAAGAAGCTAAACTGGATGAAGGTATTCGAGCAACTTCTGATATTAAAGAGGCTGTAGATTTTACTGATATCTATTTAATCGCTCTCCCTACAAAAGCAATTAGAGAAATTACAAGTCAAATTGATCAACTTATTGATTCAAAGAAGATTTTTATTCATGTTGCTAAAGGTATAGAAAATGATACTTTCAAACGTGTTTCTGAAATGATTGAAGACTCAATTTCAGAAAACCACAATGGAGGTATTGGCGTACTATCTGGTCCTAGCCATGCCGAAGAAGTTGTTATTAAACAACCAACAACTGTAGCTGCTTCTTCTAAAGATGAAAAAATTAGTAAGCTTATCCAAGATTTATTCATGAACGATTATTTACGTGTATATACAAACAATGATCTAGTAGGTGTAGAATTAGGTGGCGCTTTAAAAAATATTATTGCTGTAGCTAGTGGAATTGTAGCCGGTATGGGCTACGGAGATAATGCTAAAGCAGCTTTAATGACTAGAGGTTTAGCTGAGATTAGTAGATTAGGGGAAAAGTTGGGTGCCGATCCAATGACGTTTTTAGGTTTAGGCGGTATTGGAGATTTAATTGTAACTTGTACTTCTACACATTCTCGTAATTTTACGCTTGGCTATAAATTAGGGAAAGGCCAGACGACTGAAGAAGCGCTTAGTGAAATGAATATGGTTGTAGAAGGAATTTATACGACTAATTCAGTTTACCATCTAGCTAAAGAACAACATGTTGACATGCCTATTACTAATGCTTTATATAAGGTTTTATTTGAAAATAAACCTGTAAAA
Organism: Staphylococcus sp. Marseille-Q1834; assembly: GCF_916858875.1. Taxonomy (NCBI): domain Bacteria; kingdom Bacillati; phylum Bacillota; class Bacilli; order Caryophanales; family Staphylococcaceae; genus Staphylococcus; species Staphylococcus sp. Marseille-Q1834. The sequence goes on along the minus strand of NZ_CAKASN010000002.1, from coordinate 283,189 downwards.
GATAGCGTTAAAGATTTAATGGGACGCGATAAAAAAGCTGAATAAGGTGTTAAATTACACTTTATTGTAAAATTTCTTTGAATTGAGTGTATAAAAGCTGATATTTCAGTGTTTTGAGCGTTTAAATCGTTGCGGTAATGCCAATTCTTGTGTTAAAGTCATAGCATAATGATATAAAAAGATATCATTATCATTCATCTGGAGGTGAATTCATAATGAATAAAACTGATTTAATCAACGCGGTTGCTGAACAAGCTGATTTAACTAAAAAAGAAGCTGGTGCAGCTGTAGACGCTGTTTTCGAATCAATCCAAGGCTCACTTTCTAAAGGTGAAAAAGTTCAATTAATTGGTTTCGGAAACTTTGAGGTACGTGAACGTGCTGCACGTAAAGGACGTAACCCTCAAACAGGTAAAGAAATCGAAATTCCTGCAAGTAAAGTTCCAGCATTCAAAGCTGGTAAAGCATTAAAAGATGCTGTAAAATAATTTACTTAAAAAGCCCTTCGAGGGCTTTTTTATTTATACATATAATTCTTTTAAAGATATCTGTATATACATATTAAAACTTGATCATTTTAATACATTTCATACATGAATATTTCTATATAAAAGATGTTTATTCATAAAGTTTTATTCCTGTGAAGTCGCTATATTTTATTTTTATAGATATAATGTTAAGATGTATAGTGATAATAACGTGAGGTGTGAACATGGAACGAACATTAAGCATATTAAATAGACAAATTGATCAAAGGCTTATGGGAATCACTGACTATGAATCAATTCATATTAATAGTAATTTAAGTGATTTATTAGATAGCTACGATATCCCAGAGAATGCTAAACTCGCTTGCCTCACTATCGATACTTCAATGAAACATCTTGATGAAATTTCACATAATAAATTATCTAAGAAATCTATATTAATTGGGGATTTATTAAGTGCTCATTTTTACACATTATTAGCTGAAATTGATGATTCTGCATTTCAATTAGCTATTAGTCAGGCAATTGTTAAATCTAATGAACTAAAATCTTCATTACATCATCAATCCCTAGAAGTACAAGATATTTATGAAGCAATAATTAAAATAGAAACTATTTTCCCTATTATTACGCTTTCACATTTTAGCAATCAATCAATATCAGAAATTGATATTTTCCATTCTTTATTTGAAAATGTGGAATCGTATTATCCTTCATATTTAAAGATGTATACTGAAAATGAAGTAGACCAATTTTTTAAATCAATTAAACAAAGCTATATAGAAAAAAAGTAGAGGTATTATAAATGGCTGAAAATAAAGCAAATAAAGAACAAGTCCATACAGTGTTTCAAAATATTTCAAAAAAATATGATCGATTAAATAATATTATTAGTTTCGAGCAACATAAAGTTTGGCGCAAACGCGTAATGAAAGATATGAACGTAAAAGCCAATAGTAAGGCACTTGACGTCTGCTGTGGTACTGCAGATTGGACGATTGCGTTAAGTAAAGCAGTTGGACCTAATGGCGAAGTGACTGGTTTAGACTTTAGTGAAAATATGCTTGAAGTAGGTAAAGAGAAAACAAAATCAATGGATAATATTCATTTAGTTCATGGTGATGCTATGGATTTACCATTTGAGGATAATTCATTTGATTATGTAACTATTGGTTTCGGTTTACGTAATGTACCTGATTATTTAGTTGCATTAAAAGAAATGAACAGAGTGCTTAAACCAGGTGGCATGGTTGTATGTCTAGAAACAAGTCAACCTACGATGCCTGTGTTCAAACAAGTGTACAAATTATATTTTAAATTTGTAATGCCTATCTTCGGTAAATTATTTGCCAAATCTAAAGAAGAATATGAATGGCTACAACAATCGACGTTTAATTTTCCTGATAAACAAAAATTAAAACGTCTATTTGAACAAGCTGGTTTTAACAATATCAAAGTCCGTAGCTTCACAGGGGGCGTTGCTGCAATGCACCTAGGCTATAAACAAAAAAGTTCTACAAAATAAAAGGTGATTAACGTGGCAAAGTTAAACATGAATAGTGAAATTAAGAATGTAGAGAAACGGCTTCAACATGCTATCAAAAGCAATGATTCAGTATTACAAGAAGCAACTTTCCATTTACTATCGTCAGGTGGTAAACGTGTAAGACCGGCATTTGTTATATTGAGTAGTCAATTTGGCCCAAAAAAGAATACTGAAGATACTTACCGTGTAGCTGTAGCGTTAGAATTAATTCATATGGCTACACTTGTTCATGATGATGTCATTGATAAAAGTGATAAACGCCGTGGCCGATTAACTATTGTAAAAAAATGGGATACTACTACTGCGATTTTAACAGGTAATTTCTTATTAGCTTTAGGTCTACAACATCTTTCTGAAATACAAGATAATCGCGTACATCATATTATATCTAATGCAATTGTAGACGTATGTAAAGGAGAACTTTTCCAATTTCAAGATCAATTTAACAGTAATCAAACTATTACAAACTATTTACGACGTATCAATCGTAAAACTGCATTATTGATTCAACTTGCTACTGAAGTAGGAGCAATTACGTCTGAAGCTGATGATGAAACGATTTACAAATTGAAAATGATTGGACATTATATTGGAATGAGCTTTCAAATTGTCGATGATATATTGGATTTCACTAGCACGGAAAAGAAACTAGGTAAACCAGTAGGCAGTGATTTAATGAATGGTCATATTACGTTACCAGTATTATTAGAAATGCGAAAAGACCCAACATTTAAACAACAAATTGCAGCTTTAAACCATCAAACGAATTCTGAAGAGTTCTCTCCGATTATTTCTCGTATTAGAGAATCTGATAGTATTCAACAATCTAAAGAAATCAGTGATAAATACTTAAAAAAAGCACTCAATTTAATTGATCAATTGAATGAATCAAATGCACAAAATTTATTTATTAAACTTATTAAAAAAATGGGATCACGAAATGTATAATGAGTATGAAAATATATTGAAAGCGCTTTATCAACCTGTTACTATTAAGAAGTAGCAGGTTGTTTTTTATTAAAAAACAAGTTTTTATACATAAATGGTACAAATAAAGTAATCTAATTTTCAAAAAATTTTTATGTCTAAAACATAGGGGGAACCACAATGGAAAGAACTTTTTTAATGATTAAGCCGGATGCGGTACAACGTAATTTAATTGGAGAAATTATCACGCGTATTGAGCGTAAAGGGCTAAAATTGGTTGGAGCTAAATTAATGACAGTACCTCAATCATTAGCGGAAGAACATTATGCTGAGCATAAAGATAAACCTTTCTATAATAAATTAATCTCATTTATTACATCAGCACCCGTTTTTGCAATGGTAGTTGAAGGGGAAGATGCAGTAGACGTATCTCGACATATCATTGGTAAAACAAATCCTTCTGAAGCAACACCAGGTTCTATTAGAGGAGATTTAGGCTTAACAGTAGGTAGAAATGTGATTCATGGTTCTGATTCAGTTGAGTCTGCAACACGTGAAATTGGTTTATGGTTCAAAGAAGAAGAATTAAGTGATTATGAAGCAACTAGAGATACTTGGTTATATGAATAATTTCTAAATATAAATTTTAAAGATAAGAGTAGCGCGCCTTTAGAGAGTGTTACTCTTATTTTTTTGGAATATATTGAACCATAAGTTATTTAAATATTCACACAAATTCATTCAATATCTAAAACATTAGTTATGTTCTAACTGTGAATATGATATGATAACACATATTACAATTTAACGTAGTAAAGGAAAGGAGCGTTTTCTCATGAGATATTTAACATCAGGAGAATCACATGGTCCTCAATTAACAGTAATTATTGAAGGTGTACCTGCAAATTTAGAAATCAAAGCTGAAGATATTAATAAAGAAATGTTTAAACGACAAGGTGGTTATGGCAGAGGCCGTCGAATGCAAATTGAAAAAGACGCTGTCGAGATTGTCTCTGGCGTAAGAAACGGTTACACATTATGTAGTCCCGTTACAATAGTAGTTAAAAATGATGATTTTACGCATTGGAGAAATATTATGGGCATTGAGCCTATTAGCGATGAAGAACGACAAAATATGAAACGTACTATTACTAAACCACGTCCAGGTCACGCTGATTTGATTGGTGGTATGAAATATAATCATCGTGACTTAAGAAATGTTTTAGAACGATCTTCTGCAAGAGAAACAGCTGCCCGTGTAGCTGTAGGAGCTGTTGCTAAAATTTTACTACAACAATTAGATGTTCATACATATAGTCGTGTAGTTGAAATAGGTGGGGTTAAAGACGAAGGATTATATGATGAGGAAACTTTCAAACAAAACATTGATAAAAATGATGTTCGTGTCATCGACGATACTATTGCTCAAAAAATGCGCGATAAGATAGATGAAGCTAAAAAAGAAGGTGACTCTATCGGTGGTGTTGTGCAAGTTATGGTAGAAAATATGCCTATCGGTGTAGGAAGCTATGTGCATTATGACCGTAAATTGGATGGTCGTATTGCTCAAGGCGTCGTAAGTATTAATGCCTTTAAAGGGGTTAGCTTTGGTGAAGGTTTTAAAGCAGCTGAAAAACCAGGCAGTGAAATTCAAGATGAAATTTTATATGATTCTGAAAAAGGTTTTTACAGAGGTTCAAATCACTTAGGTGGATTTGAAGGGGGTATGACAAATGGTATGCCGATTATTGTTAATGGTGTAATGAAACCTATTCCAACACTCTATAAACCTTTAAATTCAGTAGATATTAACACGAAAGAAGATTTTAAAGCTACAATTGAACGCTCTGATAGTTGTGCAGTACCTGCAGCTAGCGTGGTTTGTGAACATGTAGTTGCATTTGAAGTTGCTAAAGCATTACTTGAAGAGTTTCAATCAAATCATATCGATCAATTAAAAGAACAAATTTCAGAGCGTAGAAAACTTAATATTGAATTTTAATAATATTATTTATTTGTAAGAATCGAGGTCTTTTTATGCAATTACAAACGACATATCCTAATAATAATTATCCTATTATCGTTGAACATCATGCATTTGATTATTTAACAGACTATATACAAGAATATGATAAAGTTTTTCTTATTATTGACGAGTATGTAGATTTTAATTTCAAAAGTAAATTTGAATCTTTACTTACGCAATCTAATATTTTCAAATTAACTGTACCTGCTGGTGAGAAAATGAAAACCTTCCACCATTATTATGAAGTAATTGAAAAATTATTAGGCTATCAACTTACCAGAAATACATGTTTAGTAGCAATCGGTGGTGGAGCAACTGGTGATTTCACTGGATTTCTTGCATCTACGCTTTTAAGAGGTGTAGATTTTATCCAGGTACCAACAACTATACTGGCGCACGATTCAAGTGTTGGTGGTAAAGTAGGCATTAATTCTTCACATGGGAAAAACCTTATTGGCTCATTTTATAGACCAAAGGCTGTTATTTATGATTTAGATTTCTTACAAACGTTACCATATGAAGAGATATTAAGCGGTTATGCTGAAGTATATAAACATGCGCTATTAACAGGACAAGTGGCAGTAGACGATATTGAAAAGCACTTTTCAAACAAAGAGAAATTGCAGTCACTCAAAGAAATAGATCAATTTATATTTAAAGGTATTAAAACGAAATTAAATATTATTATTAAAGATGAAAAAGAACAAAACATGCGCAAATATCTAAATTTAGGACATACGTTTGGTCACGCAGTTGAATATAAGCATAAAATTCCTCATGGTCACGCTATTATGATAGGAATGATATATCAATTTATTGTATCTAATGCGATGCTCAATGCTGATTTCGATATTCAACATTATTGGGATTATATTAATCAACTGCATTATCCTGTCACTATTATTAATGATTTAGATTTCGAAGATTTATATAATTACATGCTAACTGACAAGAAGAATAATGGTGAAGGTATTCAAATGGTGCTACTTGAAACCATAGGTAAACCCTCTGTTCATCATGTGAGTAAAGATGTGTTAATGAATGCTTTCAATGAATTACAATCTTTAGCAAAGTAGGTGAAAAATATGGCAAATGAACAAGTTATAGATATACATGGACCTTTAAAAGGTGAAATTGAAGTGCCTGGAGATAAATCAATGACTCATAGAGCAATTATGTTATCTTCTTTAGCAAAAGGTAAATCTGTCATTCACAAACCTTTATTAGGTGAAGACTGTCAACGTACAGCAGAAATCTTCAAATTACTCGGTGTTGATATTACTATTACAGATGATAAAATTATCGTGGATTCACCAGGATATGAGAACTTTAAAACGCCTCATCAAACGTTGTATACTGGAAATTCTGGAACTACAACACGGTTACTCGCTGGTTTGCTGAGTGGATTAGGTATTGAGTGCGTATTATCTGGAGATAAATCTATTGGCACACGCCCGATGAGTCGTGTATTGAAACCGCTTCGTCTCATGGGCGCAAATATTCGTGGCATAGATAACAATTACACACCATTAGTGATTGAACCCGCTTCAATTAAAGGTATTACTTACCAAATGGAAGTAGCAAGTGCGCAAGTTAAAAGTGCTATATTATTAGCAAGTTTATTTGCTAAAGATACGACTATTATTACTGAATTAGATATAAGTCGTAATCACACAGAAACGATGTTCGAACATTACAATATTCCTATTACTGTCGATGATAAGACGATTAAACTTGAACCGAACGCACTTCAAAACATCAAACCAAGAGATTTCTACGTACCAGGAGATATCTCATCAGCAGCTTTCTTTATTGTAGCTGCATTAATTACGCCAGGCAGTGACATTACAATTCATAATGTTGGCATAAATCCTACACGTTCAGGTATTATAGACATCGTTGAACAAATGGGCGGTAATATTGAATTATTTAATATTACACAAACTTCTGAACCTACTGCGTCTATTAGAATTACTTATACACCAAACTTAAAGCCAGTGCATATAGAGGGGGATATAGTCCCTAAAGCAATTGATGAATTACCTATTATTGCACTATTATGTACTCAAGCAACAGGAACTAGTATCATAAAAGATGCAGAGGAATTAAAAGTTAAAGAAACAAATCGAATTGATACAACTGCTGATATGCTCGGATTATTAGGTTTTGAACTTCAACCTACCGCAGATGGGCTCATTATCCATCCATCTGAATTTACGACACCTGCTACTGTTGATAGTTTAACGGATCATCGTATAGGTATGATGCTTGCTATAGCAGGATTATTAAGTAGCGAACCAATCACAATCCGTCAATTTGATGCAGTTAACGTATCATTCCCAGGTTTCTTGCCTAAATTAAAGCTTTTAGAAAATGAGGGATAGTACACTATGGAGGATATCTATAAATTAATAGACGATATCAATCTTCAAAAATTAGATAACTTAGATACACGTGTCAATGAAGCATTAAATTCAAATAATGACGATGCTTTATTCATCTTAGGTGAAACCTTATATAATTTCGGTTTAACACCTCAAGGGCTAGAAGTATTTAGAACACTTTATCATAAGTATCCTGATGAAAGTGAATTATTAATTTATTTTATTGAAGGACTTATGTCTGAGAATCAAACAGACGAAGCATTAGAATATTTAAGTCAAGTTGAGCTTTCTACTGAAAAACTAATGCTTGAAGCTGATCTTTACCAACAAATTAATATGATAGAAGTGGCCATTGATAAGCTTATTGAAGCGCGCGAACTTGAACCTAATGATCCAATTATTCATTTCGCTTTAGCTGAACTACTGTACTTTGATGGTCAATATTTACGTGCAACTCGTGAATATGAAGTTGTTTTAGATACAGGCGAATATGAAGTCAATGGTGTTAATTTATTCGCACGCATGGCTGATTGTGCTTTACAAAGTGGGAATTATAGTGATGCCATTAATTTATTCGATGAAATAAATGAAGATGAAATGACATCGGAAGACTTCTTTAAAAAATCAATCGCTTATGAAAAGAATGATATCACTCAAGAAGCGATTAAAATTATGACGACATTATTATCTAAAGATCCTGATTTTATTCAAGGATACTTCTATTTACAATCTTTATATGAGAATGAAAAGAATTATGCCGATGCGATTGAAACCGGCAAAGAAGGTTTACGCTTAAATCAATTCTATAAAGAGTTGATGGTCTCAACAGGTAGTCTAGAAATAGAACATGGTGATGCAAATGAAGGTGTCGCATTGCTTAAACAAGCACTTGAAGTAGATAATGCCTATCATGAACCACTATTAATCTTAAGTGACTTGTTCCGTAATGAAGAAGATTATGAAGCAATTATTGAATTATTATCTTACGTGGACGAGGAAGATTTAGACCCGGTATTTATGTGGCATTTAGCTCATGCCTATGGAGAAGAAGAGCGAGACAAAGAAGCGCAACATTTCTTTGAACTTGCTTATCCAACAATGAAATCACAAAGTGCTTTCTTAAGTGACTATTATTTCTATTTAACTGAAATTGGTCATAAAGAAGAAGCAAAATCTATACTAAATCAATTGTTAGAAATTGATCCTAGTAATGAAACATGGCACGAAGAAGCAAACCGATTGGATTATTAAAGTAGGTGATCCTCTTGGAACATACACTTACCAGTATGAAACAAAGCTATATTGAATATGCTTTGTTTCATTATCATTTTAAATCAAGGATTAGCGTCTGGCTGTTGAACTTTTTAAAAGCATCACCCAAAAGCTTACAGAATATTCATTTCGTTAATCGTAGGATTGCAGATCATACAACACTTGAAATAGGTTTGAAATACGCCAATGCTTCAGCTATAAAACTAACGAAAAATAATCGAATTCTAATTAATACAAATGAGATATTCACTTATATTACAAATCAGGCTATTTCTTTTGATATTTTTATTCATTTTGATGAAGCGCACTATCCTGATGCTAAGTTCAATGATTTAATTATCCAACAGTTAATTCATTCAACACATTATGCATCTTATTTAGAAAATATTCATCATCTTATATTAGATACTTATAAAGAAAATTCTTTATTAGAACAATTACAAGTGAATATAGATTTAAGTTTACAAATGAATGACCGAGAACAATTTTATCAATTGACTCAAATTCTAAATAATTTGAAAGCACGTCGTCATTATTTATCATCAAAGGATTAATTATGTATGCTTAATTTAAAACAATTTTGGGAGTTAACACTCTTTCATCGTACTTGTTTGATGTTTTTACTCATTTGTAACTTTGGTGGAACGATATATGGCTTTATATGGTATAGTGATCAATTAAATAAAGCGCCATGGTATTTTTTGCCATTCATTCCAGATAGTCCAATTGCTTCGTTATTTTTATGTGTCGCTATCATTGGCTTACTTGTCAATAAGCGTAATTCAATTATAGAAGCATTAGCATTTGTTACTTTAGTTAAATACGGACTGTGGGCTGTCATTATGAATGTAATAATGATTTATTATGCTCATGATATAACGATTATGAATATCTTTCTTATTATGAGTCACGGTATTATGGCTATAGAAGCTTTATATTTCTATCCTAGATTTACTATATCAATGCATGGGTTATTTATAGCTATCATATGTATATTCAACAATGATTATATTGACTATGTTCTTGGCAAATATCCATATTATAATTTTATTGCTGCTCATACGGCTATGGTAGGGTATATTGCATTTATATTGAGCATACTAGCTATCATAATGTATTATTATTTACAATTTGTATCAAAGTTTAAATTATTTGATTATGAAGGTAATAGCCAGTAAAATGTTATTAAAGGAGAGTGGAATTATTGTCAATAGTGTCTTATATAATATATATCGTCATTATTATGCTCATTCCTATGTGGGCACAACACAAAGTTAAATCAAATTATGAAAAATATTCACAAGTTAGATCAACAAGTGGTAAAACAGGTCGCGAAGTAGCTGAAGAAATTCTACGTGCCAATGGCATTCATGATGTGGATGTCGTGAAAGGTGAAGGCTTTTTAACTGACCACTATGATCCTAATAAAAAAGTTGTTTGTTTATCTCCGGCAAACTTTGATAGACCATCAGTAGCTGGAACAGCTATTGCAGCCCATGAAGTTGGACACGCTATTCAGCATGCTCAAGGTTATGCATTCTTACGTTTTAGAACTGCATTAGTGCCTTTAGCAAACTTAGGTAGTTCACTTAGTTATATGATTGTCATGCTAGGTGTTATCTTAACAGCTATGGGTAGTGCATTTGGTTCAACAGCATTATGGATTGGCGCTGGATTATTATCATTAGCGGTGCTTTTCTCTATTGTTACATTACCTGTTGAATTCGATGCAAGTTCAAGAGCAATGAAACAAATTACTGCTTTAAATATTGTGAATGAAAAAGAATATAAACATGCGAAAAAAGTATTATCTGCTGCTGCTATGACATATGTTGCAGCAACTGCTACAGCTGTTGCTGAGCTTGTAAGAATTATCTTAATGGCAAAAGCAAGCGATAATAACTAAGTCATTTTCAAGCTGGTATTTACTCATAAGAGTAAATGCCAGTTTTTTTATTAAAATTGATATGACTCATTTATATAAATCTACTTTCAACTAGCAATTTAAATTAATTGATGTTTTCCATATTCATAAAATGCATGATTGTTTAATATGATATATACTATATTAGAATCATTTGCAAAGGAGTTTAGTTATGAAATCAATGAAAGATATGCAAAATGAAGTCGATGACTATATCGGACAATTTAAAGCAGGGTATTTCTCCCCATTGGCTAACCTTGCTCGTTTAACTGAAGAAGTAGGCGAACTAGCAAGAGAGATTAATCACTATCATGGTGAAAAGAAAAAGAAAGACTCCGAAGCAGAAAATACAATCAAAGCAGAACTTGGCGATAATTTATTCGTATTACTTTGCATCGCCAACTCATTAGATATTGATATGACTGAAAGTTTTAACGAGACAATGTACAAGTTCAATACACGAGATAAAGATCGTTTCGAGCGTAAATAAACGATACAAATAGAAAGGACGGGAATTGCCTTATGAAAATAGGTATAACTTGTTACCCTTCAATGGGTGGTTCCGGGATTATAGCGACCGAATTAGGGATTAAAATGGCTGAAAGAGGGCATGAGGTCCACTTTATTACTTCAAACATTCCATTTAGAATTCGTAAACCTTTACCAAATATTAGATTTCATCAAGTTGAAGTTAATCAATACGCTGTTTTTCAATATCCCCCTTATGACATTACGCTAAGTACAAAGATTTCTGATGTGATCAAAGAGTATGATTTAGATATCTTACATATGCATTACGCAGTGCCTCATGCAGTGTGTGGTATTCTAGCCCGTCAAATGTCAGGTAGAGATATTAAGATTATGACCACATTACATGGCACAGATATAACAGTTCTAGGCTATGATCATTCACTCAAAGGAGCAATTAAATTTGGTATTGAACAAAGCGATATTGTAACGAGCGTAAGCCATTCATTAGCAAAGCAGACTAAAGATATTATTGAAACAGAGAAAGAAATTGTACCTATTTATAATTTTGTCCGTGAAAATGAATTCCCAACACGTCGCGAAACAAAACTAAAAGAAATGTATGGCATAAAACCTGAAGAGAAAGTTTTAATTCATGTATCTAATTTTAGAAGAGTAAAACGTATAGATACGATATTAGAAACGTTTGCAAAAGTACATGCAAAGTTACCAAGTAAGCTTATTTTATTAGGTGATGGACCTGAATTACTCGATATGAGAAAGAAAGCTAGAGAACTTGATATTGAAGAGTATGTTTTATTTTTAGGCAAACAAGATCAAGTAAGTGAATTTTATCAAATGTCAGATTTAGTATTATTACTAAGTGAAAAAGAAAGCTTTGGTCTGACACTACTTGAAGCTATGAAGACAGGTGTAGTACCTATTGGTTCTAATGCTGGTGGTATTAAAGAAGTAATAAAACATGAAGAAACAGGTTTCATTGTAGATGTCGGCGATAGTGAAAGTGCTAGTAATTATGCTTTAGAATTATTAACTAATCCATCACTTTATAATAAATTACAATCTAATATGCTAAAGGATATTGAAGAACGCTTTGCTTCAGATTTAATTACGGATCAATATGAATATTATTATAAAAAAATGTTAAACAAAGAAGAGGCATAATATGGGTATTGAATTATTTGAAAAGGCGTTGCCTATTTTAGATACAATTGAAAAAAATGACTTTGAGGCTTATTTCGTTGGAGGTTCAGTGAGAGATTATATTATGGATAGAGCAGTTCATGATATTGACATCACCACTAGTGCTACACCTGATGAAATAGAAGATATGTTTGACCATACAATTCCTATTGGTAGAGAACACGGGACAGTCAACGTAGTCTATCAAGGTGATAACTATGAAGTGACTACGTTTAGAGCAGAATCAGACTATGTAGATCACCGTAGACCAAGTGAAGTATATTTTGTTCGTGATTTATATAAAGACGTTCAACGTCGAGATTTTACAATTAATGCTATCGCTATGGATAAAAATTATAAACTTTATGACTATTTTGAAGGACAAGATGATATCAATCATAGACTTATTCGAACAGTTGGAGATGCACAAGAGCGTTTTAGCGAAGATGCTTTACGCATTCTTAGAGGGCTACGCTTTCAATCACAATTAGATTTTATAATAGACAAAATGACCTATATTGCTATGCAAGAGCAAATTGAAGATATAGAACACTTATCAATTGAACGTATTGTAGTCGAATTAAAGAAATTAATAAGTGGCCAAAATGTTGGGGAAAGTTACAGTAATTTATTAACATTAGGCTTATTTGCGCATGTTCCTTTTTTCAAAGATATAGATATGAATCAAGTCAAAATAGAGACGCCGATCAGATTTGAAATGTGGCTAGCTATCATTATAACTAAATGTCAACCTCAAACGTCATTATCAAAATTAAAAATTAGTAATAAAGAAAAATCAGATATTCAACTTTATTCAAAAATAATGACAGTATTGCCACAAATCAATAATAAAGACGATTTGAAACTATGTGTGTACGATTATGGTAAGACAAATATACAAGAAGTACTTAACATTCAGTCTATACTTCATGCTAATAGCTTAGCAACGGCTTCACCATTAATTATTAACGAACAAACAATTAATGAAATAGCGAATCAACTTCCTATTCAAACTCGTAAAGATATGAATATTAATGGTGGCGACTTGTTAAATCATTTTCAAAAGAAGAGTGGACCATGGTTAAAAGAATTACTTCGTAAAGTAGAAGGCGCAGTTGTTACTGGTAAAGTTCAAAATACTAAAGATGAAATTTTGAAGTGGGTGGATGACAATGTCAAAATATAGTCAAGATGTTATAGCAATGCTATATAAAAACCAATCTGAATATATTTCAGGTCAATATATCGCAGATCAATTACAAATTTCTAGAGCCGCAGTAAAAAAAATTATTGATCAATTAAAAATAGAAGGTTTCGATATTAAATCTATTAATCAAAAAGGTCATAAACTAAATGCATTACCTAATCAATGGTATAGTGGCATTGTAACTAATTTGTTAGAACAACAGAATCTCATTTCTACTGTAGAAGTGTATGATTCTGTTGAATCGACACAAACGATTGCTAAGCAAACTTTAGTAAACTATGAAGACTCAATGATGATACTTAGTGAGGAACAAACACAAGGACGTGGTAGATTTAATCGAAACTGGGCGTCATCAAAAGGTAAAGGATTATGGATGTCATTAGTTTTAAGACCTAATGTGCCATTTTCAATGATTCCGAAATTTAATTTATTTATCGCATTAGGCATTAGAGATGCCATCCAAATGTTCTCTAATGATAAAGTAGCGATTAAATGGCCTAATGATATTTATATTAACAATAAAAAAGTATGTGGTTTTTTAACTGAAATGGTAGCGAACTACGATGCTATTGAAGCAATTATTTGTGGCATAGGCATTAATATTAATCACGATAAAGAAGATTTCGGAAAAGAGATTGAACATAGAGCAACAAGTATTCGCTTACATAGTGATGAAAAAATAGATAGATATCGTTTTTTAATAACATTAATTAATGAGATTGAAAAACGCTATACTCAATTTTTAAATCAACCATTCAGTGAAATTAGAGAAGAATATATCGAAGCTTCAAACATCTGGCATCGTAAGTTGCGATTCACTGAAAATGACACTCAATTTATAGGAGAAGCGATTGATATAGACCAAGATGGTTTCTTAATGGTGAAAGACGAAAACAACGAAGTCAGACGTTTAATAAGCGCAGATATAGATATATAAGTATAAGACATGGGAATAAGGAGAGATATAAATGGCAAACACAAGTTTTGCGGTAGTTGATTTAGAGACGACCGGTAATCAACTTGACTATGATGAAATTATACAAATTGGTATTACATTCGTTCGTGATAATAAAATATCTGGAACTTATCATTCAATGATACGTACTGATTTAGAAATACCGCCATTCATCCAAGCATTGACTTCTATTGAAGAAACGATGTTAGAAGAAGCACCATATTTCCATGAAATTGCAGATGAAATTTTTAATCAGTTAAAAGATTGTGTGTTCGTAGCACATAATGTAGATTTCGATCTTAATTTTATTAAAAAGGCCTTTGAAAAAAGTGGTATCACGTATACGCCTAAAAAAGTGATAGATACGTTAGAATTGTTCAAAATTGTCTTTCCTACTGATAAGAGCTATCAGCTAAGTGAGTTGGCAAATTCTCACAATATTCCACTTGCAAACGCACATAGAGCGGATGAAGACGCGACGACCACGGCATACTTAATGATAAAAGCCTTTAAAAAATTTGAGCAACTTCCCCTAGATACACTTAAACAACTTTATTATTTAAGTAAAAACCTTAAGTATGACTTATTTAACGTTTTATTCGAAATGGTTCGTCAACATAAACAAATTGAATTAGATGTACAATTTGATCAATTCGAACAGATTATTTATAAAAAACAAAGTGATTTAAAGGCACCGCAAACTCACTTTAATGGTTCTTTAAAACAACTTTATACTAAAGTAACCGAAGCTTTAAATCTTACTTATCGTCCACAGCAGCTTTATTTGTCTGAAATTATTTTGGAACAATTAATGCATAGTGACAAAGCGATGATAGAAGCGCCATTAGGTAGTGGTAAGTCACTTGCTTATTTATTGGCAGCTTTAATGTACAATATAGAAACTGGCCGTCACGTTATGATTTCAACAAATACTAAATTGCTTCAAAATCAATTACTTCAAAAAGATATACCAAGTTTGAATGAAGCTTTAAATTTTAAAATTAATGCAGCTTTAATTAAAAGTAAAAGTGATTATATTTCGTTAGGCTTAATTAGCCAAATTTTAAAAGATGATACTTCTAACTATGAAGTGAATATTTTAAAAATGCAGTTACTTATTTGGATCACTGAAACAGCGACAGGGGATATTCAAGAATTGAACCTTAAAGGTGGCCAAAAAATGTATTTTGAACAAAAGGTTGAAACATATGTGCCTGTAAGACATGATATTCATTATTATAATTACATTAAGCGCAATGCTCAGAATATACAAATCGGTATAACAAACCATGCACATTTAATACATTCTGATCAAGAGAATTCAATCTATCAATTATTTGATGATTGCATTATAGATGAAGCCCATCGTTTACCGGATTATGCACTTAACCAAGTGACGAATGAACTTAACTACTCAGATTTGAAGTATCAACTTGGATTAATAGGTAAAAATGAAAATGAAAAACTATTAAAAGCAGTAGATCAACTAGAACAACAACGTATTTTAGAGCGATTAGACATTGCACCAATTGATGTCTTTGGGCTAAAAAGTAATATTAGTGAGATTCATGATTTAAATGAAGTTTTATTTAATAATATCTTTAAAATCATACAATCATCTGATGTTCATGATGATGAAGTGCATCGTTATCATTATGTATTTGATTTTGATAAAACGCAGATACTTAAAGATTTACATTTGATTGTAGATAAAATTAATAAAACTTTGGAATTTTTCAATGGCATGACGCATAAAACCATTAAATCTATACGTAAGCAATTATTATATATCAATGACAGTTACAGAAATATTGAGCAAAGCTTAAAAAATAATCATACAGCTTATATTTCTATTAAAAATATATCTCAAAAATCAACTATTCGATTAATTGTAAAAGATTATGCTGTAAAAGACGTTCTCACAACACAAGTACTAGATAAATTTAATTCTTTAACATTTATTTCAGGCACGTTAACGTTTAATCATTCCTTTGATGCATTTAAAAATTGGTTTAATGAAGAAATACAGTTTAATACTTATGAAGTACAGTCAACCTTAACTAATAAAAAGAACACAAACATCTATATACCGAGCGATGTAGTGTCTTATAATTATAAAAATATTGATGATTATGTAGCTTCAATAGTGGATTATCTTGAAGAGTATGTTTCTATTACAGAGTCTAAATGTCTTGTTCTTTTTACAAGTTATCGCATGATGTATATGGTTCAAGAATTATTAAATGAATTACCAACTTTTGAAGATTACGTTATTTTGACGCAACAACAAAATCAAAACTATAAGATCGTACAACAATTTAATAATTTTGATAAATCAATTCTTTTAGGAACATCTACATTCTTTGAAGGATTTGATTATCAATCTAACGGTATTAAATGTGTCATGATAGCTAAATTGCCATTCATGAATAAATACAATACGAAACATTGGTTGATGGATTCAGAATTTGATTCCACATTTAAAGATTACGTTTTACCAGATGCCGTGACCCGTTTTAGACAAGGCCTAGGTCGTTTAATCCGTAAAGAAGATGACAAAGGGCTAATTGTTTCTTTTGATGATCGTCTTGTGAACAGTAATTATCAATCTTTCTTTGCTCAAACATTGGAGAACTATGTGCAGAAAAAAGGGGATATACAACAGTTCAGTAAATTGTTACAAAAAATCCAACGAAATATAGATAAAAATAAATAGGAAGAGAAGAATATCCGTAACGCAAGCTAGCCATGTGCTAGAACTTCACTTTCTATTTTGTTAAAATAATAAAGGATTATATAAATAGAAAATTCAAATAGGAGACTAGTTATGAAAACAACTATCAAACAAGCTAAACAGCATCTTAACCAAGAAGTAACTATTGGTGCTTGGTTAACAAACAAACGCTCTAGCGGTAAAATTGCATTCTTACAATTACGTGATGGCAGTGGCTTTATGCAAGGTGTAGTTGTCAAATCAGAAGTTGATGAAGACACATTCAAACTTGCTAAAGAAATCACTCAAGAATCATCATTATACGTGACAGGCGTTATTACTGAGGATAATCGCTCAGATTTAGGATATGAAATGCAAGTGAAATCAATCGAAGTTATTCACGAAGCACATGACTATCCAATCACACCTAAAAATCACGGTACTGAATTTTTAATGGATCACCGTCATTTATGGTTACGTTCTAAAAAACAACATGCTGTAATGAAAATCAGAAATGAAATCATTAGAGCCACTTATGAATTCTTTAATGAAAATGGCTTCACTAAAATTGACCCACCGATTTTAACTGCAAGTGCACCTGAGGGTACAAGTGAGCTATTCCATACTAAATATTTTGATGAGGATGCTTTCTTATCTCAAAGTGGACAACTATACATGGAAGCTGCCGCAATGGCACATGGTCGTGTATTTTCATTTGGTCCTACTTTTAGAGCAGAAAAATCAAAAACACGTCGTCATTTAATCGAGTTCTGGATGATTGAACCTGAAATGGCGTTCACTAATCATGAAGAAAGTTTAGAAGTACAAGAACAATATGTGGCACATATCGTGCAATCAGTACTTAAAAACTGTAAATTAGAATTAAAAGCATTAGATAGAGATACAAGTAAACTAGAAAAAGTGGCAACACCGTTCCCACGCATTTCTTATGATGATGCTATCAAATTCTTAAAAGAAGAAGGTTTTGATGATATTGAATGGGGCGAAGACTTTGGTGCGCCTCATGAAACAGCAATTGCTAATCATTATGACTTACCAGTATTTATTACTAATTATCCAACTAAGATTAAACCTTTCTATATGCAACCAAATCCTGAGAATGAAGACACTGTGTTATGTGCAGACTTAATTGCACCAGAAGGATATGGTGAAATCATAGGTGGTTCAGAACGTATCAATGACTTAGATTTATTAGAGCAACGTATTAATGAACATCAATTAGATGAAGAAAGCTATAGCTATTATTTAGATTTACGTCGCTATGGTAGCGTGCCACACAGTGGTTTCGGATTAGGTTTAGAACGTACTGTAGCTTGGATTTCAGGTGTGGAACACGTTAGAGAAACGTCTCCATTCCCACGTTTATTAAATCGTTTATATCCATAAGTCGCCTACAGTCAGAAACACATATATAAATGTCGTCCAGTCATCTCTATTTGACTGGACGCTTTTTCAACTTTTAAAAAGGAGGTATTTCACTTGGACAAGTTTCAACTTAAAACACGACCTGTCGTCGTGAGACGTGAGCTTTTAGATCATTATTCAGAATTAGGTATGTCCGAGAAAGATTTAATCATATTGATTAAACTTATCTATGCCTCAGAAACTTCAAATAAACAACCTTCTATAGACTTTCTGAAAAAGGGTTCAACAATGGAACCTAGAGAAGTTACTTCTATTATTCAAAATTTAATTCAAAGAGACTTGTTAGAACTCCAAGTAAAAAAAGATGAAGAAGGTAAATTTACCGAATATATGAATTTGGACGGATTTTATGAGAAATTGAGTCACATCTTAGCTCAAGATGAAGTCGATAATAAACAATCAAATTCTCAACAACAATTTAAAGATTTATTCCAATATATTGAACAATTATTCGCTAGACCTTTGTCTCCTTATGAAGTTGAGACATTGAATCAATGGATTGATGTAGATCAACATGATTTTGCATTAATTCGTTCAGCATTAGATGAAGCTTATAGCCATGACAAACTTAGCTTTAAATACGTAGATCGCATCTTATTAAATTGGAAAAAGAATAACGTCACAACGATAGATGAATCTAAAAAAATAAGAGAACAATTTAACAAACCTAAAATGACTCATACTGTTAAACATGTACCGAAATTTGATTGGTTAAATGGAGAGAAATTAGATGATAAGTAAGAAAAAAGCACTTGAAATGATAGATGTAATAGCTGATATGTTTCCTGACGCGGAATGTGAATTAAAACATGATAATGCATTTGAACTTACTATCGCTGTTTTGTTATCCGCTCAGTGTACAGATAATTTAGTTAATAAAGTTACACGTTCACTTTTCAAAAAATATAAAACACCTGAAGACTATGTGAAAGTCGATATAGAAGAGTTACAAGAAGATATTCGTTCAATTGGTTTATATCGAAATAAATCAAAGAATATTAAAAAGTTATGTGAATCTTTACTTGAAAAATTTGATGGAGAAGTGCCACATACACATAAAGAACTTGAAAGCCTAGCAGGAGTAGGACGTAAAACCGCCAATGTAGTGATGAGTGTAGCATTTGGAGAACCTTCATTAGCAGTGGATACTCATGTAGAACGTGTATCTAAACGTTTAGGCATTAATAGATGGAAAGATAATGTTACTCAAGTCGAGGATAGATTGTGCAGCATTATTCCTAAGGAGAGATGGAGTAAAAGTCACCATCAACTCATCTTCTTTGGGCGTTACCATTGTATTGCTCGTAAACCAAAGTGTGAGATTTGTCCTTTATTAGAAGATTGTAGAGAAGGACAAAAGCGAATGAAAGCATAATAAAAGGAAGCTTGATAATATGATTACTAAACATGATTTTGAACCTTTAGAGGAAGAATTAAATCAGTTTGCAAGTAAAAGGGCACTTAATTCGTCTGAAGCTAAACCTGTAATCGATCAGTACTTTACATTAATCATTGATTTCTTTAAACAAATTAATGAAGTAGAGGAGATAGATTTACGTCATCTTGAGAATTATCCAGTAGTACCTATGAATTTTGAAGAACGATATAATTATATGTTAGCTAGAAAATATCACTTTATGGGTTATAGTCAAATGAAGACATTAAAAGTTGAACTTATTAAAATGAATGCATCGTATCAAATTAGAAAACGACGCTAAACCTCAAATATTTAAATTATTATAGTAAAAAGGCTGGGCAAATTGCCCAGCCTTTTATTATAATTATTCAACTTACTAACAACGGATTAAACTTCTATGCGATTATCTATTGAAATTAAAAATGTTAGAAATCGTATTTCCATTATTATTGTTATTAGCATTTGTATTATTCTGTTGTGTTGAATTATTGTTTACACCGTTTCCAGTATTGCCAGTGTTTCCAGAGTCATTTGAGTTCTCTGAAGACTCATTAGACGATTCAGTAGATGAGCTAGATTTTTTTGATGAGCCGTCACTAGAACCGTTACTACCGTAAACCTCACGAGTAGTAGTGTTGTTGTCAGGGTGACCACTTACAGATAAATCACTTGCTTTAGAGCCAACAACTGAATCAGGTTTCTTGAAGTCACCATCATTACTTGAAGTAATGTCAGACATAACGTCCTCATATAAGAATTGAGGGTATTCTTGTTCAGAGTGACCTAAGAATGAGTTAGCTCCGCCTTCTTTAATTTGGCTGAATCCCATCCAAATAGACATTGTGTATTTAGGTGTAAAACCGTTTATCCAAACGTCTTTCGCAGCGTTATCTGGCAAGTTATATTGTTGGTTAATTTCTGCACCATACGTACTTGTACCAGTTTTAGCACCCATTGTTACACCTGAAACGCCATGACCATAAGCTGAACCATAAGGTTTAAATGTACCAGTTAACATTTCAGCTAACATGTAAGATGTATAATCTTTCATAGCTTTATGGCTTGTGTGATCGAATTCAACAGTGTCACCATCAGAAGTAACAACTTTTTGAATTGAATGTGCGTTGTTATAAGTACCACCATTCGCAATTGAAGCAAATGCTGAAGCTAATTGAGTAGGTGAGAACTCTGAAGCGCCACCACCTAAGATATCTGATGGGCCAAGATCATTTTGATAATCTAAACCTACTTTAGAAGCAAAGTCTTTTACTGAATCTTTGCCACCTTTAGATTGAGCTTCTTGCCAAGTTTTTAACGCTGGAATGTTGAAACTTTGTCTTAATGCATCATATGCAGATACTGTACCATGTCCTTGACTATCATAGTTTCGGAAAGTACCACCATCAATTTGATAACTTGATTCATCTTGGATAGCATGATTTGTTGCCCATTGCATATTTTCAATGGCTGGACCATATGCTAAGAATGGTTTTAGTGATGAACCAGTTAAGTGAGCATCTGTTGCTGCATTTCGGTCAACTACGTCTTTGAAGTTACGTCCACCAGAAATGGCTACAATGCCACCGGTTTTACTATCAAGAATTGTTGCACCAACTTGTTGGTCATCATTTTTATAGTAATTACCGTTATTAATACGATCTTGTAATGTTTTTTGAACATCTTTATCCATATCAGTGTAGATTTTAATGCCACTTTGTAATAACTCACTTAAGTTTTTATCTTTAAAGCGTTTATTATTCATTAATTCAGCTTTTACAAAGTTAACATAAGAATCGTATTCTGGATCTTCATCAGTTGAACCAATTTGACGTTCTTTAGTAGAACGTTTCACTAAGTTATCTTCTAATGAAGTCTTTTTAGCTTCTTGGTATTCCTTATCTGTAATTCTATGATGATAGTGCATTAAATATAAAACAGTTTCTTTACGACTTTCAGCCTGTTTAGGATTATCGTAAATATTATAAAGGTTAGGAACCTGAGGTAAGCCAGCTAAGTATGCTTCTTCAGCTAAATTTAAGTCTTTCAAATCTTTATCGAAATAATATTTAGCTGCAGCTTTAACACCATAAACGCCATCAGAGTAATAAATTTTATTTAAATACATTTGGAAAATTTCATCTTTACTGTATTCTTGCTCCAGACGATATGATAAGTAAGCTTCTTGTGCTTTACGTCCGATAGATTTTTTCTCAGTTAAGAATGAACGTTTAACTACTTGTTGAGTTAACGTTGAAGCACCTTGAGAACCAAATCCACCAGTTAAGTTCTTACCAACAGCACCTAATAAACGTTTGTAGTCTAAGGCACCATGATCATAGAAACGGTTATCTTCAGTTGCTAGCACGGCATTTTTCATATTTTTAGGAACATCTTTTAAATCAACATGTTCTCTTCTAGCACCATTATCCAATTTTTTAACCAGTTCGCCATTCCTATCATAAATTTCGGCTGGTTTAGGATCTTGGAGTTTAGATTCATTAAATGCTGGTGCTTTCCAAGCATAATATGCAAATAATAAAATACCGAGTAAAACTAAGATGAAAAAGGCGATTAATAAAAAGCCTATAATCTTGATAATCGTTCGTTTTACATTTCTATTCTTTTTTTCTTTGGATTTCCCATTTTTCCCTTTATTGGGTTGAGAAGATCCTTTGTTTTCCGTCATACGCGGTCCTCACTTTCATCTAATATCAACTTATCAACAGCCTTGAGGTAATCTAATCTTGGTTGATACTGATAAGGAATATAGTAACTATTTTTTCTTATTTCTTCAACTGTTATTGATTTTTTTATTTCATTTTTATATCTTTTCCAAAAAGGTTGAAATTTAGAAAAAGGCAAAAGATATACTTCATCAAGCATTTTAAATCTTATTAATAAAAATACAATTCCTTTCTGAAGAAATGTATTCTTCATATGTTCGACTTGATGATCATGAATATTATTTAAAGGAAAAGAAGTTTTGTTTTTAGTTTCCTTTGCTTCAAAATCAATATAATAGCCATTATAAACGCCATTATAATCAGTTGTAGAAGGGGTACGAAAGTAAGCTTCATTAATCACTGCTTTACTTCGTTTAGGATAGTGAACATTAACGATTTGGATTGGTGTAGGTTTTTTATGTATAACAGCCTTTCCATGATTTAAATAATAATCGTTAGATAGTTCAATATCTTTTTCAAGGGACATACCTCGTCCACCATATTCTATTTTACTATAAGAGGGACGTGAATGACTTCCGACGTTAGTCTTATTTCCCTTGAAAGGTTTCCCGTTAGGATAATTCATAGTATTCACCACGCTAGTTCATTAATAGCAACTATAAAATATCTAGATGTACTAATCTATATCAATGTACTTTTTATGCGATTACTATATAACAAACTAATTTAGAAAATAATGAAAGTTCATTATTAACCTCCTCTATTTTAACGTTCTTTAACTGTGAAAACAATATATGACTCAATTTATAAGGTCTGCGTAACATTACAATAATGAAAGAATTCTAGAAAATGTTAAACTTTCGTTTGTTTACTACTACATGACGGTAGAAATGAATTGTGATACATTAAATCAGTGTAGGAGGCATCTTTATGGAGAAAGTTGTAAAAGAACTATTGAAAGAACTTCAATATATTGAAACACAATATAATGAAGTTAAAACAACAAGTGAAGATTTTGACTTTTATCAGAAGGTTGTTCCATATGCTCATTATATTGATGGTATATTAAACGAGCTAATACAACATAAAGATGACATTATACAATTGGCTTATATGAATGAACGAAAATTCGATTTATTGGTAAACAATATCAAAGAATTATCAGTAGATTGTCATTTCCATAGAACAAGTAGAAAACTTTTTACAGAAAAATTTAAAGCCGTTAATTATGACTTAAACTATTTACTTGAATACACTAAAGAATAGAGTGATGTATACTTTGAAGACGTTATATGTTACGGGATACAAATCTTTCGAGTTAAACATTTTTAAAGATGATATGCCTGAAGTGGAATATTTGAAAGCATTCATTAAACATAAGTTATTACAATATATCGATGAAGGTCTTGAATGGGTATTAATTCAAGGTCAAATTGGAATTGAACTTTGGACAGCTGATGTTGTGCTAGATTTAAAACAAACTTATCCCGAATTGAAACTCGGGATAATTACTCCATTTTATGGACATACGTCGAAATGGAATGAAGTCAATCAAACGAAGTACAATGCTATTGTAGAAAAAGCAGACTTTCTTGAGAGTGTCCATCACACTGAATATGAAGGGCCTTATCAATTTAAACAAACAGATCAATTTATGCTAGATCATACAGACATGACCTTATTAATTTATGATGATGAACAAGAGGGGAGCCCCAAGTTCTTCAAGAGGATGTTAGTTGATTTTATGGATAAAACGAACTATACTTGTGATATTGTTGCATTTGATGAACTCACTGCTTTTATAAATGATTTACAGTGGGAACAAGATCAAAGTTTCGAATGAGGTGGAAAAAATGGCAGATGTTTCTTTAAAGCTTTCAGCAAAAGATATTTATGAAAAAGACTTTGAAAAAACGATGGCACGCGGTTATCGCCGTGAGGAAGTGGATGCTTTTTTAGACGATATCATTACTGATTATCAAAAAATGGCTGACTTAAATAACGAAGTAGTTAAATTATCTGAAGAAAATAACAAACTAAAAAAAGAAGTAGAAGATTTAAGATTACGAGTAGCGACATCTAGACCTTCTGATAACAAATCATTCTCTTCAAACAATTCAAGTTCATCGAATAATGTAGATATTCTAAAAAGAATTTCAAATCTTGAAAAAGCCGTATTTGGCAAATAATCATTAAGATTAATCATTGTAAGTACAAGCAAACTTGCTAGTATGTATTATATGTTTTAAAAGTAAAAATATCTGTTATAGTTTTTAAATTTATGTTATAATCGCAAAAGTGATATTTTGGGTAATCGCTATAGAAATATAGAGGAAAGTCCATGCTCACACAGTCTGAGATGACTGTAGTGTTCGTGCTTGATGAAACAATAAATCAAGGCATTAATTTGACGGCAACGAAATAGCCTAAGTCTTTAGATATGGCTAGAATAGTTTGAAAGTGCCACAGTGACGTAGCTTTTATAGAAATATAAAAGGTGGAACGCGGTAAACCCCTCGAGTGAGCAATCCAAATTAGGTAGGAGCACTTGTTTAGCGGAATTCAACGTATAAACGAGACGTCTTTATTCGCATAATAAAGATATGTAGACAGATGGTTACCACCAGAGTACCAGTACAACTAGTGTACGTTATGAGTACAACGGTACAGAACATGGCTTACAGAAATATCATTGACTAGTTTAGCTCTCCCATTTGATGGAGAGCTTTTTTCATTTTTCCAATTAATACTGATACATATATAATTTAAATTCTGTTAACATATAACATAACAATATTGACAAAGGAGACAAACCAATGTTCCAATTATTAGCAGTATGTCCAATGGGTTTAGAAGCAGTCGTTGCAAAAGAAATCCAAGAACTTGGCTATGAAACACAAGTAGAAAATGGTCGTATCTTTTTCGAAGGAGATGCAAAGGCTATTGTTAAATGTAACTTATGGTTACGAACTGCTGATCGACTTAAAATTGTCGTAGGGCGATTTAATGCTAAAACATTTGATGAATTGTTTGAGAAAACGAAAGCTTTACCGTGGGAGGATATTATTGATAAAGAAGGTCAATTTCCTGTACAAGGACGAAGCGTTAAATCTACTCTTTACAGTGTGCCAGACTGCCAAGCTATTACTAAAAAAGCGATTGTTGAACGCTTAAAGCATGCTTATAACGAAAAAGGCTGGTTAAATGAAAGTGGCGCTAAATATCCTGTAGAAGTAGCTATTCTAAAAGATAATGTCTTACTTACGATTGACACATCAGGTTCAGGACTAAATAGACGTGGCTATCGTATTGCTCAGGGTGAAGCACCAATTAAAGAAACATTAGCAGCATGTTTAGTAAGACTTGCCAATTGGAAAGGCGATACGCCATTCATTGATCCATTCTGTGGTTCAGGAACTGTTGCCATTGAAGCATGTTTAATTGCTCAGAATATCGCACCAGGATTTAACCGTGATTTCGTTTCTGAAGAATGGAACATTATGCCTCCAAACATTTACGATGAAATGCGAGATGAAGCTGATAAACAAGCTGATTATGATAAAGAAATCCAAGTCTTTGCTTCTGACATTGATCCTGAAATGGTTGAAATAGCTAAACGTAATGCAGAAGAAGTAGGTCTAGGAGATATTATTCAGTTCAGTGTCAAAGATGTAAATACATTAACTATTGATACAGAAGCGCCAGTTGCTCTAGTAGGTAATCCACCTTATGGAGAACGTATTGGTGATAGAGATGAAGTTGAAGAGATGTATCGCTATATCGGAAAATTAATGAAACAACATCCTTATTTATCTGCTTATATTTTGACTAGCAATAAAGAATTTGAATATCTTGTTGATAAAAAAGCAACTAAACGACGCAAATTATTTAATGGTTATATTGAATGTACTTATTATCAATACTGGGGTCAAAAACCTGCAAAAAAATAATAATTACTTTCATAAATATAAATAACAAATTTTTCAAGTTTAGTTTTTATTAAATTTGTAAATTTTCTTTAACATATTAGAAAAAATTTAATTAATTTAAACAATTTATTAGCGCTCTTATTATGACTAATGTAAAGTGATAATAAGAGTGTTTTAACTACATACATATTAATTACATCTTAGTGAGGAGAGAGAAATATGCAAACTGTTTTAATTATAGGCGCAAATGGTAAAGTTTCTATTGAGGCAACTAAAATATTTTTAGAAGATACATCATTTAATGTGGATTTATTCTTAAGAAATGCACATCGTATTCCTGATTATGCATCTAATCGTATTACAGTATTTGAAGGGGACGCGAAAAATGAAGAAGACTTAGAAAAAGCATTAAATAAAGTGGATGTCGTCTTCGCTAGTTTATCTGGTTCATTAGATATTGAAGCTGATGCTATCGTTAAGGCAATGAATAAAAAAGGCGTTAAACGCTTAATTTTCATTGCAGCGCCAGGAATTTATAATGAGTTACCAACAAAATTTAATGAATTTAACAAAGAACAATTTGGTGAGAAATTAGATAAATATCGCAAAGCTGCTGATATCATTGAAGCTTCAGATTTAGATTACACAATTATTCGCCCAGCTTGGTTAACATTTAAAAATGAATCAGATTATGAAGTTACATCTAAAAATACTGAATTTAAAGGTACAGAAGTATCAAGACGTAGTATTGCTAATTTAGCTGTGCGTATAGCTAAAAATCCTGAACTTTATTCAAGAGACAATATAGGTGTTAATAAACCAAATACCGATGGAGATAAGCCAGCGTGGTTTAATTAAAGTTCTATTTATATTTTTTAAAATTTATGAGTGTGATAAAATTTAATAAATGATTTCAAAAGTATTGATTAACTTTTGCTATCACTTTCTATTAATAGGGTTATAATTCTTAGATGATTTATAACCTTACTTTTTTATTATTTATAGAACGCTTGAAATAAAGGGGATTAGGCATGGCGAACACTGAACAATTAGATATTTTATATAAATTAAAAAAAGAAGTTGAAAAATCTAACAACACGGCATTAGTACATACAATCAATCAAGTTATTAAAAAAGTCTATTTGAACCAATATACCGCTTCTTTCGTTGGACATTTTTCTGCTGGTAAATCTACTCTGATTAACTTATTACTTGAACAGAATATTTTACCCAGTTCTCCAGTACCTACAACAAGTAATACAGCTATCGTTTCTGTTTCAGATAAAGAAGAGATTATTGCTAATCTAGAACATCAACAATACACAAAACTAAAAACATATGATGAAGTAAAACAAATGAACCGACTAAATGTTGATGTCGAGTCCGTAGAAATTAAATTTCCTTCTTCAAAGTTCCATAATGGATTTACTTTACAAGATACGCCTGGCGTCGATTCAAACGTAGCTACACATCAGACAACGACTGAACAATTCATGTATACAAGTAATATTTTGTTTTATACGGTGGATTATAACCACGTGCAGTCAGCGCTTAATTTTCAATTTATGAAGCGCATGAATGATGTTGGCATTCCTGTTATTTTTATTATTAATCAAATTGATAAACATAATGAAGACGAAATTTCTTTTGCTACTTTTAAAGAAAGAGTGAATAAATCAATTGCAGATTGGGATATTAAATTGACTAAAATCTTCTACGTGTCTAAATTCGATCATCCTGAAAATGAAATCAATCAACTTTCTGACTACTTAGTTGATAAAGACAACCATCGTGAGCCTATTGAAGAATACGTGGAACGCACGGTTAAATTTATCACAGATGCACAACTTGGTTATATTCAAAATGAGATACAAGACATTCTTGAGGAATTAAATATTAATGAAGACGAGTTTGAACAAGCTTATTCAAAATTCCAACAGAATCAAGCCGTTAGTAAGGAAGCACGTTTATTAAATAATCCTGAACAATTATTAAGCTTTTTAAAACAAAAACGTAAAGATATTCTTGAGAATGCATATATTATGACACATGATATGCGTGAAGATATTCGACATTATCTTGAAAGTATGTCTTCTGACTTTAAAGTAGGCGGTCTTTTAAATAAAAAGAAAAAGAAATTAGAAGAGCAAGAACAACGCTTAGCACTAGTAACAGAAAAATTACAAGACAAAGTAAATCAACAAATTCGTCAACCTTTACGAGAAGACATGTCATTCTTAACACGCTTTATTAATAATAGTGACGTTAACCAAGAAATTTTAAATCAACATTACGAAATGCGTAGTGAATTAATCTCAAATTTATATCAACCGCAAACAAGTATTAGTAATACCTATGTATTAACATTTAGTGATGAAGTTAAAAAAGCTATTAACACTTATGTTGAGAAAGAATCTAATCCATTATTTGATAAAACAATTAACAACACACAAGCTACCGGTTTAAACAATACAGAAGATGAAGATATGCAAGTCTATGAACGATTCTTAGAATTAAAGAATTTGAAGGAATCTTTAACGACTGAGAATTATCGTCATTATTATATTCACATGGAAGATTCTTTGGATAAGTTGATAGGGCGAACTGAAGCTAACTACCAGCTTAAAAATATGGCTCAAGGCGAAACAAACGAAGGTCAGTTAGATGAAAATGAGGCAACTCAACAATTCACTGCGAGTGAAATTGATATTAAACAAGCTCTAGAATTAGTTGAACCAGTACCACTATTTGATAGAACGAAAAAAGACATTCAAGATACTTTAACTCGTTTAGATAATAAAATAGTGAAAATTGGTGTTTTTGGTACATTTAGTGCAGGTAAAAGTAGTTTAATTAATGCTTTACTTGGTGGGCAATATTTAGTTAGTTCTCCGAATCCAACAACTGCAGCTACTACAGAATTGTCATATGGTGAAGATAGTAAAATTACATTGAAAACACAAGAACAATTATTAGACGAGTTAAATCAACTTATTGAATATCATAATATTACTTTTAATTCTTTAGAGGAATTTATTAATAGTGATATTACTTCATTAAAACAACAGTTAGAAAAAAATCAATTAGCTTTTGTTAATTCAGTTGAAAAACATTATGCACTTTATCAAGAAATGATTACTGAAGCAATGACGCATGAAATTTCTCAAGAAGATATAAAAAAATGGAGTGCCGAAGACGAATACGCTACTTTTGTTAAAACTGTTCATATTAACTTACCTCTAAACTGGTTAAAAGGTAAAATTATCGTTGATTCTCTTGGTTTACATTCAAATAATCAACGTCATACCAATGAAACTGAACAAATTTTAACATCTTCAGATTTAATATTATATGTAAGTTACTTTAACCATTCATTTACAGATAATGACAAAGCTTTCATTGAACATATGAAAGATATGAATCAATTAAATGAAAATCAAGCGTTTAAAATGGTTATTAACGCTATTGATTTAGCGGAAAATGAAGAAGATATTAAAGCTGTGAAAGATTACGTGGCTGATGCTTTAAACCAAGTTAATTTAAACTCTGAGATATTTGGTGTCTCAAGTAGACGTGCACTTAAAGATCATGATGATGGTATCGCACAGTTACGAGAAAGTATTCAACATTTTGTCGAAGTAGAATCAAATACTATTTTAGAGCAACAAATGATTAAACAATTTGAACAAATGAGTCAATCATTCGATCAAATGATAGAAGAATTCCAAACAAATCAATCACTAATCAGTGAACGTCAAGATAAACTCAAATCTTATCAACATGAACAACGTCTTTCAAATCAATTGTTAATGACAAGTGAGCAACATACTAATAATGAAGTTGAAGACCAAATTTATCACTTAAATGGACGCTTAAAGTTACAATTATTAGATGATGTTAAAAGTGTATTTAATAGTCAAATGACGCAAAATAATGATTTTAATGAAGAAAAGAAACTTTCATCAAAAACATTTTTAGATCAAATCCATCAACGTCTATATCTTGAACAAAGTCTTTTAGTAGAACGTATAAAAAAATATTATAACCGACAACTCAATGAACAAATTGCACCTGTCATTCAAAAGTTAAATCAATTACATGTGTTGATTTATCCTGAATTTAATATTAAACCTCATTTTACGGATACGGCTTTCTTAAGAATTGATATTAATGATATGGTAGTAGCTTTGCCTAAACAATTGACTAAGCGTAAAATATTAAATCCTAACTCTCAAAGAGAAATACAGGAAATGATTAGTTCTAATACACTAGAATTATTGCAAAATCAATTGAGCGAATTAAGACAAGCACTTATTTCTTACGTTTCAACATTAACTAAAGAAGCTGAAACTACGTTCAATCATTTAGAAAATGATATACAACAACAAATAGATGATTTATTATCATTTACTATGGATGAAACACTTATAGAACAATTAAAATCAGTAAACTCAAAACTGAAAGTACTTTTAAAATAGAAAGAAGGCACTATTTATGACATCACGTGTCCTACTAGTAGATGGCATGGCGCTATTATTTAGACATTTTTATGCTACAAGTTTACACAATCAATTTATGTATAATTCAAAAGGCATACCTACAAATGGTATACAAGGATTTGTAAGGCATATTTTTAGTGCTATTCACGATATCAATCCTACACATGTAGCAGTGTGTTGGGATATGGGGCAATCAACTTTCAGAAATGAAATGTATGATTCATATAAACAAAATCGTCCAGCACCTCCAGATGAGCTTATTCCTCAATTTGATTATGTAAAAGAAATTTCTGAGCAATTCGGTTTCATTAACGTCGGAATGGTCAATTATGAGGCTGATGATGTTATCGGTACATTAGCTAAAGCTTATTCTCAAGACAGTGAGGTGCACATTATCACTGGAGATAAGGATATCTTTCAGTGTATTAATCGTAATGTAGAGGTATGGCTCATTAAAAAGGGATTCAATATATATAATCGTTATACGCTAGACCGTTTCAATGAAGAATATCAATTAAATCCACTTCAATTAATAGATATTAAAGCTTTTATGGGAGATAGTGCAGACGGTTATCCAGGTGTAAAAGGAATAGGCGAGAAAACAGCAATTAAATTGATTCAAGCTTATGATAGTGTTGAAAATGTCCTTCAGCATATCGATGAATTAACACCAGGACAACAAAAGAAAATTAAAAATGATGAAGCAAATTTACTACTATCCAAACAACTAGCAGAAATCCATACAGAGGTTCCACTCGACATAGCTTCTTTATATGACGACATGGAATATGCTCATTCACTCAATCATGTATTATCTATTTGTAACGAGCATGAGCTATACGTGTCAGGTAAGTATATTTCTTCTAAACTATAATTAAAAATCCTTGAGATATAAGGAAGATTCAATTTTCACTAATTTAAGAGTAATCTTTCCTAATCTCAAGGATTTATTTTTGATTAACTATTTCTTTTTACTTAATTTATAAAGATATTGTTGTGCTAATTGATTTGCTTCTTTATTTTGATCGCGAGGAACCCATTTTACAAATAATAATTCAAAGCTTTGTTCTAAAATTTCCATATTTTCAAAATAAGGTTTAAAACGGATATTTTTTACATAACCTTGATTAACGCTATCTTCAATTAATTTAGAATCTGTGTATAACAGGGCATTATTAACGTTTAATTCTCTAGCATGTTCTAAAGCATGTATCAAAGCAGCCCACTCTGCACTATGATTATCTAATTCACCTAAATCATGTGTAAAAGTAAATTTTTCATTCTCTTCTTTAATTACTATGCCACACGTGCTTTGACCTGGATTTCCATTTGATGCAGCATCAAAATATATTTTCGCCATTTTATAACACCTTTTCAAATAAAATAAACTTACTATTTCAATACTATACTATCAAATTCTAAAAAAAGAGAATAGCATGAGAAAAGGTCTAAGACATAAAGAATATCTACTTTAAACTAAGAAACGATGTTCCAAAAGTAGTATTCTGTCCAAACCTCTTCTATGCTATTCAATGAATTAATAACCCTCATCTAATTTATGAATTTTTCCCTTGCGATACATCGATTTAGCGATATATCCAAATGGAACATTAAATACAGTTGACATTAGTTTAAGTAAATAAGTTGTTATAAATACTTCAAACACTACGGCAATAGGTAATGTACCAACAAATGCGATAGCTACAAATAAAGCTGTATCAATAATTGAACTTAACATTGTACTACCGTATGCTCGTATAATAAATGTTTTATCTGAACTAAAGATTTTTTTAATCATTGAAAAGATAAATACATCGACATGTTGACCAATAATATAAGCTAAAATTGAGCCAAGAGCTATACGTGGTACTAAATCAAAGATAGTTGCTAATGATTTTTGAGCTACATCTTCAGGAGCTGGAATAAAATGTAATGACATTTGCATTACAATAATCATAACTAATGTTGATGAAAAGCCTAACCATACAGCACGTTTAGCTACTTTACGACCATAGATATCATTTAAAATATCTGTAGCCAAATAAATTGAAGCAAACATAACATTCCCTAAAGTAGCAGATATTCCAAAGATATCTACAGTTTTAATAACCTGGATGTTAGCAATGATTGTACCTATAGCTACCCAAGCTATTAAGCCTTGTTTACCAAAACAACGAAACATGACGACCATTAAAATAAAAGTAACAAAAAATGTTGCTACTCCAAAAATTTCATTAAACATGATTATCCTCCTAAATTTTGATAATGCGGGTGTTTAGAAACCGCAAAAACAACTTATACATTTTATAGTAAAAATACAATAGTTGCAATAGGAGTTAGAAATTTTATAAATTTATGAGTAAATCGATTATTTCAAAATTACTTTAATTTAAGTTATAATAACTCCATGATTATTATCAGATAATAACTGAAATAAGGAGTGACTAGCATTCTTACGCATTCCGAACAAAATGCAATTCAAAAAATTGATGACTTAATGAATACTTATTGTGATAAATGTTTACTTAAAACGCACATTAGAAAAACTGAGGGTAAAACACAAGCTCATCACTTTTGTATCTCAGAGTGTTCAATTGGTAAACAAATTAAGCAATTAGGAAATGAACTTCAATAAGAAGTGTCTTAAGACAATATATCAAAGTATTTAGACTGCCAGACCTCCTTATCAATTGAAGAGAAAATGATACGCAATGACGAGAGTTTTTACTATGCGTAGGGAATCCAGTTGCGTATAAATTGATAAAGAGTGAAGGATGAGGCGACAGTCTATAATAGGAGGCAATCGTATTATGCAAATTGTATCAATCGAAGAAACACCAAATTATAATACAATGAAGATTAATTTAGATGAAAAAAGATCAGATAATCAATCTAATACATTTACATCAGCTAAAGATGGACAACCTGATTTTATCAATCGATTATTTGAAATTGATGGGGTA
This sequence comes from Staphylococcus sp. Marseille-Q1834, assembly GCF_916858875.1. NCBI lineage: Bacteria > Bacillati > Bacillota > Bacilli > Caryophanales > Staphylococcaceae > Staphylococcus > Staphylococcus sp. Marseille-Q1834. Next base: position 249,138 of record NZ_CAKASN010000002.1, on the reverse strand, counting down.
AAGTCTATTTTTTATGTCATGGACTTTATTTCTGTTGATAAAGAAGAAGATGCTAATTGGAATGATTTATTACCTCAAATTCAATCCACTTTCAATTAATTCATAATTAAGAGGGGAGATTTTTAAATGGAGATTTTGAGAGTTGAACCAACACCTAGTCCAAATACTATGAAAGTAGTATTAACTGAAAAAAGATCAGATAATCAATCTAATACTTATACAGAAGTTAAAGAATCAAATCCAAAATTTATAAATGATTTATTAGCATTAGAAGGCGTTAAATCTATCTTCTATGTTATGGACTTTTTAGCTATAGATAAAGAACCACGTGCTAATTGGGAAAATGTATTGCCTCTCATCACTTCCACGCTAAGTAATGAAGATGACACTGTGGTTCAATCTCAAGTTGATGATCATTTCGGTGAAGTAAAAGCAGAAGTATTAACCTTTAAAGACATTCCATATCAAATCAAATTAACTACTTCTGATCAAGAAAAACGCCAGCAACTTCCTGATATATTCGTAGATAGTATGTTAAGTGCTCAAAAAGATGGAGAGAATGTCGTTTTTTTACGTAAATGGCGTGATTTAGGTATTCGTTATGGTGAGCTTGATGAGATTATGGATGAAGTAGTTGAAGAAATTCTTGCGATGTATCCAGAGCAAAGATTGAAAGAGTTAACGCAAGCAGCTTTATCAACAGAAACAGTAGTTGTTCCACAGTCACAATACAAACACATTACAATAGAAGAATATCGTCAAACCGAAGATTGGAAAGCTCGCTTACGTATGCTAAAAGAATTTCCAACGCCTAAAATTGAAGATTTACCGATTCTACAACTTGCTTTACAGGAAGAAAAAGTGGCTCTAAGAAGAGAATCAATTGTTTTACTTGGCATGATAAATGATAAAGCTGTACTTTCATATCTTTATGAAGGTCTTAAAGATAAAAGTCCAGCTGTCAGACGTACAGCAGGAGATTGTCTGAGTGATTTAGGGTATAAAGAAGCTTTACCAGAAATGGAAAAAGCCCTAGATGACCCACAAAAAATTGTACGTTGGCGTGCAGCTATGTTCTTATTTGACGAAGGTGGCGAAGATCAACTTCCAAGCTTAAAAGCACATGTTGATGATCCCGCATATGAAGTTAAATTACAAATTGAAATGGCTATCTCTCGTATTGAAAAGGGAGACGAAGCACTTGGCTCAGTTTGGAAACAAATTGCCAATCGTGATAAATAAACAATAATTTAAATACTTAAATTAGGAGTGTATTTACTATGAATCCATATGAACAATATATGAAAGAATTAGCACAACAAATGCGTGCTGAACTTACTGAGAATGGTTTTGAAAGTTTAGAAACAAGTGAAGCAGTATCAAACTATATGAATAATGTGGACGATAACGATACAACATTCGTTGTTATCAACTCTACTTGCGGTTGTGCAGCTGGCTTAGCTAGACCAGCAGCTGTTGCCGTAGCAGAACAAAATGATAAAAAACCTACAAATAAAATCACTGTATTTGCTGGACAAGATAAAGAAGCAACACAAACAATGCGTGAATATATTCAACAAGTACCATCAAGTCCTTCATACGCATTATTTAAAGGTACTGAATTGAAACACTTTATTCCACGTGAACATATTGAAGGCCGTGATATTCAAGATATTTGCATGGACATTAAAGACGCTTTTGATGAAAATTGCTAAACAAAGTTAATCTTTAAATATAAATTTTTAAAACCTATAATAGCTAATTGATTTTTTCAAAGAGTTTATTATAGGTTTTATTTTTATTTTGCTAGTTTAATATTTAAAGATTGGCCTCTATTCATGATTAAAATTCTGAAAAACTGAGGAACTCTATTATAGATAATTTAATAACCATTCATTTTCTAGTATAATAATAGTTAATATATACATTTAGGAGATGACACTATGTTAAACCCCTTTGATTCAGCGTATCACAGCTTATGCGAAGAAATCTTAAAAATAGGTAATGAACGCGATGATCGAACACACACAGGTACAATTTCAAAATTTGGTCATCAACTACGATTTGATTTATCAAAAGGATTCCCACTTTTAACTACAAAAAAAGTATCATTCAAATTAGTAGCTACTGAATTATTGTGGTTTATTAAAGGCGATACAAATATTCAATATTTATTAAAATATAACAATAATATTTGGAATGAATGGGCTTTTGAAAAATATATTCAATCTGAAGATTATGATGGACCAGATATGACCAATTTTGGTCATAGAGCTTTAGAAGATTCTAATTTTAATGAACTGTATAAAGAAGAAATGGCCAAATTTAAACAACGCATCTTAAATGATGATAGTTTCGCTCAAAAGTATGGCGATTTAGGAAATGTTTATGGTAAACAATGGCGTGATTGGGTAGATAAAGAAGGGAATCACTTTGATCAATTAAAAACAGTGATCCAACAAATCAAAGATAATCCTAACTCACGACGTCACATTGTATCTGCATGGAATCCTGCTGAAATCGATTCAATGGCTTTGCCACCTTGTCATACAATGTTTCAATTTTATGTACAAGACGGTAAATTAAGTTGCCAATTATATCAACGTAGTGCAGACATTTTCTTAGGTGTGCCTTTTAACATTGCTAGCTACGCCTTATTAACACACCTTATTGCTAAAGAATGTGGCCTTGAAGTAGGCGAATTTGTCCATACATTTGGAGATGCACATATTTATTCAAATCATATTGATGCTATTCAAACGCAATTATCTAGAGAGAGCTATACGCCTCCCACATTACAAATAAATTCTAACGCTTCGATTTTCGATATAAATTATGAAGACCTTGAATTAATAGATTATCAATCACATCCTGCAATCAAAGCACCTATTGCAGTATAAAGCTATTCCGATTTACTATTTATTTGAAAATGAAGTAACCTTATATAGACATTTCAATCTATATTTAATTGAATTACTTAATAAAAAATCAAAAATTTTTCTTAAATAAATAACGGAGGGAAAATGATGACTTTATCAATTTTAGTAGCACACGATCAACAACGTGTTATTGGTTATAACAATGACTTACCTTGGTACTTACCCAATGATTTAAAGCATGTTAAGAAACTTTCAACAGGTAACACTTTAGTTATGGGAAGAAGAACATATGACTCAATCGGTAAACCATTACCAAACAGACGAAATGTTGTATTGACACGTGACACTTCATTTCATGCAGATGGCGTAGATGTTATACACTCTTTCGACGAAATATATGATTTAGAAGGCCACGTATTCATCTTTGGAGGTCAATCATTGTTTGAAGAAATGATTGATAAAGTAGATGATATGTATATCACTGTAGTAGAAGGGAAACATCAAGGAGATACATTTTTCCCTGAATATACATTTGAAGATTGGGAAGTTGAATCTTCTGTAGAAGGGGAATTAGATGAGAAAAATACAATTCCACATACATTTCTACATTTAGTTCGTAAACATAATAAGTAAAGTGATTTAATGGAGGTACTTATGACAAAACAAATTATAGTGACGGATTCTACGTCAGACTTATCACAAGATTATTTAAAAAAACATGATATCCACGTCATTCCTTTAAGTGTAACGATTGATGGCAAATCTTATGTCGATCAATTAGACATTACATCTGAAGAATATATACAACATATCGAAGATGACGCCGATGTTAAGACGAGTCAACCGCCAATTGGGAAGTTTATCGAACTATATGAAACTTTATCGAAAGATGATGTAGAAATTTTTAGTATACACATGTCATCTGGGCTAAGCGGAACTTACCAAACTGCACTACAAGCAAGTGAAATGGTAGATGCCAATATAACTGTCATTGATTCAAAATCAATTTCATTTGGTCTTGGTTATCAAATTCAAAAATTAGTTGAATTAGTTAATACTAATCTATCTTCGTTTGAAATAGTTGAGAGCCTTAAAGAAGTACAAAAAAATACAAAATTATTTGTAGTTATAGGTCAACTTAATCAATTAATCAAAGGTGGACGTATTAGTAAGACAAAAGGGTTTATTGGAAATATTATGAAAATCAAGCCTATCGGTACGCTAGAAGATGGCTATTTAGAAATGGTGCATAATGCACGTACACAAAACTCAAGTATTCAATATTTAAAAAAAGAAATTTCAGAATTTATTGACAAACATAAAATTAAATCTATTGGTGTCGCGCACGCTAATGTGATTGATTTTGTCGAAAAATTAAAATCACAATTTGATGATGCTTTTGGTCCTCAAGAATATGATGTAAATGTCACAACACCAGTTATTTCGACTCATACTGGACAAGGGGCAATAGGGCTAGTCGTTGTTCGTCATTAATATATTTTAAGTGCTGAATAAGTAAATCACTTTAAAATATACGCATATTAGCGTAAATTTAAATAATGACAAAGGAGGTAATTAAATGGCATACGCAACATTTGCTGGAGGATGCTTTTGGTGCATGGTTAAACCATTCACTTCATATCCAGGTATTGAAAGTGTAGTTTCAGGTTATAGTGGCGGTGACGTAGAGAATCCCACATATGAACAAGTTTGTACGAATGAAACAGGCCATAGAGAAGCTGTACAAATCACTTACAATCCTGAAATTACATCTTTTGAAAATATATTAGATGTTTATTTTAAAACATTTGATCCTACTGATAATAGTGGTCAATTCTTTGATAGAGGCGAAAGCTATGAACCTGCAATCTTTTATCATGATGAGAAACAAAAACAAGCTGCTGAATTAAAAATTCAACAGTTAAATGAACAAGGTATTTTTAAAAAACCTGTCATTACTCCTGTGCTTCCTTATAAGAATTTTTATCCAGCAGAGGATTATCATCAAGATTATTATAAGAAAAACCCTATGCACTACGAACAGTACCAACGTGGATCAGGTAGAAAAGCTTTTATTGAATCGCATTGGGGGTCAAAAAATGATTAAAAAAAATAAAAATGAACTAAATGATATGGAATACTTAGTAACACAAGAAAATGGTACTGAGCCTCCATTTCAAAATGAATACTGGAATCATTTTGATAAAGGAATTTACGTTGATAAAATTTCAGGTAAGCCATTATTTACATCTGAAGAAAAATTTGAGTCCAATTGTGGATGGCCAAGTTTTTCTAAAGCAATTGACGATGATGAAATCATTGAACTCGTTGATAAAACATTTGGTATGGTTAGAACGGAAGTAAGATCTGAAGAAGCAAATAGTCATTTAGGGCATGTGTTTAACGATGGTCCTAAAGAAAGTGGCGGTTTACGATATTGTATTAATTCAGCTGCAATTCAGTTCATACCTTATGAGAAATTAGAAGAGCTTGGATATGGCGATTTAATTCCACATTTTGAAAAATAATAGGAGTGAATAAATATGTTTAAAAAATTATTTGGTAAAGGTAAAGAAGTTAATAAAGAAACTGAAATTTATGCACCACTTACAGGTGAATATGTAAAAATCGAAGATATTCCAGATCCTGTATTTGCACAAAAAATGATGGGTGAAGGTTTTGGTATTAATCCTTCTGAAGGTGAAGTAGTATCACCAATCGAAGGTAAAGTAGATAATGTCTTTCCTACAAAACACGCTATTGGGTTGAAAGCTGATAATGGTCTTGAACTTTTAGTACACATTGGTTTAGATACTGTCCAACTTGATGGTCAAGGCTTTGAAATTTTAGTAAATAGTGGCGATACAGTAAAAGTTGGCGACCCATTATTAAAATTTGATTTAGAATATATCAGAAAAAATGCTAAAGATGTCATCTCACCAATTATTATTACTAATTCAGATCAAACTGAATCAATTCATTTCGATGATGTTCAAGCAGTAGTTAAAGGCGAAACAAAAGTCATTGATGTGACTATGAGCTAATGAAGAATCATTCTTTTTACCAATTTGCACTTACTGTCAGAGGAAGAAAAGATAGTAAAGGCGAATTAGCTGAAGAAATTTTTAATGATTTAGCTTTTCCTAAACATGAAAGCGACTTTAATACACTATCTGATTATATTGAGATGCAAAGTGATATTACAGTACCAATGTCAGTATTTGACGATTTATATGAAGAATATACAGAATGGTTGAAATTTTAATTATTCTTGCTAGGGCGGGACGAGGAAATCTTTTTAACAAAAGATTGATTTCTCTCCCGCTTTATTACTTTAAACTATAAATAGTCTTCTAATTTGCGTTTAACTATAAATAAAGACATACTAGTAATATCTTTTCAAAATAAAGAGTAAATACATATGAAGTAATAGAGGAAGTGTTTGAATGAATCATAATACAGATAAGCATGATGAGCGATTGTCTTCTAATCAAAATGAAGAAGTGTCATCTCCTAAAAAAGTACACTTAAAGATTTGGCAATTTATTCTTATCTTACTGCTAGCTATTATTTTCACTGCAGCATTAACTGTTGCTGCGACGATTGGAATCAATCACAAATTGAGTGGTTTGACTAAAGACGAACGTAAAGAAATGAAAAAAATTGAATACGCCTATAAGACTTTAAATAATGATTATTATAAAAAACAACAATCTAATAAATTAACAGAAGCAGCCATCGACGGTATGGTTAAAGAATTAAAAGATCCATATTCTGAATACATGACTAAAGAAGAAACTAAAAGTTTTAACGAAGATGTTTCAGGTGACTTCGTAGGTATCGGGGCAGAAATGCAGAAGAAAGACAAAGAAATTATGATTACAAGTCCTATTAAAGATTCTCCTGCTGAAAAAGCAGGAATACAACCGAAAGATGTTGTAACTAAAATAAATGGACATTCTGTTGAAGGCAAACCTTTAGATGAAGTAGTCAAAAAGGTGCGTGGTAAAGAAGGTACCACAGTAACACTTACTATTAAACGTGGATCTCAAGAAAAAGATATAGATATTAAACGAAAAAAAATCCATGTCAAAAGCGTAGAATATAAGAAAAAAGATGGTATCGGTATTTTGACCATTAATAAATTCCAAGAAAATACGGCTGGCGAATTAAAAGCTGCAGTACTTAAAGCACATAAAGAAGGTGTTCGCAGTATTGTACTTGATTTACGTAATAATCCGGGTGGCTTATTAGATGAAGCCGTTAAAATGGCTAATATCTTTATCGATAAAGGACAAACTGTTGTTCAACTTGAGAAAGGTAATGATAAAGAATCAATTACGACATCGAATGACGCTTTAAAAGAAGCAAAAGATATGAAAGTGAGCATTTTAGTAAATGAAGGCTCAGCAAGTGCCTCAGAAGTATTTACAGGAGCTCTGAAAGATCATCATAAAGTAAAAGTTTATGGTTCAAAAACGTTTGGTAAAGGTATAGTACAAACAACTCGTGAATTTAGTGATGGTTCATTATTAAAATATACTCAAATGAAATGGTTAACTCCAGATGGCCACTACATTCATGGTAAAGGTATCGAACCAGATGTTAAAATAGCATCTCCTAAGTATCAATCTATTAGTGTCATTCCAACTGATAAAACATATTCAGTAGGAGATAATAATAAAAATGTTAAATCAATTAAGATTGGTTTAAATGCTTTAGGCTATAAAATAAATGACGAATCAAATCAATTTGACTCAGATTTATCTACTAAACTTAAAGCATTTCAATCTGATAATCATTTACCTACTACTGGTAAATTTGATGCTAAAACGAACGACAAATTCACGCAGTTATTAGTTGAAAAATCTAATAAAGAAGATACAGTATTAGATAAATTATTGGATAAACTAAAATAAAGAGGTGTTTTGAAAATGACAATTAGATTAGGTAAAAAAGAAGATATAAATCAAATCGAGACATTAGTTGAAGAAGCAAAACAATTAATGCAAGAACAAGATAATAATCAATGGGATGACAAATATCCTATTGCCGAACATTTTGAAGAAGATATTGATACTGAAACGCTTTATGTATTAGAAGAAGAGAATTCAATTTACGGTTTTATAGTGGTCGACCAACAACAATCAGAATGGTATGATGATTTAGAATGGCCAGTTGATAGAGAAGGTGCTTATGTCATCCACAGATTAGCTGGGTCAAAAAATTATAAAGGTGCAGCTACTGAATTATTTGACTTCGCTGTTCAACTTGCTGAAGATCACGACGTACATGTTATATTAACTGATACGTTTGCGCTTAATAAACCTGCACAAGGCTTATTTGAGAAGTTTGGGTTCGAAAAAGTTGGCGAGGCAGAAATAGACTATCATCCCTTTGATAGAGGTGCACCATTCTATGCATACTATAAAAACATATAAGAATAGAGGTTAATAACTATGACTAAAATAGCATTTACTGGTGGCGGCACAGTCGGACATGTGTCCGTAAATCTAAGTCTCATTCCGACTGCTATTGAAAAAGGTCACACGGCATTTTACATTGGATCTAAAAACGGCATTGAACGTGAAATGATTGAATCTCAATTATCTGAGATTAAATATTATCCAATATCAAGTGGTAAGTTACGTAGATATTTATCTTTTGAAAATGCTAAAGATGTATTCAAAGTATTAAAAGGCGTTCTTGATGCACGTAAAGTATTAAAAAAAGAGAAGCCAGATTTACTATTTTCTAAAGGGGGATTTGTTTCTGTTCCAGTAGTAATAGCCGCTCGTTCATTAAAAATCCCAACAATTATTCATGAGTCAGATTTAACACCTGGTTTAGCAAATAAGATATCTTTAAAATTTGCTAAAAAAATCTACACAACATTCGAGGACACTTTAAATTATCTTCCTAAAGACAAAGCAGATTTTGTAGGTGCAACAATACGTGCAGACTTAAAAGAAGGTAACAAAGAACGTGGTTATCAACTTACAGGCTTTAACAATTCTAAGAAAGTCTTACTTGCAATGGGTGGAAGTTTAGGTAGCAAAAAGTTAAACGATGCGATTCGTGAAAATTTAGAAGCACTGCTTCAAGATTATCAAATCATTCATCTTACAGGTCATGGTTTAATCGATCACTCTATTAATAAGAGTGGATATGTACAATACGAATTTGTGAAAGAGGAACTTACTGACTTACTTGCTATTACGGATACCGTAGTAAGTCGAGCTGGATCAAATGCTATTTATGAATTTTTAACGTTACGTATTCCAATGCTTTTAATCCCATTAGGATTAGATCAATCTCGTGGCGACCAAATAGATAATGCTAAAAACTTTGAATCTAAAGGTTATGGCAGAACAATTCCTGAAGATCAGCTTACTCAAGTTAAACTTTTAGAACAATTAAAAGATATTGAAAATCAACGTGACAGTATCATTAAACAAATGGAAACGTATAATGAAAGTTATACTAGAGAAGATTTGTTTGATAAAATCTTGAACGACGCTTTATAAATACAGGAGGCATACTTGATGAATCGTGCAAAGCGCATTACATTACTCATAGTTTTCACTCTAATCTTTGGAATTATCGCTTTTTTCCATGAATCAAGATTAGGTAAATGGATTGATACAGAAGTATATGAATTTATTTATTCATCAGAAAGTTTTATAACAACTTCAATTTTGCTAGGCGCAACTAAAATTGGAGAAGTGTGGGCCATGGTTTGTTTATCATTAATGTTTGTAGCTTATTTAATGCTTAAACGCTGTAAAATTGAAGCATTATTTTTTGCAATTGTTATGGCACTATCAGGCATTCTAAACCCTGTATTAAAGAACATCTTTGACCGTGAACGTCCAACATTATTACGTTTAATTGATATCAGTGGTTTTAGTTTCCCTAGTGGACATGCCATGGGTTCAACGTCATTTTTCGGAAGTGCAATGTTTATTGCTAATCGAAGTATGTCTGGTTCTAATAAAGGCATTATCATCGGACTATGTGCCTTATTCATTCTGTTAATTTCAATTTCAAGAGTGTATTTAGGCGTGCATTATCCTACTGATGTTATTGCTGGCATTATTGGCGGCGCTTTCTGTATTGTTTTATCAACATTAATTTTGAAGAAACAACTATATCCAACTTCATATTAATATTTTTCATAAGAGAAGCAGAGTATTCATATTTGAAGCCTGTTTCTCTTTTCTTTTTAGGAAAATGAGGTAAGTGAGAAATAACCAAAAAAGAAAGCAGTGAACCTCGGCATTAGATTCACTGCTTTAATTAAAACGTTTAAGCTAATTTTAAAACTTCAACGTTAGTCTTTTACGGGCATATAAAAGGGGAATAACTCGAAAATGATCAACCCTGTAAGAACGAAATATATGTGGGGGGAATTGTCTTAGTCGGTATTGATAATCATTTTCAACTATTATTATACACGACTGATAATCATTGTCAATTAGAAATGTGAAAAATTTAGATTTATTTTGAAGCGTTTAATGTTAAGTCAAAAATTCATCCATCTTACTTTGCTTTAACATACTTGTATGCTTATTTAGAGATATACTATGATAAAATATTACTTATATTATAAAGGGCTAATTGGCCATAATTAGCGGAAATTAATTTTAAATTATTAAACGTATTTGTTAGCTTATTTTCAAAAAAAGAGGTGCAACCATTGACAGATATATTAATAGTAGAGGATGAACAAAATTTAGCTCGATTCCTTGAATTAGAATTAACCCACGATAATTATAACGTGGATATTGAATATGAAGGGCAAGCTGGTTTAAACAAAGCATTAAACAATAGTTATGATTTAATTATTTTAGATTTAATGCTTCCTAATATTAACGGTCTTGAAATATGTCGCCGTGTGCGTCAAGAACAGACTACGCCTATTATTATTATTACAGCCAAAAGTGATACGTATGATAAGGTGACTGGATTAGACTATGGTGCTGATGATTATATTGTAAAACCATTTGAAATAGAAGAGTTATTCGCTAGAATTCGTGCAGTATTACGTCGCCAACCCCAAAAAGATATTATCGACATCAATGGTATTAAAATTGATATCGATGCATTCAAAGTTACCGTTAATGGTGAACAACTTGATTTAACGAAGACAGAATATGATCTATTATACGTATTAGCGACAAACCGTAATCATGTATTACAAAGAGAACAAATTTTAGATCATGTATGGGGGTATGATAGCGAAGTAGAAACGAATGTGGTAGATGTTTATATTCGCTATTTAAGAAATAAATTAAAGCCATTTGGTAAAGAGAAAACAATTGAAACTGTACGTGGTGTAGGGTATGTGATCCGATGATAAAAAAACGTACTTTACAATATAAATGGATGACAATTACGACACTTATTGTGTTTACGACCATCCTTTTATTTTGCTCAATGACTATTTTCTTTCTGAAAGACACATTGCGTAAGGGAGAAATTGATGAAGCCGAGCATAGCTCTAGTGAAATTGTTAATTTAATTCAAACACGCTCTATGGAACATATTTCACCTCTAGATTTAAGTGCATCTTTAGAAAATTTTGAAGAAGTTGTAGTATACAATCAAAATGGTAAAGAAATCATGCATACTTCAAATGAGAGTAGTATGCATATTAAACCACAATTTGATTTAGCAAATATTGAACGCGTAAAAGTTAAAAAGTATAATGGTAGACAATTTCTTATCATGACTGAACCTATTCAAAGTCGTAATTTCCAAGGGTTTATCGTTTTAGTTCATTCACTTGAGGGATATAATAATGTCGTACGTTCCCTTTATATAGTAGCTATTATGTTTGGAGTAGTAGCAACAGTAATTACTGGTGGAATTAGTTATATCATTTCAAGACAAATAACCAAGCCGTTAATAAGAATGTCTAATAAAATGATTCAAATACGACGCGATGGATTCCAAAATAAGTTAGAGCTCAATACTAATTATGAAGAAACCGATAATTTAATTGAAACGTTTAACGATATGATGTTTCAAATTGAAGAGTCATTTAATCAACAACGACAATTTGTAGAAGATGCTTCACATGAATTGCGGACACCGCTTCAAATTATTCAAGGACATTTAAATTTAATTAAGCGTTGGGGAAAAAAAGACCCAGAAGTATTAGAGGAATCATTAAATATTTCATTAGAAGAAATGAATCGTATTACAAAACTCGTGGAAGAGTTATTACTTTTAACGAAAGATAAAGTGAATATACAAGCATTAGAAAGTGAAGACGTTGACATTAACGAAGAAATTCGTTCAAGAGTTAAATCATTACAGCAATTACATCCCGATTATCATTTTGATGTTCATTTAGCAAATAAACCGTTAAACTTGCATATTAATCGCCATCAATTCGAACAATTACTTTTAATTTTTATCGACAATGCGATGAAATATGATAAAGAAAACAAACATATCATTATAAAAACTCAACTTCGAAATAAACAAATAAGTATTGAAATAACAGATCACGGTATGGGTATTCCTAAAGAAGACCAAGAATTTATATTTGATCGCTTTTATCGAGTTGATAAATCGAGAGCTAGAAGCCAAGGAGGTAATGGTCTAGGTCTCTCTATAGCCGAAAAGATTGTGCAACAATATAGTGGCTATATAATGGTTGATAGTAAAGTAAATCAATATACTACTTTTAAAATAATCTTTAAATAATAAAATTGGCTCACTACATTTTAATTAGAAAAATAATCGCAGATGACTAGGATTGAACTATGTTTTGTTCAATCTTAGTCTTTTTTTAATTCAAGACTTTAAAAATAACGTTATCGCTTAAGAAGTTTACTAAACAGTACTCTAGAATAAAGACTCATTTGGAAGAAATTATCTCCAAAAAAAGCTTTAAATGATATAAATTACGATACAAAAAAACCTTTTTTGCAAAACTTATTTTTATTCTTCATCCTTTTACATAATATTCAGTCAATAGGCTTTATCAAAGTGTTAAATAATGCTATGATTATTCTGTAAGCGGTTTAACTATTTTGTGGAGGGTATACTATGGCAAAGGATAACAAGGATGTTACGGAAGCTCCTGTAAACTTTGGTGCAAATTTAGGTCTTATGTTAGATTTATATGATGATTATCTACAAGACCCTTCTTCTGTATCTGATGATTTACAAGTTCTTTTTAGTACAATAAAAAATGGTGAAGCTAATATCGAGGCTAAACCTACCACAAAAGGGAGTGGTTCTTCAGCGGATGATAGTACTATCAAACGTATCATGCGCTTAATCGATAATATTAGACAATATGGTCACCTTAAGGCCGATATTTACCCTGTAAATGCTCCTGAAAGAACTAATGTTCCTAAATTAACTATTGAGGATTTTAATTTAGATAAAGCAACATTAGAACAAATTTCTGCTGGCATTGTTTCTGAACATTTTAGTGATATTTATGACAATGCATATGAAGCAATTGAGCGTATGGAAAAGCGCTATAAGGGACCTATTGCATTCGAATATAACCATATTAACAACAATAAAGAGCGTACATGGTTAAAACGTCGAATTGAAACACCTTATAAAGCAAATATTAATAATGATGAAAAGAAAAAATTATTCGAAACACTAGCACATGTTGAAGGCTTTGAAAAGTATCTACATAAAAACTTCGTAGGGGCAAAACGTTTCTCAATCGAAGGTGTAGACACATTAGTGCCTATGTTACAACATACTCTAAAACGTGCTGCAGAAGTAGAAATTCAGAATATTCAAATCGGCATGGCCCATCGTGGACGTTTAAATGTCTTAACTCATGTATTAGAAAAACCATACGAAATGATGATTTCAGAATTCATGCACACTGATCCAATGAAGTTTTTACCTGAAGATGGAAGCTTAGAATTAACTTCTGGTTGGACAGGTGACGTTAAATATCACTTAGGTGGCGTTAAAACAACTTCTTCTTATGGTATAGAACAACGCATTTCACTTGCAAACAACCCAAGTCATTTAGAAATTGTAGCGCCAGTTGTTATTGGAAAAACACGTGCTGCTCAAGATGATACTCATCATAATGGTGGTCCTTCTACTGACTTCCATAAAGCTATGCCTATCATAGTCCATGGTGATGCAGCTTACCCAGGTCAAGGTATCAATTTCGAAACAATGAATTTAAGTAATTTAGATGGCTATTCTACAGGAGGCGCCTTACATATCATTACGAATAACCGTATTGGTTTTACAACTGAACCAGTTGATGGTCGTTCTACAACATATTCTTCTGATATTGCTAAAGGTTATGATGTGCCTATCTTACATGTTAATGCTGATAATGTAGAAGCAACAATTGAAGCAATTGATATCGCAATGGATTTCAGAAAAGAATTCCACAAAGACTTCGTAATTGATTTAGTAGGTTATCGTCGTTACGGGCATAACGAAATGGATGAACCATCAATTACAAACCCTGTTCCATATCAAAATATTCGTAAACATGATTCTGTTGAAATTATTTATGGTAACAAACTAGTAGATGAAGGCGTTATTAACAAAGAGCAAATGAATGAAATTATGGATAATGTCCAAAAATCTATGCGTTCAGCTCAAGATAAAATTGATAAAGCCGATAAAATGGATAATCCTGATATGGAAAAACCTGAATCTTTACAACAACCTTTACAAAGCGATGATAAGGACTTCACATTCGATCATCTGAAAGAAATTAATGATGCGATGTTAACTTATCCAGAAGATTTCCATGTGTTGAAAAAGCTAGATAAAGTGCTTGAAAAACGTAGAGAACCATTCGAAAAAGAAGACGGTTTAGTGGATTGGGCACAAGCAGAACAACTTGCATTTGCAACAATTGTTCAAGACGGTATCTCAGTTCGTTTAACTGGACAAGACAGTGAAAGAGGTACATTTAGTCATAGACATGCTGTTTTACATGATGAGGAAAATGGAGATGTTTACACACCTTTACATCATGTTCCTGATCAAAAAGCTACATTTGAAGTTCACAATAGTCCATTATCTGAAGCAGCTGTTGTTGGCTTTGAATATGGCTACAACGTTGAGAACAAAGAAAGCATGAATATTTGGGAAGCTCAATATGGTGACTTCTCGAACATGGCTCAAATGATATTTGATAACTTCATGTCTTCTGGCCGTGCTAAATGGGGTGAAAGAACCGGTTTAACACTATTCTTACCACATGCGTTTGAAGGTCAAGGTGCTGAGCACTCTTCAGCACGACTTGAAAGATTTTTACAATTAGCAGCTGAAAATAATAGTACAGTGGTTAACTTATCAAGTTCAAGTAACTACTTCCATTTATTAAGAGCACAAGCTAAAAGTTTAGGCACAGAAGCTATGAGACCTTTAATTATTATGTCACCAAAAAGCTTGTTGAGAAACAAAACTGTTGCTCAACCAATTGAAAAATTTACATCTGGTGGATTTAAACCAATCCTTGTAGATGAAGCTGAAAAAGATAAAGTGACTAAAGTTATTCTAGCTTCAGGAAAAATGTTTATTGATTTAAAAGAACATTTAGCTAAAAATCCTAACGAATCTATTTTACTAGTGGCTGTGGAAAGATTATATCCATTCCCTGAAGAAGAAATTAGAGAAGTATTAAATGGATTACCTAATCTTGAAACTGTTTCATGGGTTCAAGAAGAACCTAAAAACCAAGGTGCTTGGTTATTTGTATATCCATACTTAAAATCTCTTGTAGGTAATGAATATAATTTAAGTTATCATGGCAGAATTCAACGTGCAGCACCAGCTGAAGGTGATGGAGAAATTCATAAACTTGTTCAAAATAAAATTATTGAAAGTAGCACTCAAAATAACTAGGGGGAAATAATATGGCAGAGGTAAAAGTTCCAGAATTAGCAGAATCTATTACAGAGGGTACTATTGCAGAATGGTTAAAAAACGTAGGTGACAGCGTTGAAAAAGGTGAAGCCATTCTTGAATTAGAAACTGATAAAGTTAATGTTGAAGTTGTATCTGAAGAAGAAGGTGTTCTACAAGAACAACTTGCTTCTGAAGGCGATACAGTTGAAGTAGGTCAAGTTATTGCAACAGTTGGAGAAGGTAGCGGAAATAACGCTTCTAGCAGCAGTAATGAACAATCGACTGAAGATCAAAAAGATGAAAACGTTGAGAAAAACGAAGGTAAAGAAACAGAAGCACCTTCAACTAGCTTAAATGAATCAGAACAATCTTCATCTAATAACCAGCGTGTTAATGCAACACCATCTGCACGTCGTCATGCTCGTGAGAACGGTGTAGATTTAAGTTCAGTTTCTGGTAAAGGTAATGATGTAGTACGTAAAGAAGATGTTGATAATAGCCAAAAAGCAAGTCAATCTCAAGCTACTCAATCTTCACAAGATAGTAAACCACAAGAAACTAAAAAATCATCAAGCACACCAAATAAACCAGTTATTCGTGAAAAAATGTCACGTAGAAAGAAAACAGCTGCTAAAAAATTATTAGAAGTATCTAATAACACAGCAATGTTAACTACATTTAATGAAGTAGACATGACAAATGTTATGGAACTACGTAAACGTAAAAAAGAACAATTTATCAAAGATCATGATGGTACAAAATTAGGCTTTATGTCATTCTTCACTAAAGCAGCTGTGGCAGCATTGAAGAAATATCCAGAAGTAAACGCTGAAATTGATGGCGACGATATGATTACTAAACAATATTATGATATCGGCGTAGCCGTTTCAACTGACGATGGTTTATTAGTACCATTTGTAAGAGATTGCGATAAAAAGAACTTTGCTGAAATTGAAAGAGCAATCGCTGACTTAGCAGTAAAAGCACGTGAGAAAAAACTTGGTTTAGATGACATGGTTAATGGCTCATTCACAATCACTAATGGTGGTATCTTCGGTTCAATGATGAGTACACCAATTATCAATGGTAATCAAGCTGCTATTTTAGGTATGCACTCAATTATCACTCGTCCAATCGCGATTGATAAAGACACAATTGAGAACAGACCAATGATGTATATTGCATTAAGTTACGACCACAGAATTATCGACGGTAAAGAAGCAGTAGGATTCTTAAAAACAATTAAAGAACTTATCGAAAGTCCAGAAGATCTATTACTAGAAAGCTAATCACAAAGGAATACAACCTCGTAAATATTTAATACAACGGCGTTTATCGTCGTTGTATTTTTTTGGTTGGAAGAGGCGAAAATCATTAGAGACGTCACTTGAGCTTATTTAAGTTAAAATAGGCTTGTTTAATTAAGGTGCAGCATTTTTACGTCAATAAGCGTATTACTCTGATTTATAATAATCATGGCATTAAAGGTTAAATGAAAGGTCTGTCAAAGCATAAGAACGTTAATAAATTCAAAGTATATAAGTGCAAATAAAGACATAGAATGTGACTATTTAAAAAATATATACTTGCAAGTAAATCAATTCATTAATTGTAGTAATCATATATTTTTGATTGCATATTAAAATGTAATCAATGTTGATAATTCTCGAAAACATCTAAAAAACGAACTTATCTACCAAAAACTCTAACCAAATAAATATATACTTTTTATAAAAATAAACTCCCCTCTCTATATTTTAAAGGGTAGGGGAGTGGTAAAATGCTGAATTTATATTTTCTAATGATTTTAAATTATCGAACTAAATATGTTTAATTAATATATAAAGTTCGTCTTAATAGTAAACGATATAAATAGTAATCTCCAATAGTTCATCATATAATTCGCATGAAAAATACGTTATAATAATTGAGAAAAGATAAATATAGGGGTGTCAGTTAATGAGCGGACTTAGAAGTGTCACATTAGGGACAAGTGATCTTTCTAACACAAAGAAATTATTTAAAGATATCTTAGGTCTTAATGTTGCATCTAAAAATCAAGCTTTACGATTTGGTGATGCAGATTTAAGCCCAGGAACTCGTATACATTTTGTTGAAGTTCCAAATGAAACATATCAAAACCAACACATTTCTAGTGTAGGATTAAGAACTCCATCTGATGCAGGTCTTGAAGAATATCAACAAATCTTAAAAGATAACGATATTGAATATAGTTCAATAACCGAGTTAAACGGCAACAAACATTTTAGTTTCAAAGACACTAATCAACAAATTTTTGATATTTATTCAAATGAGCACAATACTGGAATTGGCTTAGGTACGCCGACATTTGAAAGTTCAGTTAATCCACTTCATCAATTACAAGGTCTAGGGCCAATCATTATTAAAGTAAATGAAATGCCTGTGACAGCTTCTATTTTTAAAAATGTATTCAATTTAGTACATTATGCAGAATATGAATCTACTGAGTTTCCAAACCAAGTTATTCAAGTATTTAAAATCGGTGAAGGTGGTCTAGGCGGCGAAATCCACTTATATCAACCTAAAGAAGAAATAGAAATGGTTGAGGAAGGTATCGTTGAACAAGTTGAATTTAGCGCTAATTCATCTGAGGATTTTGAAAATGCTAAAAAAGAGTTAGATGAAATTGGAATCCCTTATCAAATGTTAAATCAAGGTGATGCTAAATCAATTCGTATCACTGAAAATAGTGGCATCTCATTCATTTATACTTTAGAAAAATAAATTATACTAGTTCATTATTGGAGGAATATATATGGCTATGTTACATGAAACATGGAAAGAGCGTACACCAATTAAAAAAGTTGAAGTTACTAATACAGATGCTAAGAAATTTACAGTTTCTGACATGTTAACTATCGGCAAACAATATGATGTAATTAATGAAACTGAAGAATATTATCAAATTATTGATAATTCTGGTTTAGTTGGTGGTTATTACAAAGATTATTTTAAAGAAATTTAAGACTGCCAATCATTTTTAAACATGTTGTTCAATTTAAGACTCGGGAGTTAAAAAAAGACTCCTTAGTCTATTTTTTCATTTTTAAAGAAAGAAGGAGTTTAAATTATTATGGTACAAAATCAATATATCAATTCTGATGAATCTGTATTTAATGATGCAAAAGCATTATTTAAATTAAATAAAAATATCTTACTTAAAGGCCCAACTGGTTCTGGTAAAACGAAATTAGCGGAAACTTTAAGTGAAACGGTTAATACGCCTATGCATCAAGTTAACTGTTCTGTGGATTTAGATGCTGAAAGTTTATTAGGATTTAAAACAATTAAAACAAACGATGAAGGTCGCCAAGAAATTGTCTTTATTGATGGTCCTGTTATTAAAGCAATGCGTGAAGGTCATATCTTATATATCGATGAAATTAATATGGCTAAACCTGAAACATTACCAATTTTAAACGGTGTATTAGATTATCGTCGTCAACTCACTAATCCATTCACTGGAGAGGTAATTAAAGCTGCGCCTGGTTTCAATGTTATTGCTGCTATTAACGAAGGGTATGTAGGCACATTACCAATGAACGAAGCGCTTAAAAACCGTTTTGTTGTAATTCAAGTAGATTACATTGATGGTGACATCTTAAAAGAAGTTATTAAACACCAAAGTAATTTGCAGGATGATAAAATCATTGAACAAATTATTAAATTCAATGAAGATTTACGTACAATGTCTAAACAAGGTCAAATTTCGGAAGAGGCAGCTAGTATTCGTGCACTTATTGACTTAAGTGATTTAATTACCGTGATGCCTATTGAACGTGCGATTCAACGAACAATTATTGATAAATTGGAAGACGAACGTGAACAACAAGCGATTAAAAATGCAATTGAACTAAACTTTTAGAGAGGGATTAATATGAGTGATCGTTTTATAAAATTTAATGATGAGCAACTCGATGCTAAACAAGTCATGATGTTACAAGACTTAGCGCGCTTACTTCTAAAAAACGAACAAACACAAGTTAAAATTCAAAAATTCCCTTTTTATGATCCGATTAATAATACACTTATCACTAGTTGGTTTTGGTCTCATCGTCCTGCTGAAATTGAAAATGCAGGTTTAAAAACGGATGTAATGTTAGCTGCATATGGCTATCAAATGATGGATGAAAAAATTGTGAATGAAGTACTTCATGAAGATGAGTTTGAACATCCTAAGTTTTATCATCAACTCTTCCGTCTTTTAGAAGATATGCGTGTTTTTAACCACATCCGTAATGAACGACCAAGTACAGCTAAACTCATTGATTTACGTCTGCAAACACGTTTATCTTATACTGAATCGCAAATTACTTTTTATAAAACTAAGACGGTTTATACTGACTTACTATTTTTATATTTAGAACGTGCATTTTTAAGTCAAAATTTCTTTGATATTCCAATGATGCATCCACAATTTGATGATATTTTAAATCATATGTTCCAGTATTTGCCTAACTTTTTCCAAAATGAAACTTCTGAAGATAATATGTATTTAGCGCAACGCATTATGTTTCAAATTGATGATATGTTAAGTAAAGACATGCTAAATGAATATTATTATCTTCCTAGACGAGTTTATGAAGCGATACATGAATTAGCATATGAGGATATTAAACGTACCGATGCCAGCAATGTAGACGGTCATGACAATACGAGTGAGGATACTGATGCTGAAACTGCTGAAGCTGAAACGAATGCCCAGGATAGCAAGTCTGAGGGTGGCGCTTACTTGGAAATGGAATTGCATGAAGGTGAAAACAGTGATGTTTTAAGTGATAATGATACGGCGCGTGAAGGCGATTCTACTGATGACATGACAGATATGATGACTAAAAAAGGACGTGGATCTGATACTACGCTTAATAATGATGAAGGTGGTTCAATTGGTCAAAATCCTTCATTTGCCCTTAAAGGTATTAATGAAAACGTCGAAATCAAATGGAATGTGCCTGATATTGAAACAGAATATCTTTTAGAATATCAAAATGTGAAGAATGATGTTCAATTTGAAACAAAAGACTTAATCCAAATTATTAAGAAAACAATTGATCGTGAGCATGTTGATGAACGTCACAATCTTACAAAAGGACGTTTACAACGTGATTTAATCAATTGGTTTATTGATGATCAATATAAATTATTTTATAAAAAACAAGATTTAAGTAAAACATTTGATGCTACATTTACATTATTAATTGATGTTTCTGCAAGTATGTTTGATAAAATGGATGAAACAATTAAAGGTGTTGTATTATTCCACGAGACGCTCAAATCATTGAATGTTAAACATGAAATACTTGCTTTTAATGAAGATGCATTTGATTCAGATGATAATAAACAGCCTAATATCATTGATGAGATTGTTCATTATGATTATTCAACTATGGATAAAAGTGGTCCGCGTATTATGTCATTACATCCTCAAGATGATAATCGTGACGGGGTAGCAATACGAATAGCTAGTGAACGCTTATTAAGACGTAGTCATAATCAACGTTTCTTAATTGTCTTTTCAGATGGTGAGCCATCAGCATTTAATTATGCACAGGATGGTATTTTAGATACGTATGAAGCTGTTGAAATGGCTCGTAAATATGGGATAGAAGTATTCAATGTATTTTTAAGTCAAGATACGATTACAGAAGATATAGAACAAACTATCCATAATATTTACGGTCAATATGCGTTGTTTGTAGAGGGAGTAGAGAATCTGCCAGCTCATTTATCTCCATTACTTAAAAAATTATTACTAAAATCTTTTTAAAAATAAAATTAATAATCAGAAAATATAATTAATGTTTTTAAATTTTCTGAATTTACATAGACTTGCAAATCCTTTTTATGGTAGAATGTTAACTATTGCACATATATACATAAAAAGGAGCAATTCTATGAATAGAAATACCTGGATAATGGGATTCATGCTATTTGCCATGTTTTTTGGTGCTGGTAATCTCATTTTTCCTCCTAAATTAGGGCAGGATAGTGGTCAATATTTTTGGTGGGCAATGATTCCTTTCTGCTTAACAGGCATAGGTTTGCCTTTGCTAGGCGTAATTGTAGGAGCCTTTGATAATAGAGGTTACATAGGTTCACTCAGTAAAATTTCGCCTAAATTCTCTATGATTTTTTTAATTATTATTTATTTAACTATCGGGCCTCTTTTCGCGATACCACGTACCGGTTCCACAGCGTTTGAAATGACAGTGACGCCAATTGCACACACTAATAGTAATGTGGCATTATTCATATTTACTCTCATTTACTTTTTAATTGTCTTGTATTTATGCATCAACCCGAATAAGATAGTA
Source organism: Staphylococcus sp. Marseille-Q1834 (assembly GCF_916858875.1). Lineage (NCBI taxonomy): Bacteria > Bacillati > Bacillota > Bacilli > Caryophanales > Staphylococcaceae > Staphylococcus > Staphylococcus sp. Marseille-Q1834. Next base: position 227,030 of record NZ_CAKASN010000002.1, on the reverse strand, counting down.
GATCGTATTGGTTCACTACTTACGCCATTGTTATTAATTACAATTTTAGCAATGATTATTAAAGGATTTGTAGATTTTGGAAGTAATAGTCATTCAAACGGAGACGCCGATGTATATACATCTACATTAAGTAGCTTTACTAAAGGTTTTACAGAAGGTTATTTAACTATGGATGCTATCGCTTCAATCGCATTTTCAATGATTGTTGTTAATGCCATTAAATCTACAGGGGAAAGTCAAAGAAATAATATCTTTAAACAAACAGTTATGGCAGGTCTTATTGCAGCCGTAGCATTAATATTTATTTATGTTTCGTTAGGTTATATAGGTAACCATATGTTGATAAATCATCAGACGCTTGATAACTTAGCTGCTAAAAACCAAAATATTGGTGCATACTTATTAACCAATATGGCAACTCAAGGATTCGGTATTTTTGGAAAATATTTACTAGGTATTATCGTAGCATTAGCTTGTCTAACTACCGCATGTGGATTAATTGTTTCTGTAAGTCAATATTTCCATAGTTTATATCCAAAAATCTCATATAAAATTTACGCCGTTATATTTACTCTAATAAGTTTTGTATTAGCAAATCTCGGACTAAATTCAGTTATCTCTATGTCAGTCCCGGTATTAAGTATTATTTATCCAATTGCAATTACGGTAATTTTATTAATTTTAATTGCTCAATTTATTCCAACCAAACCGATTGCTCAACAGATTCCTATTATCGTAGTAAGTTGTATTTCTGTATTAAGCACTATTTCATCAAATGGTTGGGTCAAGATTGCATTTATAAATGAACTACCTTTAAAACAAGTTGCCTTAGAATGGTTACCAATTGCAATTATTGCTACTATTATAAGCTACATTATTTCTATATTTGTAAAACAAGATTATATTCAATATCAAAATGATAAGTAATACTAAAGAGCACATCACTTATAGTAGGTGATGTGCTCTTTAGTATAGGCATTTATTCTTTTCTCATTGTTAATAAATGTTGTTTAAGTTCATTTTCTAAACCGCTTAGTTCTCGTTCAGCTTCTTGACGTTTTTGACGACCATTTTGCTGGATTTGAAGCGTTTGTTCAATTGTTTCAATAATATCACTTTGCGTTGTTTTAAGCGTTTCGATGTCTACAATGCCACGTTCATTTTCAGTAGCAGTTTCAATCGCATTTTGTTTCAACATCGCTGCATTTTGAGTTAACAAATCATTCGTTGTGTCTGTAACGGCACGTTGTGCACTTACTGCATTGCGTTGTCTCATTAACGTAAGGGCAATTGCCATTTGATTCTTCCATAATGGAATACTTGTAAGTATTGAACTTTGAATTTTCTCAGCCAACGCTTGGTTAACATTTTGAATCATTCGAATTTGCGGGGCAGTTTGAATCGCAATTTGTCTTGATAATTGTAAATCATAAATACGCTTATCCAGACGATCGACAAACTGTTGCATATCTGCCACGGCTTGAATATCCATTTGATTGCCAGTTTGTTCGGCATGTTGTTGTAATTTAGGAATATCATTAGTAAGAATTTCCTGTTTTTTACGTTTAGCTGCAGCAATATATAATGTAACGTCATCGAAATACGTCTTATTTTGTTCATATAATCCATCTAACAATTGAATATCTTTTGATAGATTATTCTTATGTTTATCTAATTGAATCGTAATACGATCTATTTGTGAACTTACTGACTGCATTCTTGAGAACACTTCGTTGATTGAAGCTTTTGTTCTTTTGAAAAGACGTTTTAATTTAGATTGCTTTTCCGGATTTAAATCATCTGGATTTACAGATTTGAGTTTAGACATAAGTTGATTCAATGCGTCACCAACAGGACCAATTTCTTTAGCTTGAACTTCATCTAACATACGATGTGAGAATTGAGACATATTTTGTTGTAGATGAGAACCAAAGGCTAATAAACCATCATTATCTAACGGTTTAATCTGTTGACTGATTGAATCAATTTTTTTAAGTTCATTCTCATTAAATTGATGCTCAAAATCTTCAGCAATTGTGTTCTGAGAAAGATTAGGGCTATTACTAGTATTTAACTGCTGTTGTTCTATATAATCATCTAATGGATGTGAGTTAATAAATTGTTCTTCTTTCGTCATTTATATCTTCGCTCCATTCTTTAAGTTAACTATCTTTATGACGATTTTGTTCAAGACGATTAAGTTCCATCTCAACATCTAATCGCTCATAATCGTCTTCATTTAAACGTTTTAAATCTGCAATCAACGTGCGCTTTACTTCGTCTAATGTAATACGTGTTTGTTCCAGTTTTTGTTTCTCTGATGCTGATTTCTTTGGCATTTTTGATAAACGCGTGTAAGACTCAATTAAATTTAATGCATTATCAATATGAGAATAGAAGAAACTCTCAACTTTGAAAAACAAACCTGGTCTTTGCTTTACAGCCACGTGAATAGATTTCGAAATGCGATAAATATCATTAATTTGACGAAAATCTTTAAGCGATCGCACATTAACATAAGATCTTAATATATTTCTAATTTTATCTTGCGATTGATTTAACTGATTTCTAACAAAGCGATAATCTCTACGTGATAAGCCTATTTCAGTTAAATATTTTTTTGACGTTAAGCGTTGAGTAGGGAAGTAAGATACAAAAAACATCCCAATACCTATTAAGGCGTCTAGTATAAATGAAAGATCAAACCCAAATATACTTACCGCCCATGAAATAATAGCTACTGGAATCCCTACTAAAACGCCTATGAATCGAGAAATATTATATCTCAAATGGCATCTTCCTTTATATTTTAAATCGATTGAAATTCTGAATATTGTTTATCGTTATGAACATCTTCAATAGTATAATTACCAACAGAAGAAGCTGGTGATGCGCCATTTATAACGGCATTTATAAATTGTTCTAAGTCTGCTTCTTTACCTTGAGCATAAATTTCAACATAGTCTTCCACATTTTGAACGGTTCCTACAATATTATATTTCTGAGCTAATTTCTCTGTATAGTAACGAAAACCTACACCTTGAACTGTTCCAAATACTTGTAAATGCTTATGTTGCATAATATCACCTCTTATTACTATTATACGAACTTTAGCATCAAAAAACTAATATTTACTATCACATTAGATAGAGGTCGGCCAAAAGTATGAGCCGTAAAACTTGAATTCATTTATATTAGAGTTAAAATAATTTTATAGTTTTAATTTGAGAGGGGAATTGACGATGTGGACAGTTGCAAAGATTAGAGCTGACTACGAGGGATGGTGGTTATTTAGCGACTGGACAGATAAAATCATTGAACAACATCATTTCGATAGTTATGAAGACATGTTGGGAAATTATAAAAAAATTATTAATGCAAGCAAACAATATTATGATAATTATGTAATTGGGAAATATAATATTCATGCATTTTATAATAATTGCGATTTAAATTTTTGTGAAGATTGTGATGAAGATTTACAAATATTTTATAGTTTTATTGTATTAAATAATAATGAAGTTTATTATAATCTGCCAAAAATTAATTAAAAGACAATTTTCTATAATTGTATTGCAATTTAATTCGAACTAACATATAATAGCTATTAAGCAATGGTTTTATTCCATATTGCAAAGAATATCTGTAAGAGTTATATATAGCGTTTTGTTATTCATACATAATTGTCACATGTATTTTTTGTAATATGCGAATAACGCATATTGAAAGAATTTAGTCTTGGAGGTTTCAGAATTATGAAACAAGGTACAGTTAAATGGTTTAACGCTGAAAAAGGTTTTGGTTTTATCGAAGTTGAAGGTGAAAACGACGTATTCGTACACTTTTCAGCAATTAACCAAGATGGTTATAAATCATTAGAAGAAGGTCAATCAGTTGAATTTGAAGTAGTTGAAGGCGATCGCGGTCCTCAAGCTGCAAACGTTGTTAAACTATAATAAATAGATTGTAAAATATTGACTTTATTGACACCTTACCAAGATGTAAGGTGTTTTTTATTGCTCAATTTTAAGGAATATATAAAAGCCATATTCTATCCTTCATTTAAAAGGTTTAGAATATGGCTATATTTATTTATACAAACATCGCTCAGTAACTACGTTTATTTAGTATCATTAATGATTAATTGACGTAATGATTGACGTTTAATGACTTCACGTGCTTTTCCATCTTTTAAGAAGAAAACAGGTGGTTTCTGCATTTGATTGTAATTAGAAGCCATAGAATAATGATAAGCGCCTGTAGAAAGAATTGCTAGGTAATCACCACGTTGAACAGAAGCAGGGAGTTTTGCATCACGAATAATAATATCGCCTGATTCACATAATTTACCTGCAATTGTTACTGTTTCATTAGCTTCTTCATGACGATTCACTAATAATGCTTGATATTTAGCTCCATATAATGCAGTTCTAATATGATCACTCATACCGCCATCAATTGAAACATATTTATTAACTTCAGGAATTTCTTTGATTGTACCAACTTCATATAAAGTAATACCAGCCTCTCCAACAATTGAACGACCTGGTTCAATACCAATTTCTGGCACTTCATAGTTTAAACGCTCTGTTTCAGCTTTGATAGCATCTGTAATTTCTGCTATGCCTTCTTCAATAGGGAAACTAACGTCTCCTTCAACATATTTGATACCGAAACCGCCACCTAGGTTAAGTAATTCAACTTTAATATCATTTTCAGAAAGCCAATTAAGTACGATCTTAGCAGTTTCGATCATCGCTTCAGTTCCTTCAATTTGAGAACCAATATGGAAATGAATACCTTTTAAATGTAAACGTTTAGAGTCACGTACTTTATTAACTGCTTCAATCGCTAAACCATGGCGAATTGATAAACCAAATTTGCTATCTTCTTGGCCAGTTTGAATAAACTCATGCGTATGTGCCTCAACACCAGGGTTAACACGTAAGACTACATTGACTGTATCGCTTGCATATCTATCAATTAAATCGATTTCTTCAAGCGAATCGATGACAAAGTAACCAACGCCACTTTCTAAAGCGTATTGAATTTCACGTTTTGTTTTGTTGTTACCATGGAAGTGGATTTTGCTAGGATCAAATTTAGCTTCTAACGCTGTGTACAGTTCACCTTCAGAAACTACGTCTAATTGTAAATCTTCTTCTTGAACTAATTTGACCATTTGAATACATGTAAATGCTTTTGAAGCATATGAAATATTATATTTTAAACCGCTTTTTTGAAAAGCTGAGTGATATCTACGCATTTGATTGCGGATTTCATCTTCATCATAAACAATAGTAGGGGTACCAAAGCTTTGAGCAAGTGTTTTTAAACTTGTACCTGCCATTGTTAACTCACCATATTCATTATATTTAACTGCCATTTTTATCTATACTCCTTTATGAGAGAATCATGATTCATCGCACTAAGTTGTTCAGAGTTAGCGCCCACACCTTTGAATGTATATTCATCAATGCGTATATCGTTATTATATAATATCACTTCATCTTGTGCATGAACTTCATCGTCAACTTCTACAAACATATGACTCATCATTAATGCACGAATAGGATAGCGTTTGCCATTAATGAGCGCCTCATGTTTTGCGCGTGATTTTAGAATACCGTCGCCATAGCCTACATCTACAACTGCTAATTGAGTTCTGTTACGTGTAGCTTCATATGCAAAGCTATAGCCACAATAATCGCCTTCATTTACTTCACGAACTTGTATAACATTTCCTTTAACTGTAAGTGACTGTTGAATGCGTTCTTCTTCTAATTTACTGTAAGGACGAGACCCATATAAAGCTATGCCTACACGTGCGTGCGTATGGTAGGGAAGCAGCGCTTGTCCTTCACGATAATAACTTGCACTGTTTTGAGCATGTATCATATCAAATTGATAGCCTTCAGCTAATAGTGTATTTACTACATTTAACCAAGCTTTGCGTTCTAAGCCGTACTCTGGAACATCGAATTCATCGGCATAGCCAAAGTGTGTCCACAATCCTGAGATAATCATTTTGTTCGAATTAGAAGTGTGATAATCATCTTCTAATACTTCTTTAATTTCTTCTAACGTTTTGAAACCTGAACGATGTAATAAATTTTCAAACTCTAAATGGACTTTAATATCGTGTAGTTCCTCTTTATATTTATAATAGTATTCTAGAGAGGGCAAAGTCATTTGAATTTGATTATCTCTCACAGTATCAAAGTCATACACTGCATTCATTAAAAATATTGTAGCTTCAGGCACCAATTTACGAATTCTTATAGCTTCTTTTAAAGAAGTCGTACTGAAAGTATTGATACCCGCTCTTGAAAATTGCTTTACGGCAAATTCTAATCCATAATGATACGCATTATTTTTTACTACTGCCATAATTGAATTATTATTTTTTACTTTAACAGCATTTTGATAAAACGCTTCTGAATCAACCGACCATGTTGCTGTCAATTTAAGTTACTCCTCTCCATAATGTAGTAATAATTGTTCATAATAGTTCGCCACATCGATTAATATCTTTTCATCAAAATTTAAGTGAGATGTGTGTAAACCTGTGACATAACCTTTATCTTCATTACGTGTACCTACGAATGCGAAGTAAGCAGGAGCGAGTTGCTGACCATAGAAGCTAAAGTCTTCTCCAAATAAAAATGGTAATGGTTTATCTATTACTTCTAAGTTTGCACTTTGAATTGCCTGTTCCACACTTACTCTTAATTGAGGACTATTCATTGTCGCAGGATAACCTTCTTCAAACTTCACTTCACATTCTACATTGAATAATAATTTTACACTTTCAGCTATTTTTTGCATTTGCGTTTTAACTACATTTAAATCATTGGCATCATAGGTACGAATTGTACCTTCTAAATAGCCATTACTAGGCACTGTATTAATGGCCTCACCAGCTTCAAAATGTCCCATATGTACAATATTACGTTTTAAACCGTTTAAATGATATTGTTGAATTTGTCCTACTTGATTTAAAACATGAAGTAAAGCTTCACCACATGAATGACCTTGTTCTTTGTCCGCTACGTGACTTGATAAACCTTTTAAAAAGAAGCGATATTCTGTGGCACTAGCTGTAATTTCATTATCACGAATGACTACTTGACCTTCATCAGCGAACGGGTTGATGTGAATACCAAATACAGCTTCAATAGGGTAATTATTAAACGCACCTGCTTTAATGAGACGATTAGCACCACCGCCAGTTTCTTCGGCAGGTTGGAAGATAAATACAACGTTATGAGGTAATTCATTATTATCTGCCATTGTTTTACAACGTTTTACAAATAACATTAATGCAGTTGTATGACCATCGTGACCACATGCATGCATGACATTATCAGTTTGGCTACGATAATCAATGTCATTCTCTTCAAAGATTGGGAGGGCATCAATGTCAGCTCTAAATGCAATCGTATGATCACTATTTCCCTTTAAATAAGCAATGGCGCCTGTTTCAAGAGGGCACTCATATGAAATGCCTAACTCTTCTAAGAAATTTACAATATATTTTGTAGTTTCAAATTCATGCAAACTCAACTCTGGATGTTGATGTAAATGTCTTCTATGTTTTGTGACGAATTCCAATTCATTCATATAATCATTCCTTTTTTACTTAATAATGAGAGCGTTCGTTTTATTTTGAAAATAACTGCCAGTCTTGTTAAAACTTCATTTTCCAAAAAAGTGGGAAAGTATAAAAAGTTATAGACAGAGGCTGAGACTTAAGCGTCCCAGCCTCTATAAAATTTAAATTATACGTCGTTAATTCTTAATCATTTAACTTTCTTAAAGCTGAAACAATTTCACGTTTAGAATCTTCAACTTCAGAAGTTTGTTTAATGACTTTCGCAGGAGTTCCGGCTACTACTGCGCCTGCTGGGACATCTTGAGTAACGATAGCTCCGGCTGCCACGATAGCACCTTCACCAACTCTTACACCTTCAAGAATAACAGCATTTGCTCCGATAAGTACATTATCTTCAATGACTACTGGTGAAGCACTAGGTGGCTCAATTACGCCAGCTAATACAGCGCCTGCGCCAACATGGACATTCTTACCAGTTGTAGCACGTCCACCTAATGTTGCATTCATATCAATCATAGTACCTTCACCAACAACAGCACCAATATTAATTGTAGCGCCCATCATAACTACTGCACCATCTTCAATAATGGCTTGTTCGCGAATAAAAGCGCCAGGTTCAATTCGAGCATTCGTATTAGTTAAATCTTTAAGTGGGATAGCTGAATTACGACGATCCATTTCAATTTCTAAATCTGTGATACTAGCTTGATTAGCTTCATAGAAAGGTTTCCAATCATCCGCTTCACAGAAGATAACTTTTGAATTATCTGATCCAAACACTTTAAATGATTCTGGGAAGTTAACATTGTTAAATTCTCCATTAACATAAACTTTTAAAGGGGTAGATTTTTTAGCATCACTAATATATTGAATAATTTCTTGTGCAGAAAGATGTTGTACCATGTTCGATTCTCCTTATTATTTCATGAATTAAAAAGATGACTTTCAGTTATTACAAATTATCAAAGGTATAATAACCATTTTGTTTTTTAATTAACTGTTCAGCAGCTGTAATTGCACCATTTGCAAAGATATCTTTCGACTGTGCTTTATGAGAAATTGTAATTGTTTCATCCGTTCCAGCAAATAATACATCGTGTTCTCCTACAATTGTACCACCACGCACTGCATGAATACCGATTTCATCTTTTTCTCGTTTTTCAGTACGCTCATGACGGTCATAAACAGGATGTACATTGTTACGTAATTCTTTAATAACATCATATAACTTAACAAGTGTGCCACTTGGTGCGTCTACTTTTTTATTATGATGCGCTTCAGTTAGTTCGATATCAAAATCTTGAAGTAGGGGTACTGCAGCCTCTAAGATTTTTGTTAATGCATGTACACCATAGCTCATATTTGCACTAAAGAATACAGGCATACGTTCACTAAGGTCTTCTAATTTAGCTACAAGTTTCTCTTTCTCACCAGTAGTAGCAATAACTAATGGTAATTCAAAATCCTCATCTAATAGTGGTAATAGTAGGTTAGGATTAGAGAAATCGATTGCGACATCTGCTTTCTCTTGAGCATCAACAATATGGTCGAAATGAGTATACGGTGTTGAATCATTATGCTCGGGTTCAATTACACCTACAATTTCATGACCTTTTTCTTCTGCAAGTCGTGCAACACGTTTATTCATCGCACCATAACCGATTAATAAAATTTTCATTAGTGTTCACCTGCTTTAAACTGTTCGTAAGCATTAACTAATACTTTAGCATCTTCAACTTCTAAAGGTAAAAGAGGTAAACGTAATTCATACTCTCCGAAACCTAAATAACTTGTTAATGCTTTAATCGGAATTGGATTTACATCAACAGAAAGGGCATCTAATAATTTACCAATTGGTTCGAAGTCTTTAGAAATACCTTGTCCACTTTGTTTAGCATCATATAATGCTTGGAATTCTTTTGGAATAACATTAGCTATAACTGAAATAACGCCATTTCCACCACGTTCGTAAAATTCTACAACGTTATCATCATTACCACTATATAATGCAAATTCATCTTGATTAATACGTTTTTTTACTTCTTCATAGTATTCGAAATCATTTGTTGCATCTTTAATTGCGACAATATATTCATTATGACTTAATGTTTCAACTGTTTCAGGATTAATCGTCATATTTGTTCTTGAAGGTACGTTATATAGTACAACAGGCAATTTAACTTCATTAGCAATTGTTTCAAAATGTTTTATTAAGCCTCGTTGATTCGTTTTATTATAATAAGGCGTAATTAACATAATTGCATCTGCGCCTAATTGTTTAGCACGCTGTGAAGCTTGGATAGATTTAACAGTATTATTAGTACCAGTACCAGCAATAATTGCTACACGATGATCTACTTGTTTCACTACCGCTTCCAATACTTGTTCTTTTTCTTCTTCGGTTAAAGTAGGGCTCTCAGCTGTCGTACCATTAACTATAATTGCTTGTACACCATTTTCTAATAAGAAATCAACATGTCTTTCTAATGCATTGTAATCCACTTCATTATTTGTGAATGGGGTAGCAAGCGCTACACCAACGCCTTCAAAAATATGTGCCATTATTATCTAGCTCCTTTTAAATTGATCACTTGCTCTAATACTTGAACTGCATTTAATGCTGCACCTTTAAGTAAATTATCAGAAGTACACCATACATGGAATGTATTATCTAATGAATCATCTCGACGAATACGTCCAACAAATACGTCGTCTTTTCCAGTTGAATTAATTGCTAATGGATATTCATTATTTTCAGGATTATCAACTAATACTACGCGACTATCTTGATCGAATAAATCTTTAATTTCTTGTACTGTCGCTTCTTTATCAAGAGTCACATCAATTTCAACGCTATGGCTATCTTGAACAGGTACACGCGCACATGTTGCAGTTACACGTAACTCAGGTTGATTTAAGATTTTGCGTGTTTCATCAATCATTTTTTGTTCTTCTTTTGTATATCCATCTTCTAAAAAGACATCAATATGAGGAAGCACGTTATTATAAATTGGGTGAGGGTACGCTTCAGGTGCTTTACCATTTGCACCCTCAGTTAAATCACGTTTACCCTTAATGCCTGAGCCTGAAACCGCTTGATAAGTTGTATAAGCGACACGTTTTAATCCGTATTTATCTTGTAATACTTTTAACGGTACAACTGATTGAATTGTTGAACAGTTAGGGTTAGCAATGATACCACGTTTAAAATGAGGCTCATTTACTTCTGGTACAATTAAATCAATGTCTTCAGTCATACGCCATTGACTAGAATTATCGATGACGATTGCGCCAGCTTTTTCAAAAATAGGGGCGAATTGTTTACTTGTGCCACCACCAGCACTCATCAATACGTAGTCAAATTTCTCACTTGCTGCTTCTTCTGTAAGTTCTTGAACAACATATGTTTTACCTTGAAACTCAACTTCTTTACCTGCTGATCTAGCTGATGAGAATAATACTAAATCATCAAATTTAATATTTTTACGATCAAGTGTTTCTAACATTTTTGTTCCTACTAATCCTGTTGCTCCGACTACTGCGATTCTTGTCATAAAAAGTCACTCCATTGTTTTATTATTTGAATTTTAAAAAAATTAATTATAAATAAGATATTCTAGATTATTAGATGTCAAAAGCATCGTATAAAATTTCGACTGCTTTTTCACCATTCTCTTTATCAATGACATACGAAATACTGATTTCAGATGTTGTAGTTTGATAAAAAGGAATATTAGAATTGATAAGGGTAATAAATGCTTTAGATGCTACACCAGACATGTCTCTCATTCCTGAACCAATTAATGAGATTTTGACATATGATTCATTGATTTTATAGTCTAGTGCTTCAAATGCTGTAGATAACTCCTCTAAGATATTTGAGATTTGATGAGCATCACTATCTTTAATTGAGAAAGATAATTGTAATCCTTCTGTATTGACTATTTGCGAAATCATATCTACATTTACTGAACCATCTTCTAAAGCAGTAAATAATTGAGTCAATAAACGATTATCCGGTAGGGGATAACTAATTGTTACGTGCATCATATGTTTATCTAATGCAACACCTGTTACAGCTTTTTTCTCTAAAATTTCTGTTCTTGGCATAATCCATGTTCCTTTCACATTTGATAATGTTCTGCCCAAATAAAGGGGAATATCGTAATTTTTAGCTAGTTCTACGCTTCTTGTTTCAAGGACCCCAGCGCCTAAAGCACTCATTTCCATCATTTCCTCATAGGATACATAATCTAAGCGCTTAGCCTTACTAAGTATTCTTGGATCAGTAGCGTATACACCATCAACATCAGTATATATTTCACAAGGTATTTGATTACTTGCAGCTAAGGCAACTGCAGTTGTATCAGAACCACCTCGACCTAACGTTGTTAATTCCAATTCATCATTAATTCCTTGGAATCCTGCTACAACCAAAACATCTTTATCTTCAAACGCTTTATCAAACGTTTCAGGATTAATTTCAGCAATTCTACTTTTAAGATGATGGCCAATTGTTTTAATACCAGCTTGATAACCAGTCATCGATCTTGCGTTTACACCAATATCATTCAATACCATAGATAAGTAAGACACTGTTTGTTGTTCACCAGTAGTTAATAATAGGGCTAATTCTTCATCTTTAGGTGTTGTAGTAAGATTTGATACATTTTCCATTAATTGATCTGTAGTTTTACCCATGGCACTCACTACTACAATTAATTGTTCGCCGTCATCCACACGACGTTTAAGCATTTCTGCGATATTTTTTATCTTTGTAAAATCGGCAACGGATGAACCGCCGAACTTCAAAACACTTCGTTTCAAACTTTTACCTCCTACATTTTGGGAGGCCCACGCTATAAAAAAGAGCAAGTTCGGAATGCGCGCGAACTTGCTCGTAATTTATATACAAGTGATGCACTCCATTATTAAATAATAATGACAAACTCTCAGCTCTTAACCACAAAGTCCAACGCTTTATATCTGCGTCTATAAAACGTTTCGGCATCGCACCCTTTCAATATTAGCTGTTGCAGACAGTGTATCTAATATGTACTAATGATTGATGCGCCTCATCAATTTCTTATTCAATTGCTATGTTTTTTATTATACATAAGGCAATTATGTCTGTAAACCGATAATTGTGATTTTTTGCAATTGACTGAAAAATCTAACAGTTATTTTACTACTTAATAGCAATGATACTTCTATTTAGTAAAAAGTAGGGTATAAGGAGAAAAGAATTTAAGTATATAACAATATCAAATATAGTTATTAAACAAAAAATAACTCACTTCCCAATAAGATAGAAAGTGAGTCGAAAAATATTATTTTTGTAATACGCCAATTTCTTGAAGATATTCTTCGTAAGGAATTTCTTTAGATAATCCGCCTTGTTGATTTAAATCTATAACACGGTTAGCGATAGTGTTAATAAATTCAAAGTCATAAGACGTGAAAATAATTGAACCTTTAAATGATTTTAAACCATCATTGACAGCAGTAATACTTTCTAAATCAAGGTGATTTGTTGGTTCATCTAATAGTAAAACGTTTGCGCTTGAAAGCATCATTTTACTTAACATACAACGTACTTTTTCTCCACCTGATAATACACTAGCTTTTTTCTTAACTTCCTCACCGCTGAATAACATACGACCTAAGAAACCACGTAAGAATGTTTCTGTTTGTTTATCTTCAGGAGCATATTGACGTAACCATTCAACTAAGTTCATGTCTACGCCTTCAAAGAAGTCAGAGTTATCTTTAGGGAAATAACTTAATGATGTAGTAACTCCCCATTTGAATGAACCTTCATCTGGCTCCATTTCACCAGCTAAGATTTTTAATAACGTTGTTTTAGCAATTTCGCTATCTCCGATAAGAATGGCTTTATCATTAGGATTCATTGTAAATGAAATATTGTCTAATACTTTTTCACCATCAATTGTTTTAGAGATACCATCAACAACTAATAAATCGTTACCAATTTCACGTTCTGGCGTGAATTTTACATAAGGATAACGTCTTGAAGAAGGTTGAATATCATCTAACTCAATTTTTTCTAATTGTTTCTTACGGCTTGTTGCTTGTTTAGATTTTGAAGCATTCGCAGAGAAACGAGCGATAAAGTCTTGTAGCTCTTTCATTTTTTCTTCTTTTTTCTTATTTTGTTCTTGAGCCATTTTTTGTGCTAATTGACTTGATTGATACCAGAAATCATAGTTACCTACATATAATTTGATTTTACCAAAGTCTAAGTCAGCAATATGTGTACAAACATTGTTAAGGAAATGACGGTCATGGGATACAACTATGACAGTGTTATCAAAATTAATTAAGAAATCTTCTAACCAGTTAATGGCTGGAATATCTAAACCATTGGTAGGCTCATCAAGTAATAGTACGTCAGGTTCACCAAATAAACTTTGTGCTAATAATACTTTTACTTTTTGATTATTTTCTAATTCAGACATTTGTTTGTCATGTAATTCAGTTGTAATACCTAAACCTGATAATAGGGAAGCAGCATCCGCTTCGGCATTCCAACCGTTCATTTCAGCGAATTCTCCCTCTAGTTCTGCTGCACGAATACCATCTTCATCGCTGAAATCTGGTTTCATATAAATTTCATCTTTTTCTTTCATAACTTCATATAGACGTTCATGTCCTTTAATGACAACGTCTAACACACGTTCATCTTCATAAGCAAAGTGATCTTGTTTTAAGACAGCTAAACGTTCATCTTTTCCTAAAGACACATGACCAGTTTGAGAATCAATTTCTCCAGATAAGATTTTTAAAAATGTAGATTTACCAGCACCATTAGCGCCAATAAGTCCATAACAGTTTCCTTCAGTAAATTTAATATTTACATCTTCAAATAGTTTACGATCACCAAAACGTAAACTTACATCAGTTACTTGTAACATGCATTTACTCCTTTATTCATCGTTTATCTAACGCAAAAATTATATCACATAATGTTTTTACTTTCGAGTTCATGTAAGTTCAATTGTAAGAATGCTTGTTTGATAGAGGCATGTTATAATACAAAAGAATACAAACCCTTGAAGGAGAATATTATGGCATTAGATAAAGATATAGTTGGGTCAATAGAATTTTTAGAAGTTGTTGGCTTAGAAGGTTCAACATACCTTTTAAAAGGACCTAATGGAGAACAAGTTAAATTAAATCAATCAGAAATCGATGACGACGATGCTTTTGAAATAGGTGAAGAGTACAGTTTCTTTATTTATCCAAACCGTTCAGGTGAACTATTTGCTACTCAAAACATGCCAGACATCACTAAAGATAAGTACGATTTTGCAAAAGTACTTAAAACAGATCGTGATGGCGCACGAGTAGATGTAGGTTTACCAAGAGAAGTTTTAATTCCATGGGAAGATTTACCTAAAGTTAAATCATTATGGCCCCAAGCTGGTGACTATGTATTAGTTACTTTACGTATAGATAGAGATAATCAAATGTTTGCACGTTTAGCTAGTGAAACTATTGTTAAAAAGATGTTCACACCAGTATTTGACGACGATAAATTGAATCAAGTTCTAGTAGCAAGACCTTATCGTTTGTTACGTGTCGGAAGCTTTTTATTATCTAATGATGGTTACAAAATATTTGTACATGAATCAGAACGAAAAGAAGAACCACGTTTAGGCGAAGAAGTAGAGGTACGTATTATTGGTCATAATGATAAAGGTGAATTAAATGGTTCATTCTTACCATTGGCTCATGAACGCTTAGATGAAGACGGCCAATTAATCTTTGATTTATTAGTTGAATACGATGGTGAATTACCATTTTGGGATAAATCTAGTCCAGAAGCTATAAAAGAAGTATTCAATATGAGTAAAGGTGCTTTCAAACGTGCCATTGGTCATTTATACAAACAAAAAATTATCAATATAGAAACCGGAAAAATTACGTTAACTAAAAAAGGTTGGAGTCGCGCAGAAGACTAAGTATTGACTTTTAAAGTTAACCCGCTTTTCTTCTATTATATATGTTAAATCTACTTAGTTTATAGAACCCATATTTTCAAAACTAAAAATCTTACTTTGATAAACCCATTACTTGATATCGAAAGGTATTCATAGTAATGGGTTTAATTTTTTATATAGATATAATCTATCATCACTATCAATCTCTTTATTAAATTAACAAAACCTTTACATTTAATATATTTTACATTAACAAAAGGTATGTATTATAAGCATTGTAAGAAATACATATAACATTTGGGTTATCTATATTAGGAGGATGTTTCAATGAAAAAATGGCAATTAGTCGGTACTACTGTATTAAGTGCTTCAGTATTATTAGGTGCATGTGGCGGTGGCAACAGCAATGGTAGTGGTTCTGGAGATGAAGGTAAAGACCTTAAAGGAGAAGCAAAAGGTGAAGGTTCATCTACTGTAGCTCCTATCGTTGAAAAATTAAACGAAAAATGGGCTAAAGATCATCCAAACGCTACAATTTCATCTGGTCAAGCAGGTACTGGTGCTGGATTTGAAAAATTCATCGCTGGAGAAACTGATTTCTCTCAAGCTTCTAGACCAATCAAAGATGAAGAAAAACAAAAATTAGAAGACAAAAACATTAAATATAAAGAATTCAAAATTGCTCAAGACGGTGTAACAATTGCTGTTAACAAAGATAATGACTTCGTTAAAGAATTATCTAAAGACCAATTGAAAAAAATCTACAGTGGCGAAGCTAAAACTTGGAAAGACGTAGATTCAAGCTGGCCTGACAAAGAAATCAAAGCTTTCTCACCTAACTCAAGTCATGGTACTTATGACTTCTTCGAAGAGGAAGTAATGGATAAAGGCGACATCAAAGCTGAGAAAAATGGCGACACTAACGTAATCGTTCAATCAGTTGAGAAAAACAAAGAAGGTATTGGTTACTTCGGCTATAGCTTCTATGAACAAAACAAAGATAAGTTAAAAGAAGTTAAAATTAAAGACGATAAAGGTAAAGCAACTGAACCTAAGAAAGAATCTATCAAAGACGGTTCTTACGCTTTAAGTAGACCATTATTCTTATATGTTAAAGAAAAATCATTAAAAGATAATGATGTAATGAGAGAATTCATTAAATTCACTTTAGAAGACAAAGGTAAATCTGCTGAAGATGCTGGTTATGTAGCTTCTCCAGATAAAGTTTACAAAGATGAACTTAAAGAATTAGATAAATACGGTAAAAAAGATTCAGATAAAAAATAATCATTATTAATATCAAAGGGCTGGGAAATTATTCAAGGGGTATGACAAGGTGGTTTAACCGCCACCTTGTTTCAGAATATATGGGTGATTTTAAAATGTTTTAATTTAATTTGAACTCATTATTACCTGATAATTTCCTTGCTCTTTTTTTAAATTTATTGGGAGAAAAAAGAGAGGGTTATATATGGCTTCAGAGACTAATGTTAGAGATATGATAGCTAAAAATAACGCTAAAAAAGGTGGATTCAGCGATAAAGTTGTACCCGTCATTTTAGGGATTATAGCAGCTATTTCTATTTTAACTACCATTGGAATTCTATTCACTTTGATTACAGAAACTATTACATTTTTCACTCGTGTTTCGATTACTGAATTCTTATTCACTAAAGATTGGAATCCGACAGGTTCAAATCCAAAATATGGTATTTGGGCATTGGTTATTGGGACATTAAAAATCACAATTATTGCAACAATTGTAGCAGTACCAATTGGTTTAGGGGCTGCCATTTATTTAAGCGAATACGCTAGCGACAAAGCACGTCGTATTATTAAACCAATTCTTGAAATTTTAGCTGGTATTCCAACAATCGTATTTGGTTTCTTTGCATTAACATTCGTAACACCAGTATTAAGAACGATTATTCCTGCATTAGATAGCTTCAACTCTATTAGTCCAGGGATTGTAGTAGGTATTATGATTGTTCCTATCATCACAAGTATGAGTGAGGACGCTATGGCGTCAGTACCTAACAAAATTCGTGAAGGTGCTTATGGTTTAGGTTCAACAAAATTTGAAGTAGCAACTAAAGTTGTACTTCCAGCTGCTGCCTCTGGTGTTGTTGCCTCAATCGTATTAGGTATTTCAAGATCTATCGGTGAAACAATGATCGTATCATTAGCAGCAGGTAGTTCACCAACTGCATCATTATCTTTAACTAGTTCAATTCAAACAATGACTGGTTACATTGTTGAAATCGCAACTGGAGATGCAACTTTCGGTTCAGACGTGTACTACAGTATTTATGCTGTAGGCTTCACATTATTCGTGTTCACTCTAATTATGAACCTTATCTCATATTGGGTTTCTAAACGCTTCAGAGAGGAGTATTAATATGTCAACTACTACGAATCCTAATACTACAAATCCTAAAGCAAAAGGTTTAATAGACCAAAGTAAAGTTGAAAAAAACATTTCAAGTCGATCTACTAAAAATAAAATCAATAAATGGTTATTCTTTGCTTGTATCGTAATTGCATTATTAGTACTTGTTGCATTACTTATACAAACACTTGTTAAAGGTGTAGGTCACTTAACACCTGAATTCTTTACTAACTTCTCATCTTCAACACCTTCTCAAGCAGGTATTAAAGGTGCATTAGCAGGAACAATTTGGTTAATGATTAGTATCATTCCAATTTCAATTATTTTAGGTGTAGGAACTGCAATTTATTTAGAAGAATATGCTAAAGATAATTTCTTCACTAGCTTTATTAAAATTAGTATTTCTAACTTAGCAGGTGTACCTTCAATCGTATTCGGTTTATTAGGTTTAACATTATTCGTTCGTGGTGGCGGTATTCAAGCATTAGCATTAGGAAATAGTGTTATTGCTGCTGCTTTAACAATGTCACTACTTATCTTACCAATTATTATCGTATCAAGTCAGGAAGCAATTAGAGCAGTACCTAATTCTGTTCGTGAAGCATCTTACGGATTAGGTGCGAATAAATGGCAAACAATTAGACGTGTAGTATTACCAGCATCATTACCTGGTATCTTAACTGGTTTCATCTTATCTTTATCTCGTGCATTAGGTGAAACAGCACCATTAATCTTAATCGGGGTTCCAACAATTTTATTAGCTACACCAACAAGCATTATGTCAATGTTCACAGCATTACCAACACAAATTTACACATGGGCTAAAATGCCACAAGCTGAATTCCAAAACGTTGCTTCAGCTGCAATCATCGTATTACTTGTTATCTTATTATTAATGAATGGTGTTGCTATTTTCTTACGTAACAAATTCTCAAGAAAATATTAATTTAAATTCATTTAACGTAATTTTGGGGGAGAGAAAAAGTGTATTATCACTTTTCTCTCAAATATAGAAGGAGTTTTAATTATGGCAAATACAAATGTAGATGAAAAAAAACAAGAAGTAGCTAAACATACTGATCATTCTCAAACGCCAGTATCTACGGTTGTTTCTTCAAACGAAAATCAACACAACCAATCTAAAGAATCTGACGCTAACAAAAAAGTAGTTTATTCTACTCAAAATTTAGATTTATGGTACGGAGATACTCACGCTTTACAAAATATCAATTTAGATATTTTAGAAAATAACGTAACTGCTATTATCGGACCATCAGGTTGTGGTAAATCAACTTATATTAAAACATTAAACCGTATGGTTGAATTAGTACCATCAGTTAAAACAGCAGGTAAAATTTTATACCGTGACCAAAACATCTTTGATGAAAATTATTCAAAAGAAAAATTAAGAACGAATGTAGGAATGGTATTCCAACAACCAAACCCATTCCCTAAATCAATTTATGATAATATTACTTATGGTCCTAAAACACATGGTATTAAAGATAAAAAAATTCTTGATGAAATTGTTGAAAAATCATTACGTGGCGCTGCAATTTGGGATGAGTTAAAAGATAGATTACATACAAATGCTTACGGTTTATCTGGTGGGCAACAACAACGTGTATGTATCGCAAGATGTTTAGCAATCGAACCTGATGTTATTCTTATGGACGAACCAACATCAGCACTTGACCCAATCTCAACTTTAAGAGTTGAAGAATTAGTTCAAGAATTAAAAGAAAATTATTCAATTATTATGGTTACACACAACATGCAACAAGCTGCGCGTGTATCTGATAAAACTGCATTCTTCCTTAATGGTTATGTAAATGAATACGACGACACTGATAAAATCTTCTCAAATCCTTCTGATAAACAAACAGAAGATTACATTTCAGGACGTTTCGGTTAATATTCTACATGACGATTATTAGACAAAAATACGAAGGTCAATTAGACGAGTTAATAAAAGATATCCGTCGACTTGGTCTTCGTGTTTATTTTAATATTGAAAGTGCGTTAGTGTCGTTAAGTGAAGATGATAAAAATTTTGCAAGAGAAGTGATTGAACGAGACAAAGAGATTAATGAATTCGATTGTGATATCAATGAGAAAGTTATTATGTTGATTACTAAACAACAACCTATTGCGACTGATTTAAGAATGATGATGTCAGCTTTAAAAATTTCAACTGATTTCGAAAGAATGGGAGATAATGCTGCTAATATTGCTCATATCCGTTTAAGAGTAAAGATTACAGACCATTATGTGTTAACACGTTTAAAGACAATGGGTAAATTGGCAATGCTTATGCTTCAAGATTTAAACAATGCAGCTAAACAAGAAGATATTACATTGATTAAAGAAGTGATTGAACGAGACAAAGATATCGATGATTTATATGTTAATATCGTCAATACTACGTATCTTATCGATAATGATCCATTCGTAGCTGGACAAGCACATTTAGCTGCAAGAAATTTAGAACGCGTGGGAGACCATGTAAGTAATATCGCTGAAAGTGTATATTATTACTTTACTGGCGAACATTATGAAAAGTCTTCTCGTCAATAAAGAAATTTCTAGATTTTTCAACTAATGCATTTATTCTAAAATAACCCAAATTTAGATAAATAAATATAATTAACCCCGTTATTTGTGATTATTCAAATAACGGGGTTTTGATGTTCATAAAATAGAGCTTATGAGTAACTAATTAGTACCTACAAATTTTCTTGTTCAATTTGATCTGTAAGAGATTCGACTTCATTTACTAATTCAGATATATATTTGATTGTAGATTTTAATGGCGCATCTGTTGTAATATCAACACCAGCAATTTTAGCAAGGTCAACTGGTGATTGACTACCTCCAGCTTTAAGCGTATCTAACCAGGCATCGACAGCTGGCTGACCTTCTTTTCTAATTTTTTGAGACATCACTGTTCCAATTGTTAAACCAGCAGAATAAGTATATGAATATAATCCCATATAATAGTGAGGTTGACGCATCCATGTTAATTCTGTACCATCAGTGAGTTCAACTGCATCACCGAAAAATTGTTCATAAACAGTACGCATAATATTATTTAATACTGAAGCAGTTAGAGATTCTCCATTATCGACTTTACGATATACTTCACGTTGGTACGCCGCTTCAAGCAAGTGCGTCACCATATTATGATAATAAGTACGAGATAAGATAGAACCGATAACCCAGCGTTTAAATTTAGGGTTGTCACTATTACTAAATAAGTAATTTGCCATAAGCATTTCATTCATTGTAGAAGGTGCTTCAACAAAATACATAGAGGCTTCAGAATCTAATAAATTTTGTTGTTGTTGTGCTAATGTAAAATGTCCTGCATGACCTAATTCATGTGCCAATACAAATGTTTCGGCCATTTTACCAGTCCAAGAGATAAAGACATACGAATGAGTGAAATAAGGACTTGCGCAATAAGCACCAGTATCTTTACCTTTATTTTGAGCAAAATCAATCCAACGATCTTGGTAGGCGTTATCAATCATTTTGATATAATCTTCACCTAAAACATTAAGTGCACCATGAATATATTTTTTAGATTCTTCAATTGAAATTTGAGGTTCATAACTTGGATCTACTGAAATTTTCAAATCCTCAAAACGCATTTTGTCTAAACCATGAATTCTTTGAAGTAATTTCGCATATTTTTGCATTACAGGCGCTAAATCACTCATGATTACATCAATTTGGCGGTCATACATTTCACGTGTTACTTCTTGATCATGTAATAGATAATCAATCACTGAGTCATAACCTCTTAAATCTGCTTCAATTTTTTCTTGTTGCACATGCTGATTATAAGTAGCCGCAGTCGTATGCTGATATTTTCTTAAAGCATTACTGAAATTTTGGAAACTTTTACGTCTAAATTCAGGATCTGGATTATCTTCATACTCATTTTCAAAAGTTGCATAATCTAACGGGTAATTCACATTATTATGTTCAAATGATTCAAAAGCAATATCTAACATTTTAGTTGTACCATAAAGTTCGTATGCACTTTGGAAAGTAGGGGATAAACTCGCTAAGACTTCTTCTACCTCTGGAGATAACTGATAAGGCTTATCCCTCATTATTTTTTGTAAATAGTGAGGGATATTGGATTTAGCCATAGCATCCTCAATTTCACTATTAGACAACGCTGAAATTTCAGATTCTACAAATGATAATTGGCTAGTAATTTTGCCATAAGAAGTTGACAGTTTAGCACTTAATGTTTGAGCTTCTTCATTCGAAGTATCTACACTCAATCTTAATTCTGCATAATTGCCTAAACGATCTAATTGAATTAGTATCGTTTCATATTCGTTTAATACCTCATGAATATTAGAAGGGGATATTTTATTTTTATGTTGTTGATTTAAAGTTTTAGCATCATTTATCGTTTTTTCTAAAACCTCATAAAACTGCTGATCATCTTTAAATAAATCTTTTAAATCCCATTTTTCTTCTTGAGCCACATCTTTTCTTAATGGTAAGCCTGTTGACATCTAATCACTCCTTGAATCTAGTTTTACAATTATTATACACAAGTTTATTTTCATTCTCATTATTAAGCCATTAGGCCGAGTATTTCACTTTTATAACATTGTATAATTAAGTAAAATAATGCTATATACATTTATAACTATTTACAATGCAAGGAGTTTTACATGACTATTTTTGATATGCCTAATTATTTATGGATTACTATAGTTGCTATGATTCTTTTAACAGTATTTTGTTCTTTAGTTTTGAAAAAGTGGATCATATCAGCAATCATTACTTTTATAGTGTTGGGAGTATTAGCATTCTTTATACCTAATTTCTATGATATTTCATTCCAACCATTACTTGGCTATGCTGCCTTTTTAGCAATCATAAGTTTAATTATCAGTTTCTTATTATGGTATTTTACTAGAAATTGGAGACGTGAACGTAAACAAAGAAAATTAGAAAAAGAAATACAGAAGTATGAAAATGAGGATAGAAAACATCGTCGTCGTTTTTAATTACTTTTCTATAGAAAGTAGAAGAGAATAGGAAACAAAACCGTTGAAATATTAATACATTTCAACGGTTTTTAATATATCTATTACTATTAAATGGATGCTTTTTCTAATAATTGATCAAGTATGTTACATATTGAGGCTACATTTGGCTCTATGATTTGTAATCTTTGATTATTTTCAAAAGTAGGGCAATCAACCCCTTTATTATTAACAAAATAACCAGCCTTAGCGTTATATAGCATCGTAAAATCATTATGGTCATTACCAAAGGCAATGTACATTGGGTTCAGGCCAAGTATGTACTCAATAGCAGTATATTTATTAATATGCTGTGCAGTAATATCTATATTAAGTTCATTTGAATGATTAATTAAAGATAAATGTGGAGCTTTCGTACTTAATTGTGCTGCAATATCTTCGAAATATTGCGTAGGTATATTTAATAGAATCACCTTGATAGGCGAAATTATGTTATCTATAGATTGTTCTTGTGCTAAATGTAATGGATCTAAACGCTTATAGATTTCATTGGTAGCACTAACATTAGCAGCATAATCCCATTTGTCATCGACTATATAATTTAAATTATACTTATTAATAACGCCTTTAATAATTTGAAAATCTTCATGAGATATAGTAGCTAAAGTTTTAATTGATTTATTCATAGAAATAATTGAACCATTACCACCAATTAATGAAATATCAGGAAAATTTTTAGGTAAAACGGGTAAAAGATCACGTATTGGTCTTGCCGAGGCAAAAATAATCTTATGTCCTACGTTATGTAAACTAATTAATCTTCGAGTTATTTCTTCGTTAATTTGTTGACCATCAAAGCATATCGTACCATCAATATCAAAAACCAAATTCATGAGTCGTATCAACTCCTTTATATAGTATATATATGTATAGATATTATCATAAGATATATTTGTGATTTACTGAAACTAATCAACTAATGACGATAGACATTCAATAAGTACTTATTAAAACTAGTAATTAAGCTAAAATAATGCAAAAGGATAGGTCCCCTAAAGCTTAATATATAACTTCCTATAATATATATTATGTAAACTAAAAGATTAAATAATTAATATCTTATATTTAATGACGCTGTCAGGACGATTTCTGAGCATTTTTATAATCCTTTCTGTACTGTTGTCTTATTTATGTTTATATTTATTAAGCTGAATTTTACTTTTTAGTTATAATCTAGATTTGTCTAGCAACTCATATTTTTATACTTATACAAACTTGCTAAGCTTAAATGCAACAAAATTAGTAATGATATAAAGCTCTGTATGGAGACGTTAAACTAGAATTTCGTTCAAATGTAATATATGTATATGATCGTTGCTTATGTAATGATATATTAAATTCTTGTTAGTGCTAAACTGTAGGATTTAGTTCTAACTATTAACTACCGTTATTTAAGTTGATATATATTTTCAGCATTAATTCGTAATTTTTACGTTTTAATTAATGAATTATCTATCTCTCAACCTAATCATCATTGGAACTAAAAATTAAAAGACTTTATATTATAATATTTATTAATTTTTCAAAATAAATTTCTTTTGGAATATTATTGCTAAAATCTAGAGGTGTGCTATTATTAATTTGTAGGCTACAACATGCAATGACAACTTAGAATTTACCTACACTATATCGTAATTTGGCTCTATCACTTATTACGATAAAAAAGAAAGCATACTGGCGTCATGCCAATATGCTTTTCTTTCAAACTTTATTTTTTGGCTCTATAATAAATTGGACTGATGACTAAAAATCATCAGTCAAATTTTTATGTTTTGAATACAAAAATAGCGCAATTACCTCTATAATTATTAGCTACCACACCAAATAAAAAAGAAAGGTAATGCGCCTATGTGTAAGTCTATATTAAATACATTAAGAATTAAAGATAAAAATCTAAATTTTTCAGATGAAGTGACTGAGAAAAAATATAAAGGACGAAAGAGTTTGTTTTACTATGCAGAGCTTACTTATCAACCTACACATTGTGAAAACTGTTTAACTAAAAACGAAAATTTCTCTATAGTGAAAAATGGGAAGAAAACTTCAATGATTACTTTACTTAAAATTATGGAAATGCCTGCTTATTTAAAGCTTCAAAAACAAAGATTTTATTGTAAAACATGTGATAGTTATTTTACTGCTAAATCTAATATTGTCGACGATTATTGTTTTATTTCTAACAAAACAAAACTTGCAGTTTTAGATAAAGTACAAGAATACCGCTCTCAAAAATCTATCGCTAAGTCATGCTTAGTATCATCAATGACTGTATCTAGAGTGATTAATCAAGCGGCAAGCGACGTAGGTCAGTCTTCTTTTGATGCTTTACCTGAACACTTAATGATGGACGAATTTAAAAGTGTTAAAAATGTAATTGGAAAAATGAGTTTTATTTATGCAGATGCTGTATCACACCGCATCGTAGATGTGGTAGCGGATCGTAAGTTAAAATCGCTGAAAGATCATTTTTATCGTTATTCTTTGAAACTAAGACAAAAAGTCAAAACTGTAACGATTGATATGTATGAACCCTATATGTCGCTAATCAAACAATTATTTCCTAATGCGAAGATTATTATTGATCGTTTCCATATTGTTCAATCTTTAAATCGAGCGTTAAATATGTCTAGAGTTCATATAATGAATTGTTATAGAACCTCTAATAGACCGCTTTACAATAAATATAAAAGTTATTGGAAACTATTTCTTAAACCTTTTGAAACGCTAGAGGCATTTAATTATCGTAAAGTCCGTTTATTTAAAGAGTGGAAAACCGAAAAAGGAATTATGAATTACTTATTAAGTGTAGACGTTGAATTATTTAATACATATCACTACGTTCATGAGCTAAGACGATTATTAAAAGAAAACCAAATAGAGAAATTTACTCATAAACTCTTTTCTATTCATCTTTCAGATGTGTGTCCTAGATTACGCCCAGTCATTAGAACTTTAAGAAGATTAACAGCTTTCATTGAAAACTCCATGATATATTCTAACCTGACCAACGGTCCGTTAGAAGGAATTAATAATAAAATCAAACTCATTAAAAGGGTATCTTTTGGTTATAGAAATTATGATAATTTACGTAATCGAATTATTATAACTTCGCGACTATTTGCCTCAACAACAAAAAAAGAGATTAAACAACCTAAGGTTGCTTAATCTCAATATTAGGACTCATCAGTCCGATTTGACGTAGAGCCTATTTTTTAACTTTCTTACGTATACGATCAAGTGTCGTAAATAACCAATATTTTACTTTATTGATTGGTTTATAAAAATCTCCTATTAACTCTTCAATATGTACATTGAAGCCTCGTTTAAAGCGATAAACACCGTAATCCTCGCTATTTTCAGTAAAATCACCAGATAAGCCATAGAAATTATATCGATCATAACCATGATCAAAGCAATAATTCATCATATGCCAATGCATCATGTATGGTCCCATGTAATTATTATATTTTTCTGATGATCCTCCAGAGAAGTAATTAACCTCGTAGGCATTTGCAAAGTATACACCAGAAGCTAAATTTAAAATTTGACCATCTGTTTGACGTAATTCACTCGCATTTAAGAGCTCTTTTTGGTCATGTTCTATTTGTTTATCTAATTCGGCAATTTTCTTAAGTTGTTTATCATTTTTATTTTCTTTTGCCATCATTTGATCACGACGAGACTCTTTATCACTAAGTGATTCTTGTAAAGTTTTAATATACTCATCAAGATCAATATATGCAAGTGGAACAAGAACCTTATCCCCATATGTATCAATAAAGTTATAGAAATATTCATCAGTTTTAGATACAAATCCCGTTCTTGCTTCAGTTTCACGATATAAGTCTAAAAAGATGTGAAACTCATCTCGATTTAGAAATCTTACTTTAACCCCATAGTTTATCGCTTTATTAATATTTCTCTTACGTTGACTGTCGAATTGCTTTTTAAGTGAAGCAGGTGTTTCACCTTTAAGATAATCGACACCCATCCATCGCACTTGGCTTGAAGTATCGTATTTAGTAGTGAAGCCATGATGTTCATAACCATGAGATTTAAATAAGTTTACTAAAGCGTCATTTTTTTCTCGACCTTCAATTGGATTAATGTCTTTATCATATATTTGATAAATCCAATAAGGGTCTAATTTAACATATAAACATTGATGTTGTTGTAAATATTTTTCTAGTTCGCGTAAGTAAAAATCGACAAGACCTAAATCTGAATAATCCATAACTGGTCCACGATTTGAATAATAAACATAACTTCCCATAGTCGGAATTTTAGAAAAAAGGCTAGCCGCAATTACTTTATTGCTTTCGTCTTTCACACCTAATAACACGACTTCAAAACCATCATTTTCACGAGTTTGAATATTCTCTTTTACTTGGAAGTAATGACTTTCTAGTGATGGGTTTTGTACAAAGTTTTCATATTCTTTTACTGTTAACTCTGTAAATTTCATATTAGTCTATTCCCCTCTTAATCAAATCTATTTTTTAATCTTTTTAAGCGTTCTATAAACTGAGTACATTGGTTTATTTATAGGTTTAACGAAATCTCCCACATATTCAATTACATCAGCGTTAAATCCTTTTTTGAATTTTACTACACCAGCGTCTTCTGCATCTTCAGTAAAGTGTCCACTAATACCGTAGAAATTATATCTATCGATGCCATGTTCTAAAGCATAGTTAATCATTGTCCATTGAACAGCATAACTTCCAGCAAAGTGTCTATATTTATTAGAAGTACCACCTGCATAATAAACTACTTCAAATGGGTTGATGAAGAAGAAACCAGCAGAGATTGGTAACTCATTACCATGTTCACTTTGCAATTTAGTAGCTTCATCAATTTTTTGTTGATTAGCATCTAATTGTTGTTCAAGATTTGCTTTTTTATTATGAGCCTTTTTGTTTTCAGGACGTTTTTCAATATCTTTTAACGCTTTATTTAAATCTTTAGTTAATGTTTCACGTTCATTTTGAAGCTCTTCTAAGTATTCATCAAATTTAATGTACGCTAATGGTACTAACACTCTATCTTTAAAATGTTTATATCTATGATAATAGAACGTATCTTCTCTATCAGCGAAATCTTTCGTTTCACTTGTGTCTTCCATAAATGATCTGAAAATTGGTAATTCATCTTCAGTTAAGAATCTAACTTTTACACCATTTTTTTGTACTTTTTTAGTATTTCTTTTACGTAGACTATCCATTCCATTTAATACATCTTTAGCTGATTTATTTTTTAAATCTAAAACTGAATGGAAGCGGATTTGTAGGATAGGGTCAAATCCTGTTGTAAAGCCTTCATGAGCATAGCCTAAATGTTTCATTTTATCAAAGAACCAGTCATTACCAGCATTACCAGTAATCTCACCATCATGATTACGATACTGATAAGGTAAATATGGATCTATGCGCACATATAGACAATTATGTTGTTTAAGATATTTTTCTAATTCATGAAAGAAAAAGTGAACAAGTTCTTTATTCTCGAAATCAATAACTGGACCGCGGTTACTGTAAAAGTATTTAAAGAATTTCATTACTGGCACAGCAGTTAAAAGACATGCAGCAATGACTTCATTATTGTTATTTTTAATTCCAACCAAATGAGTTTCAGTTTTTTCCGCAACTTTTAATTCATAGTTTTCAGTCATTTGCGTAAAGTGGCTGTATGGCATTTTATCTGTGAATTCGCCAAACTCTTTAGCCGTTAAATTTGTAAACTTCATTATTTATAACTCCTAATTTAAGATATCTTTATCTAGATTAATGTTCACTATTTCAGTTAAATAATTTTCTTCTAAGCATTACTTTGAAATTATTTTTCTCTAATCTCAATAAGTATACAATAGATATTTATAAAACTGAAATAGAAACTATTAATACAGACAAATGCTTCAATTTATTTTATATTGATGTAGACAAATAATAAGAGCTGAAAGACTAAGTTTTCAGCTCATTAAATAATTATGTTAATTTTATTTTAAAGTATTTGCACACGCTTTGCCAACCATTCTAATTGTATTATTATACTGAAATTAACAGTTGCTATTTATTTATTTAATGCCCCTCTTATTGACACTAAATAGTTCTCCATTTTGATTGGATCATAGCTTTCAAATCTCTTAACAATTTCACTTCCAATTACCACACCATCTGCCACTTCTATGATGTTAGTAACGTGTTCAGGGGTTCTAATACCAAACCCTGCAACCACGGGTATATCAGTAAGTTCTTTTATTCTATTTATTTTTTCTTTCAATTCAGGATGAAAAGTTCCATCTTTACCAGTGGTAGCATTCATTGTCACAGTATAAATGAATCCCTCGGCATGTCTTGCAATCGTTTTAATACGTTCATCTGAAGCGGTCATTGCTATAAGTGAAATGATTTTCACCGAGTAGTTACTTATTCTTCTTTTCAATGCTTCGGCCAATTCAAAAGGTAAATCTGGAATTATAACGCCATATACTTCTGCTTTTTCACATTCTTTGAAAAAGGATTTTTCTCCATATGACACAATAATATTGTAATATGTCATAAGTACATATTTACACTTTATCTCATTTTGATGCGAAACTAATTCATTAAATATAAAATCAATGGTCACGCCCTCTTTAATTGCTTTGTTCCCTGCATTCATAATCACAGGCCCGTCAGCCACAGGATCTGAAAATGGCACACCAATTTCGATGATATCAGCCCCATTTTTATCTAATACCGCAATATTTTTTATGAAATTTTTATTACCCATAATGTATGGTATAAATAATTTAGTCATTTATACCACCTCTTTCATTAGTATATTGTCGAATAGTTTCCATATCCTTGTCACCACGTCCAGAAATTGTAACTACAATAATTTCATCTTTCTTCATTGTAGGTGCTAATTTTTCTACATAACTTAGTGCATGAGCACTTTCAATCGCTGGGATAATTCCCTCTATTTTACTGAAGCGGATGAGCGCTTCCATAGCTTCTCGGTCATTTGCACACTCGTATTTTACTCTTCCTATATCGTGATAGTAGGAATGTTCTGGTCCTATTCCAGGATAATCCAGCCCAGCAGATATAGAATGTGCTAATTCTATTTGTCCATTATCATCTTGAATTAAATACATTTTTGAGCCATGAAGTACGCCTGGTCGCCCTTTTCCAATAGCAAGTGCATGCTTATCAGTATTAACACCTTTACCGGCTGCTTCAATACCATATAATTTAACGTCATCTTGAATAAATGGATAAAAAGTTCCTATTGCGTTTGATCCCCCGCCTACACATGCTACTATTGCGTCTGGTAAACGGCCTTCTTTATCTAATATTTGTGACTTTATCTCTTTACCAATGACACTTTGGAAGTCTCGAACCATCGTTGGAAATGGATCCGGACCAAGTGCTGAGCCTAATAAATAATGTGTATCGTCGACATGACTTACCCAATATTGCAGTGCTTTATTTACTGCGTCAGACAATGTGCCTTGTCCGTCATCCACTGCTTCAACTTTAGCGCCCAATAATTCCATACGAAAGACATTCAATTGTTGTCTTTTAATGTCTTCTCTTCCCATGAAGACAATCAGTTCCATATCAAATAGTGCTGCAACCGTTGCACTAGCTACGCCATGTTGACCAGCACCCGTTTCAGCAACCAATTTATTTTTTCCCATGCGTTTCGCTAATAAAGCTTGGCCAATGGCATTATTGATTTTATGCGCGCCTGTGTGATTTAGGTCTTCACGTTTAAGATAAATCTTGGCGCCTCCTAATGTTTCTGTGTATGATTTAGCATAAGTTAAGGGTGTCTCTCTACCAACATATTCTTTTAAATAATATGCGATTTCTTTTTGAAAATGAGGATCTTGTTTCGCTTTCGTATATTCTTTTTTTAATTCAATGATGGCTGGCATTAATGTTTCTGGAACATATTGTCCTCCATATTCACCAAAGAATCCTAATTCATCAGCTTCGGTTTGGATGTTATTCATAGTTTAAATCTCCTTTCACAAGATGTACGATTTTATTCATTTTAGTTAAGTCTTTGTCATGATTACTTTCAATGCCACTAGAAATATCATAACCAGCATGTTTTAAATTTGATTGTTCAAGTTGATGCACACTTTCCATATCTAATCCTCCAGCGATTAAATAAGGTGTCGACGTTTGAATATTATTGAGTAATTCCCAATTAAACTTTTGTCCTGTGCCTCCATAATGTTCTGAAGGTGTATCTATAATTAGATAGTCAGTATAGTTTTCATATACTTTTATTAATTTAGCGATAGTTTTTGTAGCAGGAAGCGCTTTAATTATCTTAATATTCTTATAATTTTCTCTAACCTTTTTGATTAATTCGATTGACTCATTACCATGAAACTGAATACAATCAAGCGGTGTATTTATGATTAAGTTTTGAACTTCTTTAAAAGTTGGGTTTACCACTACGACGACTTTTTCAATTTTTCTAGGAACCACGGTCATAAAGTTATTTAATTGCTGGATATCAACGTGACGCTTACTTTTAGGAAAATGTATAAATCCAATCATATCAATATTTAATGATTTTACTTTTGCTACATCTTTAACTGTTTTAAATCCACAAAATTTGAGTATCATTTTTGATTTACCTTTCTCATTTTCAAAGATGGTAAAAAATGAGTTAAATCATGACAATTCATTAGCGCTCCACCTATTAATAAACCATCTATTCCACTCTTAATAATTTTTTCAACATCATCTTTTGTATTAATGCCACTTTCTGAAATATAATAATATCCTTGCTTTTTGTTATACAATATTTGATTTGTATGGGTTACATCTGTAATGAACGTTTTTAAATCTCTATTATTTACACCTATTATTTTAGGGTTTAATTGGTAGGCTCTTTCTAATTCACTTTTGTCATGTACTTCAACTAAAACTTCTAATTCTAAATTACTTGCATAAGTATATAAATCATGCAATTGTTCATCGGTTAGAATATTGACGATTAATAAAATTATGCTTGCGCCAGCTTTTTTAGCTACATCTATTTGAAGCGGATGTATAATAAAATCTTTGCATAATACAGGTAGGTTAGTATGTAAAGTAAGTTCCTGTAAGCGTTCAAAACTCCCCCCAAAGTACTGTTCATCTGTTAAAATAGAAATCGCATTGGCACCGTAGTGTTCATAATCTTTTACTTGTTGAACTAAATTACGTTCATGGAATGAAGATACAGAGGAGCTTTTTGATTTAATTTCTGCAATAATATTTAATCTAAAGCTACTTTTCAAACTTTCAACTAATTTCTGTTTATGTGCCACTTTTATATTTTTAAGAGTATTTAATTTTTCCTCATAATATCCTTTATTTAGCAATTGTTTTTTATACGCTACAATTTCATCTAAAATAGTCATTTCATTACGCTCCCATCAATAAATACTGTTTCA
Source organism: Staphylococcus sp. Marseille-Q1834 (assembly GCF_916858875.1). Classification (NCBI taxonomy): domain Bacteria; kingdom Bacillati; phylum Bacillota; class Bacilli; order Caryophanales; family Staphylococcaceae; genus Staphylococcus; species Staphylococcus sp. Marseille-Q1834. The sequence continues at coordinate 194,539 of NZ_CAKASN010000002.1, read as the reverse complement.
TAGCTTGACCACTATCGATAAGATGTTGAGCTAACTTAACTCCTGCCTTAATTGTTTCAACCTTTTCAGTAACATAAAGTGCAAGTGCTGCATTTAGAACGACTATGTCACGTTTAACAGTGTGATCTTGATTGTTTAAAATGTTCAAGGTGATTTGTTTATTAATCTGAGGTGTTCCACCTTTTAGTTCGTTATTATCTGCATTTCTCAAACCTAAGTCTTTAGCGTTTAAATGATAATGACGAATAGAACCATCTTCATTTAATTCATAAATTTCATTGTCACCGGACAATGTAGCTTCGTCCATACCATTTGCGCCATGTACCACTATTGCTTTACGACGCCCTAAATCTTTTAAGGTGTTTACAATCATTTTTGATTTAGATGGATCATAAACGCCCATAACTTGATAAGTTAGCTTAAATGGATTAATTAGAGGGCCAACTAAATTAAAAATTGTAGGTGTCTTTATAGCTTTTCTAACTGGTTGAATGTACTTCATAATTGGATAAGATTCCATAGCACTTATAAACGCTAGTCCTTTTTGTGCCACTTGCTCTGCTACATCAGTTACAGCTGTCGTAGAAATACCTAATTCATGTAGTAAATCTGTACTACCAGAATTCGAGGTTATACTTTTGTTACCATGTTTTATTACTGGTACGCCAGCACTTGCAACAATAAATGAAGCGGTTGTAGAAATATTGAAACTATTAGATTTGTCGCCTCCAGTTCCACATACGCATATACTTCCATCATAAGTCGGTTGTGTAGGATACATTGTGTGAATTAGACTTTCTACAATATATGTTAGCTCTTGTTGATGAATCTCTTTTCTTGAAAATGCTTCAAGCAATTCAATCTTATCTTCAAATTTAATATCTTGATTAATTAAGGTATTAATAAATTCTGTCGATTGTTCTTGTGTCAAAATAGTTTGATTATAAATGTGCTCTAGTAGTTTCATCTGAGTTGTTCCTTTCGTGCACAAGATGTATAAAATGAGTAATAATTTGTTCTCCATAGTCAGTAGCGAAAGACTCTGGATGATATTGAATACCAAAATGTAAATGGTGTTTATCTTCAAATGATTGGATGCTATCTTCGGTCTTACCTGTAATAATTAAGTTTGAAGGGAATGAATTTTCATCACTTATCAATGAGTGGTAACGCATAACTTTAAATTCAGTCGGTAAATCTTGATATAGAAGCGTTTGACTACATACTTTCATCATGTCTACTTTGCCGTGCATTACTTTTACACCTTGAACAACCTTACCGCCATAATAGCAAGTGAGTGCTTGAGCGCCTAAACATACACCTAAGATTGGTAAATGTTTATATGTATCAATAGCATTGATTAAACAGTCATTATCGAGTGGATGACCAGGCCCTGGAGAAATAATTACACCGTTAATTTCGTCACTATAATTCAACACATCTTTGTCGTCTGAATATTTGACTATCACTTCATCTAGCTGTTTTACGATATCTACTAAGTTGTAAGTAAAAGAATCATAATTATCGATAATTAGTATCATGGGGAGACCTCCAATAAACTCTTCGCTTTCAAACGTGTTTCTTCTAATTCTTTCTCAGGAATAGAGTCATACACTACACCACAACCAGCCTCTACTTGAACTGTAGTATCATCAATAAACATTGTACGAATGGCTAAAGCAAAATCTAAGTTTTGATTACAATTAATGTAGCCAATACCGCCACTATATATACCGCGTTTATGAGGATAGATTTCATAAATTCGTTGTATTGCTCTTAGTTTTGGCGCACCTGAAACTGTTCCAGTAGGTAAAAGATTGGCAATAACAGTCATAGGCGACAGTTCCTTTTTTATTTGACCTTTAACTTCACTCACGATATGCATTACATGTTCATATTTTTCAATTTCCTTTAATTTTGTAATTTTTGAAGTCCCTGTATTACTTACTCTATGAATATCATTTCGTCCTAAATCTACTAGCATGCTATGTTCACTTATTTCTTTTTCATCTGCTAACAAGTGACTCGCATTATATTCATCTTCTTCTTTTGTTTTACCTCTTTTTATCGTGCCCGCAATTGGATTAGTAATGACTTCATTATTATGAACTTTGACAAAACTTTCTGGAGAACTTCCAACGATGATTGTCCCACCCATATTGATAAAATACATATATGGACTAGGATTGCGTCGTTTTAAATTTTGATAGAGTTGATAACTTAATTGGTATTTATTTTCTCCAAAATGATGATGATATTGATAAATTCTTGATGGAACAACTTGAAACATGTCCCCTTCTTTAATTAGCTGTTTTAAGTATTTAACATTATTTATAAAATCACTATCAGTTATATTAGTTGTTACATTTGTTCTATTTGGTGGAGCTATCATATTTTGTTCATATACTTTAATAGATGACAGCTTTTCAATACGTTCTTTTACTCTCGTTTTTAACTGATCTTTGCTTACTTCTGAAAATTGATTAGTAGCAATGACATACAAATCATCTCTGTAGTGATCAAATACATAGACATCTTCAATCATATATAGTTGTACATCATCATGTTCTTTCTTAGCTTCGACATTGAGTCGTTGCAATATAGGAAATTCATGTCTGACTAAATCAAAACTACACGTACCAATAAACCCTGAAACAAATGGCAATTGTTTGAGTAAATTATCATTAATCTGAATATCAAACTGGTTAATATAGTCTTTTAAAAAATTATAAGGTCGCGTTGTGACTATTTGACTTTGACGTTTAGTTTTAATTTCTAACTTTTCATCTGTCAAAGTTACTGTCCCATAATAATCAAATGCAACAATCGAATACCTACCTTTTAATTCCTGTTGACTTGTACTTTCTAATATAATCTTTTGTTCTTTGAGTTGACCTAGAACTTCTGGAGTGATGTTAGCTCTTATCACTTCATAATATATTTCCATATGCTCACCCTTTTCTTAATAAAATGAGTTATTTAATGACTTAAGTATTAATAAAATTTTCCACCTTTTTTATTTTGAAAATTCAGACTATTTAATTTGTACTTTTTTTGAAATTAAATGCTTCCTTAACGCTGCTTCTTTAGATTATTCGTTAATTAGTTGTGATTAGACGATATTAAATTGTAAATCAAAAAGACACCACGGTTAGCTATCCTCAATTATAAGGACGCGTTACCGTGGTGCCACCTTAATTAACATTTTCATGTTCACTCAATGATTATTCAATTATACATTTTAAGCCCAATTCAAAAATATGTCGTGCTAATTCCCATCTACCATTAGCTTTCTTATGCTACAAATCATATTATCTACTTTACTTAAAATTATTTGACAATTCTTATAATTCAGTATAATACATATAATTATTTTAATTGTCAATGACATTTTACAATTTTATTGGTGATAAACAATATGCATAAAGTAAGTCTTGAGTAGCTTTAATTGAATCAATGTGAGTTCTTTCTAGTGCATGAGATGATTCGATTCCTGCTCCAAATAAACCATGACGAATATCAGCTCCAGCTCTAAGCGCTGCAGATGCGTCAGATCCATAATAAGGATAAATGTCTACTTTATATGGAATTTGATTAATCTTACATAAATTAATTAAATGAGATTTTAATTCTTTATGATACGGACCAGAACTGTCTTTGGCACAAATAGAAACTGTATATTCATCTGAAGATTGGCCATCTCCCAATGCTCCCATATCAAATGCGATAAATTCTATAATCTTTTCTGAAATAGAAGCATTTGCGCCATATCCTATTTCTTCATTATTTGATATATAGAATTGGATAGTATGAGGTAAAGTTATGTCGTCTTGTTTTAACTTTTCCAGTAATTCTAAGATCATTGCTACGCTGGCCTTATCATCTAAATGACGTGATTTAATGAATCCTGAAGGTGTAATTTGAGTTCTAGGGTCGAAACTAATGAAGTCCCCTACTTCAATTCCTAAATCTCTTGTTTCTTCAGCTGAAGATGTTTTTTCATCTATACGAACTTCCATATGTTCAATATTACGTTCGATTTCATGATTATCTTTGTAGACATGTACACTTGTTTCGTGTAGGCAAATTGTTCCAGTGTATACTTGGCCAGCTTCTGTTTGAATTTCACAATACTCACCTTCAATAGCATTATAAGTAAAGCCACCAATTAAACTAAGCGCTAATCGTCCATCGTCTTTGATTTCTTTAACCATAGCTCCAAGTGTGTCTACATGTGCAGTGATACATCTTTGATGCTCATCATCTTTTCCTTTAACAGTAATGATTAATGCACCTTTATTAGTTAATTTAGTAGGATAACCTAAACTTTCAACTTTGTCTTTTACATAATTCACAGCTTCAGCTGCATTACCAGAAGGACTATTAATTTCTGTTAATTCTTTAATCGTTTGTAAAACCTTTTCGCTCACTCTTATTTCCTCCTTTTATCTTATTAACATTTATTTTATCGTACTTACTCATCTATCTCTATTAATCTATCTATATAACTATTGTTTAATTATGTAGGCTATTTTACAATAAATATATTCTGAAAATTTTGAAATAAGGTGATTCAATTGAACAATATTTTATTCGTAGGTCTAGGTCTAATTGGCGGTAGTTTAGCAAGTAACTTAAAGTTTTATCGTCCAGATATTCAAATTTCTGCATTTGATGCTGATTTAACTCAACTCGATAAGGCACAATCCATAGGTATCATTGATGAAAAAATTGAAGACTATGTTTAGGTATCGAAAAAGCTGACATCATTATCTATGCTACCCCTGTTCAACAGACTGAAGTATATTTAAAAGAATTACCTAACTATCGCACACGCCCTAATTTAATTGTTACAGATACTGGTAGTACGAAAGTAAACATTCAACAATATGAATCATACCTTTTAGAACATAATATTCATCTTGTTGGCGGTCATCCAATGGCTGGTAGTCATAAATCAGGTGTGCTCAATTCTAAGAAATATTTATTTGAAAATGCTTATTATGTTCTAGTTTATAATGATAGTCGAAACGCTTTAGCTGCTAACAAATTACAAGAATTGCTAGCTTCAACATCTGCTAAATTCATTACTACTACCGCACAAGAACATGACTATGTTACAGGTATTGTAAGCCATGTTCCTCATATAGTCGCTTCTAGTTTAGTACATTTAAGTGAAAATAATTCAAACAAGCATGCACTAGTAAAGCAATTAGCAGCCGGTGGTTTCAGAGATATCACCCGTATTGCCAGCAGTAACGCTGATATGTGGAGGGATATTACCTTAAGTAACAAAGAAAACATTTTAGATATTTTAGAAATGTTACAATTGCAGTTCCAAGCTATCGCAGCTTCAATTAAAAATGATGAAAGTGATACTATACACTCTTTTTTTGAAGATGCAAAAAATTATAGAGATCAACTCCCTGTTAAACAACGTGGAGCACTAAATGTAGCGTATGATCTATATGTAGATATTCCAGATGAACCGGGTATGATTAACAAAATTACTAATATACTAAGTTTACATAATATTTCTATAAGTAACTTAAAAATTTTAGAAGTCCGTGAAGACATTTTAGGCGCTCTACGCATTAGTTTTAAAACACCTCAAGACCGTGAATTAGGAGTTAGAGCACTAAACTCTTTTGAAACTTATATATTATAAAAACATCCTCTTAACTGATAATAAATATGAGACTGGGACAAAAGCTTTAGGAGTATAATTTCTGAACGAAATTCTCTATACTGGGCTCTTGCTACCGAAAATTCTGCTTTAGGATTTCCCAGAATACAAACGCTTAATGTCTTAATCTCTATTTTTTCTCTATCGTTAAGAGGATGCTTTTCTACATTTTATGTCCTGCCATTAGACCTAAACGTCCATGTTTAGTTCCTGCATCAGTATATGAAATCGCTTTTGATACGATGCCCTTTCCATACTTATTTTGTAAATAGTCTATTGTCTTAGCTAATTTTTCATCTCTTCGCCGTTCGTATTCATCAATAAACAAATTTAACTGTCTATCTTCTTCACTAATCAACTGGGTTAATGAAATGCTCAATGTTCGATATAATGCACTTTTGTCACATAGTTGATTCGCATAATAGTTCACTACCTTAAAAATATCTTTTTCTAAATTAGTGGGATCTGTTAGAGTGTATTGCTTATGTACGCCGCCACCTTCTGTATAACCAAACGAAAAATGTATTGTACGTGCTAATTGCTTACGTGCTCTAATACGACTTGATACATCTTCGATTAATTCTTGCATCACAACTTTTGTTTCTTCAAAACGATAATCTCTCATTAAAATTTGGCTTTTACATATTGAAGGATTAGTAACTTGGTATTTTTCTCGTACTTTACTTTGGTCAATGCCATTAGCATGTAAATGCATGTCTGTTCCTAAAATACCAAATTCTTTCTTTAAATATCTGTAAGGATACTGCGCTAAATCTCCTATAGTAATAATTCCTTTTTTATTAAGTTTCATTTCTGTTTTTTTATTAATTCCCCAAAAGTCTCTTAAAGGTTGAATATGCCATAGTTTCTGCGGAACATCTTGATAGCGCCACTCAGTAATACCAGTTTTTGTGTGTTTGGCTTCTATATCCATAGCCACTTTGCTTAACAACATATTGGAACCTATTCCAATAGTGCAATATATACCCGTTTTATCTAAAATTTCCTTCTGCAATCTTTCTGCAAATGAAGCTACTGTAGAATTAAATCTATGATAACTATTAGTTACATCCATAAAAAATTCATCAATACTATACTGATGTAAATCCTCACCTGGAATATATTTAAGTGCAATTTTTGAAATTTCAATAGATACTTCCAAGTACTTTCTCATACTTGGATTAATGATATAAATATCATTGCGATGTGGTATTTCGAATAATCTTGAACCTGTTTTTATCCCTATTTCTTTTAGTTTCGGTGTAGCTGCTAACACTACAGACCCCTGTCGTTTAGTATCAGCAACTACTGCTAATTTTGTAGTTAACGGATCCAACCCTTTTTCCATACACGATACACTTGCAAAAAAACTCTTTTGGTCAATACATAAAACATCCCTATCTTCAAGTAAGTTATAGTCATACATCTTAATAACCTCCCTATACAATAATCATTATATGCGAACATTTATTCTATATCAATATAAATACGAACGAATGTTCTTAAAAATATTTTTTGCGGTCAAAACGAAAAATGCTATACTAATCATGTATTAAGTTATAAGGAGGAAGATTTATGCCAATCGTAAATGTTAAATTACTTGAAGGACGTTCAGATGAACAATTAAAAGACTTAGTAACTGAAGTAACTAATGCAGTTGAAAAAACTACAGGTGCTAATAGAGAAGCAATCCATGTAGTGATTGAAGAAATGAAGAAAAATCACTACGGAGTAGCTGGCGTAAGAAAATCTGACGAAAAATAAGTTATTATACTTTGAGTTTACATAATAAAATTATTGTTTTAACAGAATCACAAAAAAGCCATGCTTAACAGCATGGCTTTTAAACTATTTATTCATTAAAAAATTCTTTGATTGCTTGTTTATTCTTTTCTTTATCAATATCAAGTGCACTTCCATCATTATTGGTATTTATATCTTGATATGAGTTTTTAACAGGAACAGTTAATGACTGTACATCTTTATCTCCTCTAATACCAAAATTGACGCCGGTTTGGAAAATAGCAGAGTTAGGTATATTTGTATTAACATATCCTCTTAGTATACCTGCAACTTTAGGCAACTTAACAATCGAATCTGGATTTACTAATTGTTGTTTTAATGTTTGCATCACTTGTTGTTGGCGTCTAACTCGACCAAAGTCCCCTTCTTCATCATGTCTAAATCTAGCATAACCAAGTAATTCCTTACCATTCAAACGATGACGCCCTTTTTTCAATGATACGCCAATGTTTTCAGACATATCTTTTTCCACGTTAATCGGCACGCCATTGGGCTCTAATTCATCAATCATTTTTTCAAAACCTGTAAAATCAACTACAGCGTAATATTCAGGATTAACGCCTAAATTTTTATTCAATGTTTGACGTAATAATTCAGGTCCACCAAGTGAATAAGCTGCATTAATTTTATAATTCTGATATCCAGGTATTTCTGCATAAATATCACGCATAACGGACATCATTTTCATTTTTTTATGAATATAATCATATTGTACAACCATGATAGAATCCGAGCGAGATTTACCACCGTTTGCTTGGTCTGCACCAAGTACAAGTACTGATATTTTTCCATCATTTTTTACTGGCCCATTAAATTGATGTACCTTCACATCTTTAGCATGCTCTTTTGCATAATTTAACCCGCTTCGATAACTATGTATCACATAAATAGCGACCGCCAACATTATTGCTAATAGAATCAGTACTATAAAAGGTAATTTACGAAGTTTTTTCTTCTTACGTCGTTTAGAAGGTGTTTGATTGTGTGATTGTCTGCTTAATTGTGTCTTATCCTTCTCGTCTGTCATATTTACCTACCTTGTGTTTAAAATCTTCAAAATTATATATCTATGTACTATAATTTATATATACTAAAGTTAAAGAACTTATCTTAAAAAATCAAGTGCTTTTTAGATAAATGGGACTAAGGTCTAATGAAAGGATGGCGTAAATGAATATTAATACAGCATATTTTGCTGGTGGGTGTTTCTGGTGCATGACTAAACCTTTCGATCAATTCGATGGTATAGAAACAGTTACCTCTGGATATATGGGAGGAACAACAGAGAACCCTACCTATGAAGAAGTGAAAAGCGGTACAACCGGCCATTATGAAACCGTAAAAGTTGAATATGATGTAGCGCTATTCTCATATAATAAATTATTAGAAATTTTCTTTTCAGTGATTGATCCATTAGATGCTGAAGGACAATTCCAAGATAGAGGTTCACAATATAAAACCGCTATTTTCTATACAAATGATGATCAAAAGAAACTGGCTGAAGAATACATTCAACAGTTACAAGATACATTACATGCTGAGAAAGCAATTGCTACAAAAATATTACCCGCTTCAACTTTTTACAAAGCTGAAGAGTATCATCAAGATTTTTATAAAAAGAACCCAGAACGTTATGCACAAGAACAACAAGACCGTGCAAATTATAAACCCAATTTATAATCTAAAAAAGACATCCATACTAAGTGTGTAATCATTGACACTTCAGTAGGATGTCTTCTTTCATGTTAACTTATCTATTTATGTCTAATGACTCTCATGACTTTCATCATGCTATATACTAACGAACTATCTCTACGATAAACTAAAAATCTTGGTTCCCAATTAGGGCTATACTTTTCCTTATATTTACGCAAACCTTGGAAGCGATATAAACCATTAAAGTGTTCAAACACACGCCCTGCAACACGCTCTCTAGGATATGAATAATCTAATTGTCCTACATTAGATAAAGTCGCCATTCCCATATTAAATGCTTTATAGCCTTTTTCTTTTCCCCATAACAGCATATGCAAGTATAAGCCATCCATCAATGGTAAATCTAAATCTGGTAACCATCTAATTAAGTCTACTGAAATTGCTTCATTATAATGTGTTGGCATTAAACTACAGAACGCAATAATCTTGCCTTCTTCGTTCTTCATAATACCAATAGGTGCTTCTTTTAAATAGTCTTCTGTAAATTGACCTACAGAGAAATGCATTTCATTACGACCATCTAACCATTGGTCACTTACCTCTTTAAGTTCATTAAATAATTCTTTTGAAAATGGAGGTTCAACAATTTCGAATTGAATATTTAAATCACTAAATTTATTTAACGTGGCACGGAAGCCTCGACGTTTTTTACCTGAGGTAGTAAATTGGGTTAAGTCAATAATAGCTTCTTCTCCAAGTTTGAAAAATTGATTTCCAAAATTATGATAAAGTGGCATGAATCTATCAGAAACTTGATAGAAAATAATGTCATAGCCTAACTTTTCAGCATAATTATAAAACGTAATTAATAAAGATTGGAATGAAGCCGTATCTCCAATAGGATCGCCTAAGACGACTAATGCATTAGATTTATAACGATACATTAAGAAAGCTTGTTCATTCTCATGCATAAATATATCTTTATCTCCACTATAGATTAAATGACTAAGATAATTCCCACCATAAGTTTCAATAATGGATTGACATTGAGATAAATCTTCAACTTTGTGCGGTCTAGTAAAACGAATTTCTAATAACCATTCGATAAGACCTACAATAATGATGACGACTAAAATGGTTAACCAGAAATAATATTTTAATAGTGACGTATCCATCTCAATATGATAAATATCTAAAGCATATAAAGTTTCTGAAATAATTAAATGATTAATGTATAAAACGATAATACTGAATAGTAACGTTAAAAATACATTCTTTAATCTAAACGGACGTTTTAATACTCTAGCACGTCGATACGCCAAGATAAGCAAGATAAAGATAAGTACTAACCATGCTAGTAAAATAAATGAAGCGTACGTATACATTGTTGCAACAAAGATTAAAACTAACGCAATCATGACGAAGATAATCGCTCTTCTACTTTGTTTAAAAATCCCCTTCACATTAATCAATAATAACAAACAAGCACTTGTATGAATCGATAACACAATATAATAAATAAAGTGATCTGCATCATAAAGGCCATCATATACAATCGTAATATTGTTAATAAAGAAGATAATACTTGTTAGTAATACGAGAATTGATAATGCAAATGAGGGAATCTTCGACACGATATCTTTTTGATAAGAAAATAAAAACGATGTGACATCTTTAGCTGGTGCATAATATTTAGATTCTTCAAAGTATTTACGCGCAGAAGAACCAAATTCAAAGGTAGATAGAATCAGTGCGATAATTACTGGAACAAAATAATACGCAAAACGATATAGTAATAATGCTAATAACACTTTCTCTTCTGGTACACCTAGAGATTTCAAGCCAAGTAAGACAACTAAATCGAATGCCCCAAAGCCTCCAGGGATAAAACTTACTAATCCAGCTAAAGCGGCAATGATAAAAATACCGATAACTGTCGTAAATGCTACATGGCTATTAACGATCACAGTAGATAGATATAGTACTACCGCTGCAGCTATCCATTCCATACTTGACACTAATGTACAATAAACGCCTAAAAACTTGTTGCGTTGATCAATAGGCTTGATGATTGTGTAAGCAATAAATATAGGTAAGAATAAAGCAACAACATAGAGTATCCATCTTACCCAACCAATTTTGTTAAGAATGTGGGAAGCATTAAAGATATGTAATACCACCAATATAGAGAGTAAACTTAATCCTGTTAACATGGATACAAGAATGATTGAAATCGCATGAACGAGTTTCTTTCTATCAGAGGTATAGTTTTTATATACAAACGCTCTAAATCCAGCTCCGATAAAACCACCAAAGCCTACAATTGCATTGAAAGCATTAATGATATAACTCAATCTAAAGACTCTCGACAATGCGATATCGAGTTTAAGCGCTTTAACAAGTATTAAGTCATAGAGACTTAGTAATATCATCGAAGCGCCACCACAAATAAATAATCCAATTAAATGCCAGCGATTGATTTTACCAAATGATTCTAACGTTTCTTTAAAATTAATATTAGCTAACTCGTGATATAACGTAACCACTACGGCAATAAATAACACGGCTGCAAATACAAATTTTAATATTGATAAAATTCTATTTTTAAATTCTTCAGTCATTATTTCACTTCTATCCTTTATCTTAAGTTAATTAAAAATATATCATACCTTTTTTAGAATGAACATATACTGACACTTTAATTAAGCTAACAGAATTGTAATGTAAAACTATCTTGTGAAGAATAAATCCTTACGCTTTCGTTTCAACAAAATAAAAAAGTCACAACAAATGAAATTCACTTGTTATGACTTAAAAATTAAATTATTCCGCTTCAGTAAAATTTTTATGTTCTTCTTGTTTAATTTCGTATTGACCAGCATCATCACCATAATACTTATTATAACGACGTTTAAATAATAAAAAGAGATGTGACACTAACACTTTCAAAATAGCATAACCAGGAATACCTAGTATAACCCCTACCACACCAAGTAAATTTCCGGCACTTAATAAGATAAAGATAATTGTAAGTGGATGAATCTTCAACGTTTTACCCATAATATTAGGAGAAATGAAGTGGCCTTCAAAGAATTGAACGAGTGTCCATACGATAATTAATTTCAATAGCATAAATGGAGAAGTAATTAACGCAATAACAATAGCCGGTGAAATCGCAATCGTTGGTCCTAGATAAGGCACAACACTTGTTACTGCTGCGATTGAAGCCAATACTAAACCGTAATCTAATCCAATAATGCTATAACCTATAAATAATAAAATCCCAATACAGAATGATACAATAATTTGTCCTTGAATATATGAACCAACTTGAACGCTCATTTTTTCAATTAAATCATGGTAATCTTTTCTGAATTTTGGAGGCATTATCTTTGTACTATAGTCCTTAAATCTATGGCCGTCTTTTAACATAAAGAATAATACGAATGGTGTCGTTACAATAACAACACCCACATTTACGATTGTTTCAGCAAACGACATAATTTTAGTACTAAATCCATCGAAATAGTTTGAAACAAGTGTAGGTACTTTATTTGAGAACGAGTCTAGCCCATCTTGTATTTGACTATAAAATGAAGACAGGAATGAAAAATGAGTCACTTTATCAATCAACTCATTAAACTTTTCAACATATTTCGGGAAGTTTTTGACTAATCGCGTTATTTGATCACCGATAAGCGGGATTAGTAAATTAACGATAAGAGTAGCGCCGCCTGCAATGACTAAAAAGACAATAATAATGCCAAGTAATCTTGGAATATTATACCGTTCCATCAAATTAATAATAGGGTTGATTAAATAAAATAAAATAAGTGACACAATGATAGGTGCTACAATTGTATTAAATACAATGATAAAGGGATGGAAAACATAAGAAACTTTATCAAAAATAAATATTACAATACCAAGTAACACTAGTGAAACTAAGGCAAATAATAAATCTTTACCACCTAAAAATTTCATAAAACGCGTTTCAGAAAAGGTTAGTTTTTTCGACTTCTTTTCTTCAACTTGTTGTTGTTCAGTTGTCATGTTTTTCACCATACCTTAACTAACAAATATAAACTTTTGAATTATTTAAGTGATGCTTAATTGTAAACATCAACTAATTATCATCATATCATGAAATAACTCCATTTGTATTTATGTTTTAAGTAGTAATTTGAGTTTCAAAATGATAAATATGTAATGTTAAATACACTATTTCAGACTCATCTACGGGAACATTAATATGTTTTTGAATCATTTTTGAAATTTTAAATGCCGTATTATAACAATTAGCATAATGTTGTTTAACCATGTTAATAAAGACCTCTTGCGCTTGAAGATGTTCTTGTTTATTTAATCGACGTATAAGGAATTGAACATGTCTAATAAATCGTTGATATTGCACGGTTTGATTATTAATTTCATGGCCTAAATCATTCTCAATAATTAAAATACTTTTACTAATTAATTTATTAATGAGTGACATTTCATGGATGGATAAATCTTCAGTATTAGAAGCAATATGAAGGGCTATAAAGCCTATTTCATCACGAGGAAATTCAACATCTAACTGTTTATTCAATCGCTCTATTACTTGGCTTGCGATCGTGTAAGCCTCGCTATATAAATGCATCGTTTCCATTGCGAAAGGATTATTTATCACTTGATTTTGTTTAAGTCTTTTATATGCAAAAATAATATGATCAGTTAACGCTACGACTAGATTTTTATCATCAGTAGTATTGATTTTACTTGTAATAAAATTAACCGCTTCGATAATAGCATGTATGACAGCTTCATCAGCTAATTCTATTAAAGATTTATAATATTCTTGTTGTTGTTTTTGCTCTAATTTATAAACTTTTTCAATTGAAGCATTATCATCTAGTGTCATGCCAGGTTTTTTATTAAATCCGATACCTTTACCTATTAGAATGACCTCTTGTTGATTATTATTAGTGCATATGATGACGTTATTATTTAAAGTCTTGGAAATGTAATACTCGCTCATCATAATCACCTTTCTTTTTTTATGATTAAAATTATATAGCTAAACACTACAATTGAAAAGATATCTCTCCAAACCAAAAATCCCCCTTTCAAAGAAATTCTTTCATAGAAAGAGCTTACTCTGAAAGGGGTATATCATTATGATGAAACTAATATTATAAAAATGATAACTTAGTGGTTTTTAGGAATCTTATTTTCTCGCCCCCAAGTTTCAATACCAAATAAGTTAATTTCTAAATTCTCAGGTTTAAATACAGGTTTCTGACCTGCTTTACGTTGACGTTGGTAATCTTTAATCACTGCGATAGCTATATTTGACAATCCTATAATTGAAATTAAGTTTACGATAGCCATTAATCCCATGAATAAGTCGGCAGTGCTCCATACTGTTTCAGTTTTTACAACTGCACCAACAAATACTAAAACAACAACTAAACATCTAAAGATAAATAATATTACCTTGTTATTAGATAAGAATTCAATATTAGATTGACCGTAATAATAGTTACCTACTACAGAAGAGAACGCAAATAACGTAATAGCTATAGTTAAGAAAATACCACCTGCTGAACCTAAATGTTCATTTAATGCAGATTGTGTTACTTCTACACCTTGAGGTGCATTTTCGCCAAATTTTAAACCAGAATATAATAAAATCATAATTGCAGTTGCTGTACATACTAACATTGTGTCAAAGAATACACCTAGTGATTGAATTAAACCTTGTTTCACAGGGTGAGGCACTGCTGCAGTCGCTGCTGCATTAGGTGCAGAACCCATACCAGCTTCGTTAGAGAATAAGCCACGTTTAATACCTTGTAAAATAGCAGCACCAACTGCGCCACCAGTAACTTGTTCTAAACCAAAAGCACTTTTAATAATTGTACCAATCATTGGAATAATTTGATCAATGTTTAAAAGTAAAATGATTAAAACCATACCAATATAAATAATAGCCATAATTGGCACAATTAATGATGATAACGTTGCGATACTACGTACACCACCAAAGATGATGATTGCAGTAATAACAGCTAAAATAATACCTGTAATAACAGGGCTTACATTATACTGTGTTTTTAATGATTCAGCGATAGTGTTTGATTGCACTGTATTAAATACAAATGCAAACGTTATTGTAATTAAAATAGCAAATAGAATACCTAACCATTTTTGGTTTAAACCTTTAGTTATGTAATATGCTGGACCTCCGCGGAAGCCACCTTCTTTATCATGTACTTTATAAATTTGCGCTAAAGTCGCTTCTATAAAGGCACTCGCTGCACCAATAAAAGCAATAACCCACATCCAAAATACTGCACCAGGGCCACCTAACACAATTGCAGTAGCTACACCGGCAATATTACCAGTACCTACACGTGAACCTGCGCTAATCGCAAATGCTTGGAATGGAGAAATACCCTTTTCCCCACTATTTAATGTTTCAGGCTTCTCTGTTAACGCTCTAAACATTTCAGGTAACATACGTAACTGAATAAATTTAGAACTAATAGTGAAGAATACACCTACTGTTAATAATAGTCCAATAAGATATTGAGACCATATTAAATCATTTCCTACCTGAACAATTGATTTGAACCATCCAGGAATTAAACTATCGAAATCGCTCAATGAAATCCTCCTAATCTATTCTTTAATAAAATCTTAAATACACTACAAGAGATTTATATTAAATTGAATAAAATCATTAAGCACCAGTCATCACTCACATGCTTTTAAAATTTTACCCAAAAACAATATAAATCTCTTGTTAATTACAAAATGTTAAAATAACAAAATTTAGTTTATCATTTTATCAATAGCTTGAAAATATAAATTTTCAAATTTTATTCGCTAAGTGTTAGATCTATCACGTTACCAAACTCATTTGTATCTACAATAAATGATCCATTAGTATATTGTTCAGATTCGTGAATATCAGAAATCTGACCTGTTTCAGAATGCATTGCTGAAACTAAAGTATATGTTACTTCATTGTTAACTACATGACCCGCTACAAGGCGATGTGGATTTTTCTTTAATTCTTTAAGTAATGTGATACCTCTTTGCGCACGTTTAGCTTCTTGTAAAACTGTAAATTTAATACGTTTCACTGCGCCTCTTTGAGTCGCCATAATAATAGTATTATCTGGGCCAACTGCTTCAGTCATCACGACATAATCTTCGTCTTTTAAGTTAATAGATTTAACACCTGCTGCTCTCAACCCAGTATCTGATAATTCAGATGTTGAATAGGTTAATGACATACCCTTGTGTGTTAATACAGTGATGAGTTGATCTTCACTTAATCGAATAACATTGATGATTTCATCATTATCTTTGACTTTCATCGCAACTAATGGCTTATTATAACGCGTCGTCTTAAATAATGGTACGCCGCTTCGTTTAATCATGCCGTTACGTGTTGCCATAACGTAATACGCGTCATCTTTGAAATCATTCTCATTATATACATCTACAACAGTTTCATTATCTTCTAATGGCACAATTTGAGATACATGCTGTCCTAACTCTTTCCAACGTATATCTGCTAATTTATGAACCGGAATAAATAAATATCTACCTTTATTTGTAAATACTAAGGCCGTATCTTGTGTATTAACAGTTTGATACTTAAGCAGACTGTCGCCATCTTTTAAACCTACTTCAGTGACGCCACTCGCATTAAAACTACGCGTAGATGTACGTTTAATGTATCCTTGGCGTGTCACACTTAAGATGACTTCTTCACTAGGTACCATTACTTCTTTATCAATTTTAATTTCTGCGATTTCCGCTTCAATTGTTGATAAACGATCTGACTTAAATCGTTTTCTAATATCTGTTAATTCGTTTTTGATAACATCCAATAATGCATCATGATTATCTAAAATATGATGATATTCTTTAATAACTTCTTTTAATTCGTTAAATTCATTTTCAAGTGAAACAATATCTGTATTTGTTAAACGGTATAATTGCAACATAACAATCGCTTCCGCTTGTGCTTCAGTGAAATCAAATTTAGCCACTAAATTATCTTTAGCATCTTTTTTGTTTTTAGAACTACGGATTAGCTCAATCACATCGTCTAGAATAGATAATGCTTTCATTAAACCTTCAACGATATGCATACGCTTTTCTGCATGTTCGAGGTCAAATTTCGTACGATTCGTTACAACATCAATTTGGTGTCCAAGATAACTATCAATAATCTGACGAATTCCCATTAACTGAGGACGACCATTACTAATTGCCACCATATTAAAGTTATAAGCGATTTGTAAATCTGAATTCTTGAAAAGGTAGTTCTTAATGGACTCAGCATTGACATCTTTTTTCAATTCAATGGCAATTCTTAAACCAGTACGGTCTGTCTCATCTCGTACTTCTACAATACCATCGACCTTTTTATCCGCACGTAACTCATCGATACGTTTAACAAGTGAACTTTTATTAACTTCATAAGGAATTTCTGTAACGATTAATTGTTGACGACCATTACGCAATGATTCTATGTCTACTTTTGAACGTACAATGACTTTACCTTTACCAGTTTCATAAGCTTTCTTAATACCATCAATACCTTGCACAATACCACCAGTTGGAAAGTCCGGGCCTTTAATGTATTTCATAAGCTGACTTACAGAAATATCAGGATTATCGATATATTTTAACGTAGCTTGAATTACTTCCCCCAAATTATGAGGAGGAATATCAGTCGCATAACCTGAAGAAATCCCTGTTGAACCATTAACTAATAAATTTGGAAAACGTGCAGGCAATACCATAGGCTCTAACGTTGTATCATCATAGTTAGATACAAACGCTACAGTTTCTTTATTGATATCACGCACTAATTCCTCAGATAACTGACTTAATTTCGCCTCAGTATAACGCATCGCTGCAGGTGGGTCATTATCGATACTACCATTATTACCATGCATCTCTACTAAGACATGACGTAATTTCCAGTCTTGACTTAAACGTACCATTGCATCATAAACTGAAGAGTCACCATGAGGATGATATTGACCAATAACATCCCCCACAGTTTTAGCACTTTTACGGAAGTTCTTATCATAAGTATTTCCACTACTATACATTGCAAATAAAATTCTGCGTTGCACAGGTTTTAAACCATCACGAACATCTGGCAGCGCACGTTCTTGAATAATATATTTACTATATCTTCCAAAACGGTCGCCTATCACGTCTTCAAGTGATAAATCTTGAATTATCTCACTCAATTTCCTTCCTCCTCAGTATATTCTTCAGTTTCTAAGACTTGGACTTCAGTATTATCTAATATGCTTTGATCTTCTTGCATACCAAATTCTACATGGCTTTCAATCCATTCACGACGTGGTGCAACTTTATCTCCCATTAACGTCGTTACACGTTTAGATGAACGCATTTCATCTTCAATTTGCACACGAATCAACGTTCTAGTTTCAGGATTCATAGTTGTTTCCCATAATTGTTCAGGATTCATCTCACCTAAACCTTTATAACGTTGTAACATGAAACCTTTACCAAGTTTCTTCTGAAGCTTTTCAAGTTCATCATCTGTCCAAGCATATTCCACTTTCTTAGACTTACCTTTACCTTTTTCCAATTTATATAATGGTGGTAAAGCAATAAATACTCTACCCGCTTGTACTAGCGGTTTCATATATTTAAAGAAGAATGTTAGTAATAATACTTGGATATGCGCACCATCTGTATCGGCATCGGTCATTATAATGACTCTATTATAGTTACTATCTTCTAATTTAAAGTCGTTACCAACACCAGCGCCAATGGTATGAATAATCGTATTAATTTCTTCATTTTTGAAAACGTCTTCAAGACGGGCTTTCTCAGTATTAATCACTTTACCTCTTAATGGCAAGATAGCTTGGAATTTACGATCTCTACCAAGTTTAGCAGAACCACCGGCAGAGTCACCCTCAACTAGGTATAATTCATTCTTATCTGTATTTTTACTTTGGGCAGGTGTTAACTTACCTGATAGTAATGTATCTTTACGCTTATTCTTTTTACCAGAGCGTGCATCTTCACGTGCTTTACGTGCCGCTTCTCTAGCTTGTTGTGCTTTAATCGCTTTTTTAACAAGTGATTTAGATAATTGACCTTTTTCCTCCAAATAAAACGGAAGTTTCTCTGAAACCACTGAATCGACGGCACTACGCGCTTCAGATGTACCTAATTTAGATTTAGTTTGTCCTTCAAACTGTAATAATTCTTCAGGAATGCGCACTGAAATAACTGCAGTTAAACCTTCACGAATATCATTACCATCTAAGTTTTTATCTTTCTCTTTTAGTTCATTAATGCGTCTTGCATAATCATTGAACACACGAGTCATTGCAGTTTTAAATCCTACTTCATGTGTTCCACCATCTTTAGTACGTACGTTGTTTACAAAACTTAAAATACTTTCAGAGTATTGATCGTTATATTGAAATGCTACATCGACTTCAATACCATTAGCAGCGCCAGTAAATGTCGTTACATCATGTAAAGTCTCTTTGCCTTCGTTAATATAACTTACAAATTCTTTAATTCCTTCTTCATAATGGTATATTTCTTCTTTTTCTTTACCGCTACGTAAATCAGTTAACGTAATTTTAAGATTTTTTAATAAGAAAGCGGATTCTTGTAAACGTTCACTCAAAGTATCGAAATTGAACGTTGTCGTAGCTTTAAAAATTTCTGGATCAGGCTTAAATGTAACTTTAGTTCCTGTTCTCTTTGTTTTACCAGCTTTAACTAAACCTGAGGCTGGTAAACCACCATCTTTAAAGCTTTGTTTGTAAATATTTCCGTCCCTATGTATTTCAACCTCTAACCATTCACTTAAAGCATTTACTACTGAAGCACCTACACCATGTAAACCGCCTGATGTTTTATAGCCACCTTGACCAAATTTACCGCCTGCATGTAAGACCGTAAATATTACTTCTACAGTAGGCTTACCTGATGAATGCATACCAGTAGGCATACCACGTCCATTATCTTGAATTGAAATACTATTATCTTGATTGATTGTTACATCAATTTCATTCCCATAACCATTTAATACTTCGTCGACGGAGTTATCGACAATTTCATATACTAAATGATGTAATCCTCGCTTATCAGTAGATCCTATATACATACCTGGACGTTTTCTAACCGCTTCCAATCCCTCTAACACTTGGATAGAATCATCTGAGTAGTGATTTGTTTTTTTCGTCGTCAATCTGTTCGCCTCCTACAAACGTACGTTCGTTTTAAAAACTATACAATAGATATTTTTATATAAATTAAGTTAAATTGCAAGTATGAGTTATACACTATAAAGATTAATACAGATGTAATAAACATTTTTTAGTTTTCAGTCGTTGTTAACTCGTAGATTATGGTAAAATAAATCTAAGTTATTAAAGGATGTGTAAAGTTATATGATGATAGTGCTTATGTTAATTCTTAGCTATCTCATTGGTGCTATTCCTAATGGGTATGTTATAGGGAAGCTCTTTTTCAAAAAAGATATAAGACAATTTGGAAGCGGAAATACAGGCGCAACAAATAGTTTCCGTGTGCTTGGTAAACCAGCAGGCTTTATAGTTACTTTCCTAGATATATTCAAAGGATTTATAACTGTATTCTTCCCAATATGGTTTCCAGTGCATGCTGATGGACCACTTAGCACGTTCTTCACGCACGGTTTAATTGTTGGTCTGTTTGCTATTTTAGGTCACGTCTATCCTGTTTATCTTAAGTTTAAAGGCGGTAAAGCTGTAGCGACAAGTGCTGGTGTAGTTCTAGGGGTTAATCCTATATTATTACTTGTATTAGCTATTATCTTCTTTGGTGTACTTTACCTTTCAAAATATGTATCACTTTCAAGTATCATCGCAGCAATTAGTTGTGTGATTGGTTCTTTATTCATACATGACTATATTTTATTCTGGATGAGTTTATTTGTTTCTATTATCTTAATTGTAAGACACCGAAGTAATATTGTAAGAATCTTTAAAGGAGAAGAACCTAAAATTAAGTGGATGTAATCTCCTTATTCATTATAGAAGCGGACCAGCTAAAAATAGTATAACTTAGTCTAAAAATTGACTTTGATTTGAGAGCAAGCTAATGAAATCTTTAGAATTAAATTTGATTTCTAGTTTGCTCTCTTTTATTATTATGAACGGCTTAAGCTTATAAAGTTTTTTAAAAGTTACAATATGTTATAATTTTGACAGTTCTCATAAAAGTTATGTCAAATAAAAATAAATAGGTAATCAAGGAGGATTCTAGAATGAAAATCAAATTATCTGATCAAGCTGTAGAATGGTTTAAAGATGAATTAGATTTACCTGAAGACAATAAAGTTTTACAGTTTTATGTTAGATATGGTGGAGAATTCCAACTTAAACAAGGTTTTAGCCCAGCATTCAGAGTAGAACCACGAAACGATGTTGAAATTGGCTATGAAGAAAATTACAATGATTTAATTGTAGTAGTGGCAGAAGATGACTTATGGTATTTCGAAGATAATGAAGTACTTGTTGAAAAAGTAGACCACGATGATGAAATTGCCTATTCTAAAATTAACTAATGATTGAATAATATTAAATATAAGACCATGAGAGATAGTAGTTTGATATGCTCTCATGGTCTTTATTGATAAGTAATTAGAAATCTAAATCTTTGCTATTAGTAACTTCTAAGTCTTTACCTTCTTTATTTAGCTGTTCAACTTTACTATAAGTTTCATGCCAGTCTGGGAAATAACGATCTAAACGAATTGGTCTGAAGTTGCTTGCTTTCATACAAATCAGTTGAGTCGAGCCAGTCGTAGCTAATTCCCCTTTTTCATTATATACTTCGTAATTATATTGTGAACGTAATCTCGAATAATGTTCTACCCAAGTTTTAATTTTTACTTTTTCAGGATAAAAGATAGATTTTTTATATTGAATTTGTAAATCCATCACAGGCGATATAATACCTTCTTTTTCCATATCTGCATAACTAAAACCTAACTTGCGAATATAATCTGTACGGGCTACTTCAAACCATGTGGCGTAATTGCCATGATAGATTACACCCATTTTATCTGTTTCTTGATATCTAGCTTCAATTTCAGTCATACTGTAAATCATATTTATGTACCTCTTTTCAAATATCTTACAATTCAATAGTAACACAAATAAGCCATGCCAACATATACGTCGGCATGGCTTATTAACAATTAATCTTATTGTGCTAGTTTATTTCTTAATACCATTTGTAAGATACCACCGTGACGATAGTAGTCTAATTCTACTAATGAGTCGAAACGTACGATTGCTTCAAAATCAACAACATCGCCGTTTTCTTTTTTAGCGTGAACCGTCACAATATCATGTGGTTTAACATCTTCATTAATATCTACAGAAATTTCTTCTCTACCATCAAGACCTAATGAATCAGCTGATTCTCCATCTTTGAACTGTAATGGTAACACACCCATCATTACTAAGTTAGAACGGTGGATACGTTCATAACTTTGAGCGATAACTGTTTTAACACCTAGTAAGTTAGTACCTTTAGCAGCCCAGTCACGAGAAGAACCCATACCGTAATCATTACCAGCTAATACCGCTAAGCCAGTACCGTCTTCTTTATATTTCATAGCTGCATCATAAATTGGCATTACTTCGTCAGTTGGCCAATAAGTAGTAAAGCCACCTTCAGTACCTGGAGCTAATTGGTTTTTAATACGAATGTTCGCAAACGTACCTCTTACCATTACTTCATGGTTACCACGACGTGAACCATAAGAGTTAAAGTCACGAATTGAAACATCATGGCTTAATAAGTATTTACCTGCTGGCGTATCTTTACCGATAGCACCTGCTGGAGAAATATGGTCAGTAGTCACTGAGTCACCAAATTTACCCATTACTCGTAAACCTTTTAATGGTTCAATTGTACCAGGCTCTTTAGATAAGCCTTGGAAGAATGTTGGGTTTTGAATATATGTTGAATTTGGATCGAAGTCATATAGTGGTGCATCTGTAACATCGATTTCATTCCACATTTCGTTATTATTATAAACGTTTTTATATTCTTCTAAGAATAACTCTGGAGTTACAACACTATCTACTGTATCAGCCACTTCTTGAATTGTAGGCCAAATATCATTTAAGTATACGTCTTCTCCGTCTTTACCTTTACCGATTGGGTCATTTTGTAAATCGATATCCACTGTACCAGCTAAAGCGTAAGCAACTACTAATTGAGGAGATGCTAAATAATTAGCTTTCACTAATGGATGAATACGACCTTCAAAGTTACGGTTACCTGATAAAACAGATGTAACTAATAAATCTTCATCTGCAATTGCTTTTTCAATTTCAGGTAATAAAGGACCTGAGTTACCGATACAAGTTGTACAACCATAACCTACTAAGTTGAAACCTAAATCATCTAGATATTCTTGTAAACCTGAATCACGTAAGTAACCAGTTACTACTTTTGAACCTGGCGCTAATGATGTTTTCACAAATTCAGGTACTTTAAGACCTTTTTCAACAGCTTTCTTAGCTACTAAGCCTGCACCTAACATAACATATGGGTTAGATGTATTTGTACATGATGTGATTGCAGCGATTGCAATATCACCTGTCTTCATTGTAGCTGTTGAGCCATCTTTAAATTGAATTTCAGCTTTCTTATCAAATTCGCTCTCATCTAAACCATGGCCTTGGTTACCTGCTGGAGCAGTAACAGATTTCTCAAATTCTGCTTTCATGTCACTTAAGAAAATTAAATCTTGAGGACGTTTCGGACCTGATAATGAAGCTTCTACTGTTGATAAATCTAAATCAATGACATCAGTGTAAGCTGGATCTTCTTTATCCGCAGTAAAGAACATATTATTTTGTTCTAAGTATGCTTTAACTAATTCGACGTGTTCTTCTGAACGACCAGTTAATTTCATGTATTTAAGTGATTCTTCATCTACTGGGAAGAAACCACAAGTTGCACCATATTCTGGAGCCATATTAGCAATTGTAGCACGGTCAGCTAATGGTAAATCCGCAACACCTGGACCAAAGAATTCTACAAATTTGCCTACTACACCTTTTTTACGTAATTCTTGAGTTACACGTAAAGCTAAGTCAGTAGCTGTTGAACCTTGTGGTAATGAATTTGTTAAACGTACACCGATTACTTCAGGAATTGGGAAATATGATGGTTGTCCAAGCATACCCGCTTCAGCTTCGATACCACCAACGCCCCAACCTAGAACGCCGATACCATTAATCATTGTCGTATGTGAGTCTGTACCTACTAATGTATCAGGGAATGCCGTTTGTTCACCCTCAACGTCACGTACGTGTACTACATTTGCTAAATATTCTAAGTTAACTTGGTGTACAATACCAGTTGCTGGAGGTACTGCATTATAGTTATCAAATGCTTTAGTTGCCCAGTTTAAGAATTGATAACGTTCATAGTTTCTTTCAAACTCTAATTTCATATTTCGTTCAAGTGCATCAGGATTAGCATAGCTATCTACTTGTACTGAGTGGTCGATAACTAAATCTACTGGCACTTCAGGATTGATCTTATTAATATCCCCGCCAACATCATTCATCGCTTTACGTAAAGATGCTAAATCAACTACAGCTGGCACCCCAGTAAAGTCTTGTAGGATAACACGAGATGGTTTGAATGGAACTTCCCCTTCATTACCTTCGTTGCCAAAATTACCTAAAGCTTTAATGTGTTCATCAGTAATAACGAAATCATCTTCTTGTCTTAAAACTGATTCTAGTAAAACACGAATTGAATAAGGTAATTTACTGATTTTGGTTAAACCCTGTTCTTCTAAGCTTTTTAAATCATAATAAGTATATGATTTACCATTTACTTCAAACGTTTTTTTAGCTTGTTCTTTTATGTTAGAAGTCATATGTTTATCCCCCTTGAATATTAACATTTCATAATTATATGCCTTTAATTAAATTGTATAATTATATGATTTTTAAAACAACTCTGTACCTCTAGTTTTCACACTATTTAGCTTTCGCATTTTTAATCAGAGTATATAAGTAATACTTATCATATACACTTAGTGCAATAAGTAAATATTATTAATTGAGAATGATTTTCATTGCCATATGGTAAATACTTTTATTTTCACATATAAAAAACCCCGAAAGTATGATACTTTCGAGGCTTTTTACATAGAATAATTTATTATTTTCTTTCAACTTCAGAAGCTTTATGCACTTCACGTTTTTCTAAAATATCAGTATCATCATTTTTATGTTGATATTTAATATAATCTTTCATTCTTTCATCATTAGGTTGTAACGTTAAACCTAAGAATTTTCGTTCTTGGTTAGCATCTTTGAAGAAACTAATCATCATCATTATTACAACAAATGAGAATGGGAAGGCACTGATGATTGCGGCACTTTGAATTGCGTTAAGTGCTTCAGCACCATCTCCTCCACCAGCTAATAATAATACAAACGCGATAAGTGATTGGGCAACACCCCAAGTTACTTTAACTATACCTGATGGTTCAAGTGAACCATAAGTTGTTTGCATACCTAATACGAAAGTAGCTGAATCGGCAGAAGTAATAAAGAATGATGCGATTAATACTAATGCAACTAATGATAACGCCATACCTAATGGTACATGGTTAAATACACCGAATAATTGAGTTTCAGGTGTCATCTTGAATAGCTCAGGATGTTTCTTACCTGTTTCAATACCTAGGACACCAAATACACTGAACCATAAGAAACTTACGATTGCAGGTACTAATAAGACGCCTGAAATAAATTCACGGATTGAACGTCCTTTAGAAACTCGTGCAATGAATACACCTACGAATGGACTCCAGCTTAGCCACCAACCCCAATAGTAAAGTGTCCATGATGACATCCACTCACGTTTTTGAGGGTTTAACGCAGCTGTATCAAAGCTGTTAAATAAGAATGTGTTAAGTAAACTACCTGTTGAGCTAGTAAACATATTTAAGATTAAAACAGTTGGTCCAATAATTAAAGCAATAATCATTAATACAGTACCTAAACCGATGTTAAGGTTACTTAAATATTGGATACCTTTACTTAATCCTGACCATGCACTAGCAATGAATAAGATAGTTACAACAACAATGATGATTGATTGTACAAATACATTATTTGGAATACCAAATAGATAATTTAAACCACCATTGATTTGTAAGGCACCCATACCTAATGAAACTGCTACACCTACTACAGTAGCGAATACTGATAAAACATCAATAATTGTTCCAATAGGGCCTTCAACTTTGTCCCCTAAGATTGGTCGTAACGTTCTAGAAATTAAACCTGGTTCATTCTTTCTAAATTGAGAATAAGCTAATGCAAGTGCTACTACACCATAAACAGCCCATGCGTGGAATCCCCAGTGGAAGAATGTAGAACGTAATGATTCAGTATAAGCTTCAGTCGTTTTAGGATCAGCATTTGGTGGAGCTGCGAAATCTGCCATTGGCTCTGCTGCACCATAAAAGACTAAACCAATACCCATACCAGCACTAAATAACATAGCAAACCAAGAAACTGTATTAAATTCAGGTTTATCCTCCGGTTTACCAAGTTTAAGTTTACCAATTGGACTAAAAATTAAGAATATACAAAAGAACACGATAATAGTAGTTAGAATCATGTAGTACCAACCGAGTTTTTCAGTAATCCAACTACTGATATTACTAGTAATAGAATCAAATTGCTCCGGTAAAATAGCACCAATAAGTACTACTATAGCTACCACAATAGCACTATAGATGAAAACCGGCGAAAACTTCTTTCCTTTTTTGTTTCCTTCAGAAGAAGAATTCATAATAAATATACTCCTTTCATTCCCATATTAAATTTTCAAAGTGCGTAGAAATAATATAACTATATTTCAATAACTCTAATTAATAGAATAACAAAGGCTTTTTTCTTAAGCAAATTTCGTTAAAAATATGTTTTACTAAATATTTTATATGATGTATAATATATTTTATTCTGTATGAATGAAAGGAGTTTATTTTATGTTAAAAGAGTTTAAGGAGTTTGCCTTAAAAGGAAATGTATTAGATTTAGCTATTGCAGTTGTTATGGGGGCTGCTTTTAACAAAATCGTTACATCACTAGTTAACTACATCATCATGCCTTTAATCGGTAAAATCTTTGGTTCAGTTGACTTTGCTAAAGATTGGGAATTTTGGGGAATTAAATATGGTTTGTTCATTCAATCAATAATTGACTTTATTATTGTTGCAGCGGCTTTATTTATCTTCGTAAAAATTGCTAATACACTTATGAGAAAAGAAGAAACTGAAGAAGAGGAAGAAATTGAAGCTAATACAGTATTATTAACTGAAATACGTGACTTATTAAGACAAAAATAATTGTTACATAACATATAAAAAGACATCTTAATATCTATACATTTTACTACGTATAGATGCTATGATGTCTTTTTATATTATTTATGTTTAATGTTGTTGTATTAATGCCATTTAAATTGAGTACTACTTTGATATTGATTTGTTTTTACTTCAAGTATAAGCGGAATGCGTTGTTTTAGTTCGCTAACATGCGAAATAATCCCAACCATTCTTCCTGAAGTTTGTAATTTCATTAGAGTATCTAGTGCTGTTTCGAGTGTTTCTTGGTCTAAAGTGCCGAAGCCCTCGTCAATAAACATGGAGTCTAAAGTAATGCCACCGGATTCTTGTTGAACCACTTCACTTAGCCCTAATGCCAGTGCTAGAGAAGCTTGGAACGTTTCACCGCCTGATAAAGAACTAATATGTCTTGAATGGTTAGAATGAAGATCAAAAACATCAATTTCCAATCCACTATAACCTTGTGAAACGGATTGTCTACGTTGGAGTTGGTATCTTTGACCGCTCATTTTCTTCAATCGAATATTAGCTTGTTGAATAATACGTTCTAAATAATAAATTAACACATAATTTTCAAGCGTTAATTTTTGATTGTTTTTGCCCGACAATACTTCCGCTAATTCGAATATTTGTTGTTGTTCTTTTAATTCTTCCTCTAAGTAATTAATGTGCACTTTCATATTTTCAAATTTTTTATCATTTTGTTGTATTTTATATTGTATAGTTGTTGAGATTTCGAAAGTTTCATTGTACTGTTCTTCTACGTTTAGTTTTTCTTCTTCTAAAGATTGAATATCCTCTAGTTCTTTATCTTTTGTTAAATGAGTCAATCGCTCTATTTCAATTGAATGCCTATGTTGTTCTTGATTATAGTCCTCAATTTCTTTTTCAATATCATTTTTAGTATTCAATTTTTGTAATAAATGTTCAATTTCTTCATAATTTGATACACCTATTCTCGCCATTTCATTATCTATTTGAGTTTTTAGTTGAGATAATTCTTTTTTTAATTCTTGATGGCTATTTTCATGATTTTCTAAATTATTCTTTTCGATAGCTAATTCTTGATTATATTGCTGAATTTTTTTATTTAAATTTTCTTTTTGTTTTTGAAAATCATTAACCGATTCTTCATTCTCAGCATAATGCGTTTCAAACGATTTAATATCATTAAATGCTGTTGTTTTTTCAAAATCATTAATTAAAATTTCATATTGTTTTTTCTGAGATTTTAATTTTTCGTAATCAACTAATAATTGGTGTTTAGTTTCTCTGATCTTATTTAATCGATTATTGTATTCTTTTAACTCATTTTTTTGTTCTTGAATTTGTTGCTTTTCTAATTTTGTATCTTGTAAAGATTGTTCTAATTTTTTAATATCTTGTATGTCATTTTCATTAACTTCTAATTCTTTCATTTGCTGAGAGATAAATGCGTGAGAAGTTTCAATATTACTTAATTTAATATTTCTGTCATGAATATCGTTTGTTAATTTTCTTATTAATTGTTGATTTTGATTGATCTTTTCAAAATCAATATGTGCATTTAAGGATTCAATTTCATTTCCACAAATCGGGCAAGTGTCGCCAATATGTAAAGCAGATTGAATTTCTTGCACGAACGTTTGTTTATCATTTAAATCGATATTTGTTTTATCAATATCTTCTAATTGTGCATTAAAACTTTCGATTTCTTGCTTTAAAACTTCTTGTTGGTTGGATTTATCATCATATTCAATTTTTAATTTAGCCAATTTATCTCTATTAGCGTGTAATTGTTTTTGTTTATCAATATCTCTTTCTAGCCCATAAATACGTTGTGTTAATTGATCAATTGCATCCTCATCAACTTCAATGGTTTTAACTTTTTCGTTAAGTTCATTTTCATTATAATTAATTTCTTCTTGATTTTTACTATTCTCAACTAACTGATGGTCGGTAGTTTTTATATCAGTATAAGCATTTTTGTATTTTGTAAGGTTCACATAAAATTGCCTAGTATTATTGATATATTCAGATTTTTGTTCAATATCATTCTCGTTTTGTACTAAAGACTCGAATTTACTTGAATATGATTCTAATGATTGTTTTAGATGAGTAATATTAGACTTGGAGGTCGCTATTTTATTTTTAACTTCTTCAATTTTTAGAACTTTATTTTTTTCTTGGTCATATAAATTAGAAAGTGTTTTTATTTCATTTAATCTATCTAATTCCTTATTTAATCGGTTAATGTAACTAGCTTTTTCATCTAACTGCTTTTTTAATTCTTTTCGTTTTTCTAAATCTATCAAGTTTTGTTTAAGTTGTTTATTATCTTCAATACGTTGATTTAAGTTCGTTAGCGCAAAATAGTTTTTATTCTTTAATTCTTCATAATCATTAAGTAATTGTTGACCAACTTCTTTAAAATTTGGAATGACTTTTAAAATTTCTTGTGTTTGAAGACTGTCGATTGACTTAAGTTGGCTTAACACTTCATTTTCAAAGTCATCTATATCTTCCCATAACAATTGAATTTGATTTTGACGGGATTCAATTTGTTTCTTTTCTTCTTTTACTTCATTTAGTAGCAAATTCTGAATTTCTTCGAATCTTATGCTATTAAACAAAGTTCTTAAAATACCTTGTTTATCAGAGCTATTAGAAACTAAAAATTTCTTAAATTCGCCTTGAGGTAATATAAATAGTTGTCTGAATTGATCTGCATTCACCCCTAAAATACTTTTAATAAATGCATTTCCTGAACTAATCTTACTCTCACGCAATTCATATTGATTTGTTTCTTTTTCTAATTCATAAACATCTAATTTTCCTGGAGTTTGAGAGGTATTACCTTGTTTTGTAAAAGCACCTTGTCTTACAATTTTGAATGCTTTATCTTTAAGCTCAAATTCATAAATTACAGACATAGGCGATTTTCCATCTGCAAAATGACTTCTCAGCTCACTTTCATTTCGTCCCTCAGTAGAAGCTTTTCCAAATAAAGCGAAGACAATTGCATCAAACAACATTGTTTTACCAGATCCAGTTTTACCACTTATCAAAAATAATTTTTCATTTTTAATTTCTTGAAAATCAATAGTTTCATTTAAAAAAGGGCCAAAATTAGTTAACTTTAATTTTATGGGCTTCACCGTTTAAACCTCCTTATTCATTACTTGATTAAGTAAGTCATGAATTTTATTATTTTGATAATCAGTTAGCTCTTGATCTGTAATCGATTTATAAAATTGCTTAATAATTGTCGCATCATCTTCTTGTTTTAATTCAGCTTGATGAAATTGACTGCTACTTTCAAAAGTTATATTACTTAACGATAAAGTATTAGGATACAATTGTTTGAGTTGTAACATAGGGTCACTAATATGTGACATGTTTTTCAATTTAAAATGAAAATAATTCTCTTTATTTTTTATTTTGATATTACCTTGAATAACATCATTATAATCACCTTCAATAACTTCCAATTCTCGCAAAGGTTTTATTTGGACAAAGTGATTCGTTATGTCCTCTTTAGAGTTAATTACAAGTCGTTTATAACCTTTTGGTTGGTTACTTTCTGAAAATGAATATTGTAATAATGAACCACTATAACTAATCACCTTATCCTCAATACTAAACGGATGATGTAAATGGCCTAATAGTACTTTGTCAAAAATATTAAAAGATGTTTTATCCACACTTTCAACTGTACCAATTGTAAGTGGTCTTTCAGAATCAGACGTTTTGCCTCCATTAATTGTAAGATGTGCAATTAAGCAATTCACTTCGTCTTTATCCATAGTTTCAGACATATAAGCAATACATCTTTGAGTAGCTTGCTCATATGTCTCAATTGAATCATCTTCAAAAAATGCTTTGATTTCACTTACTGTAGCAAATGGTAATGTATAAAAATTAACATCATTAATTGTAATAGGACAGTTCATATCCTCTAATCTAGTACGTATGTATAATTTTGAATGTTGAAACCAAGTAGAACCGTAATTCAAGCGTTCTTTTCCATCATGATTACCATTAGTAATAATGGTAGGAATACCCATCTGAATATTTATCGTACTGAGCGTCTTTTCAAATAATTTAATTGTTTCTTTACTTGGGTATGTTGTATCGTAAATATCACCAGAAATAATAAAAACATCTGGTTTTTCTTCACTAATTTTATTTATCAATTGATTTAATATGTATTCTTGATCTTCTAAAAATTGCTTGCCATTTAAAATCTTTCCTAAGTGCCAATCTCCTGTGTGTATGATTTTCATAGAAACCCCCCCTTAAGAACATTTGTTCGTATAAATTATACACATTCTTTTTTTCTTATTCAAATAAAATAGGAAGCGAACCAGAAATCAAATTCAGTTCTGTCCCGCTCCCATTGAATCTATGAAACTACAGTTTTTTTCAATTTTTTAAATTTATATAACATAGCTATTCTCCAAGGTACAATCATGCTAAATGCTAATAAGAAGAACATTCCACCGATTTCGCCAGGATCAATTGAGCTACTTATAAATATTTTAATCACCGTACGTATAATTAATAATGAAATCAAAATGATTGGAAAAGCTTTAGATCTTTTCATATAAATTTCAGTTCCTTGAACTTCAAAATGGCTTGTCCAAATTAAAACTGATGAAAAAAGAACGCCCAAAATAATAGATTCAATTATTTCTGCACCAGTTAATCTAAAATACGGTATAACGTACATTAGTGCACCTGTAGCCATGAAGAACGGTGGTAAAATAATTTTTTTCTCATTAACTGGGAATTTTTGAGCTTTCATACGTATGAAGATAACGACAATCCCCATAAACAATGCAAATACTACTGAAAAAATTAAATATGCCAAAATTACACCTTCTTATATTCATAAACTAATACTTTAAAATTATTTTCAATAGCTAAAATTTTAATTGAATTTCTGAATCAATAATAATCCTAAAATTGTTTTACATCAAAAATAAAGGATTGTAAACCTTTAAACGGTACAATCCTTCTTAAAAATTATTTTTTTGAACTTTTCATGTTTTGATCCATGTTTTTGTTCATCATAGTCATCATTTGATTGATTTTCTTTTGTGATGGTTTTTGTCCCATTTGCATCATCATCATACGTAACATTTCTTCATTAATAGGTGGGTTTTTTTTCAAATAATCCATCATATATTTTCTTGCTAAGAAGAAACCACCAACAAGTCCGATGATAAGCGCTACAATGATTAATAATATCGCTAACCAAGTTGCCATTGTTTCACCCACTTTCTATACCTACTGAATTTTACTAAATAACTATCTTATTTTCAATAGCTAGTTTAAGAATAAAAACACATTTATTATGATAACAAATTACCATATCATTTTGATACCTAAAATTTAATAAAAAAGAAGACTTTCCCGTTGAAAGTCTTCTCTCTAGCATTAGTAATCAATTAGAATGTTCTAATTTGATTTAAAATATTTTCTTTAGTAAATCCATATTTTTCAACTACTAAATCACCCGGGGCACTTGCGCCAAATCCATCGATACCGATAACTTTACCTTCAGTACCAACGTATTTATGCCAACCAAGTGGTGAAGCCATTTCAATAGCAACACGTTTAGTAATGTCTTTAGGAATTACTGATTCTTTATATTCATCGCTTTGTTGTTCAAATGCTAACCAGTTCGGCATAGAAACTACTCTTACACCTTTACCTTGTTTATCTAGGTCTTTAGCCGCTTCAATAGCTAAGCTAACTTCTGAACCAGTAGCTAATAATAAGTATTCTGGTTTAGTTTCAGTTTCATAAACAGTATAGGCACCTTTACGAACGCCTTCTTCAACTGTAGCTTCATCAACATCTAAATAAGGAAGATTTTGACGAGTTAATACTAATGACGTTGGTGTTTGTTCAGATTCTAAAGCAACTTCCCAAGCTACTCTTGTTTCATTACCATCAGCTGGACGAATCACATTCATATTTGGAATAGCTCTTAAACCAGCTAATTGTTCAATTGGTTCATGAGTAGGACCATCTTCACCTACTGCAATTGAGTCATGAGTAAAGATGAATGTTGAGTTAAGTCCCATAATTGATGATAAACGAAGTGCAGGTTTTAAGTAATCACTAAATACGAAGAATGTTGCACCATATGGGTGGAGACCACCATGAGCTGCCATACCATTAACTGCTGCGCCCATTGCAAATTCTCTTACACCAAACCAAACGTTTTTACCTTCAGGTGTGTTACGGTCATAATCTATAGCTTCTTTAACATTAGATTTGTTAGAACCAGCTAAGTCAGCAGAACCACCAAAGAATGAAGGTACTGATTTACTTAGAGCTTGGATAATTTCACCTGAATCAGCACGAGTAGCAGCGTTATGCTCACTATCAAATTTAGGTAACTCATCTTTATAATTTTTAGGTAATTTACCGCTAATCGCTAATTTAAATTCTTCTGCCAATTCTGGATATTTATTAGAGTATTCTTCTAATTTTTCTTTCCAAGCATCTTCATTTTCATTAGCACGTTTTAACATAGTTGTTTGGAAGATTTCATATACTTCTTCTGGCACGTAGAAGCGTTTCTCAGGATCTAAACCATAAGCTTCAAATGTTAATTTTCTTTCGTCATCGCCTAGTGGTGCACCGTGAACGCCGTTCGTACCACTTACGTTTGGAGCTCCGAAACCAATAATTGTTTTAACTTCAATGATTGTAGGACCTTTTTGAGATTTAGCTTTAGTAATAGCATTATCAATTTCTTCTAGGTCATTACCTTCTTTAACTAAGATGTGATTCCATCCATAGCTTTCGAAGCGTTGTTTAGTATCTTCTGAAAATGATTTATTTAATTCCCCATCAAGAGAAATATCATTTGAATCATATAACACGATTAATTTATCTAATTGATTGTGTCCAGCAAAAGAAGCGGCCTCATGAGAGATACCTTCCATTAAGTCGCCGTCAGAAGCTAATACATAAGTGTAGTGATCAACGATATCGATATCTTCTTTATTGAATTTACCTGCTAAATGATCCTCTGCTAAAGCCATACCTACTGACATTGCAAAACCTTGGCCTAATGGACCAGTTGTTACTTCTACACCATCAGTATGTCTGAATTCAGGATGACCAGGTGTTTTTGATCCCCATTGTCTGAACTGCTTAAGTTCTTCTAATTCTAAACTACCAGATACATGAAGAAGACTATAAAGTAAAGCCGAACCGTGACCCGCTGAAAGAATGAAACGGTCTCTATTGAAATAGTCTTTTGATTGAGGATTAAAGTTTAAATGGCGTGTCCATAAAGTGTAAGCCATTGGAGCCGCTCCCATAGGTAGACCTGGGTGCCCAGAATTTGCTTGTTCGATTGCATCAATACTTAGAGCACGAATAGTATCAATGGCTAATTGATCTTTCTCGTTAAACATCTATAATACTTCCCTTCTACTAAATAATCTTTGTTATATTATAACTTAAATATATTGTTTTTGATAAGGAATTAATCTCAAGGGGTTAAACCTTGAATTTTAACCTTTATTATTTTTATTTTCTTCTTGAATTTTTTTCAATTTATCAGGTGTAACGTCGTTTCCTTCTGGGTCTATTACTTTAGTATTTTCAATCTGTTGTTTAAACCCTTTTCTAAATGATTCTAAATAAGCTTTACGTAACTTAGACTGTTCCTTAGCTTCAGCTTCAGTTAATCCTTGTTCTTTTTTCTTTTTAGCTAATTCATTAATTCTATCTATATTTAAATTGTCTTTAGTCAAGGCAATCACTCTCTTTTCGAATAAAATATTTTTATTAATTACTTCATAAAATATACCAAAAATATGTGGGTTAAAAAAGTTTTTGAAAAGCTATTTCTGCCATAACTAACGATTCAAATTATAAATATATGTTTATATTAAATAAACTCGTGTATTGAGTGCTATTACCCCATCAACATACTTTCTAACATTTATTACTTTCCTAAAAATAAAAGCATAAATTCCTTAACTAATTATATAAGGAATTTATGCTTTTAAAATTTTATATATAATTACTCTACACATTAAAAGTTTATTGGACTAACGCGAACACTTTGTAATCTGTTTGTTCTGTATTTGTGTCTTTTATGTTCTTATCGTCACTATTTAACATAGCTTTTTTAGAGATAGTATGATCTGTAATTTCGTACGTTTGTTCCATTTGCGAGCTATGATATAAACTAATGAAAAAAACTAGAAAAACAACGCAAGAGATTACTACAATGGCTATATTGCTAATCAAATTACTAGTATATTTATTAATCATTTATTACACTCCCAGAACATTTGTTTGTATTAACACTTTAACAGAACAGATGTTCCTAGTCAATACAAAAACGAACAAATGTTTGTTTTAATGAAAAATTAATGCTATAATAACGTTAAATAAACATAGGGAGTGCCTATATATGAGAGAATTAACAAAAAGACAAAGTGAAATATATGATTACATTAAACATGTAGTTCAAGTTAAAGGTTATCCACCAAGTGTTCGTGAAATTGGTGAAGCGGTTGGTTTAGCTTCAAGTTCAACTGTTCACGGTCACTTATCAAGATTAGAAGAAAAAGGATATATAAAAAGAGATCCAACAAAACCAAGAGCAATTGAAATCGTGAGTGAACAATCAAATGACTCTATTAATATGGAAGAAACAATATATGTGCCAGTAATTGGTAAAGTCACAGCTGGTATTCCTATTACCGCTGTTGAAAATATTGAAGAATATTTTCCATTACCAGAGCATTTAACTTCTACTCACAATAGCGATATTTTTATTTTAAATGTTGTTGGTGAAAGTATGATTGAGGCTGGCATCTTAGATGGAGATAAAGTCATCGTTAGAAGCCAAACAATTGCAGAAAATGGAGATATCATTGTAGCAATGACTGAAGATGATGAAGCTACTGTAAAACGTTTCTTCAAAGAAAAAAATCGTTATAGATTACAACCAGAAAATAGCACTATGAATCCTATTTATTTAGATAACGTTACTGTTATCGGTAAAGTAATAGGTCTTTATAGAGAATTATAAGTAGCACTTGTTTTCTTAAGTTAACTATCTCTCTTATATATTTAAATATAATAAAGAACTAGAGCTAGTCTTTTTTGACTAGCTCTAGTTCTTTTTTTCAACTGTGTCTTTTTTGTTTAAAATATCTTTCACTTTATCAAGAATGTCTTTTTTATTTTTTGTATTAGTAGTCATATTATCAACTTCCTTATCAATAAAAAGATACCCCAAACATTCAATATTTAAACTACTCACCAGTATAATTTTCAGTCCAATATGGCTGACGATTTTTATTAAAATCTACGCCGACACCTAACGTAGTAAAATCGTTATTTAAAATATTTTTACGATGCCCTAAAGAATTCATTAAACCTTCATGAGCAAAAATACTACTCTTCTGTCCATAAGCGAGATTTTCGCCAGCAGTATCAAATGTGATGCCATCTTTACGCAAACGATCAAATGGCGAATTTCCTTGTAAATCTGTATGATCAAAGTAATTATTTTTAACCATATCTTCACTATGTTTTCTAGCTGTTTGAGCTAGATTATCTGAATAAGTTAAAGTGTTTAAACCGTGTTGTTTACGTTCAGCATTTACTAAATCATAATTTTGATATTCAAAGCTTTTTTCTAAAGCAGAGGATGGCGCGCCGTATTGTTGAGACAATCGATTCTCCATCGCTTCACTAACTTGTAATAGTGCAGTAACACCATTATTGTTATGCTTATCATAAAATACTGTAGAATATACATGATCTTTATGGAAGACATCATATTCATCATCTTTAACTTCGAAACGATATCTTCCTTTAACTACTTCATTTATAGGTTGACCTAAACGTTTTTCAACAACCTCTTTAGGTGTATTATATTTTATTTTCGATTTAGACGTAATAATATTTTGATTACTATATAGTGCGTTGACCTTATTATTTAAATAGCTTACCATAACAAAGTTATTATAGTCGCCATCATAATAAGTAAACCATTTTAATCCATATTCATTCGTGGTCACTCGCTTAGGTTGACCTAAGTGTTTTTCAACTTCGCTTTTAGATGTATTCAATTGTATATTATTAATTGCAAATTCCTGATCTTTCGGAACTTTTAACGTATTATTTTTAACACTAGTATCCCCATTCATCCATTTACTGACTTTAGCTTGAACGTCATTTTGTAAATGAATGAGGGATGGACTTTCGTTGAGTGGCACTATTAAGATAAAGGACAACAATAACAATGAAAATAAAAGAAATTTTTTAATAAGTCACACCTGCCACTTTTTATAATTAACCTCTGTCGCTGTCCCCATTGAAAATTGAATTTCTTACAATGACATAATCTACTGTTGTTAATGATTTTAAATCTTTACCACCAGCATATGAAATTGAACTTTGAAGGTCTTGTTGCATTTCAACTAATGTGTCTTTTAGTGAACCTTTATGCTCTACAAACATTTTTTTACCTTCAACATTTTTGTGTTCACCTTTTTGAAATTCAGAAGCACTACCAAAGTATTCTTTATAACGTTTACCTTCTAATTCAACAGTTTCACCTGGAGATTCTTCGTGTGCTGCAAACAATGATCC
Source organism: Staphylococcus sp. Marseille-Q1834 (assembly GCF_916858875.1). Classification (NCBI taxonomy): domain Bacteria; kingdom Bacillati; phylum Bacillota; class Bacilli; order Caryophanales; family Staphylococcaceae; genus Staphylococcus; species Staphylococcus sp. Marseille-Q1834. The sequence continues at coordinate 156,305 of NZ_CAKASN010000002.1, read as the reverse complement.
AATCATTACCATGCTTGCTCCGAATCTAATAGATTTAGCGATATCACCATGTGTTCTAATTCCGCCGTCAGCAATAATTGGTTTACGAGCAGCTTTGCTACAAATATTTAATGCAGCTAATTGCCAACCGCCTGTACCAAATCCTGTTTTAATTTTAGTAATACAAACTCGTCCTGGACCAATACCTACTTTCGTAGCATCTGCGCCAGCATTTTCTAATTCTCTTACGCCTTCAGGAGTTCCTACATTACCTGCAATAACAAATGATTCAGGTAAGTGTTGTTTAATATGTTTAATCATATTAATAACTGAATCTGAGTGACCGTGTGCAATATCAATAGTAATATATTCTGGTACTAAACCTTTTTCAGCTAACTCTTCAACGAATTGGAATTCATTCTTTTTAACACCTACAGAAATTGACGCAAATAAACCTTTGTTTTGCATTTTTTCGATAAATGGAATACGACCTGCTTCGTCAAAACGGTGCATGATATAGAAATAATCGTTTTCTGCAAACCATTGTGCAAGTTCTTCATTCATAACTGTTTGCATATTTGCTGGTACTACTGGTAATTTAAAAGTTTTTGGTCCGAATTGAACCGTTGTGTCACATTCTGATCTACTTTCAACAATACATTTATTTGGAATTAATTGGATATCTTCATAGTCAAAAATTTTCATTTTAATTTCATAGCCCCTATATAAATTTATTTAACATTGAAAATACGAACAATTTACAAAGCATTTACATAAATCATTCATGATTTTCACCCTTATATACTTTACAACCTTTTATTTATATTGTAAATGGACTAAAGTAGTACTTTTTATAAAAGTTTACCAACTTGATTTTTTCACACCAGGAATTTGACCTTTATGTGCATGTTCTCTAAACGCAATACGAGACATTTCAAATTTTCTCAAAACACCTCTAGGTCTTCCTGTTACTTTACATCTTCTAGTTAAACGCGTTGGTGAAGAATCTCTTGGTAATTTTCTTAAAGCTTCGTAATCACCTTTCGCTTTTAATTCTTTTCTTAATTCGTAATATTGATTAACTAATTTTTCTCTTTTCATTTCTTTTGCGATTTTTGATTTTTTAGCCATAAATGATATCTCCTTTTTACAAATCGTAATAATTACGTTTTATATATTAACACATCTTTTTTCATTTGCAAGTAGTTAAAATTTTAAATTTCAAATTATAAATCACTTTATTAGAATTTTGATGAATAAAAAAAGACTGCTGACAAAATCTTTCTAACTTTGTCAGCAGTCTTAGCTCTTTAATATTATCTTAAAATGTCGTATTTAAAAGATAAGTGATTATTTAGTTTCACGATGTAGCGTGTGTTTGTTTAATCTTGGGCAATATTTCATCATTTCAATACGCTCAGGATTATTACGTTTATTTTTAGTCGTAATATAGTTACGATCGCCACATTCTGTGCAAGCTAATGTTACATTAACGCGCATAATTAACATCCTTTCTTTTACAACTAGGAATTCTTACGATTTAAAATTTTACCACAAGGTTCAATTATGCGCAATTAATATTTTAATTTATTTGAAGTTTTCGTATGTTTCATCTTCTGTAGTTTTTAAATCGATATCGTTAATATCAATTTCTAATGCTTTTGCTACGCCTTTACCGTATTCAGGGTCAGCTTTATAGCAATGACGAATATGTCTACGTTTCACATCTTCAGAAACACCATCCATAGCATTTGCAGTATTTTTGAAGATTCTTTCTTTAGCATCATCTGTTTGTAAACGGAATAATTTACCTGGTTGTTCAAAGTAATTGTCATCATCTTGGCGTTGATTGTATTCATAACCATCACCATCTACAGGGAATGGTGGTTTTTTGTATTCTGGTTGTGAATCATAAACACCTTGATTATTTGGATAATAATGAGGTCCGCCACCTTGGTTTCCGTCAAGGAATCGCATTTGACCATCACGACTAAATGGGCATAAGTTTTCTACGCCTACTCCTTTAGGTTGGTTTACTGGAATTTGCCAGTGATTAACGCCTAATCTATAACGTTGCGCATCACCATATGAGAATAAACGACCTTGTAACATTTTGTCTGGTGAGAAATCTAGACCTGGAACAATATTTGTAGGTGCAAACGCAGCTTGTTCAACTTCCATGAAATAGTTTTCAGGGTTACGATTTAATTCAAATTCCCCTACTTCAATTAAAGGATATTCATCTTTGTACCAAACTTTAGTTAAATCAAATGGATTGTCTGGGTGATTTCTAGCTTGTTCTTCAGTCATTACTTGAATGTACATTTTCCATTTAGGATAATCTCCACGTTCAATCGCATCATATAAATCACGTTGAGAAGAATCTCTGTCGCCACCAACAATTTCAGCAGCTTCTTCGTCTGTATAATTTTCAATACCTTGTTGAGTTCTGAAATGATATTTAACCCATACACGTTCACCTTTATCGTTGTACATTGAATATGTGTGTGAGCCAAAGCCATGCATATTTCGGAAACCTTTAGGCATACCACGGTCAGACATTAAAATTGTTACTTGATGTAATGATTCTGGGACACCTGTCCAGAAATCCCAGTTATTTTGAGGACTTCTCATATTAGTACGTGGGTCACGTTTCACGGCACGGTTTAAACTAATGAATAATTTTGGATCTCTGAAGAAGAATACAGGCGTGTTGTTACCAACTAAATCCCAGTTTCCATCTTCTGTATAAAATTTTAAAGCGAAACCACGAATATCTCTTTCTAAGTCGGCTGCTCCACGCTCACCTGAAACTGTTGAGAAACGTGCAAACATTTCTGTTTGTTTACCAACTTCTGAGAATATTTTCGCACTTGTATATTGAGTAATATCATTCGTTACTGTAAATGTACCGAATGCGCCTGAACCTTTTGCATGCATACGACGTTCAGGAATGACCTCACGATCAAAGTGTGACATTTGTTCTAAATAATATATATCTTGCATTAATAACGGACCACGATGGCCTGCTGTCATACTATTCTCTCTATCTGAAACGGGATGTCCGAATAAACCAGTCAATTTTTTATCTTCTTTAGACATAGTAAATCTCCTCTCATTACCTTACTTTGTAATAATTATAATCTAATAGCTACTATTATTAAACCCATTTCCCTTGTAGATAAACGTATTTTCACTTTTTCTTGAAAAATCAGAAAATTTAAAATTTTTAGAACGAATTGTTTAAAAGTTATTGAATACTTGAGATAAAAGCATTAAAATGATGTGTATATTTAATTTTTGTATAGGAGACAACATATGGAAGATAACAATATGAAACGTGGTCTTAGTTCAAGACACATATCCATGATTGCAATTGGCGGAGCAATCGGTACAGGTCTCTTTGTAGCTACTGGTAGCGTTGTAGCTCAAGCAGGTCCTGGAGGCGCTATTTTAGCTTATTTATTAATAGGCGTTATGCTTTATTTTTTAATGTCATCAATTGGAGAACTTGCTACTTTTTATCCTGTATCAGGTTCATTCAGTTCATATGCTACCCGCTTCGTTGATCCTTCTCTAGGTTTTACGATGGGATGGCTATATTATATAATGTGGTCTTTAGTTTCAAGTGTAGACGTAATGGTCGCATCAAATGTTTTGTTTTATTGGGATATATTTAAATTCTTTAGTCCGCTTACTTGGAGTTTAATCTTCATTACGATAATATTCCTATTAAACATATTCACAGTTAAAGCATTTGGGGAAACTGAGTTTTGGCTTTCACTAATTAAAGTGATTACAATTATAGTATTTATAATTGTTGGTTTCTTAATGATTCTTGGTATCCTAGGTGGCCATACTTATGGCTTTGAAAATTATACTAAAGGGCAAGCACCGTTTGTTGGCGGCTTTTCAGGTTTTTTAGGCGTATTACTTGTAGCGGGTTTCTCAGTGGGCGGTACAGAAGTTGTCGCTGTGACAGCTGGTGAATCAGATAATCCTAAAAAAACAATGCCTAAAGCCGTTAAACAAGTCTTTTGGAGAATTTTATTATTTTACGTATTGTCTATCGCTGTCATTGCAGCCATTATTCCTTATTCAGATCCACTGTTACTAAATGAGCATGAATCTGTATCTCAAAGTCCATTTACCATTGTATTTGATAGAATTGGAATTGCTTTCGCGGCTTCTGTTATTAATGCAGTTATTTTAACTTCATTATTATCAGCGACGAACTCGGGCATGTATACTACTAGTAGAATGTTATTCTCTTTAAGTGATGAAAAACAAGCGCCGAAATTCTTAAGTAAATTAAATGAAAAAACGAAACTTCCTTTACGTGCTTTAGTTACAACATATATTTTAATTGTAGCAATCATTATTATCGCTAACTTTTATTCTAATGCAGTATTTAGTTTATTAAATATTATTGGCTCATTGGTAATTATTGTTTGGGCAGCTAGCTCATGGGCTCAAGTGCGTTTACGTAAAGCGATAAAACGCCAAGGCAAAGATATCAATACTTTATTACCTTATAAATCACCTTTATATCCTCTAGGTCCAATCCTAGTATTTGCAACACTTATTTTCTTATATTTTGGTAATTCAATAGGCGATTTATTTAGTGGTCATATCGGTAAGTTCATCATTAATATTTTACCTTTAATTGTTTTAGCACTCATTTTCTTGGTGCATAAAGTAATTAGAAAAACAAAATATGTTAAGTTAGATGAAATGGATATTACGCCTCATCACTATCATGATAATTAGAATTTTTATATTTTAAGCGAACAGTAAAGAGAACTTTGGATATGAACATATATATCCTCTTTCTCTCTTAACTGTTCGCTTTTTCATTGAAACGTATTCTGTGTATTTCCACGGTTTAATTTATTCTGTATAATAAGTCTTAAGATATCGATTTAGAGGTGAGAAGAATGGTTGGTCAAACAAATTTATTTGACGATGTCATTAAAAGTGAAGAGCGTTTTGTAATCGTAGTCCAATCTCTTGAAGAGAAAAATGGTCAGCTACTTAAACGTACTTTACGAGAGTATCCAAGTCTCGAACACGATCAGATGGAGAATTTATTTATCCATTTAAAAGACGTGTTTAGTAATGAACCATTTAACGATAATCAATCAGCATATACTATTACTGTTTATACTAATTTAGATTATGCAGCGGACCAAGTTTACGCTTATGTCAAACGCTATCGTGGCAAACATGATTGGACACATACTGCTAAGTAATATTAAAAAGCATGAATACTTATTAACGTTTTTACTAAAAACATTTTAGTATATTCAACGTTAATAAGTACTCATGCTTTAATTATTTATAAAATTTCTTTTAAAGCGGCTGGTATACCATTAGAATCATTATCTAATGTCACTTTGTCCGCTACTTCTTTTAATTCTTCAGTAGCATTTCCCATAGCTACAGAATAACCTGCTACTTCAAACATAGACTGGTCATTTAAACTATCGCCAAAGCACACTACTTCTTTTAAAGAAATATCTAACTTTTCACATAACGCTTTAATAGCATTACCTTTAGATACGCCTTTACCCATAAACTCTAAGAAAAATGGTTTACTTGTAGTAACATCAATATTGGAATTAAATGAACCATGTAATGCATCTCTTACATTCGTAATGTTCTCTACATAATCTACACCCATCACTTTAGGCACATCTTCATTGATATATTTTTTGATATCGTCTACTCTCTTCATCGGTAAACCAGTAAGTTGAGATTCAATATCTCTATATTCGTGATCACCATCGTGAATGATATGACCATCTTGATAAGTTAACACTAAAAAGTTCTTTTCTCTACAGAAGTCTGCGATTTTATCAAAGTCTTCTTTTGAGACACTCTTACTTACTTCAACTTTTTCAGTGGCTACTTTGATTGTTTTTCCACCATTATAACTAATGATATAGCTATCATGTTTATCTAAATGTAATTCTTTAGCTATGGGTAACATACCTTCTGTTGGTCGTCCAGAAGCTAGAACTACTTTATAGCCTTGATTTTGAAGATCTATTAAATACTCTTTCGTTTCAGGACTTACTTTATTATCACTATTAATTAAAGTATCATCCATATCCATTACTATCACTTTGAAATTACTCATATTTTTATGGTGCTCCTTTCAAAAATTGCTTGTTCTCATTTTACAATAAATTTAAGAAGGATACACAATTTCTTCAACTACACCTACTTGATTAATCGTAGCTAATTCAGAATTACAATGTGTAATTTGATGTCTCAATGCTCTTACCAACTCGCCGCTTTTTTCTTTACGACTTAATGTTAAGATAGTAGGTCCCGCTCCACTAATCACTGTAGCATAAGCATCATATTTCTTGGCTAACGCTTTTATTTCTTCAAATTCTGGAATTAAATGTTGACGATATGGTTCATGAAAACCATCTTGTGCCATCATCTTCCCAGCAAGTTCATAATTGTGCTGTATTAAGGCGCAAATCATTGTATTACTAATCGCACTATTTTGAATTGCTTTTTTATGAGAAAATTTATCTGGCAAAACATTTCGAGAATCTTCAGTTTTTAATTCATATGGAGGAATAGTTAAAATAATATCCACGTCAGGCACATCAATATGAGCGACATCTGTTTCTTTAGTATCTGGATTATAATATCCGGCCAATAGGCCTCCATATATAGTCGGCGCTACGTTATCGGGATGACCCTCAAATTCAGTTGCTAACTGAAGTAACTCATATTTTGAAAGCTGAATGTTACCAAAATAATTAGCTATATATAATGCTCCAACTAAAGCAGATGCTGAAGATCCTAATCCTCTTGCTAATGGTATGTCACTTCTCATTTCAACCTTTAACGTCGGTAACTCAATATTATATTTAGTAGCAACTTGTTGGGCGACTTGATATATGTAATTGTCCTTATTGTTAGGAAGACTGTTTAATTCTGGACTTAAATACTCAAATTCCCACTCATCACCTTCGATTCTATGAACATATAAATTTAAATATTTGTCGATAGCCATTCCAATTGAATCAAATCCTACTCCTAAATTAGCAGTTGATGCTGGAATCTTAAGGTGCAAATATTTATTCATTTATAATGCTCCTTTGATGTAATCAATAATACTTGCTTTATCATTCGGAAGCGGTTGAATAGGATTATCTAAAATAGAAATAGCTGTGTCAGGATCTTTTAAGCCATTACCAGTTAAAATAGCTACAACTTTTTTATTTTTTGGCAACTTACCTGCACGATGTAATTTAATAAGTCCAGCAATAGAAGCATTACTTGCTGGTTCACTAAATACACCTTCTTTTGAAGTCATTAATTGATAAGCTTCTAAAATTTCTTCATCTGTTACGCTATCAATTAAACCATTAGATTCTTCTAACGCTTTTGTCGCTTTACTCCAGCTAGCAGGATTACCGATACGAATAGCAGTAGCAATTGTTTCAGGATTTTTAATTACTTTATTTTGAACAATTGGAGATGCACCTTCTGCTTGGAAACCAAATAATTGTGGTAACTGGCTACCTTTTTTCTCGTTATATTCTTTAAACCCTTTCCAATATGCAGTGATATTTCCCGCGTTTCCTACTGGGATCGCTAAAACATCTGGTGCTTGTTCTAATTGTTCAACAATTTCAAATGCTCCTGTTTTTTGTCCTTCAATACGATATGGGTTAACTGAATTCACTAATTCAATTTCATCATCATTTGCCGCTATTTCTTTAACAATTTCTAAAGCTTCATCGAAATTTCCTTCAATAGAAACGATTTCTGCCCCATACATTACCGCTTGAGATAACTTTCCTAACGCTATTTTACCTTCAGGAATAACGACTATTGCTTTTAAACCTGCTCTTGCGGCATAGGCTGCTGCAGAAGCAGATGTATTACCAGTTGAAGCACAAATAACTACTTTTTTACCTTGCTCTTTTGCTTTAGTGACAGCCATTACCATGCCACGGTCTTTAAAAGAACCTGTAGGATTTGCACCCTCAAATTTGACATATAAGTCAATGTTTAACATTGCTGATAAATTTTCACAATGGATAAGTGGTGTATGCCCTTCATTAAGTGTTAAATGAGGTGTGTCTTCATTCACAGGTAAATATTCTTTAAATTCTTCTACTAATCCTTGCCATCTTTTCATAATTATTAAACTCCTTCAACTGGATAAATTTTTTCAACATTCAATCCTGCTTTACTTAGTTCATCTTCAGGAGATACGTCTAAGCCAATAACCACTACACCATAAGATGTTTCATCTCTTTTTTCTATTTGAAGCGATTTATGGAAAGGTAATATCGCTTTTAGTTCACCTTCAATTTTTTCTATTGATTTGTCACTATGAATAACAACATAATAATTTAACTTTTCCTTAAGAGAAACTGACTCATCATTATCCATTAATTCGCGTGTTTCATCAGTCTTCAATTCGAAATGTGGAGGAAGTGTATGTAGATTGGATTCAAAGAATAACGCAACATTCAATAAGTCACTTACTACCGCACTACCTGTAGCTAAACTACCTGCCCCCTTACCGTAGAACATAGTGTCTCCTACAGCATCACCAATAACGTAAATAGCATTATATTCATTTTCCACAGCAGCTAATTGGTGAGATTTATGTATTAAAGTTGGTTCTACAGATGCTGAAACTTTGCTGTTATAATATGTTCCTTTACCAATCAATTTAATCTTATAACCTAATTTATCTGCTACATTAATATCACTCAATGTTGTGTTACTAATTCCTCTAACTTTTACATCATTTAATTTAATGACTTGGTTAAATGATAAATAAGAAGTAATCACTACTTTACGTGCTGCATCAATTCCTTCAACATCATCAGTAGGATCCGCTTCTGCATAGCCTAAACGCTTTGCTTCTTCTAGTGCTTCTTCAAATGATGATTGTTCTCGTGTCATTTTAGAAAGAATAAAATTAGAAGTACCATTTAAAATTCCCATAAATTTAGAAATATTATTGGCATTTAATCCATTATTGATTGCATTAACGATTGGAATACCACCTGCTACACTTGCTTCAAATTTTAGTGCTACGCCTTGTTTTTCAGCTAAATCTTCTAAAAGTTTTAAGTGTACGGCTAGTAAATCTTTATTCGCTGTAATAACATGTTTACCACGTTTAAGCGAATCTCTAAGCCAATCAACGGTAGGTTCAATACCTCCCATAACTTCGATAACGATATCAATTGAATCATCATTTAAGATTTCGTCTACATCATCTGTTAAATGATATTGACTAATATTGATAGGTCTTTTTTTAGATTTATTACGAACTAAAATATGTTTAATAATGATATCTTTATTGAGCGTATCTTTAATTTGTTGTCTATTTTCTTCTATGATTTTTACTACGCCTGACCCAACTGTTCCCAGGCCAAGTAAAGCAACGTTCAATTCTTTCATATAACTATCTTCCCCCATTTGTATTACTGAGAAATACAATTGTTTTCTTGAAATATACTTTATTATAGTATACTATTAAATCATATTAAATTGATAGGACTTTTTTAGCGTAAAAAGTGAATATATAGATATATATTACCACGGGGTATCAGAAAATTAAATAGAATTTTCTGATTTTTTAGAAAGGTTGATACAATTTATGAAAGTAGCAAAATTCGGCGGTAGTTCTGTTTCAAATGCAACTCAAATTAAAAAAGTCCTTAATATTGTCAATGAAGATGACGAACGTAAAATCATTATTGTTTCTGCTCCTGGAAAAAGACACAAAGATGATATAAAAACAACTGACCTTTTAATTCGTTTGTATGAAAAGGTTCTAAATGGATTAGACTATCAAGATAAAAAGAAGGAAATTATTCAGCGCTATGCAGATATTTTAGAAGAGCTAGAGATGGATATGATTTTTTTAACTACAATTGATGAAACACTTGAACACATCATTAAAACATTAAAAAACGAACCCCCTCGTTTATATGATGCTTTATTATCGTGCGGCGAGAATTTTAATGCTCAATTAATCGCAAGTTATAATAACTCACAAGGTGTTAAAACAACATACTTTTCCCCTAAAGATGCTGGTATTTTAGTTAGTGATTTGCCTCAACAAGCACAAATTTTAGAAAAAGCTTATGACCAAATCTATAAACTGAGAGAGGTTGAAGGAAAAATTATTATTCCTGGTTTCTTCGGGGTATCTAAACAAAATTATGTTGTAACGTTCCCTAGAGGCGGATCAGATATCACTGGTGCAATTATTGCTAGAGGCGTAAGAGCATCACTTTATGAAAACTTTACTGACGTTTCAGGTATTTTCAAAGCGAATCCAAATGTTATAAAAAATCCAGAACTCATTAATGAAATTACATATAGAGAAATGCGCGAATTATCTTATGCAGGGTTTGGTGTTTTCCACGATGAAGCACTACAACCTTTGTATAAACATAGAATTCCTGTAGTTATTAAAAATACTAATCGTCCCCAAGATAAAGGAACGTTCATTAGACATGATCGCGATATTAATGATAAAGAAGTTATTATCGGTATTAGTTGTGACAAAGACTTTACAGTAATTAATATAAAAAAATATCTGATGAATAGACAAGTTGGGTTTACTCGTAAAATATTAGAAATTCTTGAAGATTACAATATTTCTTTTGACCATATGCCTTCAGGAATCGATAGTATCAGTATTATTATGCGTACACATCAAATTAAAGGTAAGGAACAAGAAGTTTTAAATGCTATACGTAAAAAATGCGATGTTGATGAATTAAGTATTGAACATGATCTAGCTATTTTAATGATTGTAGGGGAAGGAATGAACAAATCTGTAGGTACCGCCCATCAAATTACGCATGCATCAGCCGAATCTAATATTAACTTAAAAATGATTAACCAAGGCGCCTCAGAAATTTCAATGATGTTTGGAATTTCGGTTGAAGATGCTGATAAAGCAGTCTTATCAACCTATGAATATTGTTATCACGGTGTTTGTTTAAAAAATTTATGTGCTAAAAAGTAATAAAAAGCAACTGATATGTTGATAAATACTGTTAAAGTCTTATCTATATCAGTTGCTTTTTTCTATCTTAAATTTTATTAGGTTTAACCTTGTGTTAAAGCTGCTTGGATTCTTTGCTCACCCACAACCATTTTTAATATAACAAATTGATAGTAACTTAACGCTTCTAATACCCTTTTATAATTTGGTAATTGATGATAATTTTGATTATCCATCAAATCATACATTAGCACTATTTCTGGTTTTATATAATCAACATTCCAAGTGAGCGAATGAAAATAAATACTATTTTTAGGTAGACGAATACTTTCATCTAATCTAAATATCCATTCTTCATTTACAACATCATAAATAAAGATATTTAGAACTAATTCATTATTAATTGTGACATCGATATGAGCTACTTCCGGCACATTTAATTTATCTTTATCCATTTTCTTATTATTTTTATTATAAAAATTATATGTGTATGATGAAGGAATTACTCTTAACACTTCGACTAAATATTTTCTCTCAACACATATGTCAACTTTTGAAGGTAGCGTAAAGTTATCGTTTAAAAATAACTGCATAGCGACTTCCCCATGAAATTTAAAAGATTTTCGACATTTTGATTTAAGAATGTCTACTAACTTTTCTACATATTCTTGATGTTCATTCTCCATTCTACTACCTCCTAAGGAAACGCTTTCATAGTGATTATTATACCTTTCTTGTACAATATTTTCAAACTTCAATTTATGAAAAATATGTAAGTATTTAACTCATAAAATGTTAATTCCAACATTTTAAATTCAATTAATATTTAATTGATAATTAACTATTATAAAATAATTCTTTAAAATTTTCGATATAAAAATAACTAATTTATAAGCCAAATTACTTCTAACAGAAACCTACATCATATTTATCAAACCTAAAAGTTGAGAAACTTGAATTAAAATTAAAGTGTAAAATCAATTGTTTTTAATAATGTCTTAACAAAATCTTAAGACCTTCTTGATTTTCAGAATATTGAACTGTCGATATATTACGTTTATAATTTATGTGTTGTCTTATATCATTTAAAATTTTTGAAAACGTTTAATGATATAAACGAATAAACAAAAATGCAGGTGATTAATTATGACGTTAACGGTTATTTTGCTAATTATCATAGCAGTACTTATCTTGGCATTTATTTTAAATCAACGTTATATGCAAGATCGAGTTGACACTGAAATGTATGCTAGAAATCAAATGATATCTAAAAATGCAGTTTTAAGTAAAGAGAATTTAGATCTTAGGAACAAAATGTTAAGTTCTAACAAGGAAATCAGTCCGCATGCTAAAAGTAATGCAAAAAGAGTGATAAGAGAAATTTTAGATAACTACATCACTGAAGGTCAATTAAAATTTTATCATATCGTTACGACGAGTAATCTAGCAACTAAACATCCTTTATTCGAATATGCTAGAACATTTGATTTTATTGTTATTTCTGATATTGGTTTAATCAATATTGATGTCAAAAAATGGAATCAGAAAACGTTCTATCATTTTAATGCGCCGATAGACGATAAAATGGTTATTGATACTAAAGATGTTAATCAAATAGTTGGTCATTATATTAGCAAACAGTTTCATAGCCAATTCAATTCACCACGTAGTGACATTTATACTTTTGTCGAAAAGGTTCAAAATAATAGAGTGATTTATGACTTTTATGAATATGATCCATATGAACAAGCTGCGATAAATTCTAAGTCTTTAAAAGATAATATTGAAAAGCATTTTGACCACAAAATTCAAAGTATTGGTATTATTTACTTTAGTGACGGAAGTGTTAATATCATTGAAGGTGCGCAAGATCGTGAGAAATATGTAGACACAGTCTCAACAAAATATTCACTCGAACATGTGATTAAAAATGCAATTAATTTATCTAAACACCCACTTACTGAAGAACAGGCTAGTAAAATCGTCAATAGCTTCAATAACTAATTTATTTTAATGAATTGAATATTTAACATTAATGATAAAAGCGATTATCATACTATCTTCCTAGATAATATGATAATCGCTTTTTCTCTTTATTTTAGCTCCAGATATTAACTTTATTCTTTTTAGCTTCCGCTTCATCTTTTTCAAAAGTACTTCTATATTTACCGTTAGGCGCAAAATATTTTTCACGTGCCAACCCTTGTTTTACTAATTCTTCATTGTACATTGTATCTTTATCTAACCAGACATATGCTAAAGTACGTCCGTATCGATCCTCTTTTTTTCTTTATCGTACTCTAAGTATACATCTTTACCTGATAAATGTTTTTTACTATAATTTGTTGCTTCTTTTCCATAAGGTTGCACAGGTGTATTAGGTTTAACGGTTTCAGGCGTATCCACACCGATTAATCTTATTTTTATTTCTTTACCGCTATTATTTCTAGCTACAAATGTATCACCATCGACGACACGTTCAATATGTACTTTCTCTTTACCCTTTAATTCTGTAGTTGATGAAGTTGGGCTCCCGCTATTTTTAAACGGACCTGTGTGATTAATAAATTGGAATGCTAACACCCCTACTATAATCACAGCTAAGACGATTATACTGAGAGATTTTTTAGATTTCATGAACTCACCTGCTCTTCTTTTCGATACTTCCATATAATATATAATTCGAATTTAATCGTCAATGAAATATTTACTTACATTAATATAAAACGTCTTTTTATTTTCCTGAAAATGAAGAAACAATTAAAATCATGCTATAATGTAATGCGTTAGGAGTGAAACACATGAACGAACGTAATGAAAATTTACTGACTACTATAACTGTCGTAATCGCCATCATCATTGGTGTTATTCTTCAAATTATTTATAAACTTCCAATCATTGTATCAGTAGTAGTAGCCGTATTATTAGGCGTTTTAGTCGGTTTTATTATTTATATTATTCAATCCTTTATTAAAAAACGTAAAAACAAATAAGAGGCTGAGACAAATTAAAATGTCTCAGCCTTTGCTAATATATTGGCAAAGACTGACTGGTTTGAAAATTCGCTTAAATCAAGCTTTTTTCAAATCTAGTCACCCTTGCCGGGGAGCGGGGCCCCAGCACAGAGAATTTCATTAAGAAATTCCACTAATAAAGCAAGCTGGGGTTGGACGACAAAATTTATTTAATTTCTGTCCCACTCCCTTATTTTTAATATTTAAGATTAATTTAAAGTCAGTGTGGTAGATATAAGGAATAACTATATAATTTATCCTTTATAGAAATATTAAGACGATAATCAAAAAGAAACCTCATATTAAATACTAAAGTAAAGAGGTGGAAACAATGGAAATTCTTGATATTATTATCGATACACATGGACTTATTTATAGAGTGCAAACGCAAAATGGCAATATATTTGAACACACATTAGCTAATGAAACACCACCAGACAAAGTAGCACAAGTATTACGTTTATTAGCGACCCACGTAGATCAATTAGAAGCGGAAAAGGCAAAAAAATAATTAAATCCATCCTTTACTTATTGCCTTTTTCCAAGCATCAAAACGATTTTCTGCTACTAATTTTTCTATAATTATAGAAGTATAATTTCGTACTGTGCCATTTGAAAGATATAGTTTTTCAGCAATTTCTTTACTACTTAAACCTTCACCAATTTCACGCAATACAACTTGTTCTTTATGTGTAAGTGGGTTAGCTTCTTTAAACAATGAAGTCATTAATGAAGTACTATACTCTCTTTCTCCTTGCATTACTTTATGAATAGTCGTAACTAATTCATCTACGGATCGCTCTTTTAAAACATAAGCGTCTACTTCATTTGCTACTGCCTTTTCAAAATAACCAGGTCGTTTAAATGTAGTGACTATTATAATTTTTGTATCAATTGAAGTTTCTCTTAACTTTGCTAAAACTTCTAAACCTGACATTCTCGGAAGTTCAATGTCCAATATTACCACATCAGGAGGATGTTGTTTAATAAAGTCAAGTGCCTCTTCCCCATTATCAAAGTCATTTACAACTTTCATATCCTCATTCAATCCTATTAACTGCACCATAGCTTGACGTAACATATATTGATCTTCTGCAATCACAATTGAAATCATTGTACATCTTCCCTCGGTATAGTGATTTTTAGTTGCGTACCGTTTACTGATTTAACTTCTAATGTGCCTTGAAGTAATTCTACTCTATCACTTATACTTTTTAATTTAATCTCTTTTGGATTTTTAATTCCGATACCATTATCTTTTACAAATAATTGAATACTTTCTTGATTATTTTTTAATTTACCTTCCACTCTAGTCGCTTGAGCATGTTTAATAATATTATTTATTGTTTCTCTGAAAATCATTGCTAGTATAGACTGCTTGGCTGGATTTAAAGAATTTGCCCCTTTTTTATTTTTAAAAGTAAATTCAACATTAGCGTCTTGCAATATATTATCAATAGAGGTCACTTCATCTTCAAAATTTTGGACCTTCAAATTTTCTATAATATGTCGTACTTTATTTAATGTTTCTTTAGATATTTCATTTATATTTTTAATTTCTTCTTTTGCAGCTTCAGGATTAGAGTCAATTAATTTAAAAGCTAATTCTGACTTCAAACTAAGACTAGCAAATACATGGCCTAAGGTATCGTGTAAATCTTGACCAATGCGATTACGTTCTTGTTCTGCAATAAGAACATTGATGTATTTATTTTTTGCTTCAAGTTGTCTACGTGTTTCTCGATGTTTCGCCGTGCTAAAATTCCCGAATAACAATGCCATAATAACTATATAATAAATAAGTAGACTGACTAAACTAGTAATGTCATCTTGATATATTGTTACAATGACACAACTCACCATAGTTAACAATAAAAGCACAAATTCGATTGATTTTATACTTGCTTTAAACATAAAAGGGATTGCAAATGCACTAAAAAAGAAAAACAAGCTCAGCATTGGACTAAATACTGCTACAAAATAAACGATTGCAATTAAATGTATAATAAATAATGATAAATTTAGCTTATAATTTAATTTTTGATGAAACAGAATTAAACCACTGTAGGCAATCGTAAAAATTAATACAACAATAATATTCAAAATAAATTCTTCTCGATTTCTTGTTAAATAAACTCCATAAAACGGAAAAATCAGATAAATTAATGAAGAAATTTCTCCCATTCTAGCACCTATATTGCGACGCGCCATTTAATTCACTTCTTTTCTCATATTTATATATAATGCAATGATTAAAAATACCAAACTATACATAATCAAAATAACAAATGATTGTAAATTAAAACCGTTACCTTTACCTAAATCTAAAGCTAACTGACATAAATGATATGTTGGCGTACATTTTGAAATATGTTGTAACCAAGTTGGAAATGTTTGAACTGGAAACCATAGACCTCCAAGAATTGCTAAGATCATATTAATTAAATTGGCAATACTACTCGCTTTTTGCGCTTCATTAAATTGGGTAATAATAAGACCTAAAGTTAAAAACAAACTTCCTCCAATCCATAGTGAAAACCCCGATAAAATCCATTCACTTAAGCTCAAGTTAACACCTTTATAAAAATGCGCTACACTAAATAATAATATAATTGAAAACAAAAAAAGTGTCATTGTTTTTAAGATTTTGGATAAAAAATAATTAAAAGGTGTTATAGGTGTAGCTATCAAATTTTTATACCAACCGTTATTTTTCTCTTCAATAATTTCAAGTGGAAATTGCATCATACAAAATCCCATTAAACTAAAAGTTGTCATACTATACATATACTCTTTATAGAAAACTTTTTTAGCATCTTCTGGCAAATCAATCAAAGAACTAAATAATATATAAAATGCTAAAGGAAATATAAATGCTAAGAAGGTAGTTAATTTACGTCTCACCATTAATTTATATTCAGTTTTTAATAACATCATTGTATTATTCATAATTTAACGCTCCTTACTCATTAGTATTTGTAAACATTAATTCAAGCAATGATTTTTTATAAATTGTCATATAGTTTAAATTGAAGTTTAGTTCTAATAAGCTTTTTATCACTTCCTCAACTTCGTTCGTATAAATTTTTAAATTTCCATTTTTGACTTCTGTTTTAAATGATTTTGCAAGTGATTGATGTATCTCATGACTATAATTTGTTAACTCTACAATCGAATTATTTTGATTAGATAATATATGTTGAGGTGTATCATCAATTTTTACTTTTCCATCTTCTAAATAAACCACTCTATCAGCCATCCGCTCTACCTCTTCGATATAGTGAGAAGTATACAATATTGTTATATTTTGACGTTTAAGGCGATAAATAATTTGCCAAAAATGTTCTCTTGTTTCAATATCCATAGCAGCTGTAGGTTCATCTAATATTAAAAATTGAGGGTTACCAATTAATGTAAGCGCGAAATCTAACAGTCTTTTTTGACCACCTGAAAGATCATTAGCATATTGGTTCATTTGCGTTTGACTAAACTGTGTAAGTTCTCTAAATTGCTCTAGAGTCATACTATTTTTATATAAAGTTTGATACAAATAAAATAATTCTTTAACTTTAATTAATTTTGGGAAGTTGGTGCGTTGAAATAAGATTCCCATATTTTTCGACTGATTTAAGTCATCTGCATCGTTAATCGAACCTTTAGAAGCATGTTTATGGCCAATTAATATATCTATTAATGTTGACTTACCTGCGCCATTTTTACCAATTAAAGCAGTACATGCCCCTTTTTCAATTGTTAATGAAATATCCTTAAGTACCTCTTTTTTTCCAAAAAATTTAGACAAATGCATTATTTCAACCATGACTGTTCACTTCCTTTTATTTAATATACTTAATTTATCAACTTTCTTTATTTGTCATTAGTCCAATATGTCATGAATATAATGTGACATTTGTCATAAAAAAACTCACTAAAACTAAAATTTAGTCTTAGTGAGTCATTAAGTTCTATAGAATTGGCGATACTAATTTAGCTATATCTTCTTTTATTTTTATAGATAGTGATCGTTTGTCATATTCTTCTTTTGTTAGTTGTTTAGATTTTTTAACATCTTCTTCAAATGCTGTTTTAAGTTGTTGCGCGATATCTTTGTCATAGATAAATGCATTGACTTCAAAGTTTAAAGCAAAGCTTCGGTAGTCCATATTTGCTGACCCCACACTGCTGACTTCTCCATCAATCATAGCGACTTTTGAATGGATAAAGCCATTTTCATACATATAAACTTTGACACCACTTTCAATTAAATCTGCTGCATTTGAAAATGTAGCCCAGTATACGAAAGGATGGTCAGGTTTACTTGGAATCATTAAGTGCACGTCCACGCCGGCGTTAGCAGCCATTTTCAAAGCGTTTATATAAGAACGATCTGGAATAAAGTATGGACTTTGTAAATAAACCGATCGCTTAGCACTCATAATCATCTTCGTGTAACCATATTCAATTTGATGAAGCTCATAAGCTGGTCCGCTAGAAGCAATTTGAATTGCCGAATTGCCATGATGTTGCGCTTTCTTCGGTGGGAAATACTTATCATCATATTCAAATTGAGGACGATGGGCTTGAGAGTTCCAGTCGAGAATAAAACGCATTTGTAAAGCATCGACCACATCACCTTCAACACGAATATGCGTATCACGCCAGTACCCTAATTTCCCTAATCCCAAATAATCGTCACCAATGTTAAAACCACCAATGTAACCAACTTGGCCATCAATAACAATAATTTTGCGATGATTACGGTTATTCATTCTAAAGTTGATAAGTGGAAATTTAGAGGCAAAGAAAGCTTCTACCTCCCCACCTAATGATTTAAAATGTTTAAATTTAGACATTCTTACTTTTTTAGAGCCTACATCGTCATATAAGATTTTTACTTCTAAGCCTTCTTTAAGCTTTGTTTCTAGTGCATCAATAATTCTATGCCCTAGCCCGTCTAGTTCGAAAGTATAATATTCTAAATGTATGTAGTCTTTCGCATTATAGATATCTTCAATTACTTTGTCGTAAAGTTGATGACCATCTGTAAATAAATCTACTTTATTATCTTCAGTTAAAAAGGCATCTTGTTTCATTAATAGCATTCTAATCATATCACGATGTTTTTTAACTTCATTATTATTCGTTTGATAATTATTAGCATCTAATGCCTCAACTTGTTGCTTAATGACATCTTTGAAGGTATCCAATTCTTTACCGTTGTTTTTCTCCATTTTACGTTTAGATACTGTTCTACCAAAGAATAGATATAGAATAAAGCCTATTAAAGGCAAAACGAATAATACAAATAACCAGGCCCATGTCGATGTTGCGCTGCGTCGATTTCTTTCTAAAAATATAATTATAAAAGCTAATACTAAATTAATAATAAACCCTAAAGCTAATATAATTGTAAATACAGTCCCTAAATCTGGACCAAATATATATTTCATAACATTTACTCCTATTAACCCGATATTAATGCTTAAAATTATTGGTGCGCTAAAATTAATGTAGCACTTAAAACTTCTTCGTTATGTGGAAACTTTTGTTCTTCTACTCTTTCAATTGAAGCATTTAAAAGCTTAAATTGACTACCTTCCTCACTAGCTAAAAACTCATTAACTTTAGCTTCTAAACCTTCTAATGTTTTTTCTTTAATCTTTTTGAATTTAATCTTATTCATCTATCTAACACTCCTCTTTTCTGTTTGTTTAAATCATAGTCTTTTTATATACGTTTAGCAACTAAATTTAAATGTATTAGTTAAAACGCTTCATTATTTTTAAAACGCTTACAATTATATTTTTTTAATATTAAATTCACATCATGTGTGATTTAAGGTATACTAAAGACATTCTTTTAAATTTTCAGAATAATATAATAATTTGTGTTAATTAATTTCATGGAGGGAAATATATGATTTCTTTTGAAAATGACTACCTAGAAGGCGCACATGAAAAAGTGTTACAAAGACTACTCGATACGAATTTAATAC
Source organism: Staphylococcus sp. Marseille-Q1834 (assembly GCF_916858875.1). Taxonomy (NCBI): domain Bacteria; kingdom Bacillati; phylum Bacillota; class Bacilli; order Caryophanales; family Staphylococcaceae; genus Staphylococcus; species Staphylococcus sp. Marseille-Q1834. The sequence goes on along the minus strand of NZ_CAKASN010000002.1, from coordinate 136,300 downwards.
AAGCAAGTGGCTATGGGGATGATCAATTTTCCAAAAAAGCAGCTGAACAAATTAAAGCTGCTATTAAATGTCCTGAAGCAACCGTACGTTTCTTAGTAGGTGGTACACAAACCAATCAAGTTGTAATTAATTCCGTTTTAGAATCGTATGAAGGTGTCATTTCAGCCGACACAGGACATGTCGCAGTACATGAAGGTGGCGCAATAGAATTTAGCGGTCACAAAGTCTTAGCTATTCCTTCTCATGAAGGGAAAATCACACCTAAAGAAGTTAATGCTTATTTAGATACGTTCTATAGTGATTTTAAACGTGAACATATGGTATTTCCTGGCATGGTATATATTTCTCATCCAACTGAATATGGAACGTTATATAGTAAAGAAGAATTAAAAAATCTAGCTGCTGTTTGTAAAGAACATAAAGTACCATTATTCATGGATGGCGCTAGATTAGGTTACGGATTGATGAGTGATCAAAGTGATTTAACTATTGAAGATATTGCGAAGTATTGTGATATATTTTATATCGGCGGTACAAAAATCGGTGCCTTATGTGGCGAAGCAATTGTCTTCACAAATAATAACGAACCGAAACACTTCACAACACGTATTAAACAACATGGTGCTTTATTAGCTAAAGGTCGTTTAGTCGGTGTCCAGTTCTTAGAATTATTTACTAATAATTTATACTTTGACATTAGCCGTCATGCGATTAACATGGCTAACAAGATGAAAAAAGGATTTATCGAAAAAGGCTATCAAGTATATTTCGACTCACCTACCAACCAACAATTTTTTGTTTTAAGTGAAGATAAGATTAAAGAATTACAACAAAAAGTGAAATTCGCAGTGTGGGAAAAATATGATGATAACCATCGTGTCGTTAGATTTGCGACAAGTTGGGCTACTACTGAAGAAAACGTAGATAAGTTATTAGAGTTAATTTGATATTGAAAAACAGGGCTAATTTTAAAGTTAGCCCTGTTTTTAATGAATTTTAAAATAGTTGCCCATTTCTTCAAAATTATACTTATTTTTCTCATTCAATTACCCAACTAAAAACAAAAAAGAGCTAAGGCAAAATGCCTTAACTCCTTATTTCCCTAAGTCTTTCCCCGATTTACTTAGCGATTAATATTGTTTCATATATTGTTCGCGTTCCCATTCAGACACTTGAGTTCTGTAATAGTCCCACTCAATTGATTTAGAATTGATGAATTGATTGTAAATGTGGTTACCTAACGCTTTTTTAACTGTGTCGTTTTCACGCATAGCTTTTAGCGCTGTGTATAATGTTGATGGAAGATCTTGAATGCCTACAGCTTCGCGTTCTTCACGATTCATTTCATAAATATTTTGGTTTACTGGTTCTGGTACTTTAGTTTTGTTTTTAATACCATCTAATCCAGCTTGTAAGATTGTTGCTAATGCCATGTATGGGTTAGCAGCTGGGTCAACTGAACGTACTTCAATACGAGTTGATAATCCTCTTGAAGAAGGTACACGTACTAATGGTGAACGGTTTTTACCACTCCATGCGATATAACATGGTGCTTCGTAACCTGGTACTAAACGTTTGTATGAGTTTACTAATGGGTTACATACAGCAGTGAATCCACGTGCGTTGTTTAAGATACCTGCAGTGAAGTGATATGCATCGTCAGTTAATTGCATTTCGCCATTTGGATCGTAGAATGCATTTTCTTTACCTTTGAATAATGAAACGTTGAAGTGCATTCCGCTTCCGTTAACACCAAATAATGGTTTTGGCATAAATGTTGCATGTAAATTATGTTTACGAGCAATTGTTTTAACAACTAATTTGAATGTTTGGATGTTGTCACATGCTGAAATTGCGTCTGCATATTTGAAGTCAATTTCATGTTGACCAGGCGCAACTTCGTGGTGACTTGCTTCGATATCGAATCCCATATCTTCAAGTTCTAATACGATATCACGACGGCAATTTTCACCTAAGTCAGTTGGTGCTAAATCGAAGTAACCACCATTATCGTTTAATTCTAATGTTGGTTCACCTTTTTCATCTAATTTGAATAAGAAGAATTCTGGTTCAGGCCCTAGGTTAAAGTCTGTGTAGCCCATATCTTCCATTTCTTTTAAGACACGTTTTAAGTTTGTACGTGGGTCACCAGCGAATGGTTCACCATCAGTCGTGTAAACATCACAGATTAAACGTGCTACTTTACCTTGACCAGCAGTCCATGGGAAGATTACCCAAGTATCTAAGTCTGGGCGTAAGTACATATCTGATTCTTCGATACGTACGAAACCTTCGATTGATGATCCATCAAACATCATTTCGTTATCTAAAACTTTTTCTAATTGGCTAACTGGTACTTCAACGTTTTTGATTGTACCTAAGATATCAGTGAATTGTAATCTTAAATATCTAACGTTTTCTTCTTTTGCAAATTTACGAATATCATCTTTACTAAATGTACGTTTTGGCATAACAGAAATCCTCCAAATATTTATTTAATAAATCGCGATAAATCGCCACGATTTATTGGCAAAGCTTCACCATGTGGTTTTTGCGTTGCGTCTACAATCATTCTCTTTCTAGTCTCTTGTTCATCGGGTGACAAATGCCCTTGATTACCGGTAATGATTTGTTTAATTCCCTTCAGGTTAAATCCTTTTTCAATTAAGGATTTAATTTCTAAAAGTCTTTCCAAATCATTTAAAGAAAACAATCGTTTGTTTCCTTCCGTACGTTCGGGCTTTACAAGTTCATGTGTTTCATAGTAGCGGATCTGTCTAGCAGTGAGGTCGGTTAATTTACAAACTACACTCATAGAGAACACGGCCATATTGCGTCTTATTCTATCGTTAGACATCAATAACCTCACCTCTACTTTTGAACTTGTCTATAATTTAGCATAGTTTCATTCGCATTACAAAAATATGTTAGGTTTTCTGACATAAAAATTTAAATACTCCTTAAACGTTGTTATATCAAGCATTTGCTTCATATAATTATTAAATTTCGCATTATAATTTATCTTCATTTTCAGAAAAAATAAAAAACCTACTTAAAAAAGTAGGAATTTTTATTAAATCATATTCTGTTCTTTCAAATGGCTCACTGCTCTAGTTACGGCAATCTTCACATGTTCATATGTTAGTCCACCTTGCACATAAGCTTCAAATGGCGGTCGAATCGGGCCATCTGCAGATAATTCAATAGAAGAACCTTGAACGAAAGTACCTGCTGCCATAATAACATCATCTTCATAACCCGGCATATAACTAGGTTCTGGACTGAAATGTGCATTAATTGGTGATGCATGTTGAATACTTTGACAGAACGCAATCATTTGTTCTTTCGTATCAAATTGAACCGTTTGAATCAAATCTGTGCGTCGTTCATTATATTTAGGCACAGTGTTCATGTTCATTTTTTCAAGAAGTAAACTAGTAAATAAGGCGCCTTTTAAACTTTGACTTACGACATGAGGCGCAAGGAAGAAGCCTTGATACATTTCTTGTAGTGAATTCAATGACGCACCCGCTTCTTTCCCAATACCAGGAGCAGTCAAGCGATAGCCACAGCGTTCGATTAAATCCTTTCTACCAGCAATGTAACCACCAATCTTAGCTAATCCACCACCAGGATTTTTAATTAATGATCCAGCGATTAAATCAGCCCCTACTTCAATAGGTTCACGGCGTTCGACAAATTCACCATAACAATTGTCGACAAAGACTATAATATTTGGGTGGTGTTGTTTAATACATTTGATAGCCTCTTCAATTTCATCAACTGGAATAGATGGACGTTGATCATAACCTTTAGAACGTTGAATCGCTATCACTTTCGTTTTCTCTGAGATAGTATTTAAAACACTCTCAACATCGATTTGACCGTTCTTTAAAGCGACTTCGTTATAACTTACGCCATGTTCTTTCAAACTTTCAATACCATTACCGTTAACCCCTATCACTTCTAATAACGTATCATACGGGCTACCTGTAATATAAATGAGTTCATCTCCATATTTAAGGGTACTTTGCAGTGCTAACGTTATCGCATGTGTACCTGAAATGATTTGTGGTCTAACAATCGCATCTTCCGCTTTAAATGTATGCGCGTATATTTCTTCTAAATGATCACGTCCGAAATCATCGTAACCGTATCCTGTACTACCCGTTAAGTCACTTTCTGTGGCTTTAACATGATGAAATGCATTTAACACTTTTTCTTGATTAATATATGCAGTTTCTTCTATTTCTTCAAAATATGGCGCCAAAGTATCTTCTACTTCAGTAACCAATTGTTTAATATCTGACATGCTTAATGACTTCCTTTTACTATTTTTTATAACCTTCAATAAGGTATTCTTCTTTTTCAGCGTCAAAATCCATTTCTTCTATTAATGTATGTTGTTTCAAGAAATATAATCTGTCGGCATCAGCTGCAGGAACCGTCTCTTTATAATGCGTTAATGACGCTTTGATTTGTTGAAACAATAATTGTTTCACTTTCGCTTTATCTTCGTCAGCTCGACTAGAAACAAATACTGAAGGCGCCTCTGAAACAGGGGCATCCTCTTCTTTATTACATTGATCTTTTTTATTGAAAATGACTGCTTGTGGAATTTGATCCATGTCTAAATCTTTTACTAATTGATTAACAGTATCAAATTGTGCACGGTGTTCAGGATGACTTGCATCTACGACATGTAATAATAAATCAGCACCTTTTGCTTCTTCTAATGTTGATTTAAAAGCAGCAATAAGCGTAGTTGGTAATTTTTGAATAAATCCAACAGTATCTGAAATAATTAAATTAAAGCCATCATTAATTTGAATTTGTCTTGTTTTAGGATCTAATGTCGCAAATAGTAAATCTTTTTCAAATGTCGTTTCACCAGCTAGGACATTGAACCATGATGATTTACCCGCATTTGTATAACCAATTAATGCGATTTGATACACTTGGTTTTGTTCTCGTTTATTACGATAACGTTCACGATGTTCTACCACTGTTTGAAGTTGATGCTTAATTTCATTCATACGGGTTCTGATATGACGACGATCCATTTCTAACTTAGTTTCACCAGGACCTCTTGTACCAATTCCGCCGCCTAAACGTGATAAGCTTTTTCCATGACCCTGTAATCGTGGTAAAAGATAATCTAATTGTGCTAACTCAACTTGAAGTTTACCTTCTCTACTACGCGCTCTTAACGCGAAGATTTCAAGAATTAATTGAGTTCTATCGATAATTTTTATGCCCAAATTATCATTTAATGTTTTCGACTGTGCAGTAGTTAATTCATCATTCGTTACTACTACATCTATTTCATGAAATTCTATAAAAGCTTTTAATTCTTCGATTTTACCTTTACCAACATAATATTTATGATCAACCTGTTCTCTATTTTGTGTGATTTGTCCTTTAACATCTAGTTGGCAAGTTAATGATAATGCTTCTAATTCTTCCATTGTTGACTCAAAATTAAATTGATTATCGTTTTGAGCATGTACACCGACTAAAACAGCAGTTTCTAATTTTTTCTTTGTATCATGAGTGGTTTGCTGCGCCATGTTATACATCTCCTTCTAAAATGTTTCTCAAATATTCTATCATAGTGTGTTTCTTAAGACTATCTTCTAAAATTATGTTAAATTAAAGTTGATAAGAAAGGGTGATATTGTGGAAAATATATATGACTTTGTAGTAAAAAAATCTAACGGTGAAGATTATAAATTAGCTGACTATAAAGGTCAGGTTATGCTAATTGTAAATACAGCAAGTGAATGTGGTTTTACGCCACAATTTGAAGGCTTACAAGCTTTATATGAGAAATATAAAGATCAAGGCTTTATTGTTTTAGGTTTCCCTTGTAATCAATTTGGTGGACAAGAACCAGGTACTGGCGCTGAAGCGAACCAAAACTGCAAAATTAACTATGGCGTAACGTTCCCTATTCATGAAAAAGTAGACGTCAAAGGGGACAATCAACATCCTTTATTCCGTTACTTAACTGATGCGGCTAAAGGTATGTTGAATGAAAAAATCAAATGGAACTTTACTAAGTTCTTAGTAGATCGCGATGGCCGTGTAGTGAGCCGTTTCTCACCACAGAAAAAGCCAGCTCAAATCGAAAAAGATATTGAAAAATTATTATAAAACAAAAAGAAGCTTCATATCAGAAGACATTTATTTTCTAATGTCCGTCTGATATGAAGCTTTTTCTTATTACAAACATTTCCTCTATTTGTTCAAAAGTGCTAAAATGATGAGTTTTCAGCAAGTGAAAGTCATGCTAGACCGCTGTCTACGCTCTACAAAACTTTTAAACTTGGCACTTTGATTACAACTTATTCTTCACTCGCTACTGCTGATTCTGCTTCAGAAGCTTCATCATCAACAGTGAAAGTGCTGATCGCATGTTTGTAAATCAGATGGTGTTTGCCTTGAGATACTAAGCTAATCACGTATTTATCGAAGTCTTCGATAACACCTTTCATTTGAAATCCGTTTAAGAAAAAGACTGTGATTTCAGTTTTCTCTGCTTTAAAGTTCTCTAGTGCTTGATCTTGGATGTTGTGGTTTGCAATCATGTTTAGAACTCCTTTTATTTATTTGGGTTGTAATCTCATCTAACATCATTTGAAGTGTAAGTCTCTCTCTATCAAACCATTGAACATTTAGTTTATTTTTGAACCAAGTCAATTGTCGCTTAGCATATTGTCTAGAATGTTGCTTCAACGTTTCAATGGCAGGTTCTAATTCCATTTGTCCTTTGACTACGGGAACCAATTCTTTATAACCAATTGCTTGCATACTTTGAGTAGATTCAAAACCTTGTTCAACGAGTTGTTGCACTTCATTAAATAATCCGTGGCCCAACATAATATCAACACGTTTATTTATTCTTGAATATAATGTTTTGCGCGACATTTCAATCCCTATTAATAATGTATCATAATTTTCTGTAAATTGTTGCACTTTCTTGCGAGAACTTAAAAGTTTTTTCGTTTTTAAGTAGTATTCTATCGCTCTATTGACTCTTTTTCGATTATTGGGATGAATATCTTTTGCGGATTCAGGATCAAATGAAGCTAAATATTGATGTAAGGTTTGATTATCAAGTTGTTCTAATTCGCTCATTTTTGCATTGGCTTGTGCCTCTACTTCTTTAGATACACTTTCATCATCAAATGGATAGTCATAAATTAACGATTGTATATATAGTCCTGTGCCCCCAGCTATAATTGGCGTTTTGCCTTTAGCAGTAATTTCATCGATTAATATTTCTGCTCTTTTTTTAAAATCATAAGCAGAAAAAGTATCGTCTGGATTCAATATATCTATCATATGATGAGGTATGCCATCCATTTCTTCTTGAGTTACTTTAGCGGTACCAATGTCCATTTGTCGATACACTTGCATAGAATCTCCGCTGATGATTTCTCCATTGATGCGTTTGGCTAATTCAATACTTAGCTCAGTTTTACCTGAAGCAGTTGGCCCCACTATTACAACTAAAAAGGGTTTGGTAGAATCACTCAAAATTATCCCTCACTTTAACTTTTATTTAATATTTGTTTTTGAATCCAATCAAACATATGATTCCAAATCATTTGTTCATCTTCTTCAAATAAAATTTCATGACGTCTATGGGCGTATAGTTGAACTGTAATATGCTTAATTCCAGCTGCTTTAAATTTTTTCCCTAAATTTCTTACGCCTTTACCGTAATCTCCAAATGGGTCCTCTTTACCTGAAATAAGTAGTATTGGTAATTGCGAATTCATTTTTTTCAATTGACCATCATTTGCAGTTCTCATCATATTTTTAACTGTTTGATAAATGAGCTGATTTGAAACTAAGAAACCGGTATATTCATCTTTAACAAACTTATCAACCTCATCACGTCTAGAAGATAACCAATCACTTTGCGTTTCTGGTTGATCGATTTTTTTGTTAAAAGACTTATAAACTAATTGATTTACCCATTTTAAACGATTGCGTTTACCACAGAATAATGTAATTAATTTTAGACCAATCATTGCTGGTATACCTTTCCATTTAGGATACAGACCCGTGCCTGTTAATATTAATCCTTGTGCCATATCAGGATACTTTTCAACAAATAAACGAGCAATAATCGAACCCATTGAATGACCCAAAACAATATAAGGTAAGTCTCTTTTTTCACTATGTAATGTTTGAGCTATTTCATACGCATCTTGCACCACTATATTCATATCATCAAAGTGGCCACGTTCATCCTCATTTATTTCCATACCATGACCTCTATGATTATGTCTAATAACATCATATCCCTGTTGAGTTAAAGATTGAACGAGTGCCTCATAACGATCCATATGCTCAGCCATCCCGTGAAAAATATGGACGACGCCAAAGGTAGCTATTTTTGCTTTATCTACTTTAACTTCTAATGTTGTACCATCTTCAACGGTAATTTTATAAGAATTTTGACCCACGCATATGCCTCCCAACGAAAAACAAATCTTTTATAAATTAAAATGATTTAGTATTCCTTTAAATATACCTTTACTGTTTAATGTTATCAAATTGAGAGTGACTTTTTAATAGTGAGTAAATGAATTTTTTGAAAATCAAAATATTAAATGGACTATGTATTAATTTTTTTAGGACATAAGAAAATACTACTAACATATTGGTAAGACACCCATATGTTAGTAGTATTAAAAGTGTTATAAGCTAGTTAACAATTATTTTTTTACAGCTAATTGTTCATTACCATGTGTTGCTTCTTCAATAGCTACATTAACTTCTTTAGTATATTCGTTAACTTGGCTTTGAGTGTAATTCAATAATTGACCCAATTCTTCAATAATTGCATCTTTATATTGTTTTACTTCATTAATATTGAAGTATAATTTACCAGTTCTACGTACTAAGAAGTCAGTTGGTTTATAAACCATTTCATTTTGTACACTATAAACTAATTGTACATATAATTCTAATGGTAATTTAAGATCTTTATCTTTTGCGATTTGAGCAATATTGTATAATTTATCAATATTTGAACCATATTTAGAAGCTAAGCGACGTGCAACATCCTCTTTCAAGCCAATTGCTTTACCTTCTTCAACTTTACGTTCAACGTATTTTTCAAAGTTTTTACTGCCACCTACATCACCGCCAGAAATTGGAGTGTTTTTAGTAGCACATTCACCAAATTTCAAACCGTGTTCTTGTTTTAAGCGTTTCGCTAATAAATCAACAATTTCTAATGCCATGTGACGATAACCAGTTAACTTACCACCAGCGATTGTTAATAGACCTGATTTACCTTCCCAGATTTCATCTTTACGTGAAATTTCAGAAGGATCTTTACCATCTTCTAAAATAAGTGGTCTTACCCCAGCCCATGTAGATTCAATATCTTCATCTTTAACATTTACATCTGGGAACATGTAATTGATCGCATCAATTAAATAATCTCTATCTTCTTGAGTAGTTAATGGTTTCGCTTTATCGTTATCGTAGAAAGTATCTGTAGTACCTACGTACGCTTTACCTTCACGTGGAATAGCGAAAATCATACGACCATCTTTCTCAGTATCAAAGTAAACTGCTTGACCTAATGGGAATTTAGATTGGTCGATAACTACGTGTACACCTTTAGTTAAACGTAATTGTTTATTATTACGTGTATAGTCTTTTCTTCTCACTTCATCTACCCATGGGCCTGAAGCGTTGATTACTTTTTTAGCCTTGATTTGGTAGATATCGCCTGTTAATTGATCTTGAACTTCGATACCATTTACTTTTGATTTTGAGTCGTATAAAAAGTTTGTAGATTTAGTGTGGTTAATAATTTCTGCACCATTCTCTTCAGCACGTTTCATTACTTCAATAGTTAAACGAGCATCATCAGTACGGTATTCAACGTAATAACCGCCACCTTTTAAACCATCTTTTTTAACTAATGGTTCTTTATCTAATGTTTGTTTTTTAGTCAACATTTTTTTACGTTCATATTTTTTAACACGAGCTAAACGGTCGTACATCATTAAACCTAAGTTAGTTGTAAATTTACCGAATGTACCACCTTTATGCATTGGTAATAACATCCATTCAGGTGTAGTTACGTGTGGACCATTTTCATAAACGATTGCACGTTCTCTACCTGTTTCTGCTACAACTTTAATTTGTGCTTGTTTCAAGTAACGTAAACCACCGTGAACAAGTTTAGTTGAGCGTGAGCTAGTACCTTGCGCAAAGTCTTGCATTTCAACTAAAGCTACTTTCATACCACGTTGACTAGCATCTAATGCGATACCTGCACCAGTAATACCGCCACCAATAATAACTACGTCATATTCAGTATCTTGTAAATTCTTTTTAATTACTTCTCTATTTAAAGTAGACAAAGCCATAATTTATACCCCTCCAACTTTTAATTAAAAAAAGAGAGACCTATCCATACAGAAGCATACTGCATGAAACAGGTCTCTCAAATCTCGATTAATATATTAACTTAAGTTTATCATAACACATCTTTCAAAACTAAGCCATTAATAGTGATTAATCTTCTAATTTAAAGACCTGAGTTGCTTCTACTGCTTTCTTCCAACCTTTATATAACTTAGTTCTTTGTTCTTCAGACATTTGTGGTTTAAATTCAGTTTCTAATTGCCATCTGTTTTCAATTTCATCTTTACTGTCCCAGAAGCCTACTGCTAAACCTGCTAAGTAAGCAGCACCTAGCGCTGTAGTCTCTTGAATTTCAGGACGTTCTACAGCGATATTAACGATATCTGCTTGGAATTGCATGATGAAATTGTTTTTAACAGCGCCACCATCGACACGTAAAGTCTGTACTTCAATGTCAGAGTCTTTAGACATTGCTTCCATTACATCACGTGTTTGATAGCATAATGATTCAAGTGTTGCGCGAATGAAGTGTTCTTTTTCAGTACCACGGCTTAAGCCAAATACTGCACCTCTTGCTTCTGAGTCCCAATATGGTGTACCAAGACCTACAAAAGCAGGTACTACATATACATTATCAGTTGAATCGACACGTGTAGCATAATTTTCTGATTGTGGTGCTGAGTTAATGATTCTTAAACCATCACGTAACCATTGAATCGCAGAACCTGAGACAAAGATAGAACCTTCTAATGCATAGTTTACTTTTCCATCAAGACCATAAGCGATTGTTGTTAATAAACCACTTTCAGATTTAACTGGTTCTTCTCCGGTATTCATTAACATGAAACCACCAGTACCATAAGTATTTTTCACATCTCCACGTTCGAAACAAGCTTGACCGAATAATGCTGCTTGTTGGTCTCCAGCGATACCAGCAATTGGAACTTCTTGACCAAAGAAGTGATAGTCTTTAGTATGCGCATAAACTTCACTTGATTCTTTAACTTCTGGTAATAAGTTTTTAGGAACATCTAATAATTCTAAAAGTTCGTCGTCCCATTTTAAATCATAAATATTGTACATTAATGTACGGCTTGCATTTGTGTAATCTGTGATATGAGCTTCTCCACCAGATAATTTCCAAACTAACCAAGTATCGATAGTACCAAATAATAAATCGCCGTTTTCAGCTTTTTCTCTAGCACCATCTACATTATCTAAAATCCATTTAACTTTTGTGCCTGCGAAATAAGGATCTAGTAATAAACCTGTTTTGTTACGGAATGTATCTTCGTGCCCTTGATCTTTTAATTCTTGGCAAATAGATTGAGTTTGACGAGATTGCCATACAATTGCGTGATAGATAGGGCGTCCAGTATTTTTATCCCAGATGACTGTAGTTTCACGTTGGTTAGTAATACCGATACCTTCAATTTGTTCAGCATTTATTTCATTTTCATTTAGCACTTCTGCCATAACTGCTAATACTGATGTCCAAATTTCATTAGCATCGTGTTCTACCCAACCAGATTTAGGGAAGTATTGTTTAAATTCACGTTGAGCGACGCCTTTAATATCCCCATCTTTATCGAATAAAATCGCTCTAGAGCTTGTTGTTCCTTGGTCTATTGACATGATGTATTTTTCCATAAATATTCTCCCTTTCTAATCTATAAATGAAAAAGTGCTATTATGTAGCTTGAGTATCTTGTTAATAAGGAAGTGTACTATCTTTATTACACTTTTCCAAAAAAATTAATCATAAAAATGCTATATTTCATTTAAATTTAATAAATCGATTCAATATCATTTGATTTATTAGATTTATTAAGTGCCACACCTAATAATAAAGTAGCAATGACAACAACCATAGCAACTATACAAGAGATATCAAAACGTCCTTGATAGCATACTTTGTAAATTGTTGCGCCAAGCATACCACCAGCAATTGGGCCTAAAACTGGAACAATTGCGTAACCCCAATTTGAATTTCCTTTTCCAGCAATTGGTAAAATGGCATGAGCAATTCTAGGACCTAAGTCACGTGCTGGGTTAATTGCATATCCAGTTGGACCACCTAAACTTAAGCCAATCGCTACGATTAAAGCCCCAACGATTAATGGATTCATACCGTCAGCAATTTTATTTATACCAATGTACATAATCGCTAAACATAAGATAGCTGTTCCAATGATTTCACTTAAAAAGTTTGCGAAATAGTTCTTGATTGCAGGTGCTGTAGAAAATACGCCAAGTTTAGCACCTTGATCTTCTGTTGCTTTCCAATGAGGTAAGTACATTAACCAAACTAACACCCCACCAAAGATACCACCAAGTAATTGACAAATGATATAGCCAGGAACTTGTGCCCAACTAAAACTACCGTCCATCGCAAGTGCAATGGTTAACGCAGGATTTAAATGCGCTCCTGAAAATTTCCCTACTGCATAAGCACCCATCGATACTGCTAATCCCCAACCAGCTGCGATAACTATCCAGTCAGAATCTTGTCCGGCACTACGTTTTAAATTTACGTTAGCACAAACGCCACCACCGAATAATATCAAGATAGCAGTACCTAAAAACTCTGCTAAATATATATTCATGTTTTTACCTCCTATGAAGACAAAAAGATTCCTACAAAAGCACTAGATATATGCATTGCAGAAATCTCTTCGTCTCTTAATCAAATATTAACTTGGTTAAATCATACATAATCGGTGTAAGCGTTGTCAATACTTTTGTAAAAAATTTGTCACAAATAATAGATTTATTTAAAAGTTGTAAAATTTATTTTTAGAATTTTTTTTAAATTGTTTTGTCTTATAGCATTTTCAATAGTTTGTGTTTAATGCAATATTGTGAGTCATTTGTATTAAAAAACGCTTATAATCATTTAAATAAATATCACATGATTATAAGCGCTTAATTAGAAAAATTATGCATCAAAATAATTTAATTGTTACTAAAAAATTGTATGTTTCTCGATTACCATAGTGCACGATTGCTAGTTGTTACATAACTCGCACCACTATCAATCACTTCTTGAACTTCTTTGTCTTCTTCAATTAAGCCTCCTGCTATCACTTTTGAAGCAGTTTCTTCGCCAACTATTTTAACAATTTTATGGGCGACGCCTGGCAACACTTCAACGAAATCAGGTTGCACCTTTTTAATAAGTTGAATACTTCTATTTAGCGCTTGACTATCTATAATAAACACTCTGAATATCGTTAATGTGTTGAGTGACTTAGCTTTTTGAATCACTTTAGTTTTAGTCGAAACAATTCCTTTAGGCTTATAAGTTTGAATAATGTACTCACATGCAAATTCGTCATGAGTCATGCCTTTAATTAAGTCGATATGGATAAATGCTTCAATATTATGATTTTTAAGTAATTCCATTACACTTTTTAAGTGTCCAATATGCATATCTAGTAACACACACACTTTATAGTCTGTTTTAGTGAGCTTCTCTAAATCTTTCATAGTACGAATTGCCGGTAACACGTTCTTTTTCATTTAGCGTATCCCTTTCTACATTACTCGTTTAAATAATTTTTCTAATTCATAATTTGAGAAATTGATAATAATCGGTCTGCCATGAGGACATGTGAATGGATCTTCTGCTTCACGTAATTGATCTATTAAGTCAGCCATTTCATTATTTTTTAAATAATGATTCGCTTTTATCGATTTTTTACAACTCATCATAATCGCGGCATCTTCTCGCATTTTTTTAATATCTATTTTTTTATGATTTAGCACCAATTCTATCATATCTTTAATAATTTCTTCCGCTTCTACTTTAGGGAACCACACTGGATAACTATTCACAATATAATCGTGACCGCCGAAGTGTTCTAAATGCACACCTACTTTATCTAATTCTTCTTGATATTGGTCAATAATCATTTGTTCATCTTTTGAAAAGTGGAAAGTCAAAGGGATCAATAAATCTTGAACTTCATTACTCACTTCTCCGATTTTTTCTCTAAAATATTCATACTTAATACGTTCTTGTGCAGCATGTTGGTCAATCATAAACATACCATTCTCATTTTGGGCAATAATATAAGTACCATGAACTTGCCCTACAACTTCCATATAAGGCACGCGACGAGATGGTGTTTTACTCACTGTACCTTTAATGTCACTTTCTTCATTATCATTACTTAAAGTGTTTTGCGACTCAGTATCTGAGTCAGTATTTTGATTAAAAACTTCATTATCTGACTCTACATATTCTTTCTCTTCATTCAATGAACTCTCTGCTCTATCCAAACTATTTAAAATATCTTTCTGAATTTGGAAGTAATCTACGTCATCTGAACGTTTATTATTATAGTTATCAAAATTAGCAGTATCTTCATTAGCTATAGACTCATTATCACTTATATACTCATCAGCATGAGTTACGTTATCGGAATTATTAGTGCTCCAATTATTAGTAGGACGATTATTATTTTGTTTTAAAGCTTCTTCATTCTCTCTCTGTTTTTTCTCAAAATCTAATTTCTGTTGTTCAAACGATTGTAGTACTTTATTTTTCTTAGGTGCTTTATCTAAATCATTTTGAGGGATAAGAATTCTATCTTTAAAAGCACTACGGATTTTTTCAACAATTAAATTATAAAGTTGTTCTTCTTTAGAAAGTCTAACCTCTAATTTAGTAGGATGCACATTGACATCTACTAGAACTGGATCCATTTCAATATTGATATAACAGATTGGATATCTACCTATAGTAAGTAATGTATGATAACCCTCTACTATAGCTTTATTAAGTACAAAGTTTTTAATATATCTACCATTAATGAAAATTGAAATATAGTGTTTATTACTTCTAGAATGTTCCGGTTTAGCTACAAACCCTTCTAAATGATAATCACTAGTATCTCCGGAAATATGAACTAAATCTTTAGCTACTTTAATACCATATATTTCTGCCATGACTTCATTTGTTTTTCCTGAACCATTTGTTTTAAGTAAGACTTTGCCGTCAGAAATAAGAGATATTCGAATGTCTGGATGACTCATAGCCATGCGATTTACAATATCAGTTATCTTACCTAATTCTGTATATAAACTTTTAATATATTTTAAACGAGCTGGCGTATTATAAAATAATGATTCTACTTTGATATCCGTACCTTTTTTCGCTTTAGCAGGTTTTTGATTAATAATTTTTCCATTTTCAGCGTATATTTCATGTCCATTTTCATTATCAGTACAAGTTTTCAAAGTAACTTTAGCTACAGAAGAAATACTTGCCAATGCTTCTCCTCTAAAGCCCAAAGTTCGGATATGAAATAAATCTTCATCAGCATCTAACTTACTCGTAGCATGTCTATGAAATACTAACTCTAAATCATCTTGTTCTATTCCAGTTCCATTATCTACCACGCGAATTGAAGAAATCCCTGATTGTTCAACTTCAATATTAATTTCTGTTGACTGTGCATCAATGGCATTTTCAAGCAATTCTTTAACAACTGAGCTCGGTCTCTCAACTACTTCTCCGGCAGCTATTTTATTAGCTAGAGAGGTTTGCAATTCTTTAATTTTACCCATAATAGCACCTCTATCTTAACTGATTTTGTAATTCACTTAATTTTAATAATGCATCAATAGGTGTCATATTTGATATATTAAGATTTTTGATTTGTTCCTCAATTTCACTAGTTTCTTTATTAGCTTCAAATAAGTCGAAACTAGCTTGTTCGAATTGATTTTTATTTTTAGTATTGTGTGATTTTTCCGTATCATTTTCCGAATAAACTGATGAATCAAGTTCGTTTCTTTCATCTGTACCAGTCTCTTGTTCTTCCGCTATATTTAACTCTGAGATGGAAGGTTCACTTAATGTTGCTGAGTCAATTTGATTGTCGTCTTTTTGTTCAAAATTATTTAATATAACTTGAGCGCGATCAATTACTAAGTCAGGCAGGTTCGCTAACTTAGCTACTTGAATACCATAACTATCATCTACTGCCCCATCTTTAACTTTATGCAAGAAGATTAATTCTCCTTGATACTCTTCAGCAGCAACATGCACATTTTTTAAGCTTGGCAATTCTTGTTCTAAAGTAGTTAATTCATGATAGTGCGTTGAGAATAAAGTTTTAGCGTGTGATGTTTGTGCAACGTATTCAATCATCGCTTGAGCTAATGCTAGTCCGTCATATGTTGAAGTACCTCGACCAATTTCATCAAAGATAATTAAACTATCTTCTGTAGCATAAGTAAGTGCTTTTTGAGCTTCTAACATTTCTACCATAAATGTACTTTTACCCGAAACTAAATCATCAGCAGCTCCAATTCTAGTAAATATCTGATCGAAAATAGGTAACACAGCAGCATCACAAGGTACATATGCTCCCATTTGAGCCATAATACTAATAATGGCTACTTGTCGCATATATGTCGACTTACCAGACATATTTGGTCCTGTTATTAAATAAATAAAATTATCTTTATCTAACTGACAGTCATTTGGAACATAGTCATTATAGTCCATTACACGCTCAACTACTGGATGTCGAGAATTTTCAAGTTTTAATGTTTTATCTACACTAAATTCAGGTTTAACATAATTGTATTTTTGAGCAATTTCGGCAAAACTTTGCAAGCAATCAAGTTCTGAAATAATTTTAGCTTGTCGTTGTAAGCGTTCAGTATACGTTTTAATATGTTCTCTTAATCTAACGAATAATTGGTATTCTAATTCGATTGCTTTATCTTCAGCGCCTAAAATAATATCTTCTTTTTCTTTAAGTTCATCAGTAATAAAACGTTCGGCATTAGATAGCGTTTGTTTACGATGATAGCCAAATTCTGTAGGCTCGAAGCCTTGAAGATTAGCACGCGTAATTTCTATAAAATAACCAAATACTTTATTGAAACTAATTTTTAGAGACTTAATTCCAGTACGTTCACGCTCTTTAGCTTGTAATTGCGCTAACCAATCTTTACCATTTTTAGAAGCTTCAAGATATTCATCTAATTGTTTACTAAAACCTTGTTTAAAAATACCACCGTCTTTGACAGAAATCGGGGGTTCTTCAATCAAACTATCTTCAAGCACTTTTAATAAATCTTCTAAAGGTTCGAGTGCACTGAATTGTTCAGATGTTGTACTATCCATTTCTTCAAGTAATAACTTAATGTTAGGAATTTCAGAAATAGAATGTTTAAGTTGAATTAAATCGCGAGCGTTAACATTTCCATAACTTACACGTCCTACCAATCTTTCAATATCATAAACTTGATTTAAATAACCTCTTAAGGTATCTCTCTCAATAAAATGATTAATAAATGATTCTACTATATTTAAACGTTCTTCAATTTTATCTTTATGAATTAATGGTCTATCAATCCATTGTTTTAATCGACGGGCACCCATTGGTGTTTTTGTTTCATCCATTAACCATAATAGCGTTCCTTTTTTCGATTTAAGTCTAATACTCTCTGTTAATTCTAAATTTCTCTTAGCGTAGTAATCCATTTTCATAAAGTCGATCGCCGTATATGAAATAACTTCTTCAATGTGAGACAAGTCTCTTTTTTGAGTATGGTGGATGTAATCTAAAAGTAATTGGGTTGCTAAATACATTTTTTGATTATCTAGTTGATTAACTTCATAGGTAGCATCAGAAATGTCATTTCTAACTGTTATTGTTTCAGTCGTTAAACTAATTTGTTTTTTTAATTCCTCATCTATTTCATGATTGACTACAATTTCATTTGGATTGATAGTAATAATTTCATTTATCAATGTACCTTCATCGTCGAAATGAGTAGCTTTAAGTTCTCCCGTCGAAATATCACAATAACTTAAAGCATAACTATTATCTTGTAAAATAAAGCTAAGAATATAGTTATTTTGATTTTCATCCATACCCCCTTGTTCCATTACTGTACCAGGAGTTACTATTCGAACTACTTCTCTTTTTACCATACCTTTAGTCTGTTTTGGATCTTCCATTTGTTCACATATTGCTACTTTGTATCCATTACTAATTAACGTTTCAATATAACTATTAGCGGAATGATATGGTACACCACACATTGGAATAGGATTAGCTTTTTTAGCATCTCTTTTAGTTAAAGTAATTTCTAAAACTCTAGAAGCTTCTTTAGCATCTTCATAAAACATTTCATAAAAATCGCCTAATCTAAAAAACAATAAACAATCTTGATATTGAGATTTAATTTTTAAATATTGTTGCATCATTGGGGTCGTATTCGACATATTTTCACAACCTAACTAAAGTATTTCTAATTTTTATACGTACTTTTAACTTGTCTATTTTAACATAACTCATTATTACACGCTCGTTCTCATTACTAGTGAAAGTTTTCGGGTAAACTCTATTTTATAATTTATATTCTATTCAATAATATATTTTCAGATAAAAAAATTACCATTCCAAAATGAAAGATACAAGAGGTTATGACATCTAATAACTACATTTGAAATGATAATCTTTTTAAATTGACTAAATAAAAATCTATGACAATTATTTTTTAAATTTATCGAGTAAGCCTCGTTTTTTCAACATTATAAGTAAGAAATAGCTGATTATCGCACCTATGAAACTTGAAATAATAAAAGCAAGCATTAATGGTTTAACAAAAAAGTTTTGCATACCTAACATCCATGCTACAGGAATACACATTAAACTACCTATGATACCTGTACCTATAACTTCACCTACTGCAGCCATAAATATATGTTTTCTATACATATAGAAAAGGCTAGCTAATAATACACCAATCATACTTCCAGGGAACGCAAAGAAGCTTCCTGTTCCAAAAAGAATTCTAATAATTGATGAAATTAAAGCTTGGGCTAAGCCATACCATGGTCCAACAAATACAGCACATAGTACATTGATAAAATGTTGAACTGGTGCTGCTTTAATTGGCCCTAAAGGGATAACAATAATACTGCTTAACACCACATTGATGGCTATCAATAATGCAGTGAGTGTAAGTTTTCGAGTGTTCATAGTTTAGTTCCTTTCTCATTTATAAATCATTATGTTCTTTTTTATTATAATCATTTAATCTTTTTTCCATCGTGCTAATCATCATTTGTAAAAAATCATTAGCTTCATATTGCGCAGAACGAAATTCTTCAACAATTGGTAACCTATTAATTTCACTTTCCAAATTATGAATTTCATCTTCTGATTGTTCATAAGCATGGGTTTTACCATAATTTTGAAAATTAACAGATTGTTTCTGCTGTTTTTTTAATTGATTCATTTTATTTTTAATCGTAGCATTTTCATGAATCTGTTGTTCAATATTTTGATAAGTTTGAATGATATCTAAGTCACTAATTTTACCCGAAAGTTGCTCTGCTTGATTTAATATTTCTTCTTTACTATACATGTTAATTTGTCACCAATACATTATCATTGAAACGCACGAAAGTACCATTTAATGAATATTGTTTAGCTTCTTCAATTTTCACATCTACTAATTGTCCAATTGCTTCTTTAGGACCTTTAAAATTAACTAATTTATTCTTTTCAGTATATCCTGCTAAAACAGTATCGTCTTTTTTACTAGTACCTTCACATAATACTGTCACTACTTGACCATCGTACTGTTTCATTGCCTCTTCTGAATAGTGTCCTACTTTTTTATTCAGACGCTGTAAGCGATCTTTTTTAACTTCATTAGGCACGTTATCTTTCATTTTAGCAGCAGGTGTGCCATCTCTTTGTGAGTATAAATAAGTATAAGCATGTTCGAATTTCACTTCATCGTATAATGATAAAGTTTCTTCAAATTGCTCTTCTGTTTCGTTTGGGTAACCAACAATAATATCTGTAGTTAGTGCAACATTTGGAATAGCTTGTTTAATTCGAGAAACTAAATCTAAATAACTTTCACGTGTGTACTTACGTCCCATAATTTTTAACACAGCATTATTACCTGATTGTACTGGTAAGTGAATATGAGGAACAATGTTTCCACCTTTAGCGATTACTTCAATCATACGATCAGTAAAGTCCCAAGGGTGACTTGTAGTAAAGCGAACACGTGGAATATCTATTTTAGAAATATCTTCTAATAAATCTCCTAGACCATAGTTCAGTTCTTTTATATCTTTACCATAAGAGTTAACATTTTGTCCTAACAATGTGATTTCTTTATAACCATCACGTGCTAAACCACGTACTTCTTCAATAATATCTTCTGGACGACGGCTTCGTTCTTTACCTCTAGTAAATGGAACAATGCAATATGTACAGAATTTATCACAGCCATACATGATATTTACCCATGCTTTTGTGCTACCTTCACGTACTTTAGGGAGATTTTCAATGACATCTCCTTCTTTAGACCATACTTCCACTACCATTGCTTTTGATAGATATGCTTCTTCAAGAATTTCAGGTAACTTATGGATATTATGAGTTCCAAAAATCATATCTACATTTTGATAAGATTTTAAAATCTTATTTACTACTGACTCTTCTTGAGACATACACCCACATACACCAATTAAAGCTTCTGGTCTATTCTTTTTAAGGTGTTTTAAATTCCCGATTTCACTAAACACTTTATTCTCTGCATTTTCACGAATTGCACAAGTATTAATCAAAATGACATCCGCTTCATTAATATCATCTGTAGCAGTATAGTCTAATGCCTGTAAAATACCTGCCATTACTTCAGTATCATGCGCATTCATTTGACAGCCATATGTTTTAATAAGGAATGTACGTCCTTTACCCATTCCTTTATATTTCTCTTCTATATGAAAGTCGCGATTATAATTTATATCCTGTTTCCCACGTTTACGAGCTTCTTTAAGACTAGGTGGCTGATAAACATGTTCAAAATATTTACTATAATCTTTTTCAGCTTTTTTCTCACGTTCATCTAATATATTTATCGTACCAGCTTTTCTTTGTTCTTCGTTCACTTTACAATATCCTTTCTATATGCCCTAATATCATTAGTACATTATATTAAAATTAACCATAAAGTGCAAAAAGAGTTCAAAAGAATTCATAAAATAGTAAAGTTTATGAAAGATTAATTACATACTTTTTTAGTATTGCTACTAAAAATTTCTAAAAATAAAAAAACCAAGGCATTTAATATGCCTTAGTTTCGATAAACTTTTATTAAGCTTCGTCGTATTTGCCAGTTAATGTTTCAATTGAAATGCCTTCTGGCACATGATAAAACTTCACTTGGCTAATAATACTTGGACATTCTAATTCAACCATTCTTTCATTTAATTTTTGAATTAAAATTAAACATTCACTCATATCTCCTTGAACTGTCGTTTCAAGTGGCCCCACTCTAAAATGCAAACCAGATTCTTCTATAATTTTAATCGCTTCATCAACATACGGAATAACATCCTCATTGTTTGGTGTTTTTGGGACAATTTGTATACTCATTAAAGTATCTTGCATTATTCATTCACCTCTATAAATTATATTCATATTTATTTTAGCACTCTTATTTCTAAATAACTTATTTAATTTAGACTTTCAATCGCTTTATTAATTGCTTTAGCTATTTCGTACATTAAATCATCCCAATTTGATTGATCTTGTCTACTTTTAAAATTACTTTTCCTATTTTTAAATAAAGATTTTCTTAATTTTGAAGAAAGTTCAATTTGAACACCTGCACCTTTTGTAGTGCGATTAACAATATTGTTATCTTGAGCACCAGCCATATTACTTGGTGCAGCTTGAACATCTATACCGATGTTAGCTAAACCACTCCCAATGGCCTCTTTAAGTTCTATATCTTTTCCACCTATATATGCAACGCTTTCATCGCCAGAGCAACCATGTATTGTTACTGCTATGTCACTATCATTCACAAGGTTCATAGCTGTTTCATTATCGTAATTGATAGAAGTTACATGCAACTCATTGTTTCCTTTGCTTCTTATACCATTAAAAGCAAAATAGTTATATTGTCCTTGCTCAACTATAACACATGCTAATTCAGTAGTTGCGGGTTCAATACCGCCTCCATGTATAGCTAATATAGTCACATTACTTCTTAAATCATTACTAACTATTTCCCAATCTTCATTCTCTTTTGTTTGTTTTACTAATTCTGTCATTGATTTAAATTTATCCATAGAACCCCCACTTTTTAATAATGTATATTTAAACTCTTCCCTTTAAAATCATTATAAAAAGTAGCTTTACTAAGATTTAACAAAATTTACTTGCAATTAAATTTTGTTATTCCTCTTTAATAAAACTATGAGAGTAAGAGAGAATTCCAAATAATTTCATTCTAAATAAAAAAGCCTACACATTTAATAATGTGCTAGGCTTAAGAGTAAATATTATTAAACAAATTGAGCTGTTAATTTTTGGAAATCTTCTTCTGAAATATGAATATCTCTTTTAGATAATGCACTTTCTTCTAATTCTTCGATTTGAGATTCATATGAAGGCGTTTCTGTATCTTGATAAACAATGCCTTTAACTAGAGATTCATGATCTAATACAGTTTTCATAGCTAATTGTTTATCCGTTGGGTCGTATCCTTCAATATCATCTAAATTAGTTAAATGTTCTTTAAACCAGTCATACGTATTGATTTTATTATACGTTACGCATGGTGAGAATACATTTACAAATGAGAAGCCATCATGGTTTATAGCATCTTCAATTAATTTTGTTAATGCTTTAATATCACTTGAAAATCCTTGCGCTACAAATGTTGCGCCTGAAGATAATGCTAATTCTAATGGCGCTACATTTTTCTCAATATTACCTTTAGGCGTAGATTTAGTTACAAATCCAACTGCTGACGAAGGAGAAGTTTGACCTTTAGTTAAACCATAAATTTGGTTATCCATAACAATATAAGTCATATTCATATTACGACGTAAAGCGTGAATAGTATGTCCCATACCAATCGCATAACCGTCGCCATCTCCTCCTGATGCAATAACTGTTAAATCTTTGTTAGCCATTTTAACACCTTGAGCTAATGGTAAAGCACGACCATGAATACCATGTACACCGTAAGAATTAATGTAACCTGATAAGCGACCTGAACATCCTATACCTGTGATGATTGCTACTTCTTCTGGCTCAAGACCTACATTAGCTGCCGCTTTTTGTATAGCTGCTTGAACAGAGAAATCACCACAGCCTGGGCACCAATTTGGCTTAACATTATTTCGGAAATCTTTAAATGTAGCCAATTAAACCAACTCCTTAATTTCTTTAGCTATTTCTAAACCTTTTTCTTCAATTTCATGAGGTAAGAAAGGCGTACCATCATATTTAGTTTGGTTGATTAATTTATTTTGAACATTTGTATTCATTTTAATAATATTCGCTAATTGTCCTTGATAGTTATGTTCCGCAATCACTACTTTAGAAGCTTTATCAATAGCATCTTGGATTGTGTCTACGGGTAGAGGATGCAATTGACGGATTTGCATTGTATTCACTTTGATACCTTTTTCGTTTAAGCGTTTTGTACCCTCTTGTATCGCACCTTTACTTGAAATGAATCCTATATATAATATATCCGCTTCGTCATGTGCTTCATTTAACTCAACAGGATTTTCAATTAGTAAATCAGCTGTTTTACGCATACGTTTTTCCATTTGTTGGCGTCTGTTTTCAGCTGCTTCACTCGGTTTACCTTCTTCATTATGCTCAACACCAGTAACATGATGAATACCACCTTTGACTCCTGGAATCGGTCTAGGAGATACACCACTACCTGTTAATGCATAACGTCTGAAGTATTGTTTATCATCCTCTTCACGTTCTATATCAGACTGTAATAACTCTCCACGTTTAATTTGGATTTTATTATAGTCTAGATTTTTAACAGTTTGTTTACCTAATGATAATTGTAAATCACTTAATACAATGACTGGACATTGATATTCTTCTGCTAAATTAAAGGCTTCCATTGTTAGATAAAATGCATCTTCAGCATCAGTTGGAGCTACGACAATTTTAGGAATATCACCATGTGTACCATATATCATTTGCATTAAATCTGATTGTTCTTGTTTCGTAGGTAACCCTGTTGATGGACCACCACGTTGAGTATTGATAATCACTAGTGGCGTTTCAGTCATACCCGATAAACCAATGGCTTCCATCATTAATGATAAACCGGGGCCAGCACTAGCTGTAAATGCTCTTACTCCAGCATAGTTAGCTCCAATAGCCATATTAGCTGCTGCAATTTCATCTTCAGTTTGAACAACTGTACCACCAACTTTAGGAACATTAGCAATCATATATTCCATAATTTCTGAAGCAGGTGTAATTGGATAAGCAGCCATAAATCTTGACCCTGCTGAGATAGCACCTAATCCTATTGCATCGTTACCAATCATATATAAATGTGGGTCTTCATTATTTGCTTCTAACTTGAAGTCACCTTCAACCTCAGTTAATTGCTCTTTCATTAAATTGTATCCTTGGTTTAACGCTTCAATATTCATTTCAACGACTTTATCGCCTTTTTTACTGAACATATTATTAATAAGTTCTTCAAACGTATTTGTATCTAAATCCATTATTGCACATGTAGCACCTACTGCTACCATATTCTTCATTAGCGCTGTACCTAACTCTTTAGCAGTGCTCGTAAAAGGTAATTCAATTAATTGAGCACGACAATCTTCAGGCTTAGTAGGTTTTGCTTTAGCATCTGCAATGATAATACTATCTTCTCGCATCTCATGATGGTTTAATTCAATTGTTTCTTGATCAAATGCGACTAAAATATCTAAATCATCACTAATCGCATGAACTGGTTCGATAGATACTCTAATTTTATTATTTGTGTGACCACCTTTAATACGACTAGAGAAATGTCTATATCCATAAAGATAATAACCTTTACGATTCATTGCTGTGGCGAATATTTCACCTGTTGATTCAATTCCTTCACCTTGTTGTCCGCCCACTTTCCATGATATCTGTGATTTCATATCATATGCCTCCTGTGGAAATAATTCATCTTAAATAATAACAAAAATAACCACCGTCTTACTATGTCAACAGTGGCATTTGATTAAATTCATACTAATGGACTATAATAAATCCATTTTCAATAAAAATATTAAACACAAAATATATTATTTATTAAAAGGATGATCGTCATTGATTAAAATTCTTTCAATATGCTTCGTTCTACCATTTTTATCTAAATCAATGATAACACCTGATAGCACACTTCTTCCATCATTTGGAACTACATGTCTTTGAGGTAAACTTGTAATAAAGCGTTCAATTACTTCATCACGATTAATTCCAAGAATACCATCGTAGAATCCAGTCATTCCTACATCAGTAATGTATCCAGTGCCTTGAGGCAAGATACGATCGTCAGATGTTTGTATATGGGTATGCGTACCAACTACAGCACTTGCTCTACCATCTAAATACCATCCCATTGCATTTTTTTCTGATGTAGTTTCAGCATGGAAATCCACAAAAATATAATCCGTTTCTTTTTTTGCTTCTTCAATTAATTGATCTGCTTTTTTGAAGGGATCATCAATATCTTGCATAAATGAACGACCTTGCAAATTAATAATTGCTAATTTGATATCATTAACTTGAATAGAGCGCATTCCCACACCAGGGGCTTCGCTTGGAAAATTCGCTGGACGAACCATCCTTTTTGCATCATCAATAAAATCGTAAATTTCACGTTGGCCGTACGTGTGATTGCCCATTGTCATAAAATCTACGCCATCTCTCAATAATTGTTTGTAAATTTTTTCAGTTAGACCTTTACCATGAGCAGCATTTTCTGCATTTACGATACTTACTGTTGGCTTATACGCTTGCTTAATTTTAGGCAAATATTCACTAATAGCGTTTCTGCCAATTTTACCAACAATATCCCCGATAAATAATATTCTCATTAAATGTTCATCCTCTCATAAAAACAGTTTAATTCAAAAAGGACTAGATTTAAAGAGATGATTTATACTCAACTTAAATTTATGCCTAACTTTACTTTAGCATGTATATAACATATGATAATATAAACTTATAAAAATAATAGGAGTTGTAATAAATATATGTCAATTAATATTGATCCTGAAAAATTTGCAGAATTAGTAGTTACATCTAATCCATCAAAGTCTGAGGATGCTGAAGATATTGCTAAAGAAAGTTTAGAATTATACGTTAATGCTTATCGTTTAGCAGAAAGATATTCAAATATCGCTACAAACTGCTATGATACTGCTGAAATAATTTCTGAAGTAAGAAAAACTGATTTACAACTTAAATAGTTAATGAATAAGTGACATTTTAAAAAGCTAGAAGTTAACGTTAAAATATGACGTTTCAACTTCTAGCTTAATTTTTATTTTTCAAATTCTTACTTATACTAATTGATGTCATGTTATCGGTCTAATTTAAAAAGTCGAAGAAAAAACAGACCCAATAAATGATTAGGTCTGTTAAAAATTATTTCGCATACTCAACTGCTCTTGTTTCTCTTACAACTGTCACTTTAATGTGACCAGGATATTGTAGTTCTTCTTCGATTTGATTTTTGATGTCTCGAGCTAATCGATATGACTTCAAGTCATCAATTTCATCAGGTGATACAATTACTCTGATTTCTCTACCCGCTTGAATAGCAAATGCTTTTTCCACACCATCATAACTTTCAGATAAAGTTTCTAAACGTTCAAGTCTGCGGATGTAGTTTTCAAGTGTTTCTTTGCGGGCACCTGGTCTTGCTGCAGAAAGTGCATCAGCTGCAGCTACTAATATTGAAATGATTGATGTTGGTTCTACATCACCATGGTGAGAATGGATAGCATTAATCACAGTATCATTCTCAGCATATTTTTTTGCTAATTCTACGCCAATTTCTACGTGACTACCTTCAACTTCATGGTCGATAGCTTTACCCACATCATGAAGTAAACCAGCACGTTTAGCTAAATTAACATCTTCTCCTAATTCCGCTGCTAACATTCCTGATAAATGCGCAACTTCAATAGAATGTTTTAAAACATTTTGGCCATAGCTAGTACGATAGTTTAGACGACCTAATATTTTAACTAAGTCAGGATGCATATTGTGAACATTAATTTCAAAAGTAGCTTGTTCACCAGCGTCTCTAATAATATCGTCAACTTCTTTTCTAGCCTTATCAACCATTTCTTCAATACGTCCTGGATGGATACGTCCATCAGACACCAAGTTGACTAATGCAGTCCTAGCGATTTCACGTCTTATTGGATCAAATCCAGATAAAATAACCGCTTCGGGTGTATCATCGATGATTAAATCGATACCTGTTAATGTTTCTAAAGTTCGAATATTTCTACCTTCTCTACCAATGATACGGCCTTTCATTTCATCATTTGGTAAATTAACTACTGATACGGTTGATTCTGTAGTATGGTCAGCAGCTAATCTTTGAACGGTAGTAGCTAATAGTTCTTTCGCTGTTTTATCAACTTTTTCTTTTGCTTCTTTTTCTTTCTCTTTAACAAGTACTGCAATATCTTGTGACAGTTCTTCTTCTACTCTATGAAGTTGCTCATTAACAGCTTCTTCTTGAGTTAGTCCGGAGATGCGTTCTAATTCTTGTTCATGCTTCATTATTAATGTTTGAACACTACTCTCTTTTGCATCTACTTGTTGTTGTCTTTCTTCAAGTTTAGATTCTTTTTGTTCTAAAATCTCATCCTTTTTATCTAAAAGATCAGATTTTCGATCTAAGTTTTCCTCTTTTTGAAGAAGTCGGGCTTCTTGTCTTTGAAGCTCACCACGTCTTTCACGTAGTTCAGTTTCAGTTTGTTCTCTTAAAAATTGATTTTCTTCTTTTGCCTCTAATAATTTTTCTTTTTTGATATTTTCGGCTTCTTTTTGACCATGCCTAATAATATCTTCAGCAGTTTGTCTAGCTTGTAATTGCTTTTGATGCAATATATTTCGGGCTACAATATACCCTACAACAACCCCTAGAATAATCCCCAGCAAAATGAGTAGGAGGTCTAATAAATTCACATAAACACCTCCTTTTTCTAGGTATTTGCTTTGTATATCAAAATCTATATGATTTTATAAGTTGTATAATAATTATACATATTAATTGTACGTTTTTAAAGTTGGTAGTGTCAAGATATGAAATTGCACATAAGATTCAGTTTACATATATATTATCAAACATTTTTTTGAATAAAACAAAGCAGGTGAAAGCTTCCTTTCACCTACCTCAGGATGTAATTTATTTTAAAATGCTAGATATTATTCTTCATCAAATAATGACTGTGGTGAGTCTTCTTCTTTTTCTTCTACATCACCATCAAAAATACCAAGTTTTTCACGTAACTTACGATCAATTTCGTCTTTAATTTGAGGGTTTTCTTTAAGGTAAGTTTTAACATTTTCTTTACCTTGGCCCATTCTTTCACCATTATATGAGTACCAAGCACCTGATTTATCAACGATTTCATTTTCAACACCAAGGTCGATTAATTCGCCTTCTTTAGAAATACCTTGACCATACATAATGTCTACTTCAGCTACTCTGAATGGAGGTGCTACTTTATTTTTAACAACTTTAATTTTAGTTCTGTTACCAACAATGTCTTGTCCTTGTTTTAGTTGTTCGGCACGACGTACTTCTAAACGAACAGAACTATAGAATTTTAATGCTCTACCGCCAGGTGTAGTTTCTGGGTTACCAAACATTACGCCGACTTTTTCACGAATTTGGTTAATAAATATTGCTGTAGTATTAGATTTAGAAATAGCACCTGAAAGTTTACGTAACGCTTGTGACATTAAACGCGCTTGTAAACCTACATGAGTATCGCCCATTTCCCCTTCGATTTCTGCTTTAGGTGTTAAAGCAGCTACCGAGTCAACAACAACGATATCTACTGCGCCACTTCTTACAAATGCCTCAGCAATTTCTAAACCTTGTTCACCATGGTCTGGTTGAGATAAATATAAGTTATCAATATCTACGCCTAGAGCTTCTGCGTAAACTGGATCAAGCGCATGCTCAGCATCGATAAATGCAGCTACGCCACCATTTTTTTGTACTTCTGCAATAGCATGTAAAGCTACTGTTGTTTTACCTGAACTTTCAGGTCCATAAATTTCAATAATTCTTCCTTTAGGATATCCACCGACACCTAATGCATTATCTAAAGTAACTGAACCACTGGAAACACTTGAAACACGACGACCTTTATTGTCGCCTAATTTCATAACGGCACCTTTACCAAATGATTTTTCCATATTTTTAATAACTGTATCTAAAGCTTTTTGACGTTCATTATCCAAAGCGAAACCTCCTAAATGAGATAGTTATCTAATTAGACTGTAGACAAACCTTTTCACTCTTCATCACCTTATGCATGACTAAGTCGTTTACATATAGTAAACTCCCAGCATTATGCATTTTGGTTCCTAGATTGACGATGGTCTTCATTCAGTCTTTATACTTAAAAATTTCTTTGTCGACAACCTTGGTTATCTATTTAATATCTTATCTAATACTATACTCTCAATCAAAATGAATTACAAGCATTTTACGAATATTTGTTCGCATTTTTCAAATTTAAAAGTTCTAAAATCGAACAAATGTGCCTAAAAATTAGATTTTTGAAGAAATATCAAATTACTTAAGCCAATTTAGTAATCTTATTAATGCATAATTTTGACTTCTGTTTTGAAGTAGATTTCTTTTCTGTGACATTTTAAATGCGTCTACTTTAAATTCATCATCTTGATACATTCCTAAGACAACATGTTCATTGTCATGTAATAAAGCTATACCCACTTCTGTTTTATATAAATCTTTAACGTATTGTGCCGCTCTTTTTACTTTTCCTTCAATATCATTATTTTCCTCAAGGAATACCTCATTATCAGGTAGTAATCCTTTTAGAATATGCTCCTCATCATAATTTTTAAGACGTGTATATATTGCACCATTTGTTACGCCATCATAAATACTAAATGTTTCTTTCATAGTATTCATAACTGACTGTTCAATGACGACATCATCTGAACCATAGTAGTAATCACCTATACGATTTAATATTTCTTCTTTAACAGGCGCTATTAGACGTTGACATTCCTCTTTTGTATCAGCATTTGCAGTCAATCTTATATATACTTCATGTGTACCAGCTAACGGTGCAATAGTAGGATTAGATTGCTCATCGATTAAATCCATAAGTTCTGTTTCAACTTTTGATTCACCTATGCCTGCAAATCTTAATTGTTCTGAAAAGATGACTTTATCATCGTCCATTAAATAAGGAAGTAATTCATTTTTAGCCATTGGTTGCATTTCACGTGGCGGCCCTGGTAATAACACTACTTTCTTATCATCTTTTTCAACTAGCATACCTGGAGCCATGCCATAATGATTTTTTAAAACTTTTGAGCCTTCAATGACTAACGCTTGTTGCTTATTATTAGGTGTCATTTCTTGTCCTTGTTCTTTAAAATATTGTTCAATATATTCTAATGCGTCATTATCTGTAACAAGTTCTCTCCCAAGCACTTTAGCTACAGTATGCTTAGTCAAATCATCTTTCGTTGGTCCTAAACCACCAGTTAATACTAAAGTATCAAATCGTCTTAAACCTTCTTTAATAATATATTCAAGTCTTTGTGGATTATCTCCAATAACCGTATGTTCTACGACACTTTTTCCAATACTATTAAATAACTTAGATAAATATTGGCCATTAGTATTAGCTATCTGTCCTAATAATAATTCCGAACCTACTGCAATGATTGAAATATTCATTTATGACTCCCCCTTGTAATACTTACAATACTCGTTCATATACAACATATATATTATAAACGTCTTAATCTATTTATTCTAAAATTAGGCTTATAAAAAATAAAAAACCAAGAATATCCGTAAGAAAACTATCTTACAATTATTCTTGGTTAATATTTTCACTAATTTAATGTTTAAAAACATCTCTACCTTTATAGAAGTACTCAATACCAGATAAAATCGTAAAGAATACACCAATATAAAGTAAGACTTGTCCAATAGGGAATCCAATCCAATGTACAAATAAATCCCCTAATAAAATCCAAATAATAGCGACCATTGTGACTGCAGTTTTAATCTTACCTAATTGACCTGCCGCACTAACAAAACCTTGTTCAATTTGTAATAAACGTAAACCTGTCACTGCAAATTCTCTGGCTATGATAATAATCGCTACTACTGAATTAGTTAAGTCCATTTGTACCATAACGATAAGCGCACTTGAAACTAATAACTTATCTGCTAAAGGATCTAAAAATTTCCCCATGTTTGTAACTAATTGCCATTTTCTTGCTAAATAGCCATCTAAGAAATCACTTAATGATGCTATGATAAACACAATAGCAGCAATAAGTTGTTCAATACGGATTTCATATCCGCCTAAAATTGATACACTGCCAAATCCAA
The DNA here is from genome assembly GCF_916858875.1 of Staphylococcus sp. Marseille-Q1834. NCBI lineage: Bacteria > Bacillati > Bacillota > Bacilli > Caryophanales > Staphylococcaceae > Staphylococcus > Staphylococcus sp. Marseille-Q1834. Next base: position 104,428 of record NZ_CAKASN010000002.1, on the reverse strand, counting down.
AGTTAACTAGAGCAAATAAAATAAAAACAGGAATAAGTATTACTCTAAAAACTGTAATTTGATTTGGTATATTCATGTTAAAGCCTCATTTCTAAATTTATATCTTTTGATTATAATATTAATACTGCCAAAACCCAAAGAACAAAAGTAATAATAACAATGCCACCCATAATAACTGCAAGTTGCAACGGTTCTTTATTCTTAGTACGATATGTTGGCGCCTCATCACTATGATAACGATAAAGGAGATCATCTAATTGATTCTGGCTACTAGGAATTTCACTTTTATGTGCTGAGATAAGTTGATTTGCATCTATATTCACTACACTAGCATAACGTCTGATAAAGCCTTCAGCATAGTCTATTTTAGCTAATTGATTAAAACGATTATCTTCAATCATTTTTAACGTTTCACGCTTAATTTGCGTACGTTCTTCTAATTCAGCTAGTGTCATTCCTAATCTTTCTCTTCTACCTTTTAAAGTTTCTCCAATTGTTCTCACTTTCAAAAGCCTCCACACTTACTATTCAAAAAATCCAAAGCCCCCGCCAAATGTATCTTCACCAAAATCTAATGTGTTTTTACTTTTAACAGTTTGTTGTTTCATGTGTTCATATTGTATTTCTTGATTTTCATTTTCACGTAATTCAATAATGTAATCAAAATCATCCATATTATAATCACATGATTCTGCAAACAAATCCGGATGTTCCACTACTTTAATCGATGGCAATGCCATCACTTCTCTAACTAACTCTTGATGTTTAGGATTTGTTTCTCTAGCTGTAACTGCACCATCAATAATATAAACATGATTTGCTTCATACTCACCTTTAATTAGAGAACTACGAACAGTTTGTTTAATTAACGTGGAACTGATAAATAACCAACGTTTATGTGCACACACACTTCCAGCTACAATTGATTCCGTTTTCCCAACTCGAGGCATTCCTCTGATACCGATCAGCTTATGACCTTCCTCTTTGAAAAGTTCAGCTAAAAAGTCTACAAGTAGTCCTAAATCTTCACGTTCGAAACGAAATGTCTTTTTATCATCTGCATCCTGTTCGATATATCTACCGTGACGTACTGCTAGTCGATCACGTAATTCAGGTAAGCGCAATTTAGTAATTTCGATTTCATTAAGTTCTTTAATGATGTGCTCAAAGCGTTTTACTTTTTCAAGATTATCCGTTTTAATTAATAAACCACGGCGTCCTCGGTCTACACCATTAATTGTGACAATGCTAATACCTAACATACCAAGTAAACTTGAAACATCCCCTAATAGGCCAGCACGATTCACAGTAATTTCATATTCAAGATACCATTCTTTTTTTTCGGCAATCGTCATTTACATCCGCCCCTTGTTTAAATATCCATTTAGCATCAGTATACATTCATAAAATGATAATCATATTATATCATTTATTTAGATAATGCTAATTAATAATTTAACTCTTCACACTTTAAACTTCATATGTATCTATAAGTACCAAGCACCATTCACTTTCTGAACGGTACCTGTAATGCTTTGAGAAAATGGATGCCATAAATAAGCACACGTATGCGCTATCTCTTCAGGTTTCACCATTCGTTGTTGAGGAAGCTCTGCTAAAATGACTTCTTTTTCAACGTCGCTAAATGTTTGAGACATATTACCTGAAACAAACCCTGGCGTCACGGCATTTACCGTTACATTCGTCATTGCCAGCTCTTGACTCAACGCTTTAACAAACCCAATTTGAGCACTTTTCATTGCTGAATAAACGGTTTCCATACTTGCACCAGTTTCTCCCCATATAGAAGAAATCACAATAATTCTTCCATTGGAACTTTGTCGCAACGTGTCTACAAAGTAGCGACAACATCTTATAAATTGTTTTACATGAATATGATAACTTTGATCAATATCATCATCAGTCATATCTTGAATCATGCCATACAAGGCTGTGCCTGCACTATAAACTAAACAATCTAAATGTTGAATATGACCAAAGGTTTGTTCTAAATCAATATCTTTCGTTAAGTCAGCTTGAATAAATTCAACCGCTTCGTTGTGATATTTTTCTTTTAAAATGGCTACATCAGTATGATGGTATTGCACGATAACTTCAAAGTTATCCTTCAATAGTCGTTCTACAATAGCCGTGCCTATACTACCTGATCCGCCCATAACTAAAGCTTTCATTACTGTTTAATCTCCAAGCGACTATCTACCAAATTATCTAAGTTTAAATATTGATTTGCCGTTTCATTAATACTTTCAAGCGTTATATTTTCAACGATATCTAACATATCAAATACACTTACACCTTCGAAGTATAATTTTGCGTATTGATTGGCAATGTATTCAGGAGAATTTAAACTTGAGATAAACTCACCAATAAATTGTTTTTTCAATAACTCAAAGGCTTCAGTATCAGTTAACGCTCCTTTACGTTGTCGTAACTCAGTTAAAAGTATTTCTTTTAACTTATCGGGATGTTGAGTTGCACTAGTAATGATTGAAAAACTATATGTAGATTCTAAAACAAATTGATAGCCAAAGGTGTCATCAATTAAATCATTATTTAATAACACTTGATAAAATTCTGTTTCTTCACCAAATACTAATTCAAAGAATAGGGTCATTTCTAAATCGCGTTGGACATATTTTTCAGGTGTTTCATTTAAAGGTTGATTTTTAAATCCTAACATTAATCGTGGCGATTGCAATTTCATTTCTTCAGTGACATAAGGTTTTATCACGTTGACTGGTTCATCAATGTGGCCTCTTTGAATACTTGGTTGATTCGTTTTATTGCGTTTATTCTCGTGCGTTTCAACTACTTCACGAATATGCTCTGGATCGACATCTCCCACTACGAATAACACCATATTTGAAGGATGATAGAACGTTTCATAACATAAATATAAATCATCTTTTGTAATGTCATAAATACTCTCCACACTACCTGCAATATCTACTCTAATTGGATGGTTTTGATACATAGCGCGTAACGTATTAAACATAATTTTATAGCCCGGTTGTTCTTGGTACATCTTGATTTCTTCAGCTATAATTCCTTTTTCTTTATCTACTGTTTCTTTTGAAAAGTAAGGCGTTTCTACCATTTCAAGTAAACGTTGTATATTGCTATCAACATTATCTGTTGCGCTAAATAAATAACTTGTACGGTCAAAACTAGTAAAAGCATTTACTTGAGCATTGTCTTCTGCAAATGTAGTAAATAAATCCTCATCTTCATCTTTTTCAAATAATTTATGCTCTAAAAAGTGCGCTACGCCATCAGGAACAGTTACAAATTCATCACTGTGATGAGGTTTAAATGTACTATCTAATGAGCCAAACTGAGTCGTATATGTAACAAATGTTTTCTGAAATCCTTTTTTCGGAATCACAAATAAACGTAAACCATTCTCTAGTTCATGTTCGAACACATGCTCATCTATGAGTTCATAGTATTTATTTTTCATCAGTTTGACCTCCTTTTCCTTTAGTAAGCACATAAATAGTATCAAGTAAGCCTTTATTAGCCATTGCTATAACATCTTCTCTTGTCACACTCATGATGGCTTGCATATATTCTTCATCTGTTTGTGCTTCTTCAAGAAGTAATTGGTTTTGCATAACCTCAATAATACTTTTAGGTCTATCTGCAATTTCTTGACGTTGTGAAACAATAATTTTTTTAGCGAGTGCTAGTTTATTATCCTCAAATTCACCATTTTTAAATTTCTCAAATTCTTTTAAAATCGTTTCTTTAGCGACTTCATACTTATCAACCGATACACCACTTAAAACAAATAAATAGCCATTTTTACCATCTAGTTGTGAATGGATTGAATACGCTAAACTTTGCTTTTCACGTACTTCGCTAAATAATACAGATGAAGGGTCTCCACCAAACATTGTATTTAAAACAACAAGGGCATAATAATCTTTAGATCCGTAACGCGTAGGAAAACGATAACCAAGGTTAAGCTTTGCTTGATCTACTTCATCCTCTTCAACAATGAATTGCGGCTCAGTTTGATTGTACTTCAACTCAGGCATAACTGATTGTTGAAGTATAAATGGTCTGATATCAATTTTTTCCTTAATTAATCGACTAACTTTCGCTTCGTCAACATTTCCTACTACATATACAGAACAGTCATCATTATTAATCATAGATTGATATGTATCGTATAAACTTTCAGATGAAACTTGAGCTATATTTTCTATTTGTCCCGTTGCTAAGTAACGATATGGTTCATCTTTAAACATATATTTAAGTAGGTTTAAAAATGAATATTGTGCTTTATTATCTATTATTGACTCAATTTTTTTAGATAATAATGATTTTTCTTGCGTCACAAACGTAGGGTCAAATGCTTTATCTTTAATGAGAGGGTTAGCAATAACTTCTTGTAGTAAATTAAGTCCCTTTTCAAGTAATGGTGTATTATCTTTAAGATAACGTTCATTAACAATTTCTAGTGAGATAGTAATCACATGTTTATCTTTAAATTTAGATACAAAGCTGTTGATATAAGCCCCATATAATTCTGATAACTCTCTATTCAATGCTTTATCAGTTGGCCATTTCTGAGTACCGCGTACTAGAACTTTACTTAATAATGACCTTACAGTGATTGTATTATAATCAAGCGGCGCCATAAATTTAAAAGTAATCATTGTTGTTTTAAATTTTTCGGTAGGCAATATGTTGATATGTTGATATTTATCCTTATTTACTTGCGAATTCAATGTAACATCTCACTCCTTATTAAGTTTTAAAGCTTAGTGCGCGTCAATTTAAATTTAACTAAGCTACTTTTAACATAATTTAATGAATATAAGATAGGTTTACCCATTTCATCATAATGTACAACCTTTAATAACATTAAACCTTCATGGGGAGAAGCATTTAATATTTCAGAAATATGTGGTTCATAACTAATAGCTTCAACTTCAGTTTCAGCAGATGCCACTTTATGACCTGTATTTGTTTCTATTGCTTTAAGCATTGAGCCATCACTAACTTGATAATCTGCACAAGTTAGATTATTTTTAGCAATTTTATCTAAGCAATATATAACCGGTTGATGATTAGCAGTGCGTAAACGTTCAATAATCGTAATAGGTTGCTTATCTTCAATTCCTAACATTTGAGCATCCCATATTGATGCAGGTTGTTGTTCTAAACTTAAATATTCAGTACCTGAATAGTATCCTGCTTTTTCAATCATGTCATTAATGCTAAATAATTTATTTAATGGATAAAAGAAAGGATGTAACGCTTTAACACTTGGTCCCTCTTCAAAGTTATCTGTTAGGACTTGCTCTGTAATGAGTTCCCCAATTGCGTCATAGACATCATCTGTTTTGACATTCACTTCTCTAGCAATTTCTAAATTGCTAGGAAGTGGGTCACCAGGTTTTAAAGATTGATTTTTTATCTGTCTAAATATATACTCTTTAACTTTAAAAACTGAGTTTAATTCTGTCATTTTTACACCTCTTCATTATCTAAATCTATTAAGACTTGTCTAGGTTTACTGCCCTTTTGAGGACCGATAACTTGATTGCGTTCTAAATCATCCATTAATCTTGAAGCTCTATTATAGCCAATTCTAAATTGTCTTTGTAATAAAGAAGTACTTGCTTTTTGTTGTTCAATCACAAATAAATAAGCTTCATCATATAATGAATCTTCACTTTTCATTTCTGACTTATCTACAGGTGCATCGGGTTCCATTTCTTTCACGTAGTTAGCTTTTTGTTGTTCTACTACATAATTTACGACATCTTGTACTTCTTGATCACTTAAAAATGCCCCTTGCACACGTGTTTGAGAAGATTCTCCATTACCAACATACAACATATCACCTTTACCGAGTAGCTTTTCAGCTCCTCCTGAACCAATAATCGTTCTTGAGTCAGTTTGAGAACTTACTGCAAACGCAATTCGTGATGGAATATTATTCTTGATAATACCTGTAATAACATCTACAGATGGTCTTTGTGTAGCCACAATTAAATGAATTCCCGCTGCACGCGCCATTTGCGTAATACGTTGAATCGCATTCTCCACCTCTTTACCCGCTACCATCATTAAGTCAGCTAACTCGTCGACAATCACTACGATATAAGGTAATTCAGCTTGTTTCTCATCCAGCTCTTCATTTTGACGACGTAAGAATTGATTATACCCTTCGATATTTCGTGTTGAAGAATGTTGGAATAAATCATAACGTCGTTCCATCTCAGCTACGATTTTCTCTAATGCTTGAGATGCTTTATGAGGGTTTGTAACTACCGGAATTAATAGGTGTGGTACGCCATTATATACATTTAATTCTACCATTTTAGGATCAATTAACATAAGTTTGACTTCATGTGGCTTAGCATTTAATAAAATACTAGTAATAATACCATTAATACATACTGATTTACCGCTTCCTGTAGAACCTGCGACTAATAAATGAGGCATTTCATTTAACTGGATAGTCATTGGTTCACCGGAGATATCTCGCCCTAATCCAACTTCTAATTTATTTTGCGCTGGGAACTTGGATTCTAACACTTCTTTTAAAGTAACTAATGATATTTTATCATTTGGAACTTCAATTCCTACTGCTGAACGTCCAGGGATGGGTGCTTCAATGCGGACGTCTTTTGCAGCTAGTGCAAGGGCAATATCATTATGTAAGTTTACGATTTTACTTACCTTAACCCCTTGGGCTGGTTGAATTTCATATTGAGTTACTGCAGGGCCAATTTTAATTTGAGTAACTTTCGCATTGACTCCAAAGTTTTTCATTGTAGATTCAAGAATTTGACCTTTTCTTTGAACCTCAGCTCTTGATGTCGCTTTCTGTTTGGCTGGCTGTTTTAATAATGATAACGGTGGAATATGATAAGCTACATTCGCTACTTCACCAGCTTCTGAAATAGAGCTGCCCGCTTGATTACCATCTTCTGAAGAATTATCGTGCTGTGGTGTTGATGGCTTAGATTGAGTTGCTTTTGGAGCTCGTTCAAAAGGTATTTCGTCTTCAAAGTCGAAGTGACGTTTCTTTCTTTTCTTAGCTACTGGTCTCTCTTCTGAACTATCGTTATCACCATAAATTGGAATATCTTCAGATGGTGTTTCTACCTCTGGGAAATCACTAACATCTGTAACTTCTTTTTCACGTTGTAATCGCTCTTCTTCTTGCTCTTTTTGCAATTGTCGCTCTCGTGCGCGTTCTTCTTTTTGACGTGCACGCTCTTGTTTTTTAATCTTATTTTGTTCTCTTTTTTCTTTAAAATTAGACGAAGCACTTGAGCTCGATGATTTCATCTTTTCTAAAGATAATTTAGCAACATCTCTATGACGTAATTTCATAAGTAAAATAATACTTGAAACTAGTAGTAATAAAGTAATAATAATGACACCAGCAATAGAAATTAATGGCACAAATATTTTCAATAAATAAAAACCAAGTAAACCTCCCCCAAAATCCGGGAAATGCGTATGGTTATACGATTTATATACATAAGAAAGTACCGGTTCTCGCTCCGCTACTGCACCTTTAGTCATATGATATATAATTTGTGCGACGATTAATAAAACGAACTGTAATAGAATTAAGCCTATCGTTCGGCGTGATTTAGGAAATCGTTTTTGCATAGCAACATAAATTGTAATTAAACTGACTAAAATATATGTAAGATAGCGACTCATACCAAATAAATAATTAAAGAAGCTATCAATCATTCGTCCAACAATGCCGAGTTGAAACATGCCTAATACTGATAAAATGACAACTACAATTGCTACGACGTATCTTAAAGAAGAACTTTCCGTTTTTTGTTGCTTTTTCTTTTTAGTATTACGTGCTCGTGTAGAAGTTCCTTTTTTTCTAGTAGTTGTTTTTTTCTTAGTTTGTGGCAAATTTGTACACCTTCTTTTATTTCATGCGTTAATTTTTATATGTATTGCTTAAAACAAGTTATGACTATGTATTGGTTTCACTTTTCATAAAAATTAGGAAAGAGGTTGAGACAATATCATACATCTTCAGACTAAATTGTCTTTCAACAACGTGAATAATGAATGACGCAAGTTATGATACCCCGCGTTCTATTAATTCACTGCTGTGATGTGTTGTCCCGACCTCTTTATTGTTATATATATCTTATATCTCAGAAATGACTGGTATAATCATTGGACGACGTTTCGTGCTTTCGAATAAAAGCTTACTAATTTGATCACGCATATGTTGTTTAATGTCAGACCATTCGATACGTTTTTCTTGAAGTCCTGCCTCAACGATTTCACGTACTTTCTCTTCAGCTTCTTTCATTAAATCTTCACTTTCACGTACGTATACAAAACCTCTAGATTGAATTTCTGGCCCTGCAGCAATACGTCTATTTTTAGGATCTAAGGTAACTACTGCGATAAAGATACCATCTTCTGCTAATAAATGACGATCTCTTAATACAATATTACCTACATCACCAACACCAATACCATCGATTAAGATATTACCTGATTGTACTTTTTCATTTAATACCATATCTTTGCCATCATAATGAATGACATCCCCTTTTTCTACAAGGAAAATCTTTTCAGGTGCAACGCCTGCTTCATTAGCTAATTTGGCATGAGCGATTTGCATTTTAAATTCACCTTGTACAGGAATGAAGTATTCAGGCTTCATGATATTAATCATCATTTTTAATTCTTCCATGCAACCATGACTAGATGCATGGATTTTTTTATTGTTAGGAATAATGTGTGCACCTGCACGAACAAGTTCATTCAATGTATCTGCAATGATGACTTCCATATTAGCTGAAGCGGTAATTGCTAAATAAACTGAATCGCCTTCTTCAATATTCATAATTTTATGCTTATGTTGAGCCATTTGACTTAAAGCTTCAATTGGTTCGCCTTCCATACCTGTAGCAATAATTACGACTTCATTTTTAGGATAATTCTCTACTTCATTAATAGGGATTAATAAATCTTTTGGAATATCAAAATATCCCATTTTACGTGCAATGTTAAATGAACTTTCTAATGAACGTCCTAAGAATGAAACTTTTCGGTTTAATTTACTAGCCGTGTTAAGCACTTGTTGGATACGAATAAAATTAGACGCATAACAAGACACAATTAAACGTCCTCGCACTTTAGCAAAGGCATCATAAATATGTGACTCAATTACATTTTCTGGCGTATTGTAACCAGGTTTCTCTGCTTCAGTAGAGTCACTGATTAATGCAAATACACCTTCTTCACCAATTTCAGCCATGCGCTTAATATCTGGCGCATAATGACCTTGTAAACTTTGATCAAATTTAAATTCACCAGTATAAACGATTGAACCGTAAGATGTATGGATACAAATGCCTAAGCTATCTGGAATACTATGTGTTGTATTAAAGAAAGTGATATTTACATTTTTAAAACGCATTACTGAATCATGATTAACTGTGTAATAGCGCACTTTTTTCTTCACATTTCTTGCTTTCATATTCTCTTTAACAAGCGCTAAAGTTAATTTCGAACCATAAACCGGCGCATCAATTTGTTCTAAAATATAGCTAACAGCACCAATTGCATGCTCATGACCATGACTTAAAAAGATTCCTTTTAATTTTTCTTTGTTCTCGATGACATATTGAATGTCAGGAATAACAATGTCTACACCTAACATTTCATCTTCTGGGAACATTAATCCCGCATCTAACATGAACATTTCATCGTCTACTTCAACGATATACATATTTTTAGCGATTTCGCCAACGCCACCAAGTGGGATGATGCGAATATCGTCATTTTTTTTCTTTACTAAACTCAAAATGTTACCTCCTATATAAAAAAATCCCCGTCCATATAAACTCATCATTTATTATAATTTAATTTATGTAGGATGTACACTATTAAAGTACTTCATTACTTCTTGTAATATAGGCAAAAACTATTAATGCTTATTTTTACTTAAATTTTTCATTTTTGTAACAGCAAGTACCACAGATATCTAAATGAGTTAAAAAAATAAGGTTAAAGCGTAAACAAACGCCTTAACCTTAACAATCTTAGTATTGTCACCCTTAATGAGCGAGATGAAGAAATAAGTTTAATTTCTGTCTCAATTCCTATTCATCTAATGCTTTATGAGATGCATTCACGCGACCTTGCTTATCAATTTCAGTAATTTTAACTTCAATTGTATCGCCAATTTTTAATACATCTTCGACTTTATTAATACGTTCTTTAGAAATTTGAGAGATGTGTAATAATGCATCTTTACCAGGGAAGATTTCTACAAATGCTCCATATTTCTCAATACGTTTAACTTTAGCATTGTAGACTTGACCTACTTCCGCTTCACGTGTGATATCTTCAATAATTTCACGAGCACGTGTGATCATTGCTTGATCAACTGCGCCAATAAAGACTGTACCATCTTGTTCAATATCTAATTTAACGCCTGTTTCATCAATGATTTCATTGATTTTCTTACCACCAGGTCCAATAACATCTCTAATTTTATCTGGATTGATATGAATAACTTCTACTTTAGGCGCATATGCACTTAATTCTTTACGTGGTTGATCAATAGTTTGTAACATATGATCCATAATTGCTAAGCGGCCTTGACGTGCTTGTTCAAGTGCTTCTTCAATCACTTCTCTTGTTAAACCGTCAATCTTAATATCCATTTGAATAGCAGTAATACCTTCTTTAGTACCTGCTACTTTAAAGTCCATATCACCTAACGCATCTTCCATACCTTGAATATCAGTTAAAATAGTATAACTATCTTCACGTGTTACAAGACCCATTGCAATACCTGCTACTGGAGCTTTAATTGGTACACCTGCATCCATTAATGCAAGCGTTGAACCACAGATTGAAGCTTGTGAAGATGAACCGTTAGACTCTAATACTTCACTTACAATACGGATTGTATATGGGAAGTCAGCTGTATCTGGAATGATATATTTTAAGGCTCTTTCGCCTAACGCACCATGTCCAATTTCACGACGTCCTGGCGCTCTTACAGGGCCAGTTTCACCTACTGAGAAGTTAGGGAAATTATAATGATGCATGAATCGTTTCTCAACTTCAGGTCCTAAACCATCAATTAATTGATAATCTCCTAAAGCACCTAATGTTAATACAGATAACGCTTGTGTTTGACCACGTGTAAATAATCCTGAACCATGTGCACGTGGTAATAAACCAACCTCAGAGTCTAATGGACGAATTTCGTCTGGTTTACGACCATCTGGTCTAATTTTTTCATCTGCAATTAAGCGACGTACTTCTTCTTTAACTAAATCGTTAAGAATAGCATAGACTTCATCAATTAATAATTCATTTTCAGGATCCGCTTCGTCAACAAACTCAGTTGCAATTTCAGCTTTTAAAGCATCTAAATTCTCATCACGTTGTTGTTTATCGAATGTTAAGACAGTTTCTTTCAAGCCTTTTTCTTCTGTTAAAGCTTTTACATTGTTTACAAGTTCTTCATCACGTTCAACAGGTACGAATTCTTTCTTAACTGGTTGAATATGCTCAACAACTTCTTCTTGGAATGCAACCAAACGTTTAATTTCTTCATGACCAAAGAAGATCGCTTCTAACATTTCTTTTTCAGTAATTTCACTTGCGCCCGCTTCAACCATGTTGACCGCATCTTTATGCCCAGCTACTTCTAAATCTAAGCGTGAAACTTCTTTTTGTTCAAGTGTAGGATTGATTACGTATTCTCCATCAATGTAACCGACATTTACGCCAGCAATTGGTCCTTGGAATGGAATATCAGATACACTTAATGCCATTGATGAACCGATCATTGCTGCCATTTCAGGTGAACAATCAGGATCAGCACTTAGTACTGTATTCATAATTTGTACATCATGACGGTAGCCTTTTGGGAAAAGTGGTCGAATAGGTCTATCAATTAAACGCGCTGTTAATGTAGCTTCGTCTCCAGGACGACCCTCACGTTTTTTGAAACCGCCAGGAATTTTACCTGCAGCATACATTTTTTCTTCATAGTTCACTGTTAATGGGAAAAAGTCACCATCACGAGGTTCTTTTGAGGCTACAGCCGTTGATAATACTACTGTATCACCATAGCGCACTAATACTGCACCATTAGCTTGTTTAGCTAATTGACCTGTCTCAATCGTTAACGATCTTCCAGCCCACTCAGTTTTAAAAACTTTTTTATCTTGAGACATTATGAATCTCCTCTCTGAAATCTAATACCTACATCATATCATTAATTTTTATAATTTTATATTAGTGATTGTTTAAAAAGATAAAAAAAGGAAAGTACCAAACCAAGTGGTGCTTTCCTTTAAATATATTAATATTAACGACGAATACCTAATGATTTAATTAATTCACGGTAACGTTGAATATCTTTACCACGTAAGTAGTTTAATAAGTGACGACGACGACCTACCATTTTTAATAATCCACGACGTGAATGGTGGTCTTTTTTGTGTTCACGTAAGTGTTCGTTTAATGCAGCGATTTCTGCAGTTAAAACAGCGATTTGTACTTCTGGTGAACCAGTGTCAGTTTCGTGTACGCGATATTCTTTGATAATTTCATTTTTACGTTCTTGAGTAATTGCCATAATTAAATTCCTCCTAAATTTTGTATACACCTTAATCTGAGCTAAGCGTCGGAGTTTCAACTTGCCAAGAGAAAGGAATAAATTTAATAAGTCTTATATTTATAAAACTCAACTTTAAATATTATACGATACTTCATCTCCGAAATCAACAGCTAATAAATATTTAGCACGTTCTTTATCATTGTTCATTTGTTCAACTAACGGATCAATACCATCAAATTTAACTTCTGGTCTTAAATAATGATGCCAATAAACTATCACGCGTTCACCATAAATATTATCACTAAAGTCGAAGATGTTTACTTCAATAACAACTTCTGCTTTTGAAGGATCATGAAATGTAGGTTTTACGCCAACATTCGCTACTCCACGATATAATTTATTTTCAGCACCAATAGCCATACTTACTGCATATACACCTTTTTTCGGTAAAACGTAATCATCACTAGGTTGAACGTTAGCAGTAGGGAAACCAATCGTACGTCCACGTTTCTCACCTTGCACTACCGTACCTTTAATGCGATATAAATAACCTAATTGTTCATTTGCTTTTTTCAAGTCACCATTTTTTAAAGCTTCTCTTATAGCAGTGGTTGAAATCTTTTCAGATTCCATTTCTTGTTTACCAACAATAGTGGTATTAAATTCTTCCATTTCGTTTAAAACTGACATATTACCTTTTCCAAATTTACCATACGTAAAATCGAAACCGGCAACAACTTCTTTAACATGGTTATTAATGATGTATTCTTGTGCAAATTCTTCAGCAGTCACATTTGCAAATCGAGAAGAGAAATTAATGACAATACAATAATCGATGTCATGTTGTTCAATCATTTCAAGTTTATCTGAAAGCGGTGTTAAATAATCCGTACGTTTACGTTCAGGATTTAACACTACAGAAGGATGTGGGTCAAAAGTTGTCACTGCTTTTTTCAAATGTTTCTCTTGAGCACGTTCATCTAACGCTTCAAATACTTTATTATGTCCACGATGCACACCATCAAAAAAACCAAAAGCCATGGCAACATCTTCTTGGATTAATTGGTCCTTTTGGATTGGATGGGTTACTTCTATCACTTTCATAACGTCTAACTCCTTTAATTGAATACTTTTTTAGGTTTTATTTCATGTGGTTTGTCAGGATGTTGAACATAAATAGCCATTACTTTGTCAGTGTCTGCATCTTTAAATACAAGTTGATCACTTTTTATTGATTTTTTAAACGTTTTCTTATTAAATTTCTGACCATTTAAAATTCTTTTTTTCATATTTTCATCTGAAATAAGTATCTCAGGCAAACTTTTCAAACCATATTCTATAGGAAATAAATGAGATTGTAATGTGTCTTGCTCATGGAAATCTGAAATTTGTTCAAGTGTTAAACTTTCTTTAATATCAAAGCCACCTGAAGTTGTGCGCGTTAATAAAGACATATGCGCTGGATAACCTAATTCTTTTCCTATATCAGTGGCAAGCGTACGAATATATGTCCCTTTTCCACAATGAACAATGATATCAAAATGACATTGATTATCTTTAAACACTAAATCTGACGTGCGTTCGATTTGTTTAATATTCACTTTTCTTTCTGGTCGCTCTACCGCTTCACCATTTCTCGCATATTCATACAATTTTTTACCATTCACTTTTACTGAAGAATACATAGGTGGAACTTGCGTTATAATACCTTGAAAATCTTCTAATATTAAATCTACTTGACGTTCATTAAGTTCATTTGTCGCAATATTCACCTTATTAATAACTTCTCCAGTTTGATCTTCAGTAGTTGTACTTTCACCAATTGAAACAGTCGCTTTATAAGATTTACCCATATCCATAATATAGTCACTCACTCTAGTAGCAGTCCCAATACAAATAGGTAACACCCCTGCAACTTCTGGGTCTAATGTGCCAGTATGACCGATTTTTTTCGTTTTTAAAATTTTTCTTAATTTAAATACAACATCGTGACTTGTAAGTCCACGTTCTTTATATACGGGTAAAATGCCGTTGTACATTATTTCACGCCCTTATCCTAAAACGATTTATGTATAAGTTTTATTTCAATAATAATTGAGAGGCTGAGACATGATACTATGCCTCAGCCAATCCTTCATTATTTATCTTGTTTGTGTAAATCTTGAATCATTTTTTCAATTTTATTTCCATATTCGATTGACTCATCGTATTCAAAGAATAATTCTGGAATAATACGTAATCTCATTCTTGAACCAAGTTCAGATTTAATAAATCCTTTAGCTTTATCTAAAGCTTTGAAAGTATCTTTCACTTCTTTATCACTACCAAGTACTGTTAAAAATACTTTAGCTTGTGACAAGTCATTTGTTAAGTCAACATCAGTAATTGTGATGAAACCTACTCTAGGATCTTTTACTTTATTATTAACGATATCCATAATTTCTTTTTTCATTTGTTCGCCAACACGTTCTGCTCTCATGTTACTCATTTGTGTCACCTCTTTAATTGATGTTTAATTCTACTTATTTTTTAAATTTCCTTTTTTCAGTTTGTTTAAACTTTAGAAATGATTATATTACTTTTATTTCTTAAAAAAGGGAGTGGGACTGAAATCAATTAGAAATCATTGTCCCACCCCCGCAAGGATGACTAACGTTGAGAAAGACTTGTAATAAGCGACTTCTCAATTCAATCAACTACTGCGAATTTGCTATGTGGCTTCATATAGTTATTTTTACCTTAAAATCTAACTAACTTAAAGGGTTAAATTATCTTTCAACTTCTACCATTTCAAAGGCTTCGATAATATCGCCTTCTTTAATATCGTTGAATTTCTCAATTGTAATACCACATTCGTAGCCTTGTGCTACTTCTTTAGCATCATCTTTGAAACGTTTTAATGTGTCTAATTCACCTTCAAATAAAACGATACCGTCTCTGATAATACGTACACCTGCGTTACGTGTGATTTTACCTTCAGTTACGTAACTACCTGCGATTGTACCCACTTTAGATACTTTAAATGTTTGACGTACTTCAGCTTGACCAATAACTTGCTCTTCAAATTCAGGGTCTAATAAACCTTTCATGGCTGATTCGATTTCTTCGATAACATTGTAAATAACACGGTGAAGACGCATATCTACATTTTCAGCTTCAGCAGCTCGTTTAGCACCTGCATCTGGACGAACGTTAAATCCGATAATGATACCATTAGATGCATTAGCTAATGTTACATCTGATTCATTGATAGCACCTACGGCAGTGTGGATGATACGTACGTTTACACCTTCAACATCAATCTTCATTAATGAAGCGGCTAAGGCTTCTACTGAACCTTGAACGTCACCTTTAATAATAACGTTAAGATCTTTCATTTCACCTTGTTTCATTTGTTCAAATAAATTATCTAGTGAAACATTTTTACTTTCTTGACGTTGTTGAATTACGCTTGCTTCATGACGTGCTTCACCGATACGACGTGCTTGTTTCTCATCTTTGAAAATAACGAAACGGTCACCAGCTAAAGGTACGTCATTAATACCAGTGATTTCAACAGGAGTTGATGGGCCTGCAGTTTTAATTCTTTGACCAAGGTCATTTACCATAGCACGAATACGTCCATACGTGTTACCTACTACGATTGAATCACCAACATTTAATGTACCATTTTGTACAAGTAATGATGCTGCTGGACCACGTGATTTATCTAATTCTGCTTCAATTACAGTACCAACAGCTTGTTTATCTGGGTTAGCTTTTAATTCTTGAACTTCAGCTACTAAACCAATCATTTCTAATAAGTCATCGATACCATCGCCACTTAATGCTGATAACTGAACAAAGATTGTGTCACCGCCCCAATCTTCAGGAATCAAACCATATTCAGTTAATTCTTGCATAACGCGATCTGGGTTAGCAGTTGGTTTATCGATTTTGTTTACCGCAACGATTGTAGGTACATTTGCTTCTTTGGCATGGTTAATCGCTTCAATTGTTTGAGGCATTACACCATCATCTGCTGCTACTACTAAGATTGTGATATCTGTAACTTGAGCACCACGTGCACGCATTGTAGTGAAAGCTGCGTGTCCAGGAGTATCTAAGAAAGTAATTTTCTTACCAGCATTTTCAATTTGATATGCACCGATATGTTGTGTAATACCACCTGCTTCGCCAGCAGTTACTTTTGTATGACGAATTGAATCAAGTAACGTTGTTTTACCATGGTCAACGTGACCCATAATAGTCACTACAGCCGGTCTTTCAATTGCATCTGGATCGTCTTCTTCGTTATCAAAGTAGGTTGAAAGATCTTCTTCATTAACTACTACTTCTTTTTCAATTTCTACACCATAGTCATCAGCAATTAATTCTAACGTTTCTTCATCTAAAGATTGGTTAATATTCGCTACAATACCTAATAAGAATAATTTTTTAATGATGCCTGATGATTCAATATTTAATTTATCCGCTAATTCACCAACAGTAATGCCTTCTTCATAAGTGATTTTTGATGGCATTTCTTTTGGTTCAGCTGCTGGTTTATTTTTGTTTCCTTTATTATTGTTCTTATTATTTTTGTTGTTTTTATTTTTATTATTGTTTTTAGGATTAGCGTTTCCTTTGTTATTTTGTTTCTTATTATTGTTATTACTTTGTTGTTTTTGGTGATTATTTTGAGTAGTTTGTTTATCATTATTACCACTTTGTTGTGGTTTAAATTTCTTATCAAGCACTTTAATTTGATCGTCTTCTAGCGCTTGCATGTGATTAGATACTTCTACGTCCATTTTTTTTAACTCATCGATAATCTCTTTACTTTTCACGTTTAACTCTTTCGCATATTCATAAATTCTTTTTTTACTCATATAATCACTCCTTACAATATTCATCAATCATAGCCTTTAGCTTTTTAGCAAATCCTGAGTCAGTGACTCCAACATTTACACGTTCTGCTTTGCCTAAAGATTGGCCTAATTCTGCTCTCGTACCGAAAATTCTAAATGGAACATGATATGTTTCACATTTATTTTGTATATTTTTTATAGAGTTTTCAGAAGCATCAGAAGCTAAAATAACTAATTTAACATTTTGTTTTTTTATTTCTGTTAATAATACAGATTCTCCTGCTTTAACTTTTCTAGCTCTCATAGCTAACCCTAAAAAATTAAATATTTTTTCTTTGGTCATTTAGGAATCTCTTCTCTATAAATTAATCTGATAATTTCTTTGTAGACTGGGTCTAATTTTTCAGGATTTTCATTAAAATATCTCTCAAGTACGCCTTTTTGTTGAGCTTCTTCTACACTTTTAACATCTTTTGAAACATATGCGCCTCTACCTTGTTGTTTCCCTGTACCATCAGCAAATATCTCGCCTTCTTTATTAATAACAACGCGAATCATTTCTTTTTTAGGACGCATTTCATTAGTAATAATACATTTGCGCATTGGAATTTTTTTCTTCTTCATTATTAATTACTCACCCCAATTTTGTGCTTAAACGTCTTTATTTTCATTCTCTTCTTCAGTTTGCTCTACGTCTTCAGAAGTTTCTTCACTTTCTTCATCAGAAGGTTCATCGATTTCGGCTGCTAACTCAGCAGTTGTTAAATTAGATTCTTCTAAATTCACATCATCGATTTCTACATCTTCATCGCCTGTCATAACGATTTCATCAGCTTGTTCTTCTGATTCGATAACAGGATAAATGCCCGCTTCACGTGCATCAGTTTCTGATTTAATATCAATCTTCCAACCAGTTAATTTGGCTGCTAAACGTGCGTTTTGACCTCTTTTACCGATAGCAAGAGATAATTGATAATCAGGTACAACTACGACTGTAGATTGGTTATCTTCATTAACAATTACTTCAAGTACTTGTGATGGGCTTAATGCATTGCGCACGAAAACTTTAGGATCTTCGTTCCATTGAACGATATCAATTTTTTCTCCGCCAAGTTCTTCAACTACAGCTTCAACACGCGCACCTTTAGCACCTACACATGCGCCTACTGCATCAATGTCAGGATTTTCAGAGTGAACACTGATTTTAGAACGGTCTCCCGCTTCACGTGCTACTGATTTAACGATAACAGTTCCATCGTAGATTTCAGGTACCTCTTGCTCAAATAAACGTTTAAGTAAACCTGGATGACTTCTAGACACATAAATTTGAGGGCCTTTAGTAGTTTGTTCAACTTTGTTTACGTACACTTTGATGCGTTCATTTGGAATGTAACTTTCATTAGGGCTTCTTTCAGCTTCAGATAATACAGCTTCAATACGACCTAAATTAACATAAACATAGCGATGATCAACACGGTCAATCACACCTGTTAAAATGTCTTCTTCTTTGTCGATAAATTCTTTATAAAGAATTTCTCTTTCAGCATCTCTTAAACGTTGCATTACCGCTTGTTTAGCTGCTTGTGCACCTACACGACCAAAGTCTTTAGGTGTCACATCTTCTTCATAAATATCGCCAATTTCATAAGCAGGGTTTTTAACTAATGCTGTACTTAAATCAACTTCATCACGGTCATCAAATACTTCTTCTACGACTTCTTTACGTGCGATAACTTTGAAAGTACCTTCATCCATATTTAATTCAACGCGCACGTTTCTAGCGCTATCATAGTTTTTCTTATATGCTGTAATTAATGCTGCTTCAATGGCATCAATTAAAACTTCTCTTGGGATTTTCTTTTCTTTCTCTAAATATTCAGTTGCTAATAATAACTCATTACTTGCCACAATTATTCCTCCTCATCACGTTAAATCATTACTGCGTGACGTGCTTTTGCAATTTTATTTCTTGGGATTTCGATATTTTTAGTTCTAGCTTTTTCTTTAACTTCCATCGTAATTGCATCATCAGTGACACCTTTTAAGATGCCTAACCATTCTTTATCTCCTTCAATAGGAGCGTATAGTGACACAAATACTGGTTTGTCGATTGCATTTTGATAATCTTTTTCTTTTTTTATTGGTCGCTCAGCACCTGGTGAGGCAACATCTAAATAGTACATTTCAGATATTGGATCTTTCTCATCCATTACTTCGCTTATCTTTTCAGAAGCAAGCGTACAATCATTTAAATCGACGCCACCTTCTTTATCGATAGAAATTCTTAAGAAATGATCTTTTCCTTCTTTAGCATACTCGATATCTACTAGTTCAAAATTTAATTCGTCTAAAACAGGAGAAATGATAGTTTCTACTTCTTTAGTTATTTTACTCATACAGGCCTCCTTTTTTGGCAAATAGAAAAGAGCGGGTATATGCCCACTCTTTCTGCCTGAGTCTAATTTTTACACAGTGCAATTATATCACAAGTTCATTTTTTAAACAAATTAAGGTATTTAAATAAAGCATTGAATAGTTCCAGTTTAGTAAAAAATAGTAACTTTGTTGGCCTACTCATTTTAGATATCAAAAATAGATAACTGTGCTTTATCTGGTAAGTCTGGTAATGAACCTAAATCATCTAAATACTCAATGATTTTTTGTGATAAACCTGCTTTTTTATTTAAGTCTTCTTTAGATAAGAACGGACCATCTTCACGAGCTTCCACGATACGTTTCGCTACGTTCTCACCTAGACCGGGAACGGCGATAAATGGTGGTATTAAAGTATCGCCTTCGATAATAAAATCAAACGCCTGACTTTTTTCTAAGCTAATAGGTTGCATACGGAAACCTCTATGCGCCATTTCGTTCATTATTTCTAATACAGTTAACACGTCTTTCTCTTTCTTGCCTAAATCCATATATCGAGAATACATATCTTTAACTGTATTTTTGATGCTTTCTTTATCTTTAATCATTGTAATTAAGTCAAAGTCTGAAGCACGAATAGTGAAATAAGCCGCATAATAGTATAAAGGATGATGAACTTTGAAATACGCGATACGCACAGCCATTAATACATATGCAGCAGCATGGGCTTTAGGGAACATGTACTTAATTTTAAGGCATGAATCTAAATACCAATCTGGTACATCGTTTTCTTTCATAGCTTCAATCATTTCATCCGTTAAACCTTTACCTTTACGTACAGACTCCATTGTTTTAAAAGCCATAGATGGTTCTAGACCTGCATACATTAAATAAACCATGATATCGTCACGACAACCAATTACGCTTGATAAATCACAAATACCAGAGCGAATTAGTTCTTGCGCATTGCCTAGCCATACGTCTGTACCATGAGATAACCCTGAAATTTGAACAAGCTCTGAGAACGTTGTAGGTTTAGTATCTTCTAACATTTGACGCACAAATCCTGTACCAAATTCAGGCACTCCAAATGTTCCGGTTTTACATAAAATTTCTTCTTCAGTCACACCTAATGATTCAGGGCTACTAAAGATTTGCATCGTTTCTTTATCATCAACTGGAATCGTTTTAGGATCTATACCTGATAAATCTTGTAACATACGAATCATAGTTGGGTCATCGTGTCCAAGAATATCAAGTTTTAATACGTTATCATGAATAGAATGGAAGTCAAAGTGTGTGGTCATCCATGAAGCACTTTGGTCATCTGCTGGGAATTGAATAGGCGTAAAATCATATATATCCATGTAATCAGGTACTACGATAATACCGCCAGGGTGTTGTCCAGTCGTACGTTTAACACCAGTACATCCTTTAACTAGACGATCCACTTCAGCACCGCGTTTATGAATACCTTGATCATTTAAATAACCTTTTACATAACCAAAGGCAGTCTTTTCAGCAACAGTACCAATTGTTCCAGCACGAAATACTTTATCTTCACCAAATAACACTTTCGTATAGTTATGGGCGTTAGGTTGATATTCACCGCTAAAGTTCAAGTCAATATCAGGCACTTTATCCCCTTTAAATCCTAAGAACGTTTCGAACGGAATATCTTGTCCCTCTTTAATTAACTCAGCACCACATGTACCACATTTCTTGTCTGGTAAGTCAAATCCTGACCCTACTGACCCATCATCAAAGAATTCACTTGTCTTACAGTTTGGACAAATGTAGTGCGGTGGTAGTGGGTTAACTTCTGTAATTTCAGTCATTGTCGCAACGAAACTTGAACCTACAGAACCACGAGATCCTACAAGATAGCCATCATCTAATGATTTTTTAACTAATCGTTGAGAAATTAGATAGATTACAGAGAAACCATTACCGATAATACTTGCTAACTCTTTTTCTAAACGATCAATAACAATTTGAGGTAAATCTTCCCCATAAAGTTTTCGCGCATTAGCATAACTTAATTCTCGTATTTCTTCGTTAGCACCTTCCATACGTGGTGTGAACAGTTTATCTTTAATTGGAATAACTTTATCTATACGATCTGCTAATTCATTTGTATTTTTAACCACAATTTCATAGGCTTTTTCTTCTCCTAAGAAATGAAATTCGTCTAACATTTCATCTGTCGTTCTAAAATGAGCTTCTGGTAACGTTGAGCGATTTAATGGATTACCTGGTTGAGAAGCAATCAAAATTTTACGTGCAATCGCATCATGTTCATATAAATAATGCGCATTACCAGTTGCTAATACCGGAATACCTGTACTCTCACCAGCTTTTAAGATACGATCATAAATTTCATATAACGTTTCAGTATCTCTAATTAATTCACGATCAATTAAATCTTGATAAAGTTTTGGCGGTTGAACTTCAATGAAATCATAATATTTCGCGATTTTTTCAACTTCTGCTTGATCTCTTTGCATTACCGCAGTGAATAGTTCACCCTCATCACAAGCTGTGCCCACTAAAATGCCTTCTCGATATTCATTTAACAATGAACGTGGAATTCTTGGTGTGCGGTAATAATATTTAACTAATGAGGCACTGACAATCTTAAAGAGATTTTTAAGTCCCTCTTGAGTTTGCACAATTAAAGTGACGTGAGTAGGACGCGCACGTTTATAAGCATCTTCGTTGGTTAATTTTTTATTAATATCTTTATGATTTGTAACGCCTAACTCTTTCATTTGTTGCACCATTTTTATGAAAATGTAGGCTGTTGCCTCAGTATCGTAAATGGCTCTGTGGTGTTGTGTCAGTTCTACACCATATTTTTTAGCTAAGAAGTTCAAACCATGTTTACCATATTCCGTATTAATCGTACGAGATAATTCAAGCGTATCAATAACCCCATTTGTAGAAGGACCGAAACCAAGTCTTTCATATCCAGTATCGATAAAGCCCATATCGAATGAAGCATTATGCGCTACAAATATAGCGTCTCCAACCCATTCTTTAAATTCTGTTAATACTTCTTCAATTTCTGGAGCATCCGTTAACATATCGTCTGTGATGTGCGTTAAATTAATGATTGTTTCAGATAACTTTTCATGCGGGTTACTAAAACGTTCAAATTTATCGATAATTTCGCCGTCTTTCACTTTTACAGCGGCAAGTTCAATAATTTGATCATATTGGTTTGATAAACCTGTTGTCTCAACGTCAAAGACGACATAAGTTGCTTCTTTTAAATCTCTATCTGTCGGTTTATAAGCAATTGGTACACCATCATCTACAAGCATACCTTCCATACCGTAAATCATTTTAATGCCATTTTTCTCAGCAGCACTATGCGCTTCTGGGAACGCTTGTACTACATTATGATCGGTTACTGCAATAGCTTTATGCCCCCAGTTTGCTGCTTGTGCTACATAAGAGCCAATATTAGGAATCCCATCCATTTGACTCATAGACGTGTGTAAATGGAATTCAACGCGTTTCTCTTCAGCTTTATCTTGTTTTGGCGTCTTCTTGATTTCCTCAATATCTGCCATCATCATAACTAAGTCGCGCACAAATGTATCTTCTTCAATACGTCCCTGAGCACGTACCCATTTACCTACACTTAATGCTTTAAAGTGATCTAAGTCATCTTTATTTTTTCTAGTAAACATTTTTAGTACTAATGAATCTGTGTAGTCTGTCACTTTCAATTCTACGATGTGACGGCCACTTTTAAGTTCTTTCAGATTAATATCAAAGATGACCCCTTCAATAGCTACCTTAAATTCTTCTTCAATAATTGATTCAATTGGTTTGATATTCTCAACTTGAATTGGCTTACCAATTTGACATTTATCGACGCTACTTTCGTTATTATCTTGCTGTTTCGCTTTTTCAGCTTTGATTTTTTCCATTTTTTCGGTTGCTTCTCTTGCGCTTTTTTCATCTTCTTCTTGAATATGCGCCTCTAATGAAGCTAAATCTTCATCCGTGTTAGACTCATCCGTTTCAAAGACAACTTTATCTATATCAAATCCACACTTTTGAAAAGCTTTAACCAAACTACCGTTACATACTTTGTCAAAATGATTTCTTTCAATATCATTTGAAGTCATAATCTTTAAAACATTGCCAGACATAATTAAACGTTTCTGCTTTAGTTGTCCCTTCACTTTAGGTGATAAAGCAGTATGTTCGATGCAGTGACCAAAGTATTTGATTGCATGTTCATCTTGGTTACTCGTATTTTGTATCGTAAAATGCCAATCTACTTTTGCGATTTCTTTAAATTCTTCGGTGATTGCATTGGTAAAGATTAAATAATCTTCATTCGAAAGAAAGTATGGCAATGTAATTTGAAATTCCCATGTTCTATTTTTATTTGATACATCAACGCGTGTTAATTCCCCATTTTCAAGAATTTCTTTATCAAGTTGATTTGAAATTTTGATTTGGTCAGCAAGTACTCTAAATTTTTCTTGATTCGTCATTGCCACGACAGATAACCACCTTATTTCTTACTTAAATTCCTCACAGTTGATAGTATTTTCAACTACCCTACATTCACAAACTTGATATCTATTATACTACTTCAATTATCATTTTTCATTCGTATTTCATTCGTACAGATTATTTCTTTATTTTTTGAAAATTAATTCTATATACACAATGAAAAACGGTAAAAATGCCACAAACATTTTTACCGCTTCGAGTTAAACTTTTAAATAAACTTATAAGTTTTCATAAATTTTAGCTACATGTGCTTCTAAATCATCAATATGCACATCTTCGCTTTCACCAGTGTGGCGTAATTTTACTTCAACGATACCTTCAGAAGCGTTCTTACCTACTACAATACGAATAGGTAAACCGATTAAATCAGCATCGTTAAATTTAACACCTGCACGTTCTTTTCGATCATCGTATAACACATCGTACTTACCTTGGAATTGTGCATATAATTGATTAGCTAATTCAAGTTGTTCTTCTTTTTTAGGATTAATTGTAATTAAATGTAAATCAAATGGTGTCACTGATTTAGGCCAAATAATACCATTTTCATCATTATTTTGTTCTACAATCGCACTTAGCGTTCTTGAAACACCGATACCGTAGCAACCCATGATTAATGGTTGCGCTTTACCTTGATTATCTAAGAATGTTGCATTCATAGCTTCTGAATACTTAGTACCAAGTTTAAATACTTGTCCTACTTCGATACCTTCGGCAAATTTAGCTTCACCTGAACCATCGCTTAATTGTTCACCTTCTAAGATAAAGCGGAAGTCTCCATATTCATCAATCTTGAAGTCACGATCAACATTCGCATTTACATAATGGTAACCATCTTCATTTGCGCCTACAACGATATTATTTAAATCTTTAACATAATTGTCGGCATAGATTTTAATTTCTTTATCATGAATAGGACCTAATGAACCTGGGTTAGCACCTAATAAATTAACTATTTCATCTTGAGATGCCAATTCTACATTATCAGTGCCAAAGAATGATTTCACTTTCACATCATTTAATTCGTGATGCCCTCTTACTAAGAACATTATAAATTCGCCATCTACTTTGAAGTTCATTGTTTTAACAATTTCATCTACTGGACGATTTAAAAAGTCAGCTAATTCTTGTGCAGTTTTAACATTTGGTGTTTCAATTTTACTTAATTCAGCAATATCTGTATGTTTTTCATTAGGATGATAAACCACTTCAGCTTTTTCGATATTTGCTGCATAGTCGCTATTTTCACTATAAACGATTGTGTCTTCACCAATTTTACTTAATGCCATAAATTCATGTGTATGGTTACCGCCGATAGCACCTGAATCTGCAACTACTGGACGAGCATTAATTCCTACTCGTTTAAATATACGGCTATAAGCGTTATACATATCTTGGTATGTTTGATCTAGTGATTCTTCGTCTGCATGGAAAGAATAAGCATCTTTCATGATGAATTCTCTACCACGTAATAAACCAAAGCGTGGGCGCTTCTCATCACGGAATTTAGATTGAATTTGGAATAAAGTAATTGGTAAACGTTTGTAAGATTTAAGTTCATCTCGTACGATTGAAGTCACTACTTCTTCGTGTGTTGGTCCTAAAGCAAATTCTCTACCATTGCGATCCTTTAAACGCATTAGTTCAGGACCATACGCTCCCCAACGACCTGACTCTTCCCATAACTCAGCTTGTTGAAGTGCAGGCATTAAAATTTCAACTGCATCAACACTTTCCATTTCTTCACGAATAATTTTAGAAATATTATTTAATACGCGTGTTGCTAGTGGTAAATAGCTATAAATACCACTTGTACTTTGTTTGATTAATCCTGCTTTTAATAATAATTGATGACTTAAAGCTTCTGCTTCTGCAGGTACTTCTCGCATCGTTGGTATGAATACTTTCGATTGTTTCATATCATTCTCCTCCTAAATTATAAGAAATAGCGTTGTATATCGTTCCAAGTAACCAGTACCATGATAATTACTACGAATATTGCCCCAACAGCTATGATAGCTGTTTCTGCTTTTTTATTCACTGGTCTTCTGAATATAGCTTCATAAATTACAAATAAAATTCTACCACCATCAAGTGCTGGAATTGGTAATAAGTTCATTATACCTAAGTTTACACTTAATAAAGCAGTATAGAATATAAGCGCGATGACACCTTGTTTAACCACTGAATCAACATTATGATAGATACCCACTGGTCCATTAAGCATGTCAAATGTGAAACCGCCAGTGAAGATGCTTGCTATCATTGTACCTACTGCTTTGAAAATGACTGTACTAGCGTTAACAAAATCTTCAATACCAGCTGGAATAGGTTTAAACAATGAGTGCTCATTTTTAGGTTGGAAACCTAGTACATATTTTGTAACTGAGTTCATTTTTGTTTGCTTAATCACTTGTTTTTTAGGTGTAATATCTAACGTTTTAACCTTGCCATCACGTTCAACTTTTAACGTTGTCTTATGATCTTTAATTTGATCGGCAGCTTTTTGAATATCTTCAAACTTATCTACCTTATGACTACCTAATTGTACAATCTTATCACCTGTTTTTAACCCGGCTTGTTGTGCTGGATAATTATCCGCCAATTGATTAACTGTAGTTGTAGGCGTTCCTTGGTAATAAGCTAAACCAATAAATAATACGATAGCCAAGAGGAAGTTAAATAATGGCCCTGCAAATAATGTTAAAAATTTGGGCAGTGGTTTTTTGTGAGCAAATTGACGATTTCTAGGCGCAATTTGAATTAAACTACCATTTTCTACAAAATACGCTTTCTTAGCAATATTGAAGTGATGTCTTTCATTATCATAAGTTGTAATACCTTCAATAAATAATTCGTCTTTAAAATCACATTGCTTTACTTCAATAGCTTCAATTTTTTGAAATTTATGCTGATCATCTAAAATAATATGTGTAATTTCATCTTGGTCATTTAATTTTATTTTTACATTCATACCTGGTTCAACGGGCGGTTCTTCAAGACCATCCCCGGCCATTCTTACGTAGCCTCCCACAGGTAGTAAACGGATCGTATAAAGGGTTTCGTCTTTACGGAAACTAAAAATTTTCGGTCCCATACCAATCGCAAATTCTGGACACATAATCCCTGCACGTTTAGCAAAGAACATATGGCCATATTCATGTACCGTTACAAGCACACCAAATACGATAATAAATGAGACAATAGTGACTAAATAACTCACTCGCTACACCTCAATTAATTAAATTTATCTACTTCTATTCAATTCATAAGAATGTTGTAGATTATGTATGATTTTGTAGAGTTTTTCAAGCATTTATGACTGTATAACATTCCTTTCACTCTTCGTTACATTATGCATGGCTAGCTCGTTTACACACCGTAAACTCCCACCGTTACGCATTACGTTCATCGATTGATAAAGGTTCTTTCAGTCATTTACTATATTTACTTTAACAAAATTTTCTAATTATTACCTTTGAGAAAAGGAGTTAAGAATTACGTGATTGAATGCTTCTAATCAACAGTAAATTCAATAACTCCTCAATTATACCATTATTCATTTTTTAAAAATAAATATTACGTTAAATTCTCACTATATTTGTATTAATAATATGTTGAGTAAAGGTAACACAAACATAAAACTATCAAAACGGTCTAGTATACCACCGTGTCCCGGTAAAATTCTGCCTGAATCTTTCACACCGAAATGACGTTTAAACCCTGATTCCACTAAGTCACCAAGTTGACCAAATACACTTAGAATTATCGTTACAAGTAATAGTAGCCAAATGTTTAAGTGGAAATCAACGAAAAATAGCATAACTAGTGGCACAATTAGACTACAAATTAATCCACCAATAAAACCTTCAATTGTTTTATTCGGGCTAATGACAGGCCATAATTTATGTTTGCCCATTAAACGACCAAATAAATATGCGCCTGTATCAGTTAACCATACAACTAAAAATGCATATAGTATATAGTGCAAGCCATCTTCACGTGTAGCATAAAAATACATGAAACCTATGCCTACATAAGCAACTGACATTAAACAAAATGCTGCATCCATAAAACTAAATCTATTTTTAGAAAGTACAGTATAACTTAGTAATATAAAGCTCATTGCGATTAAACTTTTTAGCTGAACATCATTTACCCATTGCCCAGCATCTTGCGGTAACATAATGATAATTAACGCTAAAGCACTAAAAATACCTGGAATAGAAAGTAATTTGATCATATTCATATTCAACAGTTCTTTTAATGCAATTAAAGCTAGTAAATAAGCAAATAACATTAAAATAGTTCCACCTTTTAATAAAATAGGTAGAAATATAATTAAAGCTATAATCGCGGTTAAAGTTCTAACTTTCATACGCTACTCCTTACTTAATCCTCCAAAACGTCTTTGACGAGATTGGTATATTTTTAAACATTTTTTAAATTCCTCAGCATCAAAATCCGGCCATAACTTCTCATTGAATATAAATTCACTATAAGAAGATTGCCAAATTAGAAAATTACTAATGCGTTGTTCACCAGACGTGCGAATTAATAATTCAGGATCTGGGTAGGGATGCGTCATTAAATGTTTCGATATCATTGTTTCGTCGATGTCATTACTATCCTGACCATTATTTTGAAGCTCATCATAAATTGATTTCATACTTTGAACAATTTCAGCTCGTCCACCATAATTAATGGCAAATATTAATTTCAAACCTGTATTATCTTTTGTTTTCTCTTTTGCATATTCAATAGCATCAATAGTTGATTGAGGCACTGCCTCTAAAAAACCAATTGTTTCAATTTGGACATTTTTTTCTATTAATTCTGGTAGAAAAGTTTTTAAAAAATTAACAGGTAAATTCATGATATAATTAACTTCATTTTCAGGTCTAGACCAATTTTCCGTTGAAAAAGCGTATAAGGTTAAGTATTTAATACCTAAATTGCTCGCTTCACGCGTTACTTTTTTTATTGTTTGCATACCTTCATAATGACCTTTAATTCTAGGCATTTTACGCTTTTTAGCCCAACGTCCATTTCCGTCCATGATAATCGCTACATGTTCAGGTAAATTATGTAAATCTAAATCATCGTTGTGAGTGATTTTAGTCTTATTTCTTTGTATTAGCTTTTTAAACATGGTCTTTCCTCCGAGCCTGATCATCTCTGTTATATTATATTAGTTATTTAAGAAATCATCTATCATTTTATCATACTCGATAATGGCATTGAATAAGCAAATTAAAAAACTGTACCAAAGTCTGAATTGGCACAGTTTAGACTAAAATGATTATTGTACTATTATAATTAATAATACGATAAATTCACAAAATTTATGAATAATTAAACGGTATTAATATTCTAAATTATACAGACATGATATCTTTTTCTTTATCTTCTACTAATTGATCAATTTCTTTAATAGAATTATCAGTCGCTTTTTGAACATCTTCAGTTTGACTTCTTAAGTCATCTTCAGTAATATCGCCATTTTTTTCATCTTTTTTCAATTGATCATTAATATCACGACGAATATTACGGATTGAAACTTTAGCATCTTCACCAATTTTTTTCACGTTTTTAACTAATTCTTTACGACGTTCTTCTGTTAAAGCTGGAACTGTGATACGAATTACTTCACCATCACTAGTTGGGTTAACACCTAAGTTAGCAGCAATAATTGCTTTTTCGATATCAGCAACAGAAGTTTTATCGTAAGGTGAGATAACTAGTAAACGTGCTTCAGGCACATTGATACTTGCTAATTGTTGTACTGGTGTTGGTGCACCATAATAATCAACAGTTACACCATTTAATAAATTAGAGTTAGCTCTACCTGCACTGATATTAGCTAATTCACGTGATAAGTTATCGATAGATTTTTTCATTCTAGCTTTAGTATCTTGAATAATGTCACTCATGTTTTACACCTCAAATTATTTAGTAATTAAAGTACCGATTTTTTCACCCATTACTGCACGTTTAATATTTCCTTCTTCCATAATTGAGAAGACATTTAAAGGAATATTATTGTCCATACAGAATGATGAAGCAGTTGAGTCCATAACTTGTAATCCTTCTTGTAACATTTGGATATGAGTTAAGTGATCATATTTTACTGCATTTTTATCAACTTTAGGGTCAGCTGAATATACGCCATCTACATTATTTTTACCCATTAAAATAACATCAGCTTCAACCTCTGCTGCACGTAATGCTGCAGTTGTATCTGTAGAGAAGTATGGATTACCAATACCCGCTGCAAAGATAACCACACGTTTTTTCTCTAAGTGTCTGATTGCACGACGACGAATGTAAGGTTCTGCAACTTGTTTCATTTCAATTGAAGTTAATACGCGAGTATCACAGTCTAATTGTTCAAGGCTATCTTGTAAAGCAAGTGCATTCATTACAGTTGCTAACATACCCATATAATCAGCTGTACCGCGATCCATACCTAAATCGCTACCCGTTTTCCCTCTCCAGATATTGCCACCGCCAACAATTACAGCAATTTCACAATCCATTTTAGCTACTTCAGCTACTTGTTCAGCTACGCTTTTAATGATCATTGGATTAATTCCAAAGCCTTTATCTCCTGCAAGTGCCTCACCGCTAAGTTTTAAAACTACACGTTTATATTTAGAAGTTTGCGCCATTGTTTTTTCCTCTCTATTGTAAAAATATGTAATATATACAAGTAAAGAAGACACGAACGCGTCTTCTGAGATAAAGTAGAGCCTTTATCTAATAGAAAACCTCAAAGGTGCCTTCTTTCTTGTTTGGTAATTTTGAAAGATTATTTCATTTGTCCTTTTACTTCGTCAGCAAAGTTTTCTTCACGTTTTTCCATACCTTCGCCTACTTCATAACGTACGAAGTCAACAAGTTTACCACCTTTAGATTTTAAGAAAGCTTCAACTGTTTGGTCTGGATCTTTAACGAAGTTTTGATCAACTGCACAAATTTCTTGAAGATATTTACGTAAACGTCCTTCAACCATTTTTTCAACGATTTTTTCAGGTTTACCTTCATTTAATGCTTGTTGTTTTAATACTTCTCTTTCGTGGCTGATTTCTTCTTCACTTACTTGATCAGATGAAACATATTTAGGGTTGATTGCTGCGATGTGCATAGCAACGTCTTTAGCTGCTTCTTCATCAGTTGAACCTTCAACAACAGTTAACACACCAATACGTCCACCCATGTGTAAGTATGCACCGAATGCATCGTTGTCAGATTTAGTTCTGATAGCAAAACGACGGATGCTTAATTTTTCACCGATAGTTGAGATAGCTTCTTTCATTCTTTCATCAACTGTTTGACCACTTGATAATTTAGTTTCTAATAAAGCTTCAACTGTTTCTGCTTTGCTTTCAAGAACTTGGTTAGCAATTTCTTTTACTAATTCTTGGAAACCTTCATTACGAGCAACGAAGTCTGTTTCAGAGTTGATTTCAACGATTGCAGCTTCATTACCTTTTACTTCAACGTGTACTAAACCTTCTGCTGCGATACGGTCAGCTTTTTTAGCTGCTTTAGCGATACCTTTTTCACGTAAGTAATCAATCGCTTTATCGATGTTACCATCAGTTTCAGTTAGCGCTTTTTTACAATCCATCATACCAGCGCCAGTTTTTTCACGTAATTCTTTTACAAGTTTTGCTGAAATTGCCATTAATTATTCCTCCAATATGTCTAATTGTAATAATAGATGATACTTAAATATTACCATTAAAGGCACTATAATTTCCAATACTCTATTATTATTTAATAAATATTTTTTTATTTGAAAAAAGGGCGATAAGCATTACATCTTATCACCCATTTAAACTATATCTTAGTTTGATTCAACAGTAGTATTTTCTTCAGTTGATTCTGCTTCTTGAGATTGTTCTTTTTCATCTAAATCGATGTTTTGTTCTGCAGCTACTTCATCGTTAGAAATACCTTGTTGACCTTCTAAGACAGCGTCTGCCATTTTACCAGTTAATAATTTAACGGCACGAATAGCATCGTCGTTCGCTGGGATAACGTAATCAATTTCATCAGGATCACAGTTAGTGTCAACAATACCAACGATTGGGATATTTAATTTACGTGCTTCAGCAATCGCGTTGCGCTCTTTACGAGGGTCAACTACGAATAATGCTTGAGGCATTGATTTCATATCACGAATACCGCCTAAGAATTTGATTAAACGGTCGTATTCTTTTTTAAGTTCAACAACTTCTTTTTTAGGTAATACTTCGAATAAACCGTCTTCTTCCATTTTTTCGATTTCAGAAATACGTTTAATACGTTTAGAAATTGTTTTATAGTTAGTTAAAATTCCGCCTAACCATCTTTGGTTAACGTAGAATTGTCCAGCACGTTCAGCTTCAGCTTTAACTGATTCTTGTGCTTGTTTTTTAGTACCTACGAATAAGACTTTACCGCCATCTTCAGATACTTGTTTTAAGAAATTGTAAGCTTCTTCAACTTTTTTCACTGTTTTTTGTAAGTCAATGATATAGATACCATTTCTTTCAGTGAAGATATATTTTTTCATTTTTGGGTTCCAACGGCGTGTTTGGTGACCGAAGTGAACACCGGCTTCTAGTAATTGTTTCATTGAAATTACTGCCATTTTAAATTCCTCCTATTGGTTATTTACCTCCATAATAAACTAATGTAAAGACAATTCTTAGAATTGCACCCTTTGCATATACGCTTATTATGTGTGTATTGGCTTTATAGCCGTCAATAATAATACCATATTTTTTTTACTAGTGCAATGGCTGATTTAATATCATTCATTTTAGAGAAAATAAAAACGAGTCATCAAGTTATCTTACCTGAAAGATTAACTTGGCTCGTTTCTATAAACTAGCTAAAATGAAAATTAATTTATTATAAAACTTTTTCGCTTCAAATGATTAACGCTTATTTATTACGATCTAATTCGTCTAAGAATTTTTCTTTTTTAACTTTAATGAATGTGCCTTTCATTCCTAACGATCGAGATTCAATTACACCAGCACTTTCTAATTTACGTAAGGCATTGACGATTACAGAACGAGTAATACCTACTCTGTCAGCAACTTTTGATGCGATTAACAATCCTTCATTACCGCCTAATTCTTCAAAAATGTGTTCGATAGCTTCTTTTTCCGAATAAGAAAGTGAATTAATTGCCATCGTAATCGCTGCTTTATCACGTGCTTCTTTTTCCACTTCATTATGTTTCTCACGAAGAATTTCCATGCCAATAACTGTGGCTGCATATTCGCCTAAAACTAAATCATTTTCATTGAAGTCATCTTCAACACGTCCTAGTACTAATGTACCTAAACGTTCTCCACCACCTAAAATTGGAAACACAGTAGTACGACTGTTAATGAAAGTTTCTTTATCTTCAGGAGGGAAAACAGTTAATTCATTGTCAATTTTGATGTTAGATTCTGTTTGTTTAACATCCATTAATAGTTCAGTGTATTCGCTTGGAATGTGTCTGCTTTCTAACATCTCACTAATTCTTTCGCTTTTTAAAAGTTCATTTAAACTTGAACCTAAGATTTTTCCTCTACGTGATACAATAAACACGTTTGTCACAGTTACGTTACTAATTGTTTGAGCAACATCTTTAAAGTCTACAGCTATACCTTTATGTTTTTGTAATAACGTATTTAATTCTCTAGTTTTAGATAATAAGCTCATAAAATTTCTCCTTTATTTATATTATAAAATAAATGCACTTAAATCTTTATTAGTTGAAATAGATTTCAATTTATCATCAACATATTGAGGTGTTATATCTACGACCGCATTCGGCATGTTCGGAGCTTCATACGATAAATCTTCAAGCATTTTTTCTAAAATAGTGTGCAAGCGACGTGCACCAATGTTGTCTGTATCTTGGTTTACTTGATATGCCATCTCTGCTAAACGAGTAATCGCTTCCTCAGAGAAATTCACAGTAACATCTTCAGTCTTAAGTAAAGCTTCATATTGTTTAATAAGTGATAATTTAGGCTCTGTTAAAATTCTGAAGAAGTCATTTACTGTTAAACTTTCAAGTTCAACTCTAATTGGAAAACGACCTTGCAATTCAGGAATCAAGTCACTAGGTTTTGAAACGTGGAATGCTCCAGCCCCTATAAATAGCATGTGTTCAGTGTTTACAGTACCATATTTCGTTTGAATCATGCTACCTTCAAGGATTGGTAAAATATCACGTTGTACACCTTGTCTTGATACATCTTGACCGCTATTTGAATTATTTGTCGCAACTTTATCGATTTCATCAATAAAGATAATACCCATTTGTTCGGCTAATTCTAACGCTTCTTGATTAGCTGTTTCTTGATCGATTAATTCATCAGCGAAATCATCTATTAAAATTTTACGTGCCGTTTTCACTGGAACAACGCGTTCAACTTTACGTTTAGGCATAAGTTGATTCATCATATCTTGCATTTGTTGGTTTTGGTTTGTACCTAACATGCCTAATGCACCTGGATCTTGCTCAACTTTAATTCTAACTTTCTCTTCTTCAAGTTTACCATCTAAAAGTTGTTTTTTAATTTCAGAACGTTTTGTTTTAATTTCTTCGGTTGGTGTTTCTTCTTCCTCATCATCATGATTACCAAAGTTTGGAAGTGTGCCACCTAAAAGAGATTCAAGTGGGTTATTATTTTGTGACGCTTTTTTCTTCATACTAGGAACTAATAGTTTTACTAATTTTTCATTAGCTTTTTCAGTAGCTTCATCTTTAACTAAAGCTTTCTTTTGGTCCTTCACTAATCGTACTGCGACATCTACTAAATCTCTTACCATACTCTCAACGTCGCGACCTACATAGCCTACTTCAGTAAATTTAGTAGCTTCCACTTTAATAAATGGTGCGCCTACTATTTTAGCCATACGACGTGCAATTTCCGTTTTACCTACACCTGTTGGACCAATCATTAAAATGTTTTTAGGTGCGATTTCTTGTTTAGTTTCATCATCAAGAAGGCTTCTTCTATATCTGTTTCTTAAAGCGATTGCGACTTTACGTTTCGCATCATCTTGACCAACAATATATTCATCTAACTTAGATACGATATCTTTAGGTGTTAATTTTATACCGTTTGCATCCATTAACTATTACCTCCAACTAAATGTATGTCCATATCTATTCATTCCCATTTTTTATTAAACTATTATAAAGTTTCTACAATAATATTATCGTTTGTAAATACACAGATATCAGAGGCTACTTTTAAACTTTCGTAAGCCATTTCTTTAGCAGACATGTGTGTAGCATGACGTTTCAATGCTCTACCAGCACTTAATGCATAGTTACCGCCAGAACCAATCGCAATTAAATCATCGTCTGGTGCAATAACTTCTCCTGTTCCACTAACTACTAATATTGCATCTTTATCCATAACAATAAGCATCGCTTCAAGTTGACGTAATTGCTTATCTCCTCGCCATTCTTGAGCTAATTCAACAGCTGCACGTTCTAAATTACCACTGAATTGTTGCAACTTAGTTTCAAACTTTTCAAACAAAGTAAATGCATCTGCTACACTTCCAGCAAATCCAGCTAATACTTTACCTTCATATAAACGTCTAACTTTACGGGCAGTTTGTTTCATAATCACTTGTTCACCAAGTGTAACTTGGCCATCTCCTGCCATCGCTGCTTCTCCATTATGTCTCACTGCATAAATAGTTGTAGCGTGTAATGATGTCTTGCTCATTTATTTACTCTCCTTTTTCGCTCGAGGATGTGCGTTTAAATATACCTTGCGTAATTGTTGATTTGACACATGCGTATACTTTCCAGTTGTAGAAAGATTTACATGGCCTAACAAAGATTGAACTGTTCTCAAATCAGCCCCTTGATTCAATAAATGAGTGGCAAACGTATGTCTTAATTTATGGGGATGAATTTCAGTTACTCCTGCAGTGCGTTTAACTACATCATTAAGCACATATCGAATTCCCCTAACCGTAATTGGGTCACCATTCATATTTACTATTAAATAAGGATGCGATTTGTGTTGAACGGGTTTAAATTCATTCAAATATTGTTCAATGCTTTGTCGACAAAATTCTCCAAACGGAACAAAGCGTTCTTTATTACCTTTTCCCAGTACTTTAACGCCTGGTAATGACATATCTATATCGGTAAGTTTAATATTTACTAATTCTGAAACACGTATGCCTGTTGCATATAATAATTCTAAGATAACTCGATCTCTTAATCCTTTTTTAGAATCTTTAGCTACGGTTTTAAACAATGCCTCCATCTCTTCTTCATAAAAGAATTGGGGTAAATATTGTTCTTTTTTAGGATGAACTAATTGCACGAAAGGATTAATGATTGAATTATCTTGAGTCATCCAAAATTCATAAAATGTTCTTAGCGTTGATATTTTTCTAGATACAGTCGTTCTTTTTAAATTTTGAGAATATAAAAAACTTAAATAATTTCTAGCATCTTTATATTCAAACGTATTTAATTTTAACATTTCTTGATTTAAAAAGCGGTTAAATTGCTCTAAATCATCATGATAAGATTTTAAGGTATGGTCGGAGAAATTTCTTTCAACTTTAAGCATATTTAAAAATGTTTTTTGGATTTCTTCCACTTAAAAATCCCCTCCATCATATGCATTGTAGCATATATTATGGAAGGGACTAAAATAATTAGCTATAGAATTCAAAATCTTTTGAGAATTGTTCAAAATATCGAAATAATACTTCTCAATTTTAATTTATATATAAATTAAAACTTATAGTGTCTTCTTAAAGTTCTCTAAATATTCTAAAGCTCTGTTTGCTTGTGCTTCGTAACGTTCTTTTTTATCTTTAATACGTTTCTCTAATGAAGGAAGCAAGCCAAAATTAGCGTTCATTGGTTGGAAGTTCTTTTCGTTTTTAGCATGAGAAATGTAATAAGCCATACTACCTATCATCGTTTCTCTAGGGAAAATAACTTCTCCTTTATTTTGAAGTTTATGCGCTAAATTAATTCCAGCTACAAGGCCACTTGCAGCACTCTCAACATAACCTTCAACTCCAGTCATTTGACCAGCAAATTGAATTCTTTTCTCATTAATTAACTCATATTTTTCATTTAAAACATCTGGTGAATTAATGAAAGTGTTTCTATGCATGACGCCGTATCTTACGATATCAACATTTTCTAAGCCTGGAATTAATCGAATAACTTCTTTTTGTGCACCCCATTTTAAATGCGTTTGGAAACCAACGATGTTATAAAGCGTACCAGCAGCATCATCTTGACGTAATTGTACAACCGCAAATGGGCGTTTGCCTGTTTTAGGATCTTCAAGACCAACTGGTTTCATAGGTCCAAATAGTAGTGTCTTACGACCACGTTCAGCCATTACTTCAAAAGGCATACATCCTTCGAAATATTTTTCTTTTTCAAATTCATTTGTTGGCGCAACTTCTGCCTCAAGCACTGCATCATAAAAACGGTTAAATTCTTCCTCTGTCATTGGACAGTTTAAGTAAGCCGCTTCACCTTTATCATAACGTGATTTTAGATACACTTTGTCCATATCGATTGAATCTTTTTCAATAATAGGTGCTGCAGCGTCATAGAAATATAACTGATCTTTGCCAGTGATGTCTACAATTTCTTTTGCTAAATTCTCAGTAGTTAATGGTCCAGTAGCAATAATGGTATGACCTTCTGGAATGCTATGAATTTCTTCATTTAATACAGTCACATTTGGATGATTTCTTAATGTATCAGTAATATATCCTGAAAAATCATGTCTATCTACAGCTAAAGCGCCTCCTGCAGGTACTCTAGCTTTATCAGCAGCTGCAATGATTAATGAGTCTAAGCGTCTCATTTCTTCTTTTAATACACCTACGCCATTAGTTAATGAATTACCTCTTAATGAGTTAGAACATACTAATTCAGCAAATTTATCTGTATGATGCGCTGGTGTTTGCTTCACTGGACGCATTTCAATTAAGTTAACTTTAATTCCTCGTTGTGCTAATTGGTAAGCAGCTTCTGAACCAGCTAAACCTGCACCAACTACGTTAACGGTTTGACTCATATTGATCCTCCTCAAATTTTTTATTTCTGTACTTCTTCTTTATAGTCACAATTTGAACAAATAACTTGAGAGCTACGTCCTTTTTTATGTTCCATGAGATAGTGATTACATTTAGGACAATCACGCCCTACAGGTTTATCCCATGAAATAAAGTCGCACTCTGGATAATTTGAACAGCCGTAGAATAATCTATTTTTCTTAGATTTTCTTTCTACTACATCGCCATCTTTACATTTAGGGCAAGTAACACCAATTGTTTTAACTATAGCTTTGGTATTTCTACAATCAGGGAAATTAGAACAAGCCATAAACTTACCAAAACGACCCATTTTTATAACCATTGGTGAGCCACAGACTTCACAATCTTCTCCAGCTGATTCGTCTTTGATTTCGACTTTTTCCATTTCTTCTTCTGCACGTGCTACATCTAATTTGAAACTACCATAGAAATTATCAATTACTTTTCTCCAACCAATGTCACCTTCAGCAATTTTATCTAGAAGCGTTTCCATATTGACTGTAAATTCTACATCTATGATTTCTGGGAAGTAATCCTTTACTTGTTCATATACAATTTCACCTAATTCAGTAGGTACAAATCGCTTACTTTCAAGTTTTACATAATTTCTTTTTTGAATTGTATCAATTGTCGGTGCATACGTTGATGGTCTACCGATTTTCAATTCTTCTAATGTTTTTACTAGACGTGCTTCTGTATAACGTGGAGGTGGTTGTGTAAAATGTTGTGAAGGTTCAATTTGTGTTGCAGTAACTTTATCGCCTTCATTTAATTTTGGTAATTTATTTTCTTTTTCATTTTCTTTATCATCTTTAGCTTCAACATATAAAGTCATAAAGCCTTTAAATTTAATTGTTTGTCCATTAGCTCTAAACTTAATGTCATTTTGAGTAACGTCTAAAGCTACAGTATCTAAAATAGCTGGCGCCATTTGACTCGCTACAAAACGTTCCCAAATTAATTTATATAAACGATGTTGATCACGCGTTAAATATGCTTTCATTTCTTCAGGCGTACGTAGAGTACTTGTAGGACGAATTGCCTCATGGGCATCTTGGTCCCCTTGTTTACCTTTAGCTGTACGACGAGACACATAATCTTTTCCGTATTTATCTTCGATGTAATTCTTTGCTTCATCTTTAGCTGACTGAGAAATACGTGTTGAATCTGTACGCATATAAGTAATTAAACCAACTGTGCCTTGTCTTTTTAGATCTATACCTTCATACAGTTGTTGTGCAAGCATCATTGTTTTACGAGCTTTAAAGTTTAATTTACGTGCTGCTTCTTGTTGAAGTGTTGAAGTTGTAAAAGGATTAGCTGGATTTCTTGTTTTTTCCTTTTTATTCACATTCGTAATTTCAAACTCATCACCATTAAGTTCAGCTGTAATTTTTTCAACGTCTTTCTTAGTCTTTAATTTAAATGGCTTATTTTTATAATGTAAGAACTTCGCATTAAATTTCGACTTTTTATATCTAAATTCGCCTTCAATTGTCCAATATTCTTCTGGTTTAAAATTGCGAATTTCGTTTTCTCTATCGATTACTAATCTTAAAGCTACTGATTGTACACGTCCTGCTGATAAACCCTTTTTTACCTTCTTCCATAATACTGGAGAAATGTTATAACCTACTAATCTATCTAAAATACGACGCGCTTGTTGGGCATCCACTAAATCCATTTGAATATCGCGTGGATGTTTAAAACTTTCTTTAACCGCGTCTTTTGTAATTTCATTAAATACTACTCTGTTTTCTTTTGTATCATCAAGTTCTAAAATTTTTGATAAATGCCAAGCAATCGCTTCACCTTCACGGTCGGGGTCACTCGCTAGGAAAACTTTTTTCGCTTTCTTAGCATATTTTTTCAAATCTTTAACGACGGGACCTTTACCGCGAATAGTAATATATTTTGGTTCATAATTATCTTCTACATCGACACCCATTTGACTTCTTGGTAAGTCACGAACATGCCCCATAGAAGCAATAACTTTATATTTTTTACCTAAATATTTTTCAATGGTTTTAGCTTTTGCAGGCGACTCAACTATGACTAAATTATCTGCCAAAGTGAATTCCCCCTTGCTTTTTCAATTACTAAAGATAAATGATAAACGGTTAATTTTGATTTTGTCAATATTTAACTTTAATTAAATCCGTTTTTGATCATCATTTAAAATAGTTTCTATTAACATATAATATCAACTTATTTCATAATATAAATTATCATTTATAACAATTTTAGCAATTTTTTAACAATTAAACTCCTCTTAAAAATCATTTAATATATCTTGAGCTTCCGAAACTATCATTGCACCTTCTTGAGCTCTTAGTATGTTTCCTTTTGTTAATGGATTAAACATAGAACCTGGTAATACATATACATTTCTATTTTGTTCAACTGCACAATCAATCGTGATTTGGCTACCACTTTTAATACCTGCTTCAGTAATAAGAACGCCTTTTGATAAACCACTAATTAGACGATTACGTTGTGGGAAATGATACCTCGCAATATTAACAAATGGAGGATATTCACTAATTACTAATCCTTTTTCTTCAATAATATTGCGTAACTTTAGTGTTTCTTTCGGATAATGTATCATATGTCCATATCCTAATACAGCTATTGTAGGAAGTTGATATTTTAATGCAAAATGGTGTGCTAAGCTATCGGCACCTTTAGCTAATCCAGATATAATTGTTAGTGGTATTCGTTTAAAATGAGGAAATAAATATTGTAATGCTCTTGCAGAATAATTAGTAGCAGTGCGAGACCCAACAACACCTAGAGTATTAGTAGAATTTAATAGCTTTACATTACCACGGTAAAATATGAGAAGAGGAAAATCGTATATTTCTTTAAGTAGCTTAGGATAATTGGGGTTTAAGAATGTAACATATCTCACATCATTATCTTTTAAGAAGGTTAAAATTTTATTTAAATCTATATCCATAAATTTGTCTATTAGCTTATTATGATTGTAAATTTCATCCCATATCCTTAAAGTATCTTTTTGATCTTTATAAGACAAATTAAAATAGTCAGGATATAACGAAAGTAAGTGGTGTATCTGATGGGTAGAATAACCAACCCACCGCATTTTTAATAATAATTCATCGTTGTTAGTCATGATGTCTTCTCCTTTAATCTCATTATAAAGTAATTCTGTCAATTTGATATTTCATTATAAATACATTTCACTATCGAAATAATATTAAAACTTAATGAGTAAAATAGAAGATTTACTTATGTAAACTAACTTTTATAAAAGTAAAAAGTAGAGATTTATATCTTTATCATCTCTACCTCCTTTATTATTTCCTATATAATTTATATAACAACTTATTTACTGGCTAAATAAAATCGCCTACATATTCTTCTACAAATGCATTGAATCCTTTTTTAAATTGTTGAACACCATAATCTTTTGCATCCTCACCAAAGTCGCCAGTTATGCCATTATCACGCTCTATCCCTTTCTCCTTTGCGTAGCGTATCATATCCCATTGTAGACAATAGGCACCCATAAATTCATTGTATTTAGGATTAGAACCACTTGATAAATAGTACATTTCGTGATTGTTATAAATAAACAATGCAGCAGCTAAATCAAGTAATGTACCATCCGTAATGATTAATTGTTCAGTTTTTGCTATTTTATTATAAAGGCTCTCGAGTTGTTGATTTAATTGGTGATATTTTGTTTTTGTCTTTTTTGAATTAGCATTCACTTTTAATGATTGTTTAATTTCAGTCACTTTCTCTTCTAATTCTATCGCTCGTTGCTTTAATAAATATTAATTACTTATAATAAATTAAACAAAAGACCTGATTTCCAGTGTTAGAAATCAGGTCTTAGACAATAAAATCAATTCAAATTTTAATGATGATTATTTAACTGTTAATAATTCTTCATAAATGCCAGCTTCTTTAGCTGCTTCGATTAATGTTGTACCAATTTCTGAAGGTGTATCTGCAGTTTTAACACCACAATCGTTTAATGTTTTAATTTTTTCATCTGCAGTACCTTTACCACCAGAAATGATCGCACCAGCATGGCCCATACGCTTACCTGGAGGAGCAGTTTGTCCACCAATGAAACCTACTACTGGTTTCTTCATGTTAGCTTTAATCCATTCAGCTGCTTCTTCTTCAGCTGTACCACCAATTTCACCGATCATAACAACCGCTTTAGTTTCTTCATCTTCATTAAATTCTTTAAGAACATCGATGAAGTTTGTACCGTTGACTGGGTCGCCACCGATACCTACAGCTGTAGTTTGACCAATACCTTCTTCAGTTAATTGATGAACTGCTTCGTAAGTTAATGTACCAGAACGTGAAACTACGCCTACATGACCTTTTTTGTGGATATATCCAGGCATAATACCAATTTTACATTCATCAGCAGTGATGACACCTGGGCAGTTTGGTCCTACTAAACGTGTTTTTCTACCTTCTAAGTAACGTTTAACTTTAATCATGTCGACAACTGGAATGTGTTCAGTAATACAAATAACCATATCTAAATCAGCATCAGCCGCTTCTAAAATAGAGTCTGCAGCAAATGGTGCTGGAACATAAACAACTGATACGTTAGCACCTGTTTCTTCTTTAGCTTCTGCTACTGTATTGTACACTGGCACGCCTTCAACGACTTGTCCGCCTTTACCTGGTGTTACACCAGCAACGATTTGTGTGCCATAATCAAGCATTTGTTTTGTATGGAAAAGGGCAGTAGACCCTGTAATACCTTGTACCATTACTTTAGTATTCTTATCTATAAATACACTCATCTTAGTGTTCCCATCCTTTCCTTACGCTTCTTTAACAAGTTTAACAATTTTTTGTGCGCCTTCAGCCATTGTAGCTGCTGGTTCGATTGCTAATCCTGAATCGTTTAAGATTTGTTTACCACGTTCAACGTTAGTACCTTCTAAACGTACAACTAAAGGTAAAGTTAAGTCTACTTCTTTAACTGCTGCTACGATACCTTCAGCGATAACGTCACATTTCATGATTCCACCAAAGATATTTACAAAGATACCTTTAACATTGTCATCACCTAAGATGATTTTAAATGCTTCAGTAACTTTTTCTTTAGTAGCGCCGCCCCCAACGTCTAGGAAGTTAGCTGGATTTCCACCAAAATGATTAATTGTATCCATTGTGGCCATAGCCAAACCAGCACCGTTAACCATACAACCGATATCTCCATCTAAAGCGATGTAAGATAAGTCATATTTAGATGCTTCAATTTCTTTTGGATCTTCTTCTTCTAAATCACGTAATTCTTGAATATCTTTATGTCTAAATAAAGCATTGTCATCAAAGTTAAGTTTCGCATCTAAAGCTAAAACGTCACCGTCACCAGTTGTTACTAATGGGTTAATTTCAACGATAGAACAGTCTTTTTCTACAAATACATTGTATAAAGAAATTAAGAATTTTGCTGCTTTATTAACTGATTCTTTAGGAATATTAATATTAAAAGCAATACGACGTGCTTGGTAAGGTGATAAACCTACAACTGGGTCGATTGTTTCTTTAAAGATTTTTTCTGGTGTTTTAGCGGCTACTTCTTCAATTTCAGTACCGCCTTCTTCAGAAGCCATTAAAGTAATACGATCAGTTGCGCGGTC
This sequence comes from Staphylococcus sp. Marseille-Q1834, assembly GCF_916858875.1. Lineage (NCBI taxonomy): Bacteria > Bacillati > Bacillota > Bacilli > Caryophanales > Staphylococcaceae > Staphylococcus > Staphylococcus sp. Marseille-Q1834. The sequence continues at coordinate 60,281 of NZ_CAKASN010000002.1, read as the reverse complement.
AATAACAAAACCTACATAATATTCTTTTTGAATGTCGCAACCTTGTTCGATATATAAACGTTTTACTTCTTTACCTTCTGGGCCAGTTTGATGTGTAACTAATTGTTTACCTAATAATTCATTTGCGTAAGTTTCAACTTCAGATAGTGATTTAGCAATTTTAACACCACCTGCTTTACCTCTACCCCCAGCGTGGATTTGTGCTTTTACCACATAAACATCTGAGTCTAATTCTTTCGCCTTTTCTACCGCTTCTTCAGCAGTGAATGCAACTCGTCCTTCAGGAACGGCTACGCCCATAGAACGAAATATTTCTTTACCTTGATACTCGTGGATATTCATCTTCCATCCTCCTGTTTCTTAGGTTAAGTTCATTTCAATTATAAAAAATGAAAGCGCTATTGTAAACTGAAACTGTTTCATTTTTTGCAATAAATTTAAAATTCAAATAATTACAACATAGATTTCACTGGTTCAAAGCTCTGTCGATGATATGGCGTAATACCTAATTTATTTAATCCTTCAAGATGCGCTTTCGTGCCGTAACCCACATTTTTATCGAACTCATAACCAGGATATGCTTCTGCAATATCTTTCATTAATGTATCTCGATACTCTTTAGCCATAATACTTGCAGCCGCAATGGACACACTTTTAGCATCCCCTTTAATAATTGAAGTCTGAGGAATTGAATTATCTAACGTCATTGCATCAATCAATAGGTGATCTGGCTGATGTTTCAATTGCGCAATGGCACGTTCCATCGCTACTTTTGTCGCATTATAAATATTTAATTGGTCGATTTCTTCTGCGCTCGCCACACCATATGCATAATCAAGTACGCCTTCTTTAAGCTGTTGATTTAATAATTCGCGTTTTACAGCTGAGACTTTTTTAGAATCATCTAACCCTAAATATTGGTGGCCCGGATTAAGTATGACAGCACAGGCCACTACTGGTCCTGCTAATGGCCCGCGCCCTACTTCATCTATCCCACAAATTAATGCTTCAGGATGTTGCTCAAGCAATTCATTCTCAAATTTACTCATAGTTTTATAATGCTGGATGATTTCTTGCTCTTTTAAAAGTTGTTTACGACGTTGGACGATACTTTGTTGTACACCTTTACGACTATCAGCATTTAATTCATGATTATCTAATTCTTCAATATCTGTGATTGTGGCTAGCAATGCTTTTACTTCTTTAATCGTTTGCGCCATCGTCTAACTCACTTTTCATTTCAGCATATAGGTCAAAGCAGTAAGTGCCGATTTTAGCATTACGTACATCATTGATAATTAATTCAATAACCGCTTCATAATCTACTTCATTACCACGTTGTAATAGTCCTCGACGTCGACCAATAGCATCGAACCATTCTAACATCTCAGCATCTTCAGGCACATCTATTTTATAATGTTGCTTAAAGCCTTCTAAATCATGTTTAATCAAGAATTCTAAACCATATATTGCCACTTCGTCTAAATGCACGATACTATCTTTAATCGCACCTGTTAAACTTAATTTCTTACCTACTAACTCATCTTCAAATTTAGGCCAAAGGATCCCAGGTGTGTCTAATAATTGTAGTGATTGACCCACTTTAATCCATTGTTGTTGTTTAGTAACACCAGGTTTATTTCCTGTTTGAGCGATATTCTTTCTAGCTAATTTATTAATAAGTGTAGATTTCCCAACATTCGGAATGCCTACAATCATCGCACGAATCGCACGTGGTTTTAATCCTTTTGCTTTTTCTCTTTCAAATTTTTCTTTAGTCGCTTCAATAGCAGCCGTTTCTACGCTTTTTAGATTTTTGCCGTGCTTAGCATCAACCGCTACAGGATAATAGCCTTTATCTACAAAGAAACGCTCCCATTTTTGCATTTCATTTAAATTAGCCATATCTTTTTTATTTAGAATGACTACTCTTGGTTTTTGCTTAATGACGTCATCTATCATTGGATTTCGTGAACTATACGGAATACGTGCATCTACTAATTCAAAGACAACGTCTACTTTTTTTAATTGTTCAGTAACCTCTCTTTTGGCCTTAGCCATGTGACCTGGATACCATTGGATTGGCATATTCATTCACCTTGCTTTCGTTAATTTTATATGATTTCAACTTTTTGATTATACTTGAAAATTAAAACCTTCACCACTAAACCTGTATATTCTCTTTCATTTTATCATTCGTATTGAATATGAGTGAACTAATAGCGGTTACCATCCCTCTACGTCATGCTCAAATTACTTTATTCCTAACCACGAATAGCCTACAATTTAATTATGAAAATGATTTAAAACAAGTTAGAGGTTAAATATGAAGAAATTTCTAATACATATAGGCTTATTCATAGCACTTGCTTTAATTGGCCATAGCTATATTATTTACCGCTTCATTCACGATGGTATTTTATTCACTGGGCCGAATGATGGTATGGAGCAAATGGTTCCTATTCAAATGTATTTATTTGATAAGTGGAGTCACGGCAATCTATTTTATGCTACGGATTTCGGTTTAGGTGGAGACTTTTTCACCGACTTAAGTTACTACTTCTCTACTAATTTATTATTTATTTTAAACGTTATTATTATATTAATATTAAAAACTTTCATAACATTACATACCCAAGATTTAATGTTTTGGATGATTGATGCACTCATTATGTCAATTATCAAAGCAGCCATTGCGCTATATTGTACTTATTTATATAGTAAATTGATTTCTAAAAATAAATGGCTAAGTTTAATTATGGCCTTTCTATTTGTTATGTCGCCGTTATATTATCGTTTTACCGTTTATTGGCCATTCTTTAGTGATGTCTTTATTTGGATGCCTCTTCTATTATTCTCAATTGAACGTGTGTTACAGAAACAGAAGTTTGGTTTATTTATAGTGACTGTGACACTACTCTTAATTAACAACTTCTATTTCGCTTATTACTTAAGTTTAATAGGTGCAGGTTACATATTAATACGAATTATATTTAGACATCCTAAAGATATAGTTTCACGGGGAAAAGCGCTGTTATTGCTAGTCATTAGTGCATTATTAGCACTTGGTAACAGTTTATTTATTTTTTTCCATGGTGCGCAAAGTTTTTTAAACAATCGACGTATTCCCTTTTCAGGTGATGTCCCTGCTTTTGAAAAATTAGATATTAATACTAATGTATTCTTTGATAATTATCTTATTGTCATATTATTTATTACCATCCAAGCTTTATTATCGTTTAAATTATATAAACATTATTACTATAGAATGTTTGCTATACTCACATTCATTTTTATCATATGTAGTTTTATCCCATTTGTGGATCAAGTGTTTAATGGCTTTTCTGCACCACAAAAACGTTGGCACTTTATTCTAGCTTTTAATTCAGCAATATTAATTGGTTTATTTTTAAAATATTATCGTACGTTGAGTCTTAGAACTTACATAATATCTAATCTTATAGCTGAAATAGTTATTTTTAGTAGTGCTATTGTTTATCATAAGTTCGTCGCTTGGTTAATTCTTGTTCCAATGGTATCACTCATTGGTTTAATTATTTTATTAATAAAAGATGCGTCTTATCGTATAAAGCTTAATTATATATATGGAATATCCATCATCTTATTAAGTATTGTCGTCTCAATTGTATTTATAAATAATCAAATATATTTTAAAGATCACAGAGATCGTGCCAATACGTTCTATGTCAATTCGAGTTTATATAGTTCAGATTTACAACGTGCGCTTGTTAAAGAAATGGTGAAAGGTAAGCAAGATGATGAACGTATAGATTGGCGCGTGAATGAACAAGACAATACGCCAATGTATCAACATTTTAAAGGTTTGAGTCTTTATTCAAGTATCTTCCATCATAATATTCTTGATTTTTATTACGATGCCTTGAAGATTAATTTAGCTGAAGAATCATTGAGTCGCTATCAATCTATCAATGGTCGTCAAAATCTCGCAAGTTTATTCTCTATTCGTTATATAATGTTAAAAGAATATCAAGGTAATTTGCCTACGCATTTTCAAAAAATAAAAACAAGCGGGCAATACTCAATATATGAGAATCAACTTAATCTACCTTCAGTAAAAGTAACTGACAAGATTTATAATAGTAAGAGTCTGACTAAAGCTATAGATCGTGAACATGCGATGCTAGACGGCGTAATAATGGAAGACAAAGGGACTAAGTTTACTGCTAAAGCGCCTGACTTACTTAGTAAAGTAGACATGCAATCTCACAACATTAAGAAACTAGACAACCATAAATATAAAGTTGTAGGCGGTAAAGGCGGTTCCATTACTTTACATGTGCCTTCTGCATTACGTAAAAAATATGATGATTTTTATCTTACAATGATGATTAAACGTGGTAATCCGGATAGTAATTATACAGTTGCTGTCAATAATTATGCGAACCATCGTTTATTTAATAATTCAACGTACCGAACTGGCATAGACACGCAACTTTACCGTACGCAACCTGATAAAGATGGTAATATTACGATTATGTTATCTCCTGATGGAGAATTTAATATGAAATTGCTCGATTTAAATGGGGAAAATTATGATACGCTTAAACAGGCTTATCAGCATAGAGATCACAGTAATTACAAAGATATTAAAAATGGCGTGGAAGTTCATCTAGATAAACATCGTAAGGGGATGGCTTCTATTAATATTCCTTATCGAGATGGCATGCGCGCCTATGTCGATGGAACGCGTGTTAATCCGGTAAAAGTAAATTATATGATGACAGGTGTACCTGTAAATGCATCAGCTAAAACAATTACTATCAAGTATCAACCACCTTATTGGAATACGATGATACTGATTTCTTTAATAAGTATGACTATAAGCTTCATATTTGTACGATTTAACAATTCAAAAAAGAGAAAGATGAGGAAGTAAATTGATTAAGAAAGTTTGGACTAAACCATTATGGACATTTGGATTCATTTTTATCGTTGCTAATTTAGTGTCGTTAGCGATTTATTATCCATTTATACGCGATTATTTTAGAGAGGGATATGTGTTTAGTGGTTCTGGCGACGGTTTTAGACAAATGATGCCTTTTCAACTCTATTTATATGAGCATTTTACTCAATTCAAAGGCTTTTATGACCAGTCATTTGGTTTAGGGGGCGACTATGTTAAAGGACTTGCTTATTATTACTCCTTCTCCCCTATTATGTGGCTTAATTTCATATTTGTTTGGCTTGGAGAAACCCTATTTAATTGGAATCCCCATCAAATTGATTTTTGGCCATTTAACCAATTGATTGTTGCCTATATTAGAACAATCATTACATTTATCTGTGCATTTTATTGCTTTAGATATTTAAAATTAAAACCTGCACCACTATTAATAGCGACCATCTCTTATGGTGCTTCAACGCTCATATTATACTATAACTATACATGGTCGTTTTATGGTGATTTATTGATTTTCTTACCATTATCAATATGGGGAATGGAACGTTTCTTCCAACAACGAAAAATTGGCTTATTTATATTTTCAGTTGCGTTAACTTTATTTTCAAACTTCTACTTTAGCTATTATCAAGCCATTGTATTAGGAATATATTTCTTATTACGACTGATTTTTAAACATCGCTATGATATCGTTACACGTTGGCAAAAGTTCTATCTACTTGCTTGTGGTGCAATTTTAGCGTTGCTTTCAAGTATTTTAGGTTTCTATACTGGCGTGTCGTCATTTTTAAATAACGATAGACAGCAAAATAATGACTTTAACATTTCGTTATTCACTGATTTAACTCAAAATAAATATTATATATTCTCAAATGGTTTTTATATCACTGTATCAATTATTGCATTAGTCGCATTACTTTCATTTAAACTATATAGGCATTACTATTATCGTATTTTTGCCATCATTACATGGTTTTTATTAATCGGTTCACTTTCACAATACTTTGATAGTGCGTTTAATGGTTTCTCTTTACCACAACGTCGCTGGGTTTATTTCCTATCCCTATCAACAAGTGCATTGATCGCTTTATTTATTCAATATTTATCAGAATTATCGCTGAAGCATTATTTATTTGCTGCGGTGCCGGTCTTCATTTTTGGCATACTTAAATTAATCTTTGCTGAAGGCTATGTTCATTGGATGGTTGTTCCATTAGCATTGATGGTGGTACTTGCTTTCTTAGTTTGGAGGAAAAAGTGGTTAAACCACCCTATTATACTTTTAGCTATGGTTCTTATCTTCGTCGTGCAACAAGTTGTATTAACGCATGATTCACGAGCACGTACGATTGATCCTTATGCCACTACAATGAAAACAATTCATGACCCTAGTTATCATAACAAGGCACTAGCTAAAAAAATCAATCATATTAATGACGCAACTAATGATCCATTTCATCGCATTGATTACATGTCGATGTATGGGTTAAATTCACCGTTTATTTATCATTATAATGGCATCTCCCTATATTCCAGCATTTTCGATGGGAGCATCTTAAACTATTATGATAAATTAATGCAAATCAATATGCCGGTGGATAAGAATAGTACTTATCGTTATTTAGGTAATCGCGCGAATTTAGAAGCAATGTGGGATGTTCAAGACCGTTTCCGTCATCCTAAGGATTTAAACATGCCTTATGGTTTTGAAAAGGCAGAGACAATTACTGAGGGTAAAGACAAATTAATACATTCCAAAAATAAAATAGATTATCCAGCTGCACACGTTACTGACAAGATTTATAATGCTAAGGATCTTAAATCACCGCTAGATCGTGAACAGGCGATGTTACAAGGTGTAGTCCTAGATAATAATTCTAAAAAAGCAAATACATCATTTAAGCGTAACGATAATTTACTTGGTGAAGCGGAGGAATCGTTAAATAACGCCTCTTGGCAAAATAAAAATCACCTTCAAGTAACTAAAGATGATGGTGGCGTAACCTTATCATTGCCACAATCCATTGCAAATAAATATAAAGATATGTATGTGGAAATGGATGTAGAATTATTAGCACCTGATAAAGCTCATAATGTAGGTGTAAATGAATATACTCAAAATCGTAATGAATTAAGCTATAAATACCGTCGCTTTGTTACACCTGTCACAATGAGGGTGAAATCATCTGATAAGTTAAACATTCACCTTTCAAAGGGAAAATATCGCTTATCTGTTAAAGGCATTTACGGTGAAAATTATGATACCTTAAAACATGCTTCAAAGCAGCTAGAAGCTGTTAAAGTAAAAGAAAATAGAAATGGTTATACTATTACAAAATCTAAAGGCACTTCAGGTTATGTTGTTCTACCGACTGTATATGCAGATGGTATGAAAGCAAACGTCAACGGTAGAGACGTTAAAGTTGAAAAAGCAAATGGTATTATGACTGCCATTCCAGTCAATAAAAATGATACGCATATACGATTAACATATACACCACCTCATTTATTCATTTTAATAGTATTAAGTGTAATCGGAATAATAGGTAGTGTCATATTTAGCCTATGGGTAAAACGTAAAGTGCATTCATCTTAAAAAACTTAACTAATACAAAAAAGACTTCCAATCTGGCATGAAGCCATCAATTGGAAGTCTTTTTGATTAAGATATGCGTTGTGACTAACCCATACCTTTATCATATCTTCAGTATGCTGATTAACGAATTTCTTGGATTCTAGCAGCTTTACCACGTAAACTACGTAAGTAGTATAATTTAGCACGACGTACTTTACCACGACGTTTAACTTCGATTTTTTCGATTTTTGGAGTGTGTAATGGGAATGTACGTTCCACACCTACACCTGAAGAAATTTTACGAACTGTGAAAGTTTCTGAAATTCCTCCACCACGGCGTTTGATTACAACACCTTCGAATACTTGGATACGTTCACGTGAACCTTCCACGATACGTACGTGTACACGTAAAGTGTCACCAGTACGGAAAGCTGGTAAGTCTGTGCGTAATTGTGATTTAGTTACTGCTTCGATTAACTTATGATTACTCATTTTTATACTCTCCTTCAACCTATGTTCTTGCCTCGACATACATATAGCAGCGGATCATAGTGATTTTTAGTGTCTTTTCACACTTGATATATATTAGCATACTACTTCTCGTTTTTCAATTGCTTTTTATAGCTTTCTAAAATTTCTTTATCATTATCTGTAAGTGGATACTGTTCCAATAAATCAGGACGCTTATTATAAGTACGTATTAACTTTTGTTCATGACGCCACTTTTCAATATTTGCATGGTTACCAGATAATAATACATCAGGCACCGTCATATCATTAAACTCTCTTGGGCGGGTATATTGCGGAAATTCCAACAAACCGTCTGAGAAAGAATCATCTTGGTGAGATTGTTCATTACCTAGAACGCCAGGAATCAAACGCACAATCGCATCCGTCATCGTCATCGCAGGTAACTCGCCTCCTGTTAAAACGTAATCACCCATTGAAATTTCATCTGTAACAAGATGCTCACGAATACGTTCGTCATAGCCTTCATAATGTCCACAGATAAAGACAATATGTTCTGCTTCGCTAAGTTCTTGTGCTATTTCTTGTGAAAATGGACGTCCTTGAGGACACATTAATATTACACGTGTATCCGCATCGCGTTGAATATCTTCCATAGCATTAAATACAGGTTCTGGTTTTAACACCATGCCTTGACCGCCACCAAATGGATAATCATCTACTTGATTATGTTTGTTGACAGCATAATCTCTGAAATTAATCGTGTTTACGTTGATAATATTTTTATCTTGCGCTCTTTTTAAAATAGAATGATTCAGTACACCATCGAACATTTCTGGAAATAATGTTAAATAATCAATCTTCATTAGTCTAACAATCCTTCCATTGGTGTAATTCGAATTGATTTATTTTCAATATCAACTGCTTTAACTACATCGGCAATATAAGGGATAAGATATTCTTTGTCACCTTTCACTACCCATACATCATTTGCACCTGTTTCGAAGATGTTGATTACTCGACCAATTGGTGTATCTTCATCATCAAACACTGTACATCCGATGATATCTGAATAATAAAACTCATTCTCTTCTAATTCTATATCTTCGTGATCACGCTCTTGATATAAATAGTCTCCCTTATATTGTTCAACATCATTAATGTTATTGATACCTTCAAATTTAAGCATGTGAAACCCTTTATGCACACGATAAGAAGTAACTGTCAACGCTATTTCATTATTGTTGTGTTTAACTATTAATGTTTCTCCTGGCTGAAAACGTGTTTCCGTAAAATCTGAATTAGATTTAACTTTTACTTCGCCTTTAATTCCATGCGTGTTAACAATCTGTCCCACTTCAACTTCCATATTGCGCCCCTCCTAATACATTAAGTTCATTTCTTACATAGTATCATGATTTTTTATTAAATAAAAAGACGCCACAAAGGGCGCCTTAGGTAAGTTTTAAACTATTAAAACTTTCGCTAATTATTTAGCTTTCTTTTGTTCATCAAAAGTTTTTAAAATACCTTGTTTAGATAAGATATTGTGAACTGTATCAGTTGGTTTAGCACCGTCTTTTAACCATTTTAAAGCTAATTCTTCGTCGATTTTAACTTCTGGTGCGTTAACGCTAGCTGGGTTGTAAGTACCGATTTGTTCGATAATACGACCGTCACGTGGAGCACGTGCATCTGCTACAACGATACGATAGAATGGATTTCTTTTTGAACCTAAACGAGTTAAACGAATTTTAACTGCCATATATAAAACTCTCCTTTAAATCTTTTACTTTTTATTTTCTACAAGAAATAATATTAACAGTTCAATTAAACTTTGTAAAGACTTTTTTCTTTACCAAATCTAGATTTATGAAATAAATCGTAGATTTGGTTATGGGAGTGAGATAGAATTCTTTTGAATTCGTCCTCTCACCCCCGCACAGTTGATTAGGCACTTGAAATATTTTATTTCAAGTCCAATCAACCACTGCGCACTAGCTTTAGCTAGGCCGAACCTCTAAAAATAGATTTATGAAATAAACCTTTATAACCAATAAAACATCGAACAACCCATTTGATTGCTCGATGTTGTTATTCATTATTAGAATGGTAAGTTCATGCCTTTAAGCATATTTTCCATTTGGCTACGTTTGCCTTTTTTACCTTTACGTCCGCCACCAGTGAATTGTTTCATCATTTTCTTCATATCATTAAATTGTTTCATTAATCGATTGACTTCTTGTAAAGAACGACCTGAACCTTTAGCGATACGTTTTTTACGTGAAACATTTAAACTTGCTGGATTTTCTCTTTCACTTGGTGTCATTGATTGAATAATCGCTTTAATATGATCGATTTGTTTATCACTCATATTTAATTTATCGATACCTTTCATTTTATTCATACCAGGTATCATTTTCATAATGTCATCCAGTGGACCTAAGTTTTTAACTTGATCTAATTGTTCTAAGAAATCATCTAATGTAAATGATGATTCACGCATTTTCTTTTCTAAGTCTTTCGCTTTTTCTTGGTCGACATCTTGTTGAGCCTTTTCAATAAGACTTAAAACGTCACCCATACCAAGAATACGAGACGCCATACGTTCAGGATGGAATAGTTCTAAACCGTCCATCTTCTCACTCATACCGACAAATTTGATTGGTTTCTGAGTAACAGAACGAATTGATAACGCAGCACCACCACGAGTGTCACCATCTAATTTAGTTAAAGTGACACCTGTAACATCTAATTGATCATCAAATGATTGTGCAACGTTAACGGCATCTTGACCTGTCATTGCATCGACAACTAACATAATTTCATTCGGTTTAGAAATTTCTTTAACTTCTTGAAGCTCGTTCATTAACGCTTCATCGATGTGTAAACGACCAGCTGTATCAATGATGACGAAATCAAGATGCTCTTCTTTAGCATAACTTAAGGCATTCTCAACAATTTGTTGTGGTTTAACTTGGTCACCTTCACTATATACAGGTACATCAAGTTGTTTACCTACTGTTTGTAATTGGTTAATCGCTGCTGGACGATAAATATCGGCAGCTACTAACATAGGTTTTTTATTATATTTTTTACGCATCAATAAAGCTAATTTACCAGCAGTTGTCGTTTTACCGGCACCTTGTAAACCTACCATCATTACTACTGTTGGTGGCTTATTAGCCATTTTAATAGATGTATTTTCTCCACCCATTAGTTGTGTTAATTCGTCTTGTACAATTTTTATAACTTGTTGACCTGGCGTTAAAGATTGCATTACATCTGAACCTAAAGCACGATCAGATACAGTCTTAACGAAGTCTTTAACTACTTTAAAGTTAACATCGGCTTCAAGTAATGCGAGACGTACTTCACGCATCATTGTTTTAATATCCGCTTCAGTGACTTTACCTTTACCACGAATCTTTTGCATCGTGGCCTGCAAGCGATCGGATAATCCTTCAAATGCCATGTTAATTGCCCTCCTTTTTTGAAAATTATTCTAATTCTTCTAATTGAGTAATGTAATATTTTAATTTATTTGGATCATTTAACGTTTGTTTCATTTCTTCATAAATAGTACGACGTTGTTCGAATTTTTCATATAAATTAAGCTTAGCTTCATAATCTTCTACTAAATCGCCAGTTCTTCTTATATTATCATAAACTGCCTGTCTACTCACATTAAATGTCTCTGCAATTTCACTTAAAGAATAATCCTTAAGATAAAATAGTTCAAGATAATTTCTTTGTTTTTCAGTAAGTAATGATTGATAGAAATCAAACAAATAATTCATTCGTAAGGTTTTAACTAAATCATTTTTCCCCATTCGAATGTTCCTCATTATTAAAATCTAATTCAGCCACTTCTTCAGGAATATCTTCATTTTGCTCAATCATATCTGCAAATAGGCCATATACATAACTTTCAGGGTTAAATGGTTGTAAGTCATCTAATTTCTCACCAAGACCTACGTATTTAACCGGGATATGAAGTTCATTTCTAATGGCAAGTACGATACCACCTTTAGCAGTACCATCTAATTTCGTTAACACGATACCAGATACGTTTGTTACTTCTTTAAATGAACGGGCTTGTGATAAGGCGTTTTGACCAGTTGTCGCATCTAAACATAATAGCGCTTCATGAGGTGCGTCTGGTACAGCACGGCTAATAACACGTTTCATTTTATCTAATTCTTGCATCAAGTTAGATTTATTTTGTAAACGTCCAGCTGTATCACAAATTAAAATATCGACACCTTTATTTTTCGCAGCATTAATGGCGTCATATACAACCGCTGCTGGATCTGAACCTTCACTTTGCTTAACCACTTCTACACCGACACGGTCGCCCCAAACTTGTAATTGTTCGATAGCTCCGGCTCTGAATGTATCGCCTGCAGCAAGCATTACTTTTTTACCTTCCATTTTATATCTATGTGCTAATTTACCGATTGTAGTTGTTTTACCTACACCGTTAACACCGACCATTAAAATGACATTAAGACGTCCATCTTCAAGGTTCATCGCTTCTGAATTATCGTCTTCTTGATGATAAATTTCTACTATTTTTTCAACAATAACTTCACGTAAATCTTCAGTTTCTTTAATATTACGACGTTGTGCTTCTGTACGTAATTCGTCAGTTAATTGCATTACAGTGTTAAATCCAACGTCTGCTGTAATCAACATTTCTTCTAATGCTTCGAAGAAATCTTCGTCTACTGTTCTATAACGTGCGATTAAATTATTAAGTTGTTCTTGGAAGTTTTCACGTGATTTTTCAAGACCGGCTTTGAATTTCGCACCCATTTTTTGAGCTTCAATTTCTTCAAAGTCTTCAATTGAAATTAAACCATCTTCGTCAAAGTCTGCTTCACTTAACTTACGAGGCTTCTTTTTAGGGGCTGGCTCTGCCATGTCGTCTTGTTGCGACGACACATCTTCCTCGACTTCTTCATTTTCAGATAATTCTTGTTCAATCTCATCTGTAGATTTAGATGAAAACTTATCTTTTAATCGTTTAAAAAAACTCATCCTTGCTCCTCCTTCATAACCTCATCTATAGTATTTAAATTAACGCTTACTAATTTAGAAACACCTGATTCTTGCATCGTGACACCGTATAAGCGATCTGAGTATTCCATTGTTCCTTTACGATGCGTAATAACAATAAATTGAGTTTGTACTGATAATTCTTTTAAAAATTGAGCATAACGAATGACGTTTGCTTCATCAAGTGCAGCCTCTACTTCATCTAGTATAACAAATGGTGCAGAGCGAACTTTTAATATTGCGAATAATAAAGCAATTGCACTAAGAGCACGTTCACCGCCACTCAATAATGAAAGATGTTGTAGTTTTTTACCTGGGGGCTGAACAATAATATCTACCCCAGCTGATAAATAATCATCATCTGTCAACTCTAATTTAGCATGTCCGCCACCAAATAACGACTGAAACACTGTAGTAAAGTGTGATTGAACTTGTAAGAATGTTTCTTTAAAGCGACCTTTCACTTCTTGATCCATTTCTTCAATAATTTGTTCAAGCGTTTGTTTTGCTTCCCTCAAATCATTACGTTGATCGTTTAAGAATGTATAGCGTTCATTAATTTCCTCATATTGTTCTATCGCGTTGATGTTAACAGGTCCTAATTCATCGATAGACATTTTAGTCAATTTCACTTTCTTACGTAATGCTTCAATAGGCGTCTCATCTTGATATTCTTCTCTGGCACGTTCAACTGTTAATTGATATGTCTCATTCAAATGATTGATGGCGTGATTGATTAAGACATCTAATTTAGATTGCTGTGCTTTAATATCTTGGTAAAAACTTTCAATGGATAACAAGTCTTGATGGCATTCTTGTAATTGATAATCATGAATCTCTATATCTTCATCAACTGACACTCGTTGTTGTTTCAATTCTTCTAATTGTTGCGTCACTGATTCACGCAATGCTTGTTTTTCTTGAATATTGTTCTGTAATTTATCGAAGGCTTGTTGTCCCATCATTTCATCTGAATTAAATAATTCAATCTTTTCATTAACATTTGTTATTTGTTGTTGAATGTTGTTAATTTGTTTTTCTGCACGATCTAATGAGGACTTTTGAGCATTAATGCGTTCTTTAATAACGGCTAAGTCAGAACGTTTTTGATTTAAATGCTGTTGCATTTTTGAAGTTGATGCTTTGTCTTCTTTAGATAGCTGTGTATAACGCTCAATATCTTTTTCAAGTTGAGCAAGATGCGTTTGAATTTCAACTAATCGATTTTGTTTTTCTGTTAGTGTTGTACGACTTGTCTCACTTTGATAGCCATCATTCTTTTCGAATTCAAATTCTTCATGCTCATTTTTAATATGTGCTTCTTGTGTTTTTAAACGATCTAAAGCTAACGCTTCATTATGTGACTGTTCTTTTAAGTGATTATATTGTTGATTTAACTCAATATACGCGTAACTTAAACTTTCAACTTTTTGTTTATGTGTTTGTAATTGATGTTCAAAGTCTTGTGTTTGTTGTTCATAGCTTTTTAACTGAGCACGCATCGTAGTAAGTTCATCTTTTTGAGATAAAATACTTTTCGTTTTACGAGCGCCACCACCTGTCATTGAACCACCAGGGTTAACAATGTCGCCCTCTAATGTAACAATACGTGTTTTATATTGTATGGCTTTTGCAAGTTCATTAGCATTTTTCAAATTATCGACAACAATTGTAGTACCTAAAAGATTATCAACGATAGCTTGATATTGTTTACTCGCTGACACCGCTTCTGAAGCTACATTAATAAAGCCATTGGAACTTTGCGCTGTTCTTTTTATATCTGCTGAAAGCATGCGAGGTTTAATTACATTTAATGGTAAGAATGTTGCTCTTCCTAAGCCTTTTTGTTTTAAGAATTGAATGGCTTGGCGACCTTCTTTTTCTGTTTCAACAATGACATGTTGTAAAGAAGCACCTAACGCTGTTTCAATCGCTTGTGTTAGTTCTGAAGGTACTTGAACGACTTCTGCTACTGCACCGTGAATACCTTGTAGTGTATTACCTTTTGCTTTTAACACATGTTTAACGCCATTAAAGAAATAAGAATATTCTTCCTCTTGTGTTTCTAAACTTTCGATTCGAGCTCTCATTTTATCGGTATAACGATATGCTTGATACAGTTTATCTTCATACTCAGTCTGTAATTGTTTTGCTTCTGAAAGTGCTTTTTCTTGTTGCTCAATCTGTCTTTCCACAGCTTTAAATTCATTCGAGATAGTTTGATGACGTTTTTCAGTATTCGAAATTTCTTTTTGTATTTCCTTCAACTGATTAAAAGCTTCAACTAATCGTGTATCTAAACGTGATTTTTTAGCTTCATTTTCTTTAAGCGTATGTTCTAAAAAGCGAATATCATTGTTAACATCTGATTGCTCCGACATTAATTCATAATAATCATTTTTTATAGCTTCAAGTTTTTCTTCATGCTGTTCATCAGAAACATAAAGCTGAGATTCTATGTCATGAATTTCTGCATTTAACCCTTTTTGTTTATCTTTTAGAGAGACAAGCTGTTGTGTTAGTTCTTCTTTTTCTTTTTCAGCATTACTTAATTCTTCATTAAGGTTTTCAATTTCTTCTTCGAAACGTGCATTTGTTTCAGATTGATTGCGTTTTCTTTCTTCTAACACATTAAGTTGACCAGTGAACTTTTCATACTCTTCTGTTGCTTTGATTAAATCATAGTTAAGTCGTTCTACATCCGTATCAATTTGTTGACGCTTTGCCTTTTGCTTTTGTAAATATTGTGTAATTTGAGCTTGTTTCGCTTCTTTGTCAGCTTGTTGGCTTTTCAAGTCATTCAATCTATGATCTAATTGTCGATTATCCTCTGAATATTGATCGATATCATGCACAGTAACAATAACATCGCTCTGTTTCATTTCTTTTGATAATTGTAAGTATTCTTTAGCTATCGATGCCTCAGCTTTAAGTGGCTCTACACGACCTTCTAAATCATATAATATATCTTCCACTCGAGTTAAATTATCTTCTGTTTGACCAAGTTTCTGCAATGACTCCGCTTTACGCTTCTTATATTTGAGTACGCCCGCAGATTCTTCTAATATTTGGCGTCTATCGATAGGTTTTGCATTCAAAATCTCATCTACTCGGCCTTGAGATATAATACTAAATGCTTCTTTTCCTAAGCCAGAATCTAAAAATAGTTCCGTAATATCTCGTAAGCGTGCACGATCATTATTTAAATAGTATTCACTTTCACCACTACGGTATAATCGGCGCGTCACTACGATATTATCGGCATCAAATTGTAATTGTCGGGTAGAGTTATCTAAATTAAGTTGTACTTCTGCATAATTTTGAGCATTTCGATGTTCTGCTCCTGAAAAAATAATATCTTCCATTTTAGAACCACGAAGGGATTTAGCTGATTGCTCACCTAGTACCCATTTAATGGCATCTGTGATATTACTTTTCCCGCTACCATTTGGACCTACAATTGCCGTAACACCTTTATCGAATTGCACATTTGTGTGATCGGCAAATGACTTGAAACCAATGGCATCAATTGATTTTAAATAAACCATTTTATTCTCCTTAATACATTCATACTCATTCTTGTTGATAAGGGGTAATTATTAATATCATTCTAATTAGGCGTCTAATTGTTTTAATTTAGTATAGGCACGTTCAGCAGCTTTTTGTTCGGATTCTTTTTTCGTTTTTCCTTGTCCCGTGGCAACTGCCTCATTTTCTAATATAACTTCAGAGGTGAATAGGCGATGATGTGCGGGCCCTTCTTCTTTGATAAGGCGATACGTCACATCTCCTCTATTTTGACTATGCACAAATTCTTGGAATTGTGTCTTAAAATCTACTACACCTATGAGTTCATTATCTTCAACGTGTGGGAATATCACTTTTTCAGCAAATTGCCAAACGACCTCTAAGCCTTGGTCAAGATATAAGGCACCTACAAATGCTTCAAATGCATCTGAAACGAGTGATGGACGTGTTCTTCCGCCCGTTTTTTCTTCACCTTTACCTAATAAAATTAATTGGTTTAAACCGATTTTGTTTGCAAATATTACAAGTGAGGGCTCACATACGATTGTTGCACGCATTTTAGTTAAATTCCCTTCTGGTAAGTCAGGGTGTTTATCAAAAAGATAACGTGAAACCGTCAATTCTAATACCGCATCTCCTAAAAATTCTAAACGTTCATTGTGTTCTAAACGATCCATATTAAAATCATTTATAAAACTCGAGTGTGAAAATGCTTGTTGATATAATTCGATATTTGAATATTCAAATCCAAGCGATTTCATTTTCTTTGAAAATTGTTGTTGAAACTCATTTACCATTGCTATTTTCTTTGGATTTGTCACGCTAGAACCTCCATTATATCTATTCTATGTTTGATTCTTATGAAAAAAATCTGAGCCATCCTGTAGACGACTCAGATGTAAGTTTTTTATTTTTCAAGACTATTGATATACTTAACAGCATCACCAACAGTGTTGATTTTTTCAGCTTCTTCATCAGGAATTTCAGTACCAAATTCATCTTCTAATTCCATTACTAATTCAGCGATATCAAGTGAGTCAGCGCCTAAATCATCTTTGAATGATGCATCTTCAGTTACTTTGTCAGCATCAACACCTAAACGGTCAACGATGATGTCTTTTACTTTATCGAAGTTTTCCACGTCGATTCACCTCCTTTAAAAGTGTCTATCCATAGACTATTTTATTTTCCCATTTTAATGGTTAAAATACAAGCATTTATTAGCATTGTAAAGATACTATTTACACCATGTAAAGTACATTTTTTTATACTAAAAATGCTTATTTTTAATTTTACATGTACATGCCACCATTAACGTGGATTGTTTGGCCTGTGATGTATTTAGCTCTTTCAGACGCTAAAAATGCTACCGTATAAGCGATGTCTTTATCTTCACCAAAACGTGATAACGGAATTTGTTCTAACATTTGTGATTTTAAGTCATCATTTAAAGCATTTGTCATATCTGAAACAATGAAACCAGGTGCAACAGCATTCACTGTAATACCGCGTGATGCAAGTTCACGTGCACTTGATTTAGTTAAGCCTTCAATACCCGCTTTAGTTGCTACATAGTTTGCTTGGCCAGGGTTACCCATAGCACCTACAATACTTGATAAGTTAATGATTGCCCCACCACGTTGACGTAACATTTGTGGTGTAGCTTTTTGAATACAATTGAATGTACCTTTTAAGTTTGTATTAATGACGTCATCCCATTCTTGCTCTTTCATACGCATTAATAAGTTATCGCGTGTTATACCAGCGTTATTTACAAGCACATCTAGTGAACCAAATTGACTCACAACTTCTTTAATCATTGCTTTAACTTCATCGCCTTCAGCAACGTTTGCTTGAATCGCAAAGCTTTCTACACCTTTTTCTTTAATTTCAGCTACTACTGCTTCTGCTTTTTCTTTATTGCCTGCATAGTTTACAGCTACGTTAAAGCCATCTTCAGCTAATTGTAACGCAATACTACGGCCAATACCTCTTGAAGCACCAGTTACTAATGCATTCTTGTTAGTCATGTTGATTCCATCCTTTCACATCTTCTAGAGTTTGAATAGATGTTAATTTAACATCACGATTGATTTTTTTAATTAAACCAGATAATACTTTGCCAGGTCCAATTTCAATAAAGTGATCAACACCTTGGTCGATTAACCATTCAGTTGATTTAATAAATTGCACTGGTGAATATAATTGTTTAACCATATTTTGTTTGATTGTTTCAGCATCTGTTTCGCCTTTCGCATTCACATTTTGTACAATAGGGAATTTAGCATCATGCCAATCAAATTGATTAATATAAGCTTCGAAGTCTTTTTCAATGACTTGCATCATTGAAGAATGGAAAGGGCCAGACACAGCTAAAGGTAATACACGTTTAGCACCAAGTGACTTACCTTCTTCCGCTAATTTATCAATTAACGTTTTATGACCAGACACAACAATTTGTCCAGGACAGTTAATATTAGCTGGCTCAATTAATTCATCTTCCGTAGATAAGTCTTTACAGATTTTATCTACTTCTTCATAACTTAAACCTAGCACGGCTGCCATACTACCCACACCATTTGGAAAAGCTTGCGCCATTAATTGACCACGTTTACGTACAATCTTAACGGCATCTTCAAAATTTAATACACCAGCAGCTACTAAGCTTGAATATTCACCTAAACTGTGTCCCATTGTATAGTCTGCATTAACATCTTTAAGTGCGTTTAATAATGCAGCACTATGCGTTAACAATGCAGGTTGCGTATTCTCAGTTTCACCTAATTTCCCTTCACTATCAGTAAACATTGTTTCTAGTAAGTCAAAATCTACTGCTTCCTGTGCTGAATTTAATATCTCTGTTGCCTTAGCATCTTCATTGTATAAATCATTTGCCATTCCGACTTTTTGAGCACCTTGGCCAGGAAAAACAATTGCAATTTTACTCATCTTGATTACCTACCGTTTCTCTCATAATTTCAACAATTTTTTCATCTCCAGCAATTTTAGCTTGGCGAATTGCTGAGTAAAATGCACGCGCATTTGAACCACCGTGAGCTTTAACTACAGTACCGTCTAAACCTAGTAATACTGATCCACCATACTCTGCATAGTCCATTTTCTTAGCAAACGTATCTAAATCTTTTTTCAATACGGCTGCAGCTAATTTATTTTTAAAGCTACCTAATAATGTTTCTTTCAACATTTTACCGATAGATTTCGCAGTACCTTCAATATTTTTTAATACCATGTTACCAGTGTATCCATCCGTTACTACAACGTCTGTGTTACCTTCCATTAACGTTTTCGCTTCAATATTACCAGCGAAGTTGAAACTACCATCTTCACTCAATAATTGATACGCTTTTTTCGTTAGTGAGTTACCTTTAGCTGGCTCAGTACCAATATTTAATAATGATACTTTTGGATTATTGAGGCCACGAACTTTTTTAGCATAAATATTGCCAAGTTGTGCATATTGTAATAAATGTTCTGGTTTCGCATCCGCATTGGCACCTACATCTAAAAACGTAAAGCCTTTACCATCAATCGTTGGTAATGTAACTACTAGAGCTGGACGTGCTACACCTTTAATGCGACCTACGATGAATAATCCAGCAGACATTAATGCACCAGTGTTCCCTGCTGAAACACAACCGTCTGCTTCGCCATTTTTAACCGCTTCAGCCATACGCACCATTGAACTATCTTTCTTACGTTTAATTGCTCTAACCGGTTCGTCTTCCATTTCAATCTTCTCAGAACAATGTCTGAATTCAATACGTTCATGATTGAGCGTATATTGTTTTTCATCACCAAAAAGAATAATTTCCAAATCTTTAAAATCATTAACCGCTTTTTCAACAGCCTCTAACACGATACCAGGGGCATCATCGCCACCCATCATATCTATAGCAATTTTAACCATTTGCTTCATCCTCGCTTATATAAAACATTTTAAACGTGCCTTGAAACACTAAAGTATCTTTGACATAAGAGTTAACTTTTATAAAATAATGATGCGTTGTTTTATCAGTTACATGTGCTTCTGCTCTTACAGTATCATGTAACTTCACTTTTTCAATAAATTTAATCGAGCTTTCTTGTGTTAACACTGTCGATTTATGTATCAATGCTACGCATAACGAATTCGCTTGCGCAAATAAGATATGACCACGAGCAATTTGAGTCTTCGCAAATACCGATTCTTCTGTTACTTCAATAATCGATTGCGCTGATTGATTAGGCGCAACTTGAATCAAATCACCTATCACTTCATTGGCCTCTAAAGCTTGAATCTGCTCATAATTTTGCTCAGCTACTAACTTAATACGTTTGCGTAACTCAGGAATATTAAGATACGTGCGATCTAACCGTATTGTTTGAATACTCACACCAAACATCTCACACAGCGCACTATCCGTTATAAAGGGGTTCAAATCAATCGCCTTTTGAATGGCTTGGCGACGTTCGTCTTTCTTCATTTTCAAATAAAGTTCCCCCTTCACACGCGAATTTAGTACCAAGTCTTAAACATTCCTCACATATCATAACACTTTCTATTTAAGAAGCTCAACAAATATCATCATACCTTGCTCCCTTTTTCGGAAAAGAGAAAGATAGATTACTCATCAGTATTCCCAAAGGTATTATGACTATAAGCAAAAGGCCATTAATCGAAGGAATGTCATACGCATCGGTGGACGCTTTTAGGAAAAAGAAACACTTTTTATATATAAGTGGCATTAACTTCTATATAAGAAGTGTTACTTTAGATGAAGCGTAAGAGTATTTACCTACAGTCATTTAATCAAAGCTCATGTGTAGCAAATTCTCATCAATAAATGTACGTAAATGTTCATAAGCATCAGTAAAAAAGACACCAGATTGGATTAACTCAGCAGCCTCATCACGCGCTACTTCAAGCATACGATAATCTTCAACTATGTTAGCCACCATAAAGTCTGGCAACCCACTTTGTTTCACGCCAAAGAAATCACCAGGACCGCGCATTTCTAAATCGCGTTCACTCAACTCAAACCCATCTGTTGTTTGCGTCATAATCGTCATACGCTCAATTCCAGTTTCTGTTTTAGGTGAGGCGATTAATACACAGTAACTTTGATGTTCACTTCGACCTACACGTCCTCTTAATTGGTGTAACGTTGACAAGCCGAAACGATCCGCATCATAAATCATCATAAATGTGGCATTAGGCACGTTAACCCCAACTTCTACAACTGTCGTAGAAACAAGAATGTCTAGTTCATGTTCACTAAATCGTGTCATAACCTCATCTTTTTCATCTGCCGGCATTTTACCGTGAAGTAGTCCTACACGACCATTGCCATAATGCGCTTGTAGTGACTCATACAGTGCTACAACGTTTTGCACATCTTCAAGGTGCTCAGAGCTTTCAATTAAAGGACAGATAACATACGCTTGTCTTCCTTTTTGCAATTCAGAAGTCATTTGCGCTAGTACCTGTTCATATTGTTCATGCTTCGCCCAATTAGTAATAATCGGTTTGCGCCCCTTAGGTAATTGCTTAATTGAAGAAACGTCCATTTCACCGAATACTGAAATTGCTAAAGTTCTTGGAATTGGCGTTGCTGTCATGAATAAGACGTTAGTCATCGCCCCTTTTTCTCTTAACATTTGACGTTGGTTCACACCGAAACGATGTTGTTCATCTGTGATCACTAATCCTACATTATCGAAGATAACGTCATCTTGAATCAGTGCATGTGTTCCAATTAAACAATCTATAGTACCATTTTCTAGTTGTTCTAATAAGGCACGACGTTTTTTTCCTTTGACAGAACCCGTTAATAAAGCAACATTCATATAATCTCCAAATAATTCCGTTAAACTATTGGCATGTTGTTCCGCTAAAATTTCTGTAGGTACCATAAGTGCAGATTGGTAACCAACTGTTTTTAGGGCATACATACAAATTGCTGCGACGACGGTTTTACCTGAACCTACATCCCCTTGTAATAGACGATGCATACGTATCGGTGCTTTTAAATCTCTAAAGATTTCATTAACACTCGTTTTCTGAGCATCAGTCAATTCAAATGGTAAGGTGTCAATAAATGCTTTCACTTTTTTGATATCGTAATTAACTTCAATCGCTTCATCAGACGTTTTCTCTATTCGATTAAGCCATTGCATTCTTAGCTCAAACATAAATAATTCTGTGAACGCATATGTTCTACGTGCTCGTAATAACTCAGTTCTATCTTTCGGTTGATGCATCGTTTTAATCGTATAGTCTAACGTTTCTAATTTATATTTATTTCGCAATTCATCCGTTAACCATTCATGAATAGTGACATCATTTAATGTTTGGTGAATGATATCGCGCATTTGTTTTTGCTTGATGCCTTCTTTAATGCGATACACTGGCTCTAGCTTCACTTCTTCAGTGTCTTGCGCTTGTGCATCAAAGAACATACGATTACCATTTATCTCTTGCTTTGCTCGATTCCATTTCCCTTTAACTGTCACTGTGCCATGTAATTCAATTTTCTTTTTTAAGTATGGTTGATTAAAGAAGACACATTTCACTGCAATATTATCTACCATGAGATGGACCGTTAACTTAGATTTATTTCTCCCGAAAAAGGCTACGGTTGGTACTGAGTAAACTTGACCTACTACCGTTACAGTAGATTGATCTTCTGCCATATTTAAATCAACTATCGTATTATCATCGTATCTTGTCGGTAAATATAATACTAAATCTTCAACAGTGTGAATATTTAATTCATGTAATAACGCCATTCTTTTAGGTCCAAGTCCTTTAATATTTTGAAGCGGATATGGACTCTCTATTAAATTGACTTTAGACATCGTTTTCTCACCTAATATTTATAATCTCGTTATTATTTTAACATGGTTTAACTATATTAATGATAGTTAACGCTTTTTGAAAATGAGATATAAAAAGGGAAAATGAACATTCACGATTTTTGTTTACATAATAAATTTATAGTAATAAAAAATAAAACCTATCTTTTGAAGACAGGTTTTACCGCTTATTATTTAATTATCTACTTTACTTCACATGCCCATCCATCTTTATCTCTATCTAATGCTGAACGATAAGCTGGATGATTTTTACTTACACCATTGGGATATGTTTGTCTCATTGCTGTACAATTTTTAAAATATTGTGGTGCTGTAGTTTTGTTTGTTTTGTTTGTCGCGTTTACTGTTGCACTAGGTTTTGTAGCTTTAGGGACTGTACTAGTCTTAGTTGTCGATTTAGTTGTTTGTGTGCTCCAAATGTTCAACTTTTCAGCTTGAGCTCTAGATTGACTCGCATACAATGTTTGAACATAAGTATTGTTCGGCGGGTAAACATAAGCAACTCTAGCTAAACCTTGTCTTACAATAGCATTATTTACCATTTGACCATCTGCGTATACATAAGCTAAATATCGACCATATTTATCTGTACGTTGCCCTTTATCAAACTGAACTTGGATATTTCGCGCATTCGCCATCATGCTAGTAGTAAATCTGCTTGCTTCTGGACCATACTTCTGAACTGGCTTGCGTGGATCTTTAGTTTCAGGTGAATCAATAAGTAATAATCTGAATGTTGCTTGTTTACCTTTATATAGTAATTGTACAGTATCGCCATCTACACCTCGAACAAACTTAGCCGGCTCTTTTTTTAATGATGTTTGCGCATTAGCAATATGAGAATGATATGTATAACTAGTACCTAATGAAAGTGCTATGACGCTAATTAAAGTGATAATAAATGTTTTAATAACCAAACTTGAATTTTTCATTTCTATCCTCCTAAGTTTCATTAAATATATTTTATACTAATTTTGGAAATTAGAAATATAATTTTTTGTAAATTTTTCTAATATTAAAATTTTACATATTATTGAAACTTAAAAAGCGTAGGTCTGCTTAATTTAAAAAAACATAAGAAAGAAGGAAAGAGAAATCTGAATTTTAATAAAAAGATTTCATTATTCTCAACTTCCTTTATTTATGGAAAAAGATTTTACTAAAATTGGAATAATCTATATTATCGTATTTTCAATCCAGTTATTTACAGCTTAAATATAAAATGAGCCTGTCACATTTTACAATGTACAGGCTCTTATAACTTTAATTTCTATTCAACTGAGAATAAATATTGATAAATAGGTTGACCGCCATTATGTTCTTCAACTTCAACATCTGGATATTCAGCTTCTACCCATTCAACTAATTGGCTTGTCATGTCATCACTAGCTTCTTCACCAGCGATAACAGTTAAAATTTCGCTATCTTCATTTAATAATTCAGATAGTAGGCCTTTAATAGTTGCAAATTCATCTGCATTACTAGTAACAATTTTACTTTCTGCTAATCCCATGAATTCATCTTTTTTAATCTCTACACCATCAATTTTAGTATCCCTTACTGCAAATGTGATTGAACCAGATTTCACTGTTTCAAGAGCAGTAGTCATGTGAGATTGATTCTCTTCCAATGTAGATGATGGATCGTATTGGAAAAGTGCAGCAATACCTTGAGGGATAGATGTTGTTGGAATGACAACAGTATCTGCCTTAACTAATTCGGCTGCTTGATCACTCGACATTCTAATATTCTTATTGTTAGGAAGAATAATTGCACGTTGACATTGAGATTGTTCGATGACTTTTACAATATCTTCAGTAGACGGATTCATTGTTTGTCCACCACTAATAATATGTGTTGCACCCATAGAAGTAAATAATTCTGAAATACCTTCACCCATAGAAATTGCAATAATAGCTGTTTCTACTGTTTTTGGTGCTTCATCCTTACTTGTGTGTTGATTTTGTTGTTCTTTGCGGATAACTTCACGATGTTGTTCACGCATATTTTCAACTTTTAACTTTATTAATTCACCATATTGTTGACCGTAGTTAAACACTTCACCTGGTGTTTCAGTATGAACGTGTACTTTGACAATTTCCTCATCATTGATAACGAGTAAAGAATCTCCGAAATGGCTCATGTCATTTCTAAATTCTTGTTCATCAAATTCTTTTTTATCTTTTCCAAAGCGAACCATCATTTCAGTACAATAGCCGTATTTAATATCTTCAGTGTTGATAACACCATGGAAATCGTGTTCTTCATGAACTAAATCATCAGTGTCTAATTTAGGTTTCTTAGCTTCAACTGTTTCACCTTTAAGACCTTTTAAGAAACCTTCATAAACGCATAATAAGCCTTTACCACCACTATCAACGACACCTACTTCTTTTAATACAGCTAATAAATTTGGTGTATTGTTTAGTGATTTTTCAGCTCCTGCAATGGTATATTCCATTACTTCAACACAATCGTCTGTTTCTTCAGCTTTGTTCATAGCCGCATTAGCAGCGTCTTTAGCTACTGTAAGAATCGTTCCTTCAACAGGCTTCATTACCGCTTTATAAGCAGTATCTACACCAGCTTGGAAGCTACTCGCTAATTGTTGTGCATTGATTTGTTGCTCTTGTTCAATATTTTTACAAAAGCCTCTAAATAATTGAGATAAAATAACGCCTGAGTTACCGCGAGCGCCCATCAATAATCCTTTAGAAAATGTTTTACCTAGTTCACCAATACTATTTGATAAATTATTCTCTACTTCTTCACGTCCTGAAGTGATTGTTAAGTTCATATTTGTCCCTGTATCACCATCTGGAACAGGATATACATTCAGGGAATCCACTAAATCTGCATTATTAGATAAATTTTGTGCCCCTTGTATAATCATATCGGCAAATAATTTACCGTTAATTGTGCTAATCATCGTGCTTTGTCCTCCTATACCTTCTTGCCCTTGTGATTAAGTCGTACGCCTTGTACAAAAATATTAATTGAATTTACTTTAACATTTAACGAATGCTCTAGTGTGTATTTTACAGATGATTGAACGTTATTAGCTACTTCAGAAATTTTTACACCATAGCTTACGATAATATACATATCGATATCAATCACGCCATTATTCTCTTTAACAATAATACCTTTAGCATAATTTTCATGACCTAAGATTTCAGCAATACCATCTCTTACTTGTTGTCTAGATGCCATACCTACTATTCCATAACTTTCAACTGCTTTACTACCTACCACTGATGCGATTACTTCATTTGAAATATCTATTTTGCCATAGTCATTTGAGATTTCAATAGTCATCTTCCTATTCCTCCTGAATTGTGGTTAAAATGACGTTAACTTTAAAGAAACTACACAAAGATTATAGAAGACTTCATGGGTCATTGATAATATGTATACCCTATCTATAATCAATATTTTATTAAAATAGTGATAAACACTATTGCTTCATACTCAAATATATTTGTTATTCAAGATATGTTACATAACTCCTCAGCTAACAATTATACCATAATTTGAAGATTTCAAAACATTTTAAGTTAAATTACATCTTATTTTATTGCTTTCAAATTTCATATGTGGTATCTTATTAAAGTATATAAGTAGTCAAGTGTATTTATATTTATTAAAGGAGGTACTTTGATGGGTAAACAATGTTTCGTAACAGGTCGTAAAGCATCGACTGGTAACAATCGTTCACACGCTTTAAATGCGAATAAACGTAGATTTAATGCTAACCTTCAAAAAGTTAGAATTTTAGTTGATGGAAAACCTAAAAAAGTTTGGGTTTCTGCGCGTGCTTTAAAATCTGGTAAAGTTACTAGAGTTTAATAAATATAATGCACAAAAAATGCCTTCATATGTGGTGAAGGCATTTTTTTATGTCTAAATTTTATTGTGATGAACGTTCGTGCTATAAATCTTTACTTCTCATTTGTAGTACTTGGCCATTTTCAACGTTAATATGCGCAATTGACTCCTCTACTTCATTAGAAATAGTTAATGTAGATCCAATTTCTAAATGCTGCTGTTGAAGGTTATATTTAAATCCTTTTAGTGTTAAAGTCACTTCTCCATTTACAGGAATAAAGGATACATATTTGTAATTTGCAGACTTTTCTATTGTATGTATACCACTATTTAATAGTTGAATTTCATTTTGCTGATCAACTACGATTAATTTAATTTGTTTTTCAGAATAAAAAGGTTTCAGCAAAATTTGAAGCATCCCCATAAAGTGATCTAAACGTCCGCCAGTGGCGCCATAAATATAAATTTCATTATAGCCTCGTTGAACTGCTTCTTCGACACCCAGTGCTAAATCAGTGTCGTCCTTTTCAGCCTTAACTGGATGAATATCAAGCGCTTCTTTCAAATGATTTCTTTCCTCTTCTGTTACCGAATCGAAATCACCCACTGTAAATTTAGGAATAATTTCATGATTAGTAAGTATTAAAGTCCCTCTATCTATACCGCCCCAATGCATGTCTTGCGCGTTATTAAATATATCTTGAGGTAAATATCTGTCTCCACACATTAAATTGATTCTCATATCAATCAACCTTTCAAGCGTTGTGTAACCTTTTTATAATCATCTTGTTTAAAGAAATAAGATCCAGTTACAAACATAGTGGCACCATTGTCTGCACATAATTGAATCGTTTCATCATTAATTCCACCATCAACTTCAATATCAAAATGCAATTCTGACGCTTCTCTTATATCACGTAATAGTCTTACTTTAGTTGCACAAGCTTCTATAAATGATTGTCCACCGAATCCTGGGTTTACTGTCATAATTAATACGTAATCCACCATTTCTAGAATAGGCATTAATGCTTCTACTGGTGTGCCAGGATTAATCACCACGCCAGCTTTTTTACCAGCATTTTTAATCATTTGTAATGCACGATGAATATGAGGAGTTGCTTCTACATGAATTGAAATCATATCTGCGCCATGTTCAGCAAACGTTTCAATATATTGTTCAGGATTCTCAATCATCAGATGAACGTCAATTGGAAGCTGAGTAGCACTACGTACAGCGTCTAAAATAGGCAACCCAATAGAAATATTAGGCACAAATTGTCCATCCATGACATCAAAGTGCAAACCGTCTACTTGAGCTTCTTCTAATAAAGTAATTTCATTTTTTAAATTTAAAAAGTCTGCTGATAATAGCGAAGGATATATTCTTCTCATTAATATCTTACCTTTCTATTAGAAATTTCATTAAATAATTGAAGATAATGGTCATAGCGAAATTGCGGTAAATGACCTTCATCTAATTGTTGTTTTACATGACATTGAGGTTCTTTAATATGGTTACAATTTCTAAATTTACATTGCTCTCCATAGTGATCAATGTCAATAAAATAATGTTTTAAATCATCTTTTTCAATATGATCAAAATCTAAAGCACTAAACCCGGGAGTATCAGCTATAAAGCCATTCTCTCTTTCAAACAATTCTACGTGTCGCGTTGTATGTTTACCACGATTCAACGATTTCGATATGTCATTCGTTTCAAGATTTAGTTCTGGATTAAATGTATTGATAAATGTTGATTTACCTACACCAGATTGACCACTTAAAACGACTAATCCATTAGGCCATGAAGCAACGACATGACTTTTATCAGAGTCTTTACCAACAAATTGAGTATTATATCCGATAGATTGATAGTTTGTTAATAATGATTCAATATGTTCAATTTGTTCTTCTGATGCTAAATCTTTCTTAGTAACTAATATACTCGGTGCTAAGTCATAAGAATGCGCAATCACTAAAAATCGATCTAATAATTGTGTTGAAAACTCAGGTTCAACCGCACTCATTACGATAATTAAACCATCAATATTACTTACTGGTGGACGTTTTAAAGCGTTACGTCGATCATGTACATGATGAATATACCCTTCATCTATGTTTTGAATATCAAAATCTACAATATCACCCACTATAGGAGAAAACTTTTTCTTTCTAAATAACCCACGTGGTTTAGTATTATATAATTTCCCTTCTACATCTACTTGATAAACGCCACTTACTAATTTAATGATACGTCCAGTCTCCAAAATGACACCTCTTGTCTTATATTTATAATTACATATTATAGCAAAATGTGAATGAATATTCTAAGTTAGCATTAAAAAAGGTTGTTATTATAGATGTTTACATAATTTTTTTATAGTAAATTTTAATTTTTAAAAAAGTCTCAAAAATGATTTTGACATATTTTCAAAATCACTTTGAGACTTTTGCTATTATTTCTCAATAAAGTGGTGTTAGTAATAAACATCTTTATCTGCCACAACTTTACCGTCTACTCTAATGGTATAGCCAGCTGATGTACCTTTTTCAATAGCTAATGGAATTGTTATGGTCTTGTCATCAGTAATTGTGTAAGTTTGAATAGCACTTGTACCACTATTATTTTTATCTCTTACATATACTTGAACTTTTTGACTAGTATCGTCTTCCCCAGTGTACGGTATCGTGTACGTTTCATTATAATTTTTTATATTCGCTGTGTTTTTCGAATCATCACTTTTTTCTTGTGAATCATTCTTTTTATTATCCTCTGTATCTTTACTATCTTTATTGCCTTTGTTATCTTTCTTATCTTCTTTACCTTTAGAAACAGTGAAATGGATAATACTACCCTCGTCTACTTGTGTACTCTTAGGTGTCTGAGAAATGATTTTATCTTTTTTAATATCATCACTAAATTCTTCAGATATTTCTACTTTTAATTTATCTTTTTCTAATTCTTTTTTGGCAGTTTGATAATTTTCGTTTTCATAATTTTTAACATAGACTTTTTTCACGCCTAAAGACTCAGTTAATATAATACGATGATCATTTACTTTTACTTCGCTATCTGGAGTAATATTTTGTCGAAGAATACTACCTTTCGGCATTTGGTTACTATATTCCTGCTCAATAGAAATATTATTTAGTTTTAATTCTTTTAGTTTATTGACTGCTTCATATTTTTTCATACCGATGACATTCGGCATTTTTGCACGCTCAGGACCTTTTGAAAGAATGATATCTACCTTATCATGTTGATTAATTCTTTCCCCAGCTTTGGGTGTAGATTTCACGATTTTATTTTCAGGATAAGTATCGCTATATTCGCGTGAAATTTTACCAATTTCTAAATGTGACTTACGAAGTAATTTTTCCGCTTCCTTTTCGGTTTTACCTGTTAAATCTGGCATTTCAGAATATTTATCTCCAAACATACCAATAGCTATAAAACCGAATAAGCTTACTAAAAGAAAAAGTAAAATTAAAGCAATAGCAAATTTCTTCTTTTTAGAACGTCTCTTACGAGGAGGTTCATATATATGATTCTCACTCGTTTGAAATTGATGCTCATTTACGATTGGAATTTGCATAGTTTGTGCAATATTTTTCTTAGCATCTTCTTCTTTTAATTTATCTTTAATTTCATTTTTATTAATAGGGACTGTTTTTTTCTCATCATTTTCAAGCATATGTCTTTTTTCATTAATACGGCTCGAGAATAATACACTACTTAAATCTTCTCGCATTTCTTTAATACTATGATAACGATGCTCAGGATTTTTAGCAGTAGCCTTTAATACCACATTACTTAACGATTGAGGCACATCTTCCCTTTGATCAGTCACATTTGGAACAGATTCTTGTATATGCTTTATAGCAATACTTACAGCAGTTTCTCCACTAAATGGTGGGTGGCCAATCAACATTTCATAAAGTACTATACCAATTGAATAAATATCTGTAGTTTCATTAGTCGTTTCACCTTTAGCTTGCTCAGGTGACAAATATTGTACTGTACCTAGTACGTGATTAGTTTGTGTCATAGAAGTTTTACTAAGTGCTTTCGCAATACCGAAATCAAATATTTTTAATGTTTTATTTTTATCAATTAAAATATTTTGAGGTTTAATATCCCTATGTACAATGCGCTTTTCATGTGCTTGTTGAACACCTTTTAAAATTTGTTCAACAAAATTGATTGCCGTATCAATACTTAGTGGTCCATGACTATGTATATATTCTGAAAGCGTAGGGCCATCAATATATTCCATAATGAGATAAAAACATTCCTCTTCTTCATCTACATCATAGACTTCAACGATATTATTATGACTAAGTTGAGTGGCATTATTTACTTCTCTTTCAAAACGACGCATCGTTTCATCTTTTTCATTCTGTGGAATAGAAATTGCTTTAATAGCTACTTTTCGATTCAAAATCGTATCTTCGGCTAGGTAAACAATACTCATACCACCGCCACCGAGTTTATCTAAAACTTTATAGCGATCACTAATTAACTTTCCTATCATACACTATCACCTTCAATAGAAGCTAATAGTACACTAATATTATCTTTAGAACGATGATATAACGCTAATTGAATTAACTGATTACCATGTTCTTCAAGTGATAATGGTTCACTTAAGGCTTCTAAAATACGCGCATCTCTTACGTAATCTGTAAGTCCATCTGATGCTAGTAAAAGGTAATCATAGTAACTATAACGTTTAGTAAATATATCAGGATTTACACGTTTATCTGTACCCATCACCTTTGTAATAATATTACGTTGAGGATGAGACCATGCTTCTTCTTCAGTAATTTGTCCTGTCATTACTAAATGATTAACAAATGAATGATCGTGTGTAATTTGTTCAATCTCTCTTGTGCTTACTACATACGCTCTAGAATCTCCAATATTAGCAATTACTAATTGTTTATCAAAGACAAGTGCACAGACACAAGTTGTGCCCATGCCTTTATAGTCTTCATGACTTTGAGCATACTCAAATAGATCACGATTTATATCTTTTAAAGTCAAACGCAACCAATCTTCTGCTTGTTCGAACTCAATAAAGTTTTCATTTTCAAAGCGTTTTTGAAGTTCATAAACAACAAATTGGCTTGCAATTTCTCCTGCTTTATGACCACCCATTCCATCGCATAATACTAATAATTGTTGGTGGGTTTGGTTATAAAAAATACCTCCTGCATCTTCATTCTTATCTCTATGTTGTCCAGTATCTGTGAAAAATTGTGCGTTTAGCATTTTGATTACCTCGTTTCTACTTGTCGTTCCTTAGCTCTTAATTGTCCACATGCTGCATCAATATCGGCACCTTGTTCACGTCTAATCGTAGCATTAATGCCGAGTCTTTTTAATTCTTTTTCAAATTTAAAAATGTCATCTTTCGGTGTCTTAACATAATTACGTTCTGGAACATGGTTAACAGGTATTAAATTAACATGGCAATTTAAATCTTTGATTAGATGCGCTAAATCACGTGCATGTTCTAATTGATCATTAACGCCTCCAAATAAACCATATTCAAAGGTAACACGACGATTTGTTTTTTCTTGATAATATTTAATCGCCTCCATTAACTTATCTACATGATAAGCACGGTTAATAGGCATTAATCTTGAACGTATCTCATCTTTCGCAGCATGTAAACTTACTGCAAAGTTAATTTGAATATCTTCTTCCGCAAAATCATAAATACGTGGAATAATACCTGATGTTGAAACCGTGATATGACGAGCCCCGATATTTAAACTATTATCATCATTAACAATACGTAAAAAGTCCATCATTTCATCATAGTTTTCAAATGGTTCACCAATTCCCATGATTACAATTTGAGACACACGTTCATTTGTAGCATCTAATGCTTTTTGTACAGTTAATACCTGAGAAACGATTTCTCCCGCTTCTAAATTACGTTTTAATCCTCCTAATGTAGAGGCACAGAAAGTACAACCAATACGACAACCTACTTGTGTCGTTACACATACTGAATTACCGTAATCATGACGCATTAATACCGTTTCAATCGTATAACCATCTTGTAATTCAAATAAAAATTTAATCGTACCATCTTTACTTTCTTGTTTTACTACGGTAGTTAACGTTGTCATAGCAAAATTATCTTTTAATACTTGACGTAACTCTTTAGATAAGTTCGTCATTTCATCAATACTATTTACACGTTTTTGATATAACCATTCAAAAATTTGTTTCGCTCTAAATTTTTGTTGTCCGTGTTCTACTAACCACTCTTGCATTTCATCAAATCTCAAAGAATAAATCGATTGTTTATCGAAATCAGGCAAGAATTTATTTTTCTTCTTTTTTTCAGCAGTTATCATCTTAACTTTCCTTTCTTTTTATTTTAGTTATGAAAAATCCATCTGAATCGAAGTCTTGGGGTAAAATTTGTAACGTTTTAACTTGTTCTCCAGTGATTGGATGTGTGATTGGCTCAAATTCAAAATCTTTATTGCGTTTTAAGAACGTGTAAATCACGTTCTCGTTTTCAAGTTGTTCTATTGTACACGTCGAGTAAATAAGTGTACCTCCAGGCTTTAAGTTACCTTTTACATTGTCTAATATCTCAAGTTGCAATTCAACTAGGTCATTAATACTTTGTTGAGATTGTACATATTTAATTTCAGGCTTATGTCTTAATACACCTAATCCACTACAAGGCGCGTCCACTAAAATTTTGTCATACATGCCTTTATAAGGTGTTGTAGCATCATGATCAAATGTTGTTATATTCTTAAGTTGCAATTTTCTAATATTTTCTTTAATTAAGCCAATTTTATGCTTATGCACATCTGTCGCATCAACATGGCCATGTGGCGATAATAATTCTGCCATATGACATGCTTTACCACCTGGTGCACTACATGTGTCTAAGATTTCATCATTAGGTTGCACGTCCATGAAGTAACCCACAAACATTGAACTTTTATCTTGAATTGAAATAAGTCCTTCTTTAAATGCTAAAGAATCTACTACAGGTTTGCCTTTCAAATGTAAACAATATGGTATGATATTATCTATTTCAACTTGATAACCTTCATCTTGTAAACGCGTTGCCATCTCTTCAGGATTAATTCGGCTTGTATTAACTCTTACAGTATTCGCTGTTTGTTGCAGAAAAGCATTGGCGATTTTATGGGTTTGTTCAATACCATGATGCGTTATCCAATGCTCAATAATCCATTTTGGCACACTATACTGAATAGACATACGCTGTTTTTCATTTTTTATAGTATCAATGCTAGTTAAATCGCTTCTGAAAATGGTTCTTAAAATACCATTTACTATATTGCCATTGTGCGGTCCACCACGGCGCTTTGCGATATCTACAGCTTCATTGATAATAGCATGATTAGGCACTTTATCTAGATAAATATATTGATACAGACTCATCCAAAGTAATTGTCTAACCCAGCCTTTTACTTTTGTTTTAATAAACGGTTTTAAATAAAAATCTAACGTTAATTTACGTTTTATCGTACCATAGACTAATTCTGTGAAAAGTGGTTTATCAATAGAAGATATCTCCTCATTTGAAAGTACTTCATTAATCTTTAAATTACTATAAGCATTTTCATTTAGAATATCTTGGATAGCTTGAAACGCTAATTCTCTCACTGTTTGTGTCATACTAATGTCTTCCCAACTAGTGATTCTTGCACGCCACTTAAGTAATTACTTACTAACATACGTTTTTTTCCTGCTAATTGTATATCTGTTAATGCTATAGCATCATCTGAACCTGTACCAACTATAATTGCTTTTTTAGTTGTTTCAATAATTTGTCCTGGCTCACCTTTTTTACCTTCAATAATATGAGCAGCAAATAGTTTTAAATTTGTATCATCCATCTTAGTATAAGCTACTGGCCATGGCGATAATCCTCTAATATGGTTATGAATATCTTGCGCTGACTTTGTCCAATCGATTCGTTCATCTTCTCTGCTAATATTTGAAGCAAAGCTAGCCTTTGCGTCATCTTGAGGGATGCTGTCATTCGTTCCTTCAATAATTGAAGGTAATGTTTCTTTTAATAAATCGGCGCCCAAGAAACTTAGTTTATCATGCATTGTTCCTACATTATCATCTTCCTCAATATCAATGGTTTTTTGAGAAATAATATTACCAGCATCTAATTTCTTTACCATATACATAATTGTAATACCAGTTTGTTTCTCTCCATCAATAATCGCTTGATGAATTGGTGCGCCACCGCGATATTTAGGTAATAGTGAAGCGTGAACGTTGATAGCGCCTTTTTTAGGGGCGTTTAATAAGCTTTCAGGTAATAACTGACCAAATGCAGCAGTTACAATTAAATCTGGCTCAAGGTTTAATAATGTAGTTAATTCTTCTGAATCTTTAAGTTTTTCAGGTTGATAAACAGGTATATCATGCGCTTGAGCTACTTTTTTAACTGGGGGTGGTGTTAATACGCGTTTACGTCCAACCGGTCTATCTGGTTGAGTAACGACTGCAATCACCTCATGCTCTGCTATTAACATTTCTAATACTTTTGTTGAAAAATCAGGTGTTCCCATAAAAATTATTTTACTCATTTTCAAAATACGCCTCCACTTCTTCTTCAGTTAATACTTTTTTAGCACGATCGGTAAATAATATGCCATTTAATTGATCAACGATGTGTAAAATCATGCGCGCCACATCATCATAAGCAGTTAATTCTATTTTATTTCCCTCTAGATCATTACCTTCTACTGTAATCATTTTACTACGTTCTACTTCCGCATATACGCCAGGTAAATTCACAGATCCTTCTAAGTCGGTTATTTTCTCAGCTGATTCAGATTTAATGACAGGATTTACTAGCTGTAATAAACCTTCTAATTCCATATCAATCATCGCCACTTGTTTGCTAATCCCTATTTGAGGCGCACTCAATGCAGATGCTTCTTCAGCATATAGTGTATCTTCAATATCTAATAATAAATCTTTTAATACATCATCAAATTGTGTTACAGGTTGTGCTTTTTTAGTTAATACAGGATGCGTAGATTGGACTAATTTTTGTATCGCCATAATGTATGCTCCTCCTGAAAAAATTCATCATATAATTATAACTTAATTCAAATTGAATTGCGACCTTAGACTGAAATTAATACTGAATAGCTTGTTATCAATTGCATTTAAATTTGATACGATTAAAATAGAAAGTAAGAAGAAATTAATTATAAAAAGATTGGAGGTGTCATTAAAATGGAAGTAAACAAAATTATATATATCGTTTTAGCAGTATTTTTAGGTAGTTTTGGTGTGCACAAGTTTTATGCAGGTAAAACGATATCAGGCATTTTACATTTAGCTTTCTTCTGGACAGGCATTCCACATATCATCGCTATTATTAGTGCAATCTTAACATTATTCAGACCTGCCGATGAAAATGGTAACGTAGTAATGTAGCATATTTATTAAAAAAGTTACGCCACAGAATTTAAATTCTGTGGCGTAACTTTTATTTTATCTTAAAATAAATAAAACAATTGGTAATACAAGCGCTATGATACTTATTATCGTTGGAATAATAAAGCGTATCTCATCTATATATTTTTTATGGGTTTCTTCTTTAATTTGAAACATCATATTTTGAATGGTCAAAGTTAAAGCTTTATGATTACTATCTATCTTGTGACTTAATTTTTCTTCTACGTTATTTATACGTTGGGTTAGCTTTTGTTCCACGTCGTCAATACGTAAGTTCAACTTTTGTTCTACATTATCGATTTTTTGATCAAGTCTTAGCTCAACATTATCTATTTTCTCACTAAGTGTTGCTTCTGTTCTGTTGATTTTATCTCCAAGATGATTAAATCTTGAATCAACGTGTTCTTTAAATTCCTCAAATTCTTTGGTACCGACATATTTATCTTAAATCATAGCGGTCATCCTCCATTATTAAAATGCCATGTACTTACAGTTATGTGTATGTTCTAGATGCTTGAATGACATAAAATAATTAATGGATAAATTAAACATTGCGTTTTAGCGACAATACTACGCTCTAATTTAGATTACATTTTACACCTTGATATCATTTTTATCAATCATAAAAACTCGATAATTTCATCACATCATTATTTGAGGATTAATATCAATTTTCAAGGATAGCTTATCTTTCATATACGCTTCATGATAATAATCATCTAAATATTGTAACGCTTTAAGCAATTCTGGCTCACGCTTATATTTAACAAGGATTTGAAAACGATGTTCGTTATTAATTCGCGCAATAGCTGCAGGAGAGGGCCCTAGCACTAATGCTTTATCGGTTAAATGTTGTAACAATACCTGATGAACATGTTTTGAAGCTTCCATCACTTTTTTCATATTTTTGTGTGCAATAGTAAAATTGATTAAAAAGTAATATGGAGGATATTTTCCAATTTTTCGAAATTCCATTTCTTTTTGGTAAAACGTTAAATAATCATTTTGTTTTACATCTTCAATAGCGTAATGGGTTGGATTATATGTTTGTATAATTACTTTCCCGGGCTTTTCATGACGTCCAGCTCGACCTGACACTTGGGTTAATAATTGATACGTTCGTTCACTTGCTCTAAAGTCGGGTAAGTTTAACATTGTATCGGCATTGAGTACGCCTACCAATGTAATGTTAGGAAAGTCTAAGCCTTTCGCAATCATTTGTGTACCTAGTAAGATATCACCTTTGCCCTTTTCAAAATCAGTAAGTAATTTCTCATGTGCACCTTTACGCGATGTCGTATCTACATCCATACGAATGATACGCGCTTCTTCAAATTCTTGTTGCAATATTTCTTCTACGCGTTGTGTCCCTGTACCTACTTGGCGAATATGGGGACTCTCACAGTTAGGACAAATATTAGGCGGTATTTCTTGGTAACCACAATAATGGCATTTTAACTGATCCGTTGTTTTGTGGTAAGTAAGCGAAATATCGCAATGAGGGCATTGAGGAACATAACCACAATCACGACATAACATGAATGATGCATATCCACGACGATTTAAAAATAATACAATTTGTTCATTTTTATTTAAACGATCTTGAATTGCTTCACGCAATTCATTTGAGAACATGGAACGGTTGCCTGAACTTAATTCTTCACGCATATCAATAATATCAATCGAAGGTAGTGCTTGTTGATTCACCCTAGTAGGCAATGTTAGAAGTTGATATACTCCCTTTTCAGCTCGAGCATAAGATTCAAGACTTGGTGTTGCACTTCCTAGCACTAATGGACAATGATGATAACGACTGCGCCATTCAGCAATGTCACGCGCATGGTAGCGTGGATAGTCTTCTTGTTTATAGGTTGATTCATGTTCTTCATCAATAATAATAATGCCTAAGTTTTTAAAAGGCGCGAAAATACTTGATCGCGCACCTACACTTACTTGCGCTCTACCATCTCTAATTTTTTGCCATTCATCGTAGCGTTCACCATTTGATAAGCCTGAGTGAAGTACGGCAACATCATCACCAAAACGGCGTTTGAAACGTAAAACCATTTGTGGTGTTAAGGCAATTTCAGGTACTAACATCATGGCTTGTTGTCCTTTATTAAGTACTTCTTCAATAGTTTGTAAGTAGACTTCCGTCTTCCCTGAACCAGTAACACCATGTAGTAGAAAAGTACGCTGTTGCTCTTCATCAATCGTTGTTTTGATTTGTTGAAAAGCCTCTTCTTGTTCTTGCGTTAATGTACGTTTCTCTTCTCTTTCAAAAATACGGTCTGCAAATGGATCACGTTCTACTTCAGCATCATATTTTTCGATAAATCCTTTTTTTACAAGACTATCAATACTAGATTTTGAAAATCCCATTTCTTCTAAATCTTTAAGAAAAACCGTCTTATGTTGTTCATCTAATAAGAAGGCATACACATCATATTGCTTCATGGATTTTTCAAGCAATGCCAATATTTCATCAGGATGATAGTCATCAAGAATGCGAACCGCTCTTTGCATTTTTTTACTAGTGTTTTGAGATAACAATGTTACTTCTTGAACGCTACCTGCTTTGAGTAAATCATTTAATACCGGCAAATGGTTATTTTTTTGCGCATCTTTATATTTATAATGACCTTTTGAATCAAAATACTTTAAAAGTTCTTCCTCTATGTCATTATGTTTTACGACTTCAAATACTTTTGTATATTTTGCCTTAATGGCACTAGGTAACATCGCTTCAAGGACTGAAATACTCTTAGATACATGAGAATAACTTAACCATTCACTTAATTGTATTAATTCAGGCGTTAATTCAGGGCGTATATCTTGCACTTCTTTAATTTCTTTTAACTTTTGAATATCAATATCATCACTTGGTTGTGACTGAATATCCATAACATAGCCTTGAATTGTACGAGGCCCAAATGGAACGATTACTCTGACGCCTACTTGTATAAATTCTTCTAACTTATCAGGTACGAGATAGTCAAACTTAAAATCTACACTCTTGGAAGGTACATCTACAATGACCTTTGCAATCATTATTGCCACCTAGTTTCTAATTCATCTAAAATTTGTTGAGCGAGTTGCACTTTTTTTCCTTTCTTTATATTATGTGCCTCACCATTTTTAAAATGCATTGTTAATTCATTATCATCAGATTTAAAACCAATTGATTGATCACCTACGTTATTTGAAATAATGACATCTGCATTTTTACGTTTTAATTTGTCTTGTGCGTATTGTTCAATATTTTGTGTTTCCGCAGCAAAACCTACTAAATATTGATGGGTTTTATGTTCACCTAAATATTTTAATATATCTTTAGTACGCTTAAATGTGACTGATAAATCCCCTTCTTGTTTCTTCATTTTATGGTCTAGCACTTGAGTAGGGGTATAATCTGACACTGCAGCTGCTTTCACTACAATATCTTGTTCATCATAGCGTTGTGTCACCGCTTGGAACATTTCTTCTGCGCTCTCAATATGAATCACTTCTACCCCAGCTGGATCCTCTAATTGAGTAGGACCAGTGACTAATGTCACATGTGCACCACGATCTCTTAATGCTTGGGCGATTGCAAATCCCATCTTTCCAGATGAACGATTTGAAACAAAACGTACGGGGTCAATCACTTCTACTGTAGGTCCTGCTGTAACTAAGGCATGCTTGCCAGTGAAGCTACTATGTTGAATTTGTTGCTGTTGTTTAAAATAGTCGTTAAGGACACTTACAATTTGTAGTGGTTCTTCCATTCTTCCTTTTGCCACATAACCGCACGCTAAGAAACCATCACCAGGTTCAATGAAGTGATAACCGTCTGATTTAAGCACATCAATATTGCGCTGTGTACGAGGATTCTCATACATATGCACATTCATCGCTGGCGCTATAAATTTAGGTGTTTCAGTAGCTAACAACGTAGAAGTCACCATATCATCAGCAATGCCTACACTCAATTTAGCAATCATATTGGCAGTAGCTGGTGCTACTATAATCGCGTCAGCCCAATCTCCTAGTGCCACATGCTGAATTTCTTGAGGATTCTCTTCTTTAAAAGTACTCGTGTATACTGGATTTCTACCAATAGCTTGAAATGCTAAAGGTGTTACGAATTCTTGAGCATGATCTGTAAGCATAACTCTTACATCGTAACCTGCTTGCGTTAACTTACTCGTTAAATCAATTGCTTTATAAGCTGCAATACCACCTGTTACGGCGAGTAGAATGTGTTTCATAATCGGCTTTCTCCCTTACTTTTTTCGATTATTTAATAGATTTTTACATTAAGCCTGTAGGCAAACCATTTCGGTTTTTATACGTTGTTTTACTTTCTGACAAGCTCATTTTAAATCAATTATACACAAATCAATCGTATAATTAAAAACACACACCTTAATAAAATGAGTAGCTCATTTAATGTAAGGTGTGTGAATCTTATCTATGGTAGTCACATAAATTAATACAATCTTGTGAATTTAAAAATGCTTTAAACGTTAAACTTAAGCGTAAAAATCATCTGGATATTCAGGTTCAATTTTACCGTTAGCGATTTCTTCTAATGCTTGACCAACTGGTTTAGCTGAATGATAACCATTTAATAAAGCAGTTTCAGGTTTCTCATCTAATTCACGTGCACGCTTAGCTGCAGTCGTAGCAATTAAGTATTTTGAATTAATTTTTGATTGTAATTGATTTAAAGGTGGGTTTAACATTATTTTTTGGCCTCCAATAACATTTTTCTATATATAGCTTCTACGCGTTCTCTTTTTAAATGCTCCGCTTCAACGATTGATTGAATACGTTGTTTGGCTAAATCTACTTCATCATTAACAACAACATAATCGTAAAGATTCATCATTTCCACTTCTTTACGTGCTTCATTAACTCTGCTTTGAATTTTTTCATCAGATTCAGTGCCTCGCCCAACTAAACGTTCTCTCAAATGGTCTAGGCTTGGCGGTGCAAGGAAGATAAATAATGCATCAGGAAATTTCTTTCTTACTTGTTTAGCACCTTCTACTTCAATTTCTAAAAATACGTCATGACCAGCTTCCATCGTATCTTTAACATATTGAACAGGTGTTCCATAATAATTTCCTACATATTCGGCATATTCAATAAATTGATCTTCCTGAATTAACGCTTCGAATTCTTCTTTCGTTTTAAAAAAGTAATCTACACCATCAACTTCTCCTTCGCGCATATCACGTGTAGTCATTGAGATAGAGTACTTATATGATGTAGTTGGATCGTCAAATATTTCTTTACGAACAGTTCCTTTACCTACTCCTGAAGGACCTGAAAGAACAATTAGTAATCCTTTTTCATTATCCATGCCTTACGACCTCTCTAAGCTATTCTTCTATTATTTAAATATAATATCACATTGAGGATTGAATTGTATAGAGTATGAACGACAAACTTAACTCATGACTCTATGATTTTACCATGTTACAATATAATGAATGAAAATATTGAAGGTGGAAATTAATTATGGCATACGATGGCTTATTTACTAATAAAATAGTAGACTCATTACAATTTCTAGTTTCTGGTAGAATTCACAAAATTAATCAACCAGAAAATGACACAATAATTATGATTGTACGACAAAATCGTAAAAACCATCATTTATTGTTATCAATACATCCAAGCTTTTCAAGAATGCATTTAACTAATAAAAAATACGATAATCCGTTTGATCCACCTATGTTTGCACGTGTCTTCCGTAAACATTTAGAAGGTGGCATTGTGAAAGCAGTGCGTCAAATTGGAAATGACCGCCGTGTAGAGATTGATATTGAAAGTAAAGATGAAATTGGAGATACAATTTATCGTACCGTCATTCTTGAAATAATGGGTAAACACAGTAACCTCATTTTAGTAGATGACAATTATAAAATTATCGAAGGATTTAAACATTTAACACCTAATACTAACCAATATCGTACAGTAATGCCTGGTTTCCAATATGAAGCGCCTCCTACGCAAAATAAAATCAATCCGTTTGAAATGGATGGCCAAGAAGCGTTAAAACATATTGATTTTAATAGTGGTAAAATTGCAAAACAACTATTAACTACATTTGAGGGCTTTAGTCCTTTAATTACAAATGAAATTGTAGATCGTTATCAATTTATGACTTCTGAAACATTGCCTAAAGCATACGATGAAGTCATGGAACAAATACACCAGGAACCTGTACCCATTTTCCATAAAAATCATGAAACAGGTAAAGAAGATTTCTACTTTATGAAACTTAAACAATTCCAAGATGATGCCGTTATATATGATTCATTACATGAATTGTTAGACCGTTTCTATGATGCGCGTGGCGAACGAGAACGAGTGAAACAACGTGCGAATGATTTAGTGCGCTTTGTTCAACAGCAACTTCAAAAGCAACAACATAAGTTAAATAAATTGATTGAGGAATATGAAGGTGCGAAAGATAAAGATACGCAACAATTGTATGGGGAACTCATTACGGCTAATATCTACCGTATTAAACAAGGTGATGAGTCTATCACTGCACTTAATTACTATACTAATGAGGAAGTGACGATTCCTTTAAATCCAACGAAGTCTCCTTCAGTAAACGCACAGTATTATTATAAGCAGTATAACCGCATGAAAACGCGTGAACGAGAACTCGATCATCAAATTAAATTAACACGTGAAAACATTGATTATTTCGCTAATATTGAACAACAACTTGAACATATTACAGTGGATGAGATAGATGATATTAGAGATGAATTAGCTGAACAAGGCTTCATGAAACAGCGTAAAAATGTTAAAAAGAAGAAAAATGAAAAGATTCAACTACAAACGTATCTATCAACCGATGGAGATACGATATTAGTTGGTAAAAACAATAAACAAAATGATTATTTAACTAATCGTAAAGCTCAAAAATCTCATATTTGGTTC
This sequence comes from Staphylococcus sp. Marseille-Q1834, assembly GCF_916858875.1. NCBI lineage: Bacteria > Bacillati > Bacillota > Bacilli > Caryophanales > Staphylococcaceae > Staphylococcus > Staphylococcus sp. Marseille-Q1834. Next base: position 16,559 of record NZ_CAKASN010000002.1, on the reverse strand, counting down.
CATACGAAGGATATACCAGGCTCTCACGTGGTGATTTTAAATGACGCGCCTAGTGAGCAAACAATTAAAGAAGCGGCAATGTTAGCAGGTTACTTCTCTAAAGCCGGCAATTCTGGACAAATACCAGTGGACTATACAGAAATTCGAAATGTCCACAAACCTTCAGGTGCGAAACCTGGTTTTGTCACATATGATAACCAAAAAACACTCTATGCTACACCTGATTACGATAAAATCCAAAGTATGAAACAAAAATAAAAAATTGATTATCCACGTTATAAATTGCTTATAGCGTGGATAATTTTATTTTGATTGTAAAGCAGTTCTATAAGACGAAAATATTTATTCACTTATTCTGTAAATTATTTATCAACAATCTTTAAAACAAAAAGGCACTTTCGCATCATTTATTTATTGCTAAACAAAATTTGCGCAGTGCCTTATATCTTTCTATAGAATTATGTTATTAAGTACATTATATCAATCGTACACTTTATTTTTCTGGTAAAGCTAATTGGAAGCTCACACCAAACTTGTCTTGTACCCAAGCGAATTCTCTAAATGGTGGCATTGCTGTTTTTGGCATTAAAATAGCGCCTTCCTTTTTCAATCCGCTAAATAAACGTTCCATTTCCATCGCATTATCTACAGTGATATATAGTGAAATGGATGGATTCATAGGTAATTCTTCACCATTATTAGCGTCAATTGCCATAAATACTTGTCCATTCAACGTAAAGATAGAATGTTGTACTGTCCCTGGCACGCCTGGTCCTTCTTCTCCATATTTCACCATAGTTAAAATTTCACTATTTTCGAATAGGCTTGTATATAAATTAATTGCTTCTTCAGCTTGATTATTAAACATTAAAAATGTTGTTATTTTAGGTATTTCCATTATAATCCCCCTGCGTTTTCTTTATATTCATATTATTATTCTAAACTATTCATGAATAATTTAACAAAATTTCAATCTTACATAATACTTCCTAAAACTTATTTTTTTGACTTATTTTGTATTATCGTTACAATTAAAGAAAGTTAAATTGGAGGCTTTTTATAATGATGCATTTTGTTATTCCCCTATTATCTATGTGTATTGTGTTATTAATAGGATGGGTCTTAATTAAAATTTTTATTCGTTAATAATATTTTCTGATTACATTTAAACGCCATAAAAGGAATTCACTTAGTGGCGTTTTTTTATAACTAAAAAAATGGTACATACACGACTATATCTGTATTTAAACAGCTGTCGTGATATGTACCATTTTGTCTTTTTAAATTTCGCCTTTTTGGCGTAAAGATTCTTTTGCTTTTTTGAAAAAATCAATAGTATGTTCGAAAGCCTCCATACTTGTTTTGTTACTCTCATTGTGAATGCTTTCGATACTTTCATCAACCGTTAATCTCTGGTCTGGGGTTTTAAAATTAGTTTCACTATATAAAAAATCATTCACATGTCGCATCTTATTATAAAAATGATTTTTCTCTTTATCAGTAGTCAATATTCACTACCCCCTTTAGACATAGCTTATTATAAGTTGTCTCTCCAATCAACTAACGTTTGAATATCTTCTTCAGAAATTTTACCTTCTTCACGAGCTACTTCGATTAATTCATTATAGTTACTTAATGTATAGAAAGGTACGCCAATGTCCTTAAACATTTTATCTGCTTTAGCTAAACCATAAGTGAAAATAGCTACTACACCTACTACTTCTGCACCTGCTTCTTGTAAAGCTTCTACCGCAGTAATTGATGATCCACCAGTGGAAATTAAATCTTCAACCACTACTACTTTTTTACCTTTACTTTGAGCGCCCTCGATTTGATTTTGTTTACCATGACTTTTACTTTTAGAACGTACATAGTTCATCGGTAAAATTAATTTCTCAGAGATATAAGCAGCATGAGGAATACCAGCTGTCGCAGTACCTGAAACAACGTCAACGTGATCAAACTTATCAGTGATTAACTGGCTTAAGCCATCACGAATTGCTTCACGTACTTCAGGATAACCTAATGTTACACGGTTATCACAATAGATAGGTGATTTAATACCTGAACTCCATGTATATAAATCGTTTGGTGATAATGTAACTGCTTCAATATCTAATAAAGATTTCGCAATGTTTTTTGCCATTTTAACCTAACCAACTTTCTTTAATATTGTTATAACTTTCTACTGGATTTTGACTTTGTGTAATTGGACGTCCAACTACAATGTGCGTTGCCCCTAATTGTTTAGCATCTTCTGGTGTAGTAATCCTTTTTTGATCATTTACCGCTGCCCCTTGTGGTCTGATCCCTGGTGTTACTTTTAAAAAGTCTGAACCTAACTCATTTGTTAATAATTCCGCTTCAAGTGGTGAACATACGACACCGTCAAGTCCAGCTTTCTGTGTTAATGTCGCATAATTCAATACGGCTTCTTCAATTGATGTTTGAATATTTTGTTCGTTATGCAACATCTCTTCAGTAGTAGAAGTTAACTGAGTTACCGCTATAATCTTTGTGTCTTTACTATATTTACGTAAACCACGTATAGCTGCCTCCATCATTTGTGTACCGCCAGCAGCATGCACATTAACTAAATCTACATCAAGTTTACCTAAGCCTTCCATTGCTTTCTCCACGGTGTTGGGAATATCGTGCAACTTAAGGTCTAGAAAGATATCATGTCCACGTGATTTAATCGTTTTAATTAAGTCTGGTCCTTCTTGATAAAATAATTCCATGCCAATTTTCACAAATAATGGTTCATCAAATTGATCAAGAAACGTGTTTACTTTATCCGCAGATTCAAAATCTAAAGCGATAATAGGTAAATCCTTCATTTATAAAGCTCCTTTTGAAAATGAACGACGAAAACAGTTTAAGGTTTGTAAAGTCCAAACCTTATTCTGCTTTGTCGTTCTTACTGATTATTTACATATTTCTCATTGTGAATGTCATGCTTTCAATCACATTTGTCAATGCGCTTGCAGTGTCTAATGACGTTAAGCAAGGTACACCATTTTCTACAGTAGTACGACGGATTTGGAAACCATCTCTTTCTACTTCTTTACCTTTTGTCATTGTATTAATTACAATTTGTACCTCTCCATTTTGAATGCGTGTTAGTAAATCATCTTCTCCACCGATTTTACCTACGACTTCAACTGGAATGTGTTGTTCTTTTAATTTTTCAGCTGTACCTTCTGTAGCTAAGATTTTATAGCCTACTTCATTTAAGCGATGTGCTATTTTAACAATTTCTTCTTTATCTTTATCGCTTACTGTCATTAATACAGTACCGTGATCTTTGACTTCTACACCACTACCAGTTAAGCCTTTATATAAAGCTTTTTCTAATGTCATGTCTTTACCCATAACTTCACCGGTAGATTTCATTTCAGGTCCAAGCGTCACATCTACATTTTTTAATTTATTGAAGCTGAATACTGGTGCTTTAACATATACGCCTTCTGAATAAGGTTGCATCCCTTGTTTGTAACCTAAATCTTTCAACTTAGTTCCCATAATTCCTTGCATTGCTAATTGTGCCATTTGAATATCAGTGATTTTACTTAAGAATGGCACTGTACGACTAGCACGTGGGTTCACTTCTAATACATAGACACCATCATGTGCGATTACGAATTGAATATTAATTAAACCTACAATGTTTAAACCTTTAGCCAATTTGATTGTGTAGTCTTCTAGAGTATCAATATCTTCTTGGCTTAATGTTTGTGGTGGATAAACTGCGATTGAGTCACCACTATGCACACCTGCACGTTCGATATGTTCCATGATACCAGGGATAATCACTGTTTCGCCGTCTGAAATCGCGTCTACTTCGATTTCTTTACCTGTTAAATATCTATCCACTAGTACAGGATGCTCTGGACTCGCTTTAACCGCTTGTTCCATATAGTTTTCTAATTCTGCATCGCTATTTACGATTTCCATTGCACGTCCACCTAAAACGTATGATGGGCGTACTACCACTGGATAGCCAATTTCACGGGCATTTTCAAGCGCTTCCTTAGGAGAAGTCGCTGTCTTACCTTTAGGTTGTGGCACATCAATCTTACGTAATAACGCTTCGAATTCTTTTCTATCTTCTGCACGATTTAAATCTTCTAATGTTGTACCTAAGATTTGAACACCATGTTTTGCTAATTTATCAGCCAAGTTGATTGCTGTTTGACCACCAAATTGTACAACCACACCTTTAGGCTGTTCTAAATTAATAATGTTCATTACATCTTCTTCAGTTAATGGTTCGAAGTATAATTTATCTGAAATTGAAAAGTCTGTTGAAACTGTTTCAGGGTTATTATTCACGATAATTGCTTCATATCCAGCATTTTGAATAGCCCATACGGCATGTACAGTAGCATAGTCAAATTCTACCCCTTGTCCAATACGGATTGGACCTGAACCAAGTACTAAGATTTTTTCTTTATCAGTAACAATTGATTCGTTTTCAGTTTCGTACGTACCATAATAATAAGGTGTAGCAGATTCAAATTCTGCGGCACATGTATCTACCATTTTATATACTGGCTTAATATTATTATCTTGGCGTAATTGATATACTTCTTCTTCTGTCATGCCAAAGCGGTGTGCGATTACTTTATCACTGAAACCATAGTCTTTAGCATATTTAAGATATTCTAAATCACCAGGATGCGCTTTTAATTCGTGTTCAATGTTAATGATATTTTGAAATTTATTTAAGAAGAAATAGTCGATTTGAGTCATGTTATGAATTTCTTCTAATGTTGTACCACGACGAATGGCTTCACCAATGAAGAATAAACGTTCATCATCTTGATGACCAATACGTTCTTTAATGTAGTCTAAGTCAAAACTTTCACCATTTGGTAAGCCTAAATGATGTACACCGTATTCTAATGAACGAATTGCTTTTAGTAATGATTCCTCATAAGTACGTCCAATCGCCATAACTTCACCGGTAGCTTTCATTTGTGTACCCAATTCTCGTTCACCTTTTTCAAATTTATCAAATGGGAAACGAGGAATCTTAGAAATAACGTAGTCTAATGCTGGTTCAAAGGCAGCATAAGATGTGCCAGTTACTGGGTTTAACATTTCATCTAACGTTAATCCTACTGCGATTTTAGCCGCTAGTTTAGCAATTGGGTAACCAGTTGCTTTAGACGCAAGTGCTGATGAACGTGATACACGTGGGTTAACTTCGATAATATAGTAATTTAAAGAGTGTGGATCTAAAGCTAATTGAACGTTACATCCACCTTCAATACCTAATGCTCTGATTACTTTAAGTGATACATCACGTAACATTTGATATTCAACATCAGATAGCGTTTGGCTTGGTGCTACTACAATTGAGTCACCAGTATGGATACCGACTGGGTCGATATTTTCCATATTACATACAACAATCGCGTTGTCATTTTTATCACGCATTACTTCGTATTCGATTTCTTTATAACCTGCGATTGATTTTTCAATTAAACATTGTGTAGCAGGACTGTAGTGTAAACCATTACTAACTACTTCTTTTAATTCTGCATCGTTATGGCAAATACCGCCTCCAGTACCACCCATTGTAAAGGCTGGACGTACAATTAATGGATAGCCTACTTCATCTTTAAAAGCAAAAGCTTGTTCTACTGTATTTACAATATCACTCTCAGGTACAGGCACGTTTAAGTCATTCATTAATGATCTAAACAATTCTCTGTCTTCTGCTTGTTGAATTGATTTAAGTTCAGTACCTAATAGTTTTACATTATTTGCTTCTAATACACCGCTATCATGTAATTGAATCGCCATGTTTAATCCCGTTTGACCACCTAATGTTGGTAGTAATGCATCGGGTTGTTCTTTTCGGATAATACGAGCAATAAAGTCATGTGTTAACGGTTCGATATAAACTTTATCTGCAATTTCTTTATCTGTCATAATTGTGGCAGGATTTGAGTTAACTAAAATTACACGATAACCCTCTTCTTTAAGTGCTAAGCACGCTTGTGTACCAGCGTAATCAAATTCTGCAGCTTGTCCAATAATAATCGGACCTGATCCAATCACTAGAATCGTTTGAATATCGTCACGTTTAGGCATTTGCTTTTTTCTCCTTTTCTTTAAATTCTTTCATCATTGTCATAAATTCATCGAATAAGTAATTCGAATCACTTGGGCCTGGTCTAGCCTCAGGATGATATTGTACTGAGAATGCAGGTAATGTTTTATGTCTTAACCCTTCTACTGTGCCATCATTTAATGCAATATGCGTAACTTCTAACTCTGTATTTGCTAATGAATCTTTATCAATCGCATACCCATGGTTTTGGCTAGTAATATCTACTTTACCAGTACGCAAGTCTTTAACCGGATGGTTCGCACCACGGTGACCAAATTTCATCTTAAATGATGTCGCACCTTGAGATAATGCGAATAATTGATGGCCTAGACAAATACCAAAGAATGGAATTTTACCTAAAATACCATTAATCATATCTAATGCTACATCTACTTCATCTGGATCCCCAGGGCCGTTGGATAACATTACACCATCTGGAGCCATTGCTAAAATTTCTTCTGCTGACGTATCATATGGTACAACAGTTACGTTACACCCTCTTGAATTTAATTCACGCACAATGTTTTGTTTCTTACCAAAGTCTAATAACACAACGCTTAAGTCTGAACCAGTTGAAACGTATGGCGTTTTTGTTGAAACTGTCGTCACTTCATCGCGAGGTAACTCCGCTGTTTTTAAGCTTTCAGCTAATTGTTCAATTTCTTCTTTATTATCAGTGAATCCAGCTTTTAATACACCATGTTGTCTGATTTTACGTGTAATACTACGTGTATCTACGCCTGAAATTCCTGGAATCTTGTATTGTTCAAGTACTTCATGTAATGTTTTTTGCTTTCTAAAATTACTTGGGTGAGTACTTGCTTCTTTCACTACTACACCATTTAATGTAGGTGTTAATGATTCAAAATCATCCCTATTAATCCCATAATTTCCAATTAATGGGTAAGTAAAGGTCACGATTTGACCTGTATAAGATGGGTCAGAAATTGTTTCTTGATAACCAGTCATTGCTGTGTTGAATACAATCTCACCAATAGATAATTCATCTGATCCTAATTTATAACCTTCATAAAATGTCCCATCTTCTAATACAAGATAACGTCGTTCAAGCATTTTACTTATCCTCCTTAAATTTAACTTCGCCTTCAACCATTGTTAATACTGGATTACCGTATACTTTATACCCAATGAATGGTGTGTTATCTGCTTTAGATAAAAAGTCTTCGCCTCTGATTTCGCGTTCTTCATCTAAGTTAATAATTGTTAAGTCAGCAAAGCTTCCTTCTTCTAATCTACCATATGGTAAATTGAATGTTTCGGCAGGTTTAATAGTTAAATAATCAACTAATTGTTGAAGTGTCCAGTCTCCATTTTTCACAAAGTGTGTGTATAATAATGGGAATGCTGTTTCACTACCCACAATACCGAATGGTGCTTTCGTCATCGGTTGTGCTTTTTCCTCTTTAGCATGAGGCGCATGGTCTGTTGCGATACAATCGATTGTACCATCTAGTAAACCTTCTAATAACGCTTCTCTGTCTTCTTTACTTCTTAAAGGCGGATTCATTTTGAAAATGGCATCATCACCTGGTACATCATCTTCTGTTAGTAATAAGTGATGAGGTGTTACTTCTGCTGTAACATGGATGCCTGCTGCTTTAGCATCACGAATTGCTCTAACACTTTCTTTAGTAGAAACGTGACATACATGGTAGTGACAGTCTGCAGCTTCTGCTAATAACACATCTCTAGCAATTTGTACCGCTTCACAAATATTAGGAATACCAGGAATACCTAATTCTTCACTACGTTTACCTTGATGCATCGCACCACCGTAGATTAAACTGTTATCTTCACAATGGGCCACTACAGCTTTGTTTACTTTAGCAGCTTGTTGCATCGCTTCATACATCATAGCAGCTTCTTGCACACCTACACCATCATCAGTGAAAGCGAAAGCACCTTCTTTAGCTAAAGCTTCAAAATCTACATGTTCTTTACCTGCTTCTCGTACTGTAATTGAAGCGTATGGTAAAACACGTACTTGAGCATTTTCTTTAATAAGTTTATTTAAACGGCCCATGTTTTCAACTGAATCCGGTACAGGACGCGTATTAGGCATTGGACATACTGTAGTGAAACCACCACGAGCTGCCGCTTTCGTACCAGTTTCAATTGTTTCTTTATGTTCACCGCCTGGCTCACGTAAGTGTACATGTACGTCTACAAATCCAGGTGCCACGAATTGGCCTTGTGCATCAATTACTTCAACATCATCGCTTACTTCAATTGAGTTGTTAATTTCTTTGATATGTTGTCCATCAATTAATATTGAAACCTGTTTTAGTTCACCGTTATCTAAAATTTGAGCGTTTTTAATTAATTTCATTCTTTACTCCCCTTTTCCTGATAAAAGTTTATTAATGACTGCCATTCTTAAATACATACCGTTAGTCATTTGTTTGAAAATGCGTGCTTTCGGTGCTTCAACTAATTCTGAATCAATTTCTACACCTCTATTAACTGGTGCTGGATGCATTACAATCGCATTATCTTTTAATTTGTCATAACGTTCTGTCGTTAAACCATATTTCTCATGGTATTCATTTGCTTCAAAATTCGCTTCACCTGTTATACCGTGTCTTTCATGTTGCACACGTAATAACATCACTATATCTACTTGATCAATCACATCATCAATTTGAACATATGGTGCATCTAGTGAGTCATCCACCCACTCATCTGGACTTGAGAACATCACTTCAGCACCTAGTGCTGTTAAGCTAGTGTAATTACTTCTAGCTACACGAGAGTTTTTAATATCACCACAAATTAACACTTTTAAACCTTCAAATGAACCATATTCTTCATAAATTGTCATGATATCCAATAAACTTTGTGTAGGATGCTGACCACTTCCGTCTCCTGCATTTGCAATCGGAATATTAAGGTTCTCTAATTCTTCGTAATATGCATTTTGTGAATGTCTAATGACTAATAAATTCACACCGATGCTTTCTAACGTTTTACATGTATCGTACAATGATTCACCTTTTTGAACAGAAGAAGTGCTTGTTTCAAAGTTAACTTCTTTTAATCCAAGTTTTTGTTCTGCAACTTGGAAGCTACATTTTGTACGGGTTGAATTTTCGAAGAATAAGTTTGATACAAATTGACCTTCATATTGTGGTAATGCTTGTTCACCGGATTTATAAGCGATAGCTGTTTGAATTAAATCGTAAATGTCCTCATTTGATAAGTGTTCCATAGATAATAAGTTCTTCATAAAGCGCCTCCTGATAAATAATCTATTTAAATTAATGTTTTGGTTCTTCTTTTTCTTTTGGCAAAATTAAATTTAAGATAATACCTGAAAGTGCTGCTAACGCCATACCTTCAATTTGAAGATTAATGCCGAGTCCTTTTAAGTTGATAAGTAAATTACCAATACCAACTACTAAGACAACTGACGCGATAACTAAGTTACGGTTGTTTGAGAAATCAATGTTACTTTCAACTAACATTCTTAAACCACTTGCTGCGATAATACCGAAGAGTAAGATAGAAACGCCACCCATGACTGGTGTAGGTATTGATGAAACAAGGGCTGAGAATTTACCGATAAATGAAAGAACAATCGCAATGACTGCTGCGCCTCCAATCACATAAATACTGTAAATTCTTGTGATGGCTAACACGCCGATATTCTCACCGTATGTTGTACTTGGCGGCCCACCAATGATGCTCGCGAACATTGTTGATACCCCGTCACCAATAATCGAACGGTGTAGTCCTGGGTCTTCAAAGAAATTACGTCCAACGATTTTATTAATAACCATTTGGTGACCGATGTGTTCACTTACCGTCACAAATACGATAGGTAACATTACCAAGATTAAACCTATATGAATAGATGGAATATAATCTTTAAATGGTAAGTAGATGTGTGGGAAATCAATCCAACTTGCTTTTGCAATAGGTGCGAAATTAACAATTCCCATAAAGATAGCTACAATGTAACCTACTATAATACCGATAAGCACTGGAATAAGTGATAAGAACCCTTTAAAGAAACCTTGTACGATAATCGTTACTAATAATGTGATTAAGGCAACAACTAAATAACTTAAGTTATAGCCTTTCATTTCACCTGAGTTTTCAAACATTGCCATGTTCACTGCTGTTGGCGCTAAACTCAAGCCGATAACCATGATGACTGGACCAACTACTACTGGTGGTAATAAATGCATTAACCAACCTGTACCACTGATTTTGATTAAAATACCAATAATGATGTACATCACACCACTAGCGAATAAAGCAACTAACATATCGCCTAAGCTATGTGTGCTTAACCCTGTGATAATTGGCGTTATAAATGCAAAGCTTGAGCCAAGATAGGCTGGAATTTTAGCTTTTGTTATTAGAATGTAAAGTAATGTTCCTATTCCTGAAGCTAGCAATGCTGCCGAGATTGGCAAACCTGTTAGAAATGGTACTAATACCGTCGAGCCAAACATAGCAAATAAATGTTGTAAGCTAAGTAATGCCCATTGCGAAGGTTTCGGTTTATCTTTCACATCTAACACCGGTTTAACGGTGCGTTCAAACATTTGATCATTTTCCATCTTTTTTCTTCCCTTCTATAAAAAAAGTCTCTTTACATTTGTGAATGTAAAGAGACTAAAAAATTGGTACTCATTTAAATAGATAAAACGAAATTGATCATTAATATTATCTGTTAAGTACGTGATAAAGCATTTAATTACTGTGAGTGTAGGGGCAATTTAATTACTTATTTGATATTATCGATTTACATGCTCACCATTAAATACTTCACCTTTTTCAGTCTCTCGTACTGATTTAAAAGGTCTTTATTCAATTACTACTGCGTTACGTGAATCCTTTTCATCTAAATAAACTGAAACGGCTTCATTTTTAGCAGTTGGAATATTCTTTCCTACAAAATCTGCTCTAATTGGCAATTCACGGTGCCCTCGATCAACGAGTGCTGCTAAGCCAATTTTATTTGGTCGAGAATGTAATAATATTGCATCTAATGAAGCTCTGACTGTACGTCCAGTATAAAGAACATCGTCGATAATGATGACAACTTTATCTGTGATGTCAGCCTCAATGTCTATAGCTTCTTTAGTAATTTGTTTGTTTGTGATTTCAATATCATCTCTGAAATGCGTAATGTCAATCGTACCGGTTGGAACATTTTTTTGCTCAATTTGATTAATTTTATTTTGAATGCGTCGTGCTAGGAATTCGCCTCTCGTTTTAATTCCGAGTAATACAAGGTTTTCAGTACCTTTATTGTATTCAAGAATTTCATGCGCAATGCGTGTAACTGTTCTTTTAATTGCAGCATCATCCATAATGATACGTTCTGACATTATCTCACCTCTTAAAATATAAAAACCCTCATGTCTTTAATCAAAGACACGAGGGTTTATTTATATACAAATATGTAATATTTATACTATTACATATTAAAAGTTTCAGTTCATAAAACATATCAACCTAACATCGATGCTATGTTTTAATTTAGTATATAATTATTCTCTCTGTCTTTGAAGCCTCTCTGGACTCTCACTTAAAGACATAACGTTTTCTTATTTGAACTGTTATTAGCTTAATGCTTTTTTGAAAATAAGTCAATGCAAAATTAAAAAAAGATACACTCTTAAACTGAAAAAATTCAAAAACATAGTTCTTAGATAGATAGTCACTCACTCTGTTGTGATGCTTGCCTAGGGGCTGAGTTGTAAAGAAATTCTTAGATGAACATTCACTTATTTTTGTTGCGACGCTTTCTTGCGGGAAAGGCTCAAGCCTGTAATCATGTAAAATAGTTCTTTGATTTTAATCATTAGAACTATTTACTTAAGTGTCTAAACACTTAAGTTCCTTCCCCAGCTTGCATTGCTTGTAGATTTTCTTATTGAAAATCTCTTTGCTGGGGCCCCGCGCGCAACAACACTCGTAGTTCATCTCTAGAATTTCTTACCTAAGTGCTTTAGCACTTAGGTTCATTAATAATCAACATAGGCGTCACACAGTGTCATTCGTTATTCACCTTAGAACTACTTACGTTCATTGACATTCATATATATACACAAAGATCTCAAAATGAAGTTAAAATCATATTAATTAAAAAGAGACAATTTCTATATTATTACAATAGAAATTGTCTCATGAACTTCTTCAAGAATTTTATATTCCTAGTTATATTACGCTTCTCTTAAGCGAATTTCTTCTAATAAATCTTTAAATTCTTGTGGTAAGTCAGCTTGGCGTTCAATGTATTCATGTGTCACAGGATGTTCGAAACCAATGACACCTGCATGTAATGCTTGACCACCGATATCAAGTGTTTTTCTAGGACCATATTTAGGGTCGCCAACTAATGGGAAACCTATATATTTCATGTGCACACGAATTTGATGTGTACGCCCTGTTTCTAATTGACATTCAATTAATGTGTAGTCATTGAAATGCTCTAATACATTAAAATGTGTTACAGCATCTTTACCATTATCAACTACATCCATAGATTGGCGATCTTTTTCGTTACGACCAATAGGTGCATCAATCGTGCCATAATCATGTGGAATATTACCATGAACTAACGCTGTATATTTACGTTTAACTGTTTTATCCATAAGTTGTTCCACTAGTCCACGGTGGGCAATATCATTTTTAGCAACCATTAATAACCCTGACGTATCTTTATCGATACGGTGCACAATACCTGGACGAATTTCTCCATTAATACCTGATAAATCTTTAATTTGATACATTAACCCATTAACTAAAGTACCTGTATAGTGACCTGGTGATGGATGAACTACCATACCTTTAGGTTTATATACAATAGCTACATCTTCATCTTCATAATAGATATCTAAGTTTAAATTCTCAGGTTGAATATCCGCTTCAACGACTTCTTTTTCAGTCACAACTATGTCATCATTCATTTTAACTTTATAATTTGATTTAATGACTTTACCATTAACTGTTACAAGTTCTTCTTTAATCCAATCTTGAATTTGGCTTCGAGACCATTCTCCATTGAAATCAGAAAGTAATTTATCAATTCGTTGTCCAACGAGTTCATTATTATCTATCTTATACTCATGTGTTTCCAACTTATAACCTCCTATCTGTTTGATGTGGCATCTTTGATTAAAGCAATGATGACTAATACTACGCCTATAGTTAAGCTTGAATCTGCGACGTTAAATATTGGAAAAGCATATCCAAAAATATTTGTATCAATAAAGTCTACTACCTCACCATTAAGTAAACGATCAATGAAATTACCTAATGCACCTGCAAATAATAGACTAATCGCTACTTGCATAAATAAATTGTGCTTAGCTTCTTTGATATAAAATAATACAAGCACCACTAAAATGATTAGTGTAATAATGTAAAAGAATCCCATTTTACCACTTAAGATTCCCCATGCTGCACCATTGTTTCTATGAGACGTTATATTTAAGAAATTAGGAATGACTTCATAAGAATCTCCAATATTCATCGTCATCGCGATTATGCGTTTCGTTAATTGGTCAATGACTAAAATAGCAATCGCTACTATAAGTGAAACACCAATATAATATTTCTTTTTCATTCACGTGCCTCCATTCACACCTCAATGCTTTGACAACACTCTACATTATAGCCTAATAAACTTTATAAAAAAAGCTACAGTTACAATCTCAAACGATTTAAATTATTATCATCTATTACGTTTTAGCATTATTTTTAGGATGAATATAATTATAATCTTTTACTTCATAAGTACCGATGTGTCTCGTCGTTACTTCATAAGGCTTTCTATAATTCATATCAGACACTGTAAGTGAACCATTGTCATTTACTTTTTCTACATAGGCAACATGACCGTGCTCACCTTCAGAGGTTTGCAATATTGAACCTGCTTTAGGAGATTCATCCACTTTGTAACCCTCATTCTCAGCTTTAGATGCCCAATACTTAGCATCACCCCATTTGTTGTTAATCATATTCCCGTCTTGACGAATACGATCGAAAGCATAATACGTACACTGTCCTTTAACGTAAGTGTTAAATTTCATTGGGTTACTTTGCCAAAAGTGAATGGTCGGTTCTGTCATATCTTGATTATCTACACCGTCATAAAGCGCGTCCCCAGTTAAAAGCGCACTTCCAACTACAATTATTAATAAAAATTTTTTCATTCTATCACGCTACTTCTATAAAATTAAATTAGAATAAGAATTTATTGGGCTCTTTCATCTTCAAATAAGTAATTTGAGGATATTAAATATTGATTAGTATTTAACAATAAGTAGAATTATTCTCGTCATATTTTAAAATAGATAATTATGAGTGAATTGCATAATGGTAGCATTGGGCAGAAGCTAATAAAAGAGAGAAATTGTCTAAGGAAGCTATTTGTTCTAAACCAAAGTATTCTATGAAATCATCTTCTACTTACGTACTTCATAATCACTTACATGAGATTATTCGTTTAGATTTACTACAAAATATCAACTATTTTACCAATTATATATGTAGTTTGCAATTTATTAGTTTATTATTTTCAAATTTTATACAAAAAGGCCAATTCACTGAATCAATTTAATCAGTGAATTGACCTATCAGTGATACTTATATTATTTTCTAAAGCTATTATAAATTTTAGCACCTACAAATGCACCCACAATAGCGCCTGTCGTCATGACTAAATTGCTTACAAATTTTTCTGATTGAGACGACTGTTGTTTTTCTTCCTCTTCTTCAGCTAAATGATTCATATGTTTCATGAAAACATCCATTACAGCTTTATGAGCATTCGCTTGTGTGAATTTGTAAATCGCCCATGGTAACGTTGGTTCATATTCTTGAAGAGCAATTAAACCTTCATTAGTATCTAAAATACGTCTAAATTCAAATCTAGCATTTCCACCATCTCGAGCTAAGGCAAGATCGCCACCTACGATTCTATAAACAATCATTTCATTTGTAGAATCGTGTTCATCTCTTTCCATTTTCAAAATGAATTTATTAATTAGCGGTAAACGAATATTGAATTCATATTCATTAATATTACCGTTAACTAAGTGCAATGTAATGTCATTAATAAATTTTGCGTATTCTTGAGCTACATCACGCATTGAATAACTTTCAGGTATTTTAAATCGTGTAATTGCGCGAACATCTTTGATATCTTCTTTTTTATCTTTATTGTTTGAATTGTTAGATTTAGATTGCTTACTTTTTTTCACTTGTCCTTGCTTTTCTTCTTCTCTTAAAGCTTTTTTCACACTATCTTCGTAATCAATCTTTCCAATTGAAAGTTCAGGATGCACACGATGAGGTTGTGGAATCATATCGTGCACTAAACTATTCATTAAAGGATATACCATTTCTTTTGGTACTTGTGATATTAACTGTACCCAATAACGACTTGCCCAAATAGGAATGATAGGTAAATCTAATATAGGCAAAGGTTTATCTAATACGTTAGCTGTACGCTTAATTAATTCTTTATAGTTCATCACTTCTGGACCAGTTATATCAAATGCTTCATTTTCATCTGGTGAACGGTCTACTAACGCTGCTAATTTTTCAATGACATCTTCGATAGCTACTGGGGCAATCATATGGTAGGCCCAGTTAGGAAGAATCATTGCTGGTAAACGATCTACTAATCTTTTTAAAATAGGATATGAACTACCTTTGGCACCAATAATTAAACCTGCACGTAATGTACTTACTGGAATACCATATGAACTAAGAATTTTTTCACATTCTAAGCGGCTACGTAAATGAGGTGATAGATTATTTTCATCAGGAATGATACCGCTCATGAAAACAATATGTTTTACACCCTGTGCTTTAGCAGCACGTGCAAAGTTATCTGCAAGCAATGCGTCCATATCTTCGAAATTGGCTTGTGTTAATTTGGCACTTGGCATCATAGAATGTACTAGGTATACTGCTGTATCGATGCCTTCCATCACTTCTGTAATTTCATCTAAATCGAATAAATCTGCTGATTTCCAAGTAATATTCTTTTCATCTTCTTTATTATCAGCATGACGCGAAATTGCTATTATTTCATGATCTTCTTTTAATAATTCTTTTAAGTGACCCCCGATATAACCCGAAGCCCCTGTTAATAATACTTTACCCATAATGCCACTCCTTTTATCTTTTATATTCAATTAATTACTCTTTTTTGAAAGCGTTTAAATTTGGTTATAAAATGTAATATCCCTTTAAAACTACTATCAAACATTAAACATTAATTTAATTAAATGAAATAAAATTTATTTTTTTCTAAAGTAAGTTGTAGTACTAAATAATGGCTCTACGTCAAATCGGACTGATGAGTCCTAATATTGAGATTAAGCAACCTTAGGTTGTTTAATCTCTTTTTTTGTTGTTGAGGCAAATAGTCGCGAAGTTATAA